>CAZFEC010000098.1:0-2539 GCA_964517435.1 uncultured Bacteroidia bacterium | reverse complement strand
TAGAAACGGCGATTTAAAAGTGCGGCAGTTGTCGGGGCGGTATAAAAGTGCGGCACCCCTGGGATACTCTAGGAGGTTCGAAGGCATGGGGCTTTTGGATCTACCTGGAGGAGATAAGGGGTGTATCGCGATATGGAGCAATGGACACGGATACGTATAAGGGTAAAAGAAGGCGAAAGCAAGCGCCAGATCCTGCGCGAGACAGGGATGCATTGGCGCACTCTGGAGAAGATACTATCGCATTCGGCGCCGCCTGAGTTTGGGCGTCGCGTGTGGCTCAAGCCCAAGATTGGACCATTCCTCGAGCGCATAACCTCGATCCTCCGATCGGATACGAGCCTGCCTAAGAAGCAGCGTCACACCGCCAAGCGCATCTTCGAACGCATAAGGGAAGAAGGCTACCAGGGCGGCTATACCGCCGTCAAAGACACTGTCCGGGTGCTTAAGCGACAGCTCGGAGAGGTCTATGTGCCCCTCATTCACAGACCGGGTGAGGCGCAGGTGGATTTTGGCTATGCGTTAGTGAAGGTGGATGGCATATTGCGCAAGGTGGCGTTCTTTGTGATGGCCCTTCCGTATTCAGACAGCTTCTTCGTGGCAGCCTATGAGCGGGAGTGTACCGAGACGTTTCAGGATGGTCATGTACGAGCCTTTGAGTTCTTCGGAGGAGTCCCTCATCGCATAAGCTACGACAACAGCAAGATATGCGTGGCGAACATACTGGGCGGGCGTGATCGCGGGCTCACCGATGGTTTTTTGCAGCTTCAAAGCCACTATCTGTTTAATCATCATTTCTGTCTGGTCCGCCGGCCGAACGAAAAGGGTGTGGTAGAGAACACGGTAAAGTATGTGCGTCTCAACTTCTTCGTGCCGGTTCCAGAGGTGAGCGATCTTGAGGAGCTCAACGGCTTCCTTCTGGAAAGATGTGAGTCAGATTTAGAGCGGAGATTGAGGGGCAAAGCAGGCACAAAAGCACAGCTTTTGGAGGAAGATCAGGCGGCATTTTTGAAACTTCCACCCGGTCCATTTGACGCCTCTCGCAAGACCTCTACCACGGTGAACTCCCTCTCGCTGGTTCGTTTTGACTGCAACGATTACTCCGTACCCGTGTGCTATGCCCATCGTCCGGTAGTAGTGAAAGGCTATGTGAATTGGGTCCGAGTCTGTAAGAACGACCAGGTAATTGCCGAACACCCACGCATTTGGGACAAGGAAAAGGTCTTATTCAATCCAGTGCACTATCTTGCCCTGATAGAGCAAAAGCCGGGAGCCTTGGATTACGCGCGTCCCTTAGAGGATTGGGACTTGCCGGAATGTTTCAGCGAACTGCGCGTGCGGCTGGAAGCCGAACTCAACGGCTGTGGAGCCAAGGAGTTCATCCAGGTTTTGAGACTGCTTGAGAAATATTCGCTTCCCCGTCTTACTAAAGCGGTACAAGAAGGACTCCGTGTCCGTGCCCACAAATGCGACGCCATAGCCCAGTTCCTTTACCCAGACGAGAAATGGCGCCCTGCAACCTTCAGGCTGGATGGCAGGGAACACCTCAAGGGCGTAAAGGTCGATAAGCCCGATCTGGATGCTTACCAGAGTCTTTTGGAGGATACAATCGATGAGTGAAAAAAGCTCCACCGTTCTGCTCGATCACCATCTTAAGCAGCTCAAACTGCCGACCATGCTCAGGGAGTATGCCTCCATGGCCGCTGCGTGTAGCGCCGAGGGGGTTGATTATGCTACCTACCTGCTGCGTCTGGCCGAAAGAGAGCTTCTTGACCGCGAGCAGCGTGCGGCACAGCGTCGGATAAAGGCTGCGCGGTTTCCAATCATAAAGACCCTGGATACGTTCAACTTCAAAGCTCAGCCCTCGATCAACAGGGCCCTGGTCATAGAACTCATGAGGGGTGAGTTCCTGGATAAAAAGGAAAACATCCTCTTTGTCGGTAATCCCGGCACAGGAAAAACTCACCTGGCCACAGCGCTCGGGCATGCGGCCTGCAGCCAGGGCAAAAGGGTGAGGTTCTTCACCGTCACCGGATTGGTGACTCAGATGATGGAATCACAGCAAGATCGCAGGCTCGAACGGTTCCTGAAACATCTTGAGCGCCATCATTTGCTCATCCTCGACGAGTTCGGCTATGTTCCCTTCACCAAAGCCGGGGCCGAGCTCCTCTATGAGGTGACAAGCCGGGCATACGAGAGACAAAGCCTTATCATCACCACAAATCTTCCCTTCGAGGCGTGGATCGAGATACTCGGTAACGAACGACTGACGGGCGCACTGCTCGATCGATTCACGCACAGGGTTCACATCGTCGAGGCCAACGGAGAGAGCTACCGGCTTAAGGCAGCTAAAAGAAGATCAAAAAGGAAAACATCAAAATAATTTATCCCTAATTGACCGCCCCTCCCCTAGGGGAGGGGGTACATGCCTGCAGCTACAACTTGGCTTGCTTGACACACTATGATCTCAATACTATACTCTACTCACCAGGCGCCGCACTATTACACTGCCGCCTGCTTCACTTTTATTCCGCCGTTTGGA
>CAZFEC010000097.1:0-2642 GCA_964517435.1 uncultured Bacteroidia bacterium | reverse complement strand
TGCGCATTCCGGCGATTTCGAACAGTGATTCCGGATGAAGACGATCGCCGAATCCGCACGAAGCCGAACAGGTGTTCCGGTCGAAGTCGAACACCCTGGCTGCGATCGTGATTCTGGTTTCACAGGTTAGCTACGCCTCGAATTCTTGTTCGTCAAGGGTGATCTGGTTTTCCGCATGGACTCGCCTTTGAGATTGATGCGATGGGCGTTGTGCACGAGCCGATCGACGATGGCGTCGGCGACCGTTGGCTCTCCGATGATCTTGTGCCATTTTGCGACCGGGAGCTGAGAAGCCACGATTGTGGAGTGGTTTCCCCAGCGATCCTCAAGGATTTCTAGCAAGTCACGGCGCTCCTGATCGGCGAGTTGGACCAAGCCCCAGTCGTCAAGGACGAGCAAGCTCATCTTTGCGATTCTGGTCAACAGGCGTGCGAAGGATCCGTCGGCGCGCGCAATTAGGAGTTCGTGAAGCAGCCGCGGCACACGCCGGTATAGGGCCGTGTGGCCATCACGGCAGGCTTTCTGAGCGAGCGCACAGGCAATGAAGGTTTTTCCCACGCCCGTTGGACCTTCGATAATCAGGTTCTGGTGTTTGGCAATCCAATCACAGGTGATCAGCCGCTGCATCATTGTGCGATCCAGCCCTCGTGGGTGGCGATAATCGAGATCTTCGACGCACGCTGGTTCTCGGAGTTTTGCTTGTTGTAGGCGCCGTGTGAGACGTCGAGACTCACGTTCCGTCCATTCGCGATCGACCAGTAGCCCCACACGCTCTGCGAAGCCGAGTTCGTCATACTGTTCGTCGTCGAGTTGTTGAGTGAGCGCGCTGGCAAAGCCGTGCATGCGCAGCTGGCTCAGTTTGGCAAAGGTTTCCTCATTGAGCATTTCGTCCTCCAGGTCAGTCGTAATAGTCGGGACCACGGATGTTTGCGTGGTCGATGGCCAGTGTCGTTTGCTGTGTGACGGGAAGGGGTTCACGGTCGAGTCCGGTGTCGATGATGGATTTGATGCTGCGGTACGACAGCGCCTCGATCGCCTGGGCGCGTTTCGACGCCAGCTCGAGCCGATCGTTTCCATGACGCTTCGCCAGGCGCAGGATACCAAGACAAGTTCGGAAGCCCTGCTCGGGATGTGGTTTGAGTTTGAGAATGGTCTCGATCACCGCCGCTGTGTGTGGCCCGACGGTCTCCGCCCAGCGGATCAGGCGCGATGGGCTCCAGTCGGCGTAGCGTTGATGGGATTTGGGCCGGTGTGCCGGATCTGTCGTGAACTGCCCCGCTCGGCTGCTGCGCCGATGTGACGCCACACGTCGATGCTTGAAGAAACACTCGATCGTGGTGGTCGTAGCCCGCACATCGACGCGTTTGCCGGTCAGCTGATAGGGGACGCTGTAGTAGTGCCGGGCAAATTCGACGTGGTAATCGATGTTCACCCCGACGTTTGTCTTCCATTGCGCCAGCTCGTAGCGACAGGTCGGTAGGGGCTTCAGAGCCGGCCGGTCGATGTCCTCGTAGAGCGAGCGACGGCTGCCCTCGAGCTTGGCGAATGGGCGGTTGTTGAGCCACGTGAGCCGTTGCTGGATGCCCTGGTTTGCTTCCGCGCGGCTGAAGAACTGCTGATTGCGAAGCGGCGCGATGAGCCAGCGCTCGGTTTGTTGGACGGCGTTCTCGACCTTCGCCTTGTCGCGTGGCTTTCTCGGGCGCGCCGGCAAGATCACCGTACCGTAATGTTTGGCCAACTCCTGATAGGTGGGGTTGAGATCGGGCTCATAGAAACACGCCTTCTTCACACCGCTTTTTAGATTGTCGGGCACCAGAGCTGCCGTGACACCCTGGAAGAATTCGAAGGCGTGGATGTGTCCCGTGATCCACGAGGCGAGCTTCTGGTCTTCGTGGACTTCCGCATAGGTGTAGCTGCTGGCCCCCAGCGCGGCTACGAATACCGGGAGATCCCGCACCTCGCCCGTCTCGGGATCGATGATCGGCATCGTTTGACCGGCATAGTCGACAAACAGCTTCTCGCCGGCCCGATGCTCCTGACGCATCACGACGTCGAGCTGCGCCCGCCACTGCCGGTACCGCTCACAGAACTGTGAGTACTGGTACCCATCATTGGGGTGTTGTTGCTTGTACTCCTGCCAGAGCAGTTGGAGCGTCACGCCCTTGCGCTTCAACTCACGGTAGATCGCTTCGAAATCGGGTATCGCCCGGTCTCTGTGTACTGGCTGCCCCGGATACAGAAGGGCCTCGAGCGCTGCATCATCGAGATCCGCAGGCGGCGGCCAGGTGAAGCCAGCCGCCTCGGCCCGCGCGATACAGTCGTGGACCGTGGACGGGGAAACGTGACAACTGCGGGCCACGTGCCGAATCGGCAACGCGAGTCCCATTCGAAGGCGGAGAATCTCTCGTGTCTTATGCATGGTCAACCGGTGCGCGGGCATGGCGTCCTCCCCAAAGGCTCAGATGAGGAGTACAGCTTGGTCCCGCTGGGTTATGGTTGACCAGAATCCCGACCCAACACCCCGGTGTTCGGCTTCACCCGGAATCAGTGTTCGGCATCAATCGGAATCGACGTTCGGCTTGCTCCGGAATGGGCGTTCGGCTTCAATCGGAATGAGTGTTCGACTTCGGCCGGATTATGCA
>CAZFEC010000096.1:0-2752 GCA_964517435.1 uncultured Bacteroidia bacterium | reverse complement strand
TAGACCGTCGGATGTCAAACCGAAATTACCTGACACTGGCAGGGCGAGGTGGATTTCGAGCCGTTGGTCGGTGACGATGATGCGCTCGATTAGGAGACGCAGGATCGTTTGTTTCGTTTCGAAGTTGGCGTTCAGGAGGCTGGGCCGAAGCTGATCAACCATGGATTGGGCGGCCGCTGCGTTACTGCGTACGGCTTTGAGTTGCGCTTGTTCGTCAAGTAGTTCGGTGAGCGTATGCTCGGCTTCGAGGCGATGTTCTTCGACGTTATTGATGCGCTGGTGAAAAGTTTTGAGGTCCAGTGTACCGAACTGATAGGCGTCGGTGAGGCGATCGCGCTGGCAGGTCAGTTCTTTGAGTCGCGCCTCGCTCTGGCCGATGCGTCCGTCTGGATGCTGTGACTGAGTGGCAGCTCGATCGCCCCAGGCGGTCAATTCCTTTGCGAGTGTATCGGAATCGAGCAACAGATCCCGCACAGTCGTCCAGACGACTTCATCCACACCGGCAGCACGGAGCCTTTTGTTCTGACATCGGGTTCCCACCGCATGTGGAAGTGGAGCCATGCGCAGACCACACAGGTAGTACTGATATTCGTACTCTGCGCCACTGGAGCGGGTTTCGACGTGTGTCTCGCCGATGTAGGAATGTCCGCAGAGACCGCATTTCAGGAGACCCTTGAGCAGAAAAACCCCATCTCGTTTCTGCCGACGCCTGGCAAAGCGGCGGTTCTCCTGGATACGCTCTTGTACCCGAGTAAAGAGGGCCTCGTCAATCAGGTGTGGTACGGAGACCGCGATCCATTCGTCCTTGGGACGTATGGTGACGATGCGGCGTGGTGGTTTCCTCGCGGGATAGTTGCTCGCCGACTGGTCATTACGTCGATTCTTTGTCCGGTTGTAGTATGCGGTGCCGATATACCACTCGCAGTGAAGCATTCGCAGCACCGTGGCGCCAGACCACAGCTCCTTGCCCGCTCGGGTTTTCCACGGCGATCGGTTGAGCTTCTGTAGTGTGCTGTAAAGGGTAGCTCCCTCTTCAGCGTACCAGGCGAAGATCTGACGTACTACGCCTGCCTCCTCCTCGTGGATGCGGATCTGCCCATCTCCGCCATGTTGTCGCGCCGCGTAGCGGTAGCCATACGGCGGCCGTGACGGTCCGAGCTCACCCATCCTGGCGCGGTGCAGGCGCCCGCGACGGCTGCGCTCGAGGATCTTGACGCGCTCATATTCGGCGATCGCCCCTTGGATCTGCAGCAATAGCTGATCGTCGGGTGAATTGCTGATCGGACGCTCACAGAAGTGCACCTCCACTCGGGCCCGCTCGAACTCCTCCAGCAGCACTACCTGATAAGCGTACTTGCGCGCCAGCCGGTCGGGACACAGCACGACAACGACATCAAACCGACCCTCACGTGCATGATCACGCAGTTCGTCCAAGGCTGGCCGATCCAGATGCGTGCCGCTCCAGCCGTCGTCGCTGTAGGTGAGTGCCGAGTTGGTATAGAACCCCTGCTCATCAGCATATCGCCTGAGCGCAGCGAGTTGACTCTGAATGGTCTGCTCTTGTTCCTGCCGCTCGCTTGAGACGCGGGCGTAGAGGGCTGCTCGCTGCATCTTGGGCTCCTTCGGTATTCAATAGCTGATGGAGGAATGCGTAGAGGCGCCCCGCCCGTGCTGCCGCATCAGCTGTACCGACAGGAATCACCTCGATCTGGAAGTCCTCAGTACGGCTAGCATGCCATGCCTCGCCCACAGGGTCCCGCTCCAGGAGACCAAGCAACCCAAAGCGCTCAACTCGGCCGATGTCAAAACGCGCAGGGCTCATCCGTGGCCGGGCCGAGCGAGGCAGCAGCATGTAGGCACGGAGCGCCTCGTAGCGGCGCTGGGCTACACCACCGTGAACGAGAAATCCTTCGCAAGAGCGAGAAAACGGGACTGCTTGTCCCATCTCCCCTTCAAATCCGACGTCAGAAGTTTTTTTTACCGCCGCCCGCCAAGAGACGTTCAATCGTGCGACGATGCACGACGATGTCATACTTCTTGGCCACCATCTCGGCAATCTCGCGCCCGCTCAAGTGCGGATGTGAACGCTCTACTGTGTGAATCCACCGTACCACTTCGTCGGTAAGCTTCACGGGCCCACGCCGTCCCCGTCTCTCATCCGCTAGACCAAGTAGCCCAAGTTGCTCATATACGTGCAACGTCGTATAGAAAGTCTCGCGAGAGAAGCCAAATACCTCGCACACTCTCACCACACTTTCTCCCTCAACAACGTTTGCCCGCAGCATCTCGTACTTCACCTGTACCTTGTCCAGCGGGTCGAAGAACCGATGGCTTTCAAACAGCACCGCCCTCACTCGTTCCGGATGAGCATGCAGTGCTCCAGCTGTCTTGAGGAAATCGCGCTTCGGATGTTGTGTCGGCATCGCTCACCTCCTGGTCGGAGGCAGGATAGGGGTGCCGTCGCCGTATGTCAAGTATTATATGTCGCCATGCCAGTATACACGACTTATACTGTCCATGGTAACGAATCGCGCTGTTATACCTAAGATTTCACGCCATTTGGCATGACGGCGTGTCAAGGAAAAGAAATACAGCGGCTATCATTATCTGACATACTACAGTTTGCCCTCGCTATCGCGTGCCGCCGACAACCCCTTACACGTCTGCCGCTTACGGTGCCGATACCACCACTCCCCATACCCTTCAGTGACAACCTCCAGCCGAATTCGACGGTTTGACATCCTAACACCTA
>CAZFEC010000095.1:0-2846 GCA_964517435.1 uncultured Bacteroidia bacterium | reverse complement strand
TGTCAAGGGCCGCGGCATTTCCCCAATCGATGGCCGCCTTATACCGGGCCAAGATGATGGCCGTTGGCGGGGCGAGAATCGAGGCGTTTGCGCCTCCGAGTTTGGGTGGTGGAGGGCACCTCCTTTCGGTGTCTCAGACGGCGCGCGTGAGCGCGCCGTAAGAGGGTCTTATTCCTTAGCCGGGTCGTTAGCGGTGGCGTCGAAGGGACGGCCGCGTGCTCGGTAGGACTGGCCGGTAATGGCGACCTGATGGGCGTTGTGGACGAGCCGATCGAGTGCGGCGCTGCCAAGGAGCGGATCGCCGAAGGTCTCGAGCCACTCGGAGAAGTCACGATTGCTGGTGACGAGCAGACTGCCACGCTCGTAGCGTTGGGCGATGACTTCGTAGAGATCCTCGGGACCGGGCGGGCGCAGCGGTTTGAGCCCGAAGTCGTCCACCAACAGGAGCTGCGGTTTGGTGTAGGTCAGCAGCCGTTGCTCGTAGGTACCGTCGGCGCGACCGCCATTGAGGTGTGTCAACAGCTTGCCGGCGGTTACGGACAGCACATCGTAGCCGCGGCGACAGGCTTCGTGGGCCAGAGCCTGTGCCAAGTGGGTCTTGCCCACGCCGGCGGGTCCCACCAGCAGAACGTTCTCGTTACGCTCGACGAACTGGCACGTGGCCAGATCATACACCTGCTGCCGGTTGATCGTGGGATTGAAGTCGAAATCGAACGTTTCGAGGGTTTTCTGGTCCTGAAGCACGGCCTTCTGTAGCCGCAACGCCAGGCGCTTCTGCGCTCGTCGCTCGATCTCGTCCTGGAGCAGTCGTGCCAGGAAGTCATTGTAGGACAGCTTCTCCTGGAGGGCTTGCTGGTGACGTAGCTCCAGCGTCTCCAGGAAGCCGCCGAGACGGAGCTGCTTCAGCAGCGGTGTCAACTGATGGACGCGGAGTCCGGTCTCGGGCACGGCGGTGGCGACGGCGCTCATGAAGGCTCCCTCCCTTCAGCCGACCGGGCGTCGGCAAGGGAGTCCAACGTCGTCTCCTCGAAGGGGAGGACCGGCTGCGTCGCACTGCCGGCGTCTTCGGAACCGAACAACTCCGTCACCGAACGCGCATAGGTCGGCGCGGTGAGAGCAGCTTCTTCCTGGGCCGAGGGTTGCGTGGACAACTCCGTGAGTGTGAGTTGCTTGTCCAACCCGCGGTCGAGAATCCGCTTCACGCTCTGGTAGGAGAGCTCGTCGAAGGCAAGGCAACGAGCGCAGGCGGCTTCCAGACGCTCGGCGCCGTGACGGTCCGCGAGACGCAGAATGCCGTGTGCCGTTCGCAGCCGGTACAGAGGTCCTTGGGAGAACAGCCGCTCGATCAGCTCGCCCGTGGCGGGACCGATCTGGCGGGCATACCGTTGGCACCACGCTGGCGTCTTCATCAGGTACTGTGCCTTCTCCGGCGGCAGGTGATCGTCCTGGGTCACGTACTGACCGCGGCGCGTAGCCCGCGAGTGAACTGCCACCAACTCGTGGTCTTGATAGAGCTCCACTTGCCGCTCCGTGACCTTGAGCAACACGTCCTTCCCTACCAGCCGGAACGGCGCCGAATAGTAGGCGCCCTCGAAGTTGACGTGGCAGTCGCGATGGACCTTGGCCTGCTTGTACCAGCACAGCGCGAAGGGCTCTGCGGGCAACGGCTGAAGCGCTGCACGCTCGACGCGGTCGAAGACCTCCAGCGGACGTTGCTTGGTCGTGCCGTGCTCGCGTAGCCCGGCGACCTCCAGCGTCCACGCCCACGCTTGCTCATTGGCCTCCTGGAGATGGCGAAACGTGCGACCAGGCAAGAAGTTGCCCTTGACGTACGCCACTCCGCCCCGCTCCACTTTGCCCTTGTGTTGAGGGGTCCGTGGACGACACGGCGCCAGCAGGAAGCCGTAGTGCTCCGCCAGTCCCCCGTACGATCGCTGAACCACGGGCTCGTGCACACTCGTCTTGAGGATGGCTGCCTTCAGGTTGTCCAGCACCACTCGCCTCGGCACCCCGCCGAAGAACTCGAAGGCGTTTCGGTGCAGCCGCAGCCATGTCGCCACCTTCTGGTCAAAGACCAGCTCCACGTATTGATGCCGACTATGAGAGAGCGTCATCACGAACACATGCGCTGAGCGGAGCTCACCACGCGTCGCGTCGTAGAGCTTCCCCGCGCCGCCGAAGTCCACTTGCGCTTCCTCGCCGGCAGGGACCTCCACTCGCACGAAGGCTTCCTGTGGTTCCTCCTCGCGCAGCTTCTTCACGAAGCGGCGAATCGACGTGTAGCTGCCTGAGTACCCCTGCTCCTGCAGCCGCTGCCAGATCACCTGACGCGTCAGACCTGCCGCCAGCCACGCCTTCACCTGCTCTCGGTACGGCTCCACCGTCGAGTCCTGCCGACATCGCTCCCCTCGCTCCCCGGACTCCAGCCGTTGCACCAACTGCTGCTCCGAGGGCAGCGTCTCGCCGCTCTCCGGGAACACTCCCGTCTCCTGCGCCCACCGACGGTACTCGCCAACTGTCTTCCGATCCACGCCCAGATCTTGGGCGATGGCGCGGTCGCTCTGACCGCACTGCACTCTCCGAACGATCTCACGAATCTCCAATGCAGACAACCTCCTGGGAATTGGAACCACCTCGCAGAATCAGTTTCTGAGAGGGTGAATCCCCGGAGGCACGAACAACCTCCTGCTCACCAAGCCATGGCCCAGATCAGACGGCCATCACTGGCCCAGTTAGCCCGGCCATCAGTGGCCCGAATACCGCGGCCATCCGTGGCCCAGATATGGCGGCCATCGTTGGCCCGGTACCCCGGCCATCCCTGGCCCAGTGTAGGCCGGCCGCTGACA
>CAZFEC010000094.1:0-2878 GCA_964517435.1 uncultured Bacteroidia bacterium | reverse complement strand
GTGTTAACGCCGACCAAGAAGCGCGTGATAGTGCCGGCAAGCGCGTCTTGACCCCGCCCCGAGGGATTTGAAATCCTACCCCGCATACCCCGCTCCTGATTCGGCCTGGTGTTTTTGGCGCTGTGCGTGACCGCGTATGGCTGGAAAACGTGCCTGAGGAAGGGTACAAAAAGTAGTGGAGCCCCGAAAGGTTTCGACCCCCAGAAGGACTCCACTGCGACTCAATAAGACCCGCAGATTCATTATCTCCTGAGTCGCGGACTTTGTCTACCACCAGGTTGCGACAAAATGACAGCGACTCGGCACTCTTTCCGTCTCTTTTCTTGCGCCCGTTGCCGCAAGCAGGTCCTGATCTGCAGCGCCTGCGACCGGGGAAACATCTACTGCTCCCACACCTGCTCTCACCTCTCCCGCCGGGAATCGGTCCGCCGGGCATCCCGGCGCTACCAGCGAGGCCCTCCCGGAGCCCGTAACCACGCCAGGCGGCAGACGGCTTATCGCCGGCGACAAAAGAAAGTGACTCATCAGGGTATCGCCCCTCGGCTCAGGAAGGCAAAACGTCTCCGGGCAAGGCCCCGCTCCGTTTCCCGCCGGTCTTTTTTGCGTGCCACGGGGGTGAGCGGGCCGGACTTGTCGGACCTTTTACCTGATTGCTGTCATTTTTGTGGCTGTGAGAGCTCCGGTTTCCATCGCCGCGGCTTTCTTGGTCGAAAGGAGACGCCCTGATGATCGATCCCGAAACGGAAGCGGAGATTCTACGGCTCATTCATGTCGAAAAGTGGCCCATCGGCACCGTAGCCACACAGCTTCGCGTCCACCACAGCGTGGTCCGCCGCGTCATCGAGAAAGAGAAGAATCCGAAGCGGCCCAAACCTCGGCTGCGCATGATCGACCCTTTTCTTCCCTTCGTCACGGCTACGATCGAGAGGTATTCATCCGTGCCGGCCAGCCGGCTTTTTGACATGGTGAAGGAGCGCGGCTATCCGGGGCAGGAAAGTCAATTTCGCACTCTCATCGCGCAGCTTCGTCCCCGTGGCAAGAGGGAGGCTTTCCTGAAGCTCAAGACCCTTCCTGCTGAACAAGGTCAGGTCGATTGGGGGCACTTCGGTCGTCTGCAGGTGGGCAGGGCACTCAGGCCTCTTTCCGCTTTTGTCGTGGTCCTGTCCTACTCGCGCGCGCTCTTTGTGAGATTCTTTTTCTCGCAATCTCTCAGCAACTTCCTTTTCGGTCACGAGCTCGCCTTCTCCTGGTTTGGCGGTATCCCGAGGGTCTGCCTTTACGACAATTTGCGCACCGCGGTACTTGAGAGGGTCGGCGCAGCCATCCGCTTCAATCCCGACTTTCTCAAGTTTGCCGGGCACTATCGCTTCGAGCCGAGGCCCGTGGCCCCTTACCGGGGAAACGAGAAGGGACGGGTCGAAAGGGCTGTTCGATTTGTCCGAACGCGCTTCTTTGCCGCGCGTCGTTTCTCGGACATCGACGACCTGAATCTTCAAGCGAAAGAGTGGTGCGAGACCATCTCACTGGAAAGAAAGTGGCCCGAGGATAAGCGGCGTAACGTGGGCGACGTCTTCGGCGAGGAAAAGCAAAAACTCCTTCCCTTGCCCGAAAACCCCTACCCCTGCGAAGATCGCGTCGAGGTCACGGTGGGAAAATACCCTTACGTCCGCTTCGATCTCAACGACTACTCCCTTCCCCATACCCTGGTGCGCAAAACGGTCGTCGTCGTCGCTTCGCTCGATACCGTCCGCATTCTTGACGGAAATCGTGTCGTCGCCGAGCATCGGCGGAGCTTTGATCGCGACGATCAGATCGAAAAAGACGCCCACATCGAGGACCTCGCGGACGCCAAGCGCGCGGCCGGAGTCGCGCGAAGGACCGATCTTCTGCTCCGGGCTTCTCCGTCGTCGAAGGAGCTTCTTGCCTGCGTGGCCGAGCGCGGGCTGCCGCTTGGCCGGGCCACGAGGGAGCTCATGGAGCTTCTTCGCACCTTTGGGCACAAAGACCTCGAGGCCGCCGTCGTCGAGGCCATCAGCCGTCAGACTCCTCATCCCGCAGCGGTCCGCCACATCCTCGAGCGGAACCGAAGATCGCGGGGAAGGTCACCGGCCAGGCCGCTTCCGCTCCCGGACGACCCCAGGGTCAAGAATCTCTTCGTCAAACCCCACGATCTCAAATCATATGAAATGGAGGAAGACATCGATGAAAACGACAAAGAAAAATAATCTTTCGCTCCTCGAGGAGCGAGCACGCCGTCTCGGCCTCTTTGGCCTTCTGGTCCACTTCGACGAGCTCGGCCGGGAGCCCTGGCTACCCAAGCTCCTCGATTACGAGGAGACCGAGCGCGACCGCCGCAGCCTCGAAAGAAGGCTCAGCAACGCCAGGCTCGGCCGCTTCAAGCCGATGGTCGATTTCGACTGGGAGTGGCCTGAAAAGATCGACCATGAAATGGTGGACGATCTCTTCAAGCTCGATTTCGTGCCCGGGGCGACCAATGTCATCATCGTCGGACCCAATGGAGTGGGAAAGACGATGATCGCCAAGAATCTCGCCTATCAAGCCATCTTGGCCGGCCACACGGTCCGCTTCCTCACCGCCTCAGAGCTCCTCAACGACCTCGCGTCAAAAGAGTCGAGCGGCGCCCTGATACGAAGATTTCGTCACTACTCACAGCCGATGATTCTTGTGCTTGACGAAGTAGGCTATCTCGCCACGTCGTCGGAGCACTCCGACCTCCTCTTCGAGGTCATCAACCAGCGCTACGAGAAAAAGGCGATCATCCTGACCACCAACAAGCCCTTTTCCGAGTGGGACGAGGTCTTTCCCAGCTCAACCTGTGTCGTGACGCTCATCGATCGCCTCATCCACAACTCCGAAA
>CAZFEC010000093.1:0-2888 GCA_964517435.1 uncultured Bacteroidia bacterium | reverse complement strand
ACCGCTGGCAAGCGGCGTACCGCTGGTAAGCGGCGAACCGCTGGCCTGGCCCGCGCTGCTGGTCATTCTGGGCTACTTCCTCCTGGCGCTGTGGCTGGGACTGCGACGGAGCGGCGGTAAACAATCGGCTGCCAGCTATCTGATCGCTTCCCGCCGCCTGACCCTCCCGCTTTTCGTTGCCACGCTGGTTTCGACCTGGTACGGCGGCATCCTCGGCGTCGGCGAATTCTCCTACAGCTACGGCCTGGTCAACTGGCTGGCGCTGGGCGGATTCTATTACGCTTTCGCCCTGCTCTACGCGCTCTTCCTGGCGCGCCGCGTACGGAGCGGTGAGGAGCTGACCATCCCGGGCAGGCTCGCGAGCAGCTACGGGCACTGGCCGGGCCGCTTCGGCTCCCTCTTCGTCTTCATCCTGGTGACGCCGGCTCCCTATCTCCTGATGATGGGCAAGCTGATCTCGCTCTGCTTCGGCATCGGCTTCCTGCCTGCGTTGCTGCTGACGCTGCTGGTCACGGTGATCTATGTCTGGCGCGGCGGCTTCAAGGCGGTGGTGATCACCGATCTGCTGCAGTTCTTCCTGATGTTCGCCGGTTTCGCCCTGCTCCTGGGGCTGCTCTATCACCAGTTCGGCGGTCTGGCCTTCATCCGCACCCGCGTCCCCGCGGAAATGCTGACGATTCCGGGCCCTCTCTCCTGGCGGGAAGTGCTGATCTGGGGTTTCATCGCACTCTGGACGCTGGTCGACCCCTCCTTCTACCAGCGGATCAGCGCGGTGGAGCGTCCCGCGACCGCCCGTAACGGTCTGCTCGTTTCGATTCTGTTCTGGTTTGTATTCGACTTCATGACCACCGCCGCCGGGCTCTACGCCCGGGCGCTGCTGCCGGAGCTGGGCGATCCGACTCTCAGTTACCCGCTGCTGGCTCAACAGTTTCTGCCGGTGCTGTGGCAGGGCGTCTTCTTCGCCGCCCTGCTGGCGACCATCATGTCCACCCTCGACAGCTTCAGCTTTCTCTCGGCGCTGACCATCGCGGTCGACTTCCAGGGCGCCCGGGAGCTGGAGGAGATCCGCCGCCTGACCCGCTGGGGCCTGCTCTGGACAATTCTGCTCAGCCTGCTGCTGATCTACTACACGGAAAGCGTGATACAAATGTGGCTGACGGTGGGACAGCTGTGCATCCCGGTGCTGCTGTTGCCACTGCTCTCGACCTACTTCGCGCCGTTGCGGCGCTCCCCCCGGGCCGTGCTCATCTCGATGGTCGGCGCCGCGCTGGCGGCCGGCGGCTGGTTCACCTGGGGTCTGCTGCACAGCGCCCACGGCTGGCCACAATTCCCCTGGGGCCTGGAACCGATTTATCCCGGGCTGGCGGTGTCGGTGGTGGTGTTTGTGGGTACACGTGCGCGTGCATGATTGGACATGTAGGGGCGGGTCTCAGACCCGCCCTGTGTCTGGCACGGTACAAACGTGGTGGAATACGAAACGTAAGGGCGGGTCTGAGACCCGCCCCTACGTTATTACCGTTTATTTTTCCCCTTCCCTTCTCGACAACACCTGCACCTGCGCCGGTTGCAGTGATGCGGGATCGTGGATCAACCGCAGTGGTTCGGCGCGGAAGCCGCCGATCGAGGTGACCCGGTAGAACCCGACACCGCCGCTGGCTCCGCCGGTATGGGTCCAACCGGTGGCGCTGGTCTCCGCCAGCTGGGAGAAACCACTGTAAGGATCGGAGCTGTAATACACCCGGTAACTCTGCGCGCCGGCGGCGGCGGACCAGTCAAGGAGGACGTCGTCATCCTGGATCGCAATCTGCAGGTCGGTCACCGGATCGACGGAAAGACCACCGGTGGTGACGTGCAGGGCGCTGCCGTTCGTCAGCGGGAGCGCATTGTAGTCGTAGGATGCATTGTAGACATACTGGACGGCGGTCGATCCGTTCTGGATGCCGATGGTACAGCCGTTGTAGTCGTTGGTGGAACTATACTGGACAACCATGTGACCGTCACCGGTCTGGGACCCGTAGTAATCCTGATCATACAGGATAACCTGGAAGGTGTTGGAGCCGCTGTCCGGATAGTAGGGAACATTCACCCAGGAGATGACGAAGATGTGTTCGGACGGAAAACTCTGGTAATAAACCTGCCCGCTGGCACCCGGATTCAGATCCCGCCAGAAGAGGGCCAGCATGATGCCCATACTGGGTTCAGGCAACGGCGAGTTCCAGTAGTAGTAGTCTGAATCGTTGAACTGGATGAAGCCGTTGGAGCAGATGTCGACGCTGGTGAAGTTCTGCCCGTAGCAGTAGAAGTTAAACGGCAGCGCTACGTTGGCGTTGCTGTCGTCGCCAAGCCCCAGCGGGGTGCCGGTACCGCTGATATCGATCCAGCTGTAGGTCACCCGCTCGACATCCAGCCAGTCGTGGATGTAGTAGCCGTAGCTGTCCGGACCGGAAGGGGGTCCGCCGTCCACCACCTGGAAGGAATAGGTCGACGAGGTGGATTCGTTCTGCTGCGGTGAGGAGTCCCTCGCCCAGAAGTAGTAGTAGACGGTGGTGCCGTTGGCCTGACCCGGCACATAACCCCGCCAGTCGTTGCCCTGGTAGTGACTCATCGGCACCTCATTCCAGGTGGACTGGTTCAGGCTCCAGAAGAGCGAAGCCTGATCGATGCCGGACATGTCAGTCAGCGTGGCATAAAGCGGATAGGGATCCTGTCCGACCTGGTACGGATTGGCCATATGGTTGATGACCGGACCGGTGTAGTCATTCTGCGAATAATCGCCGCGCCGCTGGGTGAACAGGAGCGCCAGACCACCGCTCAGCGGTGGTGCGCCGGCGGGATATACCGATTCTCATAAAGAATTTCGCATAGAACTCATTGAAAAAGCTGTTTTT
>CAZFEC010000092.1:0-3034 GCA_964517435.1 uncultured Bacteroidia bacterium | reverse complement strand
TCGATTGGCTCTATGCGCCGAAGGCAGTAGCGTTTTTCGCGTATCGCTTGCACTGAGCCAATCGAAGTGAAACCAGTGCATCCAGCTACCCTTCAACAAGCTCAGGCCACCGCTCAACCGACGTGATTGCTAATTTACAGATAAATTTAGTAGATCTCAATTTTGTTTCATTCTGAGTAAACCCACAGCCGAGGGGCGCTGCTCAAAATGAAAGAACTTTAGCTTCCTGAGCGGAGGCCTGATGCTTTTCAGGCTGAAGTCGAAGGACGCGGTCTTAGCAAGACCCGCTGCTTCGACTTCGGGCGGATGCTACTCGCCCTCCGCTCAGCATGCTTGGGAATGTTCTTAGTAGCGGAGCGAAGAGTCTCCCACTCGGGAGCGGAGATTCCCTTCGACAAGCTCAGGACATGCTTCACTGCGTTCAGAATGACAAATCGTGAAGTACTGAAATTTGGATTTGCTGTAGGGCGGCAGTTATTCGTAACATGAATGGGGATCAAGCAAGCCGCCAGTTGAGTTCCGTAGCGAAGGAGTATCGAAACCAAGGGTTACGACATATTTGGGGTTACTACCCAACTCTCCAAAATTTCAGCTTGACAAATTTACCAGGGCATGAGTACAATCTCCATCGTAGTGTCCTATCTGACGGGAGTCCCCGTCTTGCTGCCGCATAGAATAAGCAGCAAGATTTCCCGCCCAGATCAGGGCGCTTTTTGTTTTAAGCCACTTTTCAAAAGGAGCTGTACATGAAACAACTAATCCTTATCCCTACCCTGATCCTGATACTTGGGATCACGGCCTGTTCTCCAGTAAGGGAAGTCCTTGAGAACCACACGCTCGGCGCAACACTGGGGACAGCGATCACAGCAGTCGATGCCGAGACAGAAGAGCTTCCAGCAATATCCCCGGCTCAGGACGGAGCCCCCGAAATATCTTCCGAGCTACTTCCTTCAATGCCCATCATCACCGAAACGCATCAAGGCTTCATCTACCGTCCCGGGCAAATGGTCACTGTGCTGGCAGAGGGCTTTGAAGAAGGCGATACCCTGGCGGTCACGCTCGTACACGAAGATCAGGGTCAGATCGACACCCACTTCGTGTCCCCAGTCGGCCCGCGCGGGAATATCCCCATCTATTTCCCCGTAGAAATAGATGAAGCTGGCACATACCCCGATGGAAAATACGCCTTGCGAGTTTCAGGAAGTGATGGAACGCGAAAAATATACACATTCTCGCTGGACTATCTCAACCCCGCAGAAACAGCCCCCTTCGAGGGCTGCAGTGTGTATCCCGACCCCGTGTTGGACAGTATCGTTTTCGTATGGTGCACCGGATACGAACTATCAATGGCCCCGCTAGACATACGCGGTTTGGTCAACGGGGAAGAATTGTTTTCTGATGTGGTAGACACCATTTACAACGATGGCGTGGCACTATACGTCCTCGACATCTTCGCCGACGATCCCGGGGGGGAATGGACATTGGAGATTGGTCAGAACAAATTCACATTCGATGTCTCAGGAGAAATCCATGAATAAAGCAAAGAACTACATCACAGGTGTGGTCATTGCCCTCACCCTGGCTCTTTTCCTGACCAGCGCCGCATCCGCACGAAGAGGCAGGTCAGATAGTTGGAGCAACCCGGCCTGTGAAGAGCCATCAAGTACATTATCCGGCAATTCATACGAAGAATACATCATGGAGATCAGGGGAACATCATCGTATGAATATATCCCCGCCGATTGTCCATCCTGCAACGCACCCGCTGCGCCTGCATCGAGGAATAATGATGATGACGAAGAAGAGCATCATTCATCAGGGCCATCTGCACCAGCAGCATGCACCCCCCAGTATCATGCCCCCACCTTGAGCATGGGCGGCTACACCCCGCCATATCCACTGGTATTGGGACAAGACCCGGATGAGATAGGCGTGGATGTGACCATCTCCGCCCAAGGCGGCGCCAAGAGCAATGGCTGCCCCGGCGATCCCCGCGGCACGATCACAACATTCCAACTGGACGAAGTCACCCTATCCGCCGAAGCCATCGCCCGCATCAAGGGTGAACTCCAAAAAGCCTATCCCGGCGCACGCGTTTTGGACAGCTACCCCCTGCATCCATCTCCATCAACTTCCCTGGGATCCAACGCTACTCTGACCTTCCACTTCGATCCGCAAGACCCTGGCGCATACAACATCCTGGTCACCGTCACTCAGCGTGACGGGCAGACCGCGTCACAGGCGTTTCAGGTTCCGGCTCACTTGCTGGAAGCAACAATCTCCTGGTGACGGGGGACCGGAGACGGTAGACGGGGCGCATTAGTGTCCCCGTCCCCGGTCTTCCGTCGTCCGTCCGCGTTCACGCTCCATGACACCTGACACTCTACTTCTCCCCTTCATCTGGCTGCTCAACGGCATCCTGGCCCTGGCCTATCTCACGGTCGAGCATATCACCGTGGTGCTGCTGGCTTTCCCGTTGTACTGGCTGATCGCGACCACGGAAAAGGCGCAGCGTCCCTGGATGATGGGCGCGGGAGCGATGGCGTTAGCCGGGGGAATGTTTGGTTCATTGGCCGTTGGCCTGTGGCTGCTGGTGATGGCTTCAGCCAGTGTCTTGACCATTCGCCTGGAGAAATTCAATCCACATACACTTCGATGGCGGGTAGCGGGCGGTATTGCGGCATACGCCCTGATTGGACTGGGCGCAGCGATATACAAACTCCTGGCACCTGCGATGATGTCGGACAGCTTCTTCGCCCAGGGCCAGGTCTATCTCTCCACCATCGTGGGCGTAGCCACCATCATCGCCCCGGTCGGTTTCCTGGGGATGCTGGTGCAGGCAGTTTGGGCGCATCCCCCGCTGGAAGGGTCACCGGAAGAAATGTATTCACAGATACGCACGCGGGGACGGAGATAGTTCTGTAGTTCGGCAGTTTGGTAGTTCTTAGCCCAACTATCAAACTAACCCACTACCAATCTATCCAACTACCATGAACATTCTCGACAACGGCATCGAAGTCCAAGACGGACAATT
>CAZFEC010000091.1:0-3176 GCA_964517435.1 uncultured Bacteroidia bacterium | reverse complement strand
TCCGTTTCCAGCGCGGTCAGTTCAAGCAATGTATCACGCAGCTCACTGCCGGAGATGACACCTTGGGACTGACGCGCTTCGATGCCCGCCAGTTGACGGTTGGCCAGATGCAGGTTCTGCTCGACAACCTCCAGTTCTGTACCCAGCGCCTGATAGGTTCTCACCGCGTTTTCATAGCTTGTGGTCAGGGCTTGCCGGGTGAGGTCGTCGCGACGCTGCAAGGCTGTCTCAGCGGCGCTGATGGCTTCCCGCTCCGCGCGCCTGACGCCTCCCCGCCAGATCTCCCAGTTGAGACCGGCGCCGACGACACCGTAGTCCATCCACTCATCACGGGTGGGATTCAATCCAGGGCGGCCCCAGCGCCAACCGGCCTGGAGCTGTAAACTGGGATAGAGCGAAGCTGCTGTAAGACGGCGGCGTTCGTCCAGAATCCGCGCTTCGGTTTCATGTTGCGCCAACTGGGGATCGCGCTCCATCTGTAAAGTGGGTAAAGCGTCTTCAGTGACGTAGTTGAAGGGATCTAACGCTACCGGTGTACCTGTCAACTGCTGCAAAGCGGCGCTGTTGTTCGCCAGCTCAACTTTGAGCTGCAATAATTTCCGGTTCTGGTCATTGAGGGTTCGCCGTAGGGCAAGCGTATCGTGAGGGCTGGCCAGGCTGGCGCTGATAAGGCTACGCAGCTGTTCCAGGTGGTTGCCGATCCGCTCGTTACCGGTATCGAGAATCTGAATCTGCAGAGTCAGCGCTTGACCGGCGCGGTAGAGGCGGACAACCTGTCCGGCCAGATCGCGGTGGAATCCTGTCAGCTGCTGACGTTGCCATTCGGTTTCGTAGCGGCTGATCGTTGCGTGCGCTGTGGGAGCGAATCCGCCGAAGGCCAGCCAGTTCGCTTGAATCCCGGCTTCCCGGGTATCCTCGACGCCGAGGGGAAACTCCATCTGCAGGGGACCGATCGGCGGTGGGATGTCCGACAGATCCATCTGAACCTGGGGTACTTCGCTCTGATGACGCCACGAAGCTGTGAGGTCGATCCGGGGCAGACGGCCCCGCTCCACCGCGACCGACTGCCACTCTGCCGCTGCAACCGCCGCCCGCTGTGCTTGCAGCTGATCACTGTTAGAGAGCGCCGTCGTAACCGCTTCACTCAGTGTGGTAGCGCAAACTGCGGCAGGCAGCCCGAACGTGATACCGTAGAGGAGTATGATGTGGTAATCGCAAATGGATTTAAGCCTCATGACTCTCCCTCTTTTTCGTTCCGTAATAAATCGTCTGGAATATCGCTCGCTTGCGGGAGGCGAGAAAACGGTGCTGGTCGCGCTTCGCGAAATCAGGTTCCACCGCAACGATGATCGGTTCAGCGATGAACGAGTAGATACAGGCACCTATAACAGTCATCACCAGTTGCAGGGGATCCTGGCGGCGTATCTCTCCCCGCCGGGCAGCGCGGTTCATAAGTCGTCGCAGATGGTGGATAACTGAAATCTCCTCGGCATTGATCATTTCCCGCAGAACCTGTGCCACGGCTTGACCGCCTCCCGCCAATTCCCTCAGCATGAACCGGGGAACCTGTGGATTGGCAGCCAGGGTATCGACATAGCCATTGATGAAGTGCCGGAGCGCCGCTGCGAAGGTAGCGTCGGGATGAAGATCCTTCAGCAGCTGCATGATATTGCTCTTGAACTGATGGCGCACCACAGCTTCAAAGAGGGTCTGCTTGTTGCGAAAATAGTAATGCAGCAATGCCTTGTTGACACCCGCGCGATCAGCTATCTCCTGCATCCGGGTACCATCGAATCCCCTTTCCAGAAAGATCGCCGTCGCGCTGCACAAAAGGAGAGTGGAAGTTTTCTCTGAAGCAGTTGTGATATCACCCATAATTAACCATTCGGTTTAACCATCTGGTTAAATACACGATATATCCATATATAATGTAAAGCGAAATATGCGGCAGGTGTCGCGATCCGTGGATTGAAAATGCAGGGTGCGGTTGAACCGCCGGGTGCTTTGCATTTCAGTCTGGTAATCTGACCTGTAGTAACTCATTCTCAACGCAGCTGTCTCAACGCCTCGTAAACCACGATGGCGGCCGCGTTCCCCAGGTTGTGACTGCGGATCGGTCCGGACAGTGGTATCGCCAGCAGCTGGTCCGGGAAACGCTGATGAATCGTTTCCGGCAGCCCTTTGCTCTCCCGCCCGAAGACGAAGAGATCATCCGCAGCGTAATCTACATCCCAGTAGGAGCGGGTCGCATATTTTGAGAAGAAGAAAGTGCGGTCCGGTTCAAACCTCTTCAGCAGACTCTCCAGGCTCTCCTCGACCGTAACACGGGCGTGACGCCAGTAATCCAGCCCGGCCCGTTTGAGGTAACGGTCCTCCAGCGAAAAGCCGAGTGGCGGGATGAGATGTACTTCCGCCCCCACCCCTACGGAAAGCCGTACGATGTTACCGGTGTTTTGCGGTATCTCCGGTTGAAAGAGGGCGATGTGAAGCATGGGGATCCCTGTCTAAATCAAAGGTTCCGGTGCTTGTGTGACCGGAGCGGAGTATCCATATTCTAAACAGGGGTGCGCAATATTGCACGCGGTTTCTCGGCACTCGAGTTGGTTAAATCGAACGGAGGTGTATAAATGGCGATAGCAGCAGTCAGCATAGCGCCGCTGGGAACGGGCTCCCCCAGCGTCAGCAATTACGTCGCGCATGTGGAGCGGGTGTTGCGCGAAGACGGCAGGGTCAAATACCGGCTCGATCCGATGTTCACCACCCTGGAGGGAGAGCTGGTAGTTATCCTCGATGTCATCCGCAAGATGCATGAATCGCTCTTCGAGACCGACGCGGTGCGTGTAGGTACGGTCATCAAAATCGACGACCGGCGGGACAAGGAACTGCATATGCAGGAGAAGGTGGACCGGGTTGAGCGGTTGCTCAAGGGAGAGGATGCGTGACGCTGAGCCGTCGTGGAACAGCAGTTGACACTGATCGCGTCGGTCTACCCTTTCCCCTTGACTTTCGCCGGAGTGGCCGATAGCTTAACAGGTTCCAAAACGGCGCGTTCGTCTAGGGGTTAGGACGCCGGCCTCTCACGCCGGTAACACGGGTTCGAATCCCGTACGCGCTATCACAGGGGTCAAAGAGCCGAACTCGTGGCCCCTTTTTCTTTTGTGGTCCCCCCGAACCTG
>CAZFEC010000090.1:0-3406 GCA_964517435.1 uncultured Bacteroidia bacterium | reverse complement strand
ACTGCTCGATTTGAATCCTGGGCCCCAAGGCCATGGATGTCGGTCGACATCCCAACATCGAACTGCTGACCCTCGCCCAGCTGACCGGCTTGAAAGGGCGAGCCGGCGACTTTAAGGCGACGGTCCATCTGGAATCGCGCCGGGTGATTGCCGACCGCTGCACCGGCTGCGGCGACTGCGCGGTGGCCTGCCCACAGTCCACCCGCAACGAGTGGGACCTGGGCCTGGGCAGCCGTAAAGCCATCTATCGCCCCTATCCGCAGGCGGTTCCCTCCGCCTATCTCATCGACATCGACACCTGCCTCAACTCTCCCGATCACTTCGTCTGCGAGCGCTGCCGCAAGGTGTGCAAGGTGGAAGCGGTCGAGCATGACATGAAAGAGGAGATCCGCGAGCTGGAGGTGGGCGCCGTCATCGTCGCCACCGGCTTCGACGAATTCCACCCGCATGTGATGAAGAGCTACGGCTATGGCGTCTGGCAGAATGTGATGACCAGCCTCGAATTCGAGCGGCTGTTGAACGCCTCCGGACCGACCCAGGGGGAGATCATCCGTCCCAGCGACCGCAAAGAGCCGCGCAACCTGGTATTCATCCAGTGCGTGGGCGCGCGCGGCGAGGGAGGGCGCCCCAACTGCTCCCGCTACTGCTGCATGAACGCGGTCAAGGATGCGCTGCTGATCAAGCAGCACCAACCGGATGTCGAATCCTGCACTATCCTCTACACCGACATCCGCGCTTTCGGCAAGGGTTTCGACGGCTTCGTCGCCCGCGCCGAGGCAGAGGACTACATTCACTTCCTGCGCGGACGCCCCAGCAAGCTGATGGAACTGGATAACGACGACATCGAGATCTTCGTCGAGGACACCGAGGAGCGTAAACAGCTGCGGCTGCAGTCCGACCTGGTGGTGCTGAGCTGCGCCGGCGTCCCGCCCCCCTTCTCGCCGGAGCTGGCCAAGGCACTGCGCATAGACACCAACGACATCGGTTTTTTCACCGCCCGCTATCCCGACCGGCCGGTGGAAACCTCACGCTCCGGCGTCTTCATCTGCGGCAGTGCCGGTGGCCCCCAGGTGATACCGGACTGCGTGGCGCAGGCTTCGGCCGCGGCGGCGCAGGCCTCGATCCTGGTCAAGGAACACAAGCTGCCGGAACCGGAACCGGTGGTACCGGAACCGATCGATCCGGCCGCCGAACCCCGTATCGGCGTTTTCATCTGTCACTGCGGCGCCAATATCGGCCGCGTGATCAAAATCGCGGAGCTGGTGGAGGAAGCTGCCAAGCTGCCCGGTGTGGCTTACGCCGGCGAGGAGCTGTTCGCCTGCGCCGATTCCGGCCAGAATTCACTCAAGGATCTCATCAGCGAGCATAAACTGAACCGGGTGGTGGTGGCGGCCTGTACGCCGCGCACGCACGAACCGGTCTTCCGCAAAGCCTGCCTCGAGGCGGGTCTCAATCCCTACCTGCTGGAGATGGCCAACATCCGCGACCAATGCTCCTGGGTGCACCACAAAACCCGGGGTGAAGCCTGGGGCAAGGCGGTGGACCTGATCCGCATGGCGGTCGCGCGCGCCGCCAAGCTGCAGCCGCTGCAGGTGACGGAAGTAGCGGTCAACAAGCAGGTGCTGGTGCTGGGCGGTGGCATCGCCGGCCTGCAGGCGGCGCTGGACCTGCACGCACTCGATTTCGAAGTCAAGGTGGTGGAAGCCGCCGGCGAGCTGGGTGGACAGGTGCGGCAGCTGCACGGCGTCTTCCCCGGCGAAGGGCAACCGGCCACCGACCTGGTCAAACGCTTCGAGCAGTCCGGCATCCCGCTGCTGCTCAACACCCATCTGGAAAACATCACCGGCTATGTCGGTAACTTTGAGGTCACGCTGGCGACCGGCAACGGCAGCGTCGAGCGGACCACCCTGCCCGCCGGCGCCATCATCGTCGCGATCGGCTCGCAGCTGTTCCAGCCGGGCGCGAACTGGGGCTACGACAAACCCAACGTCGTCACCGGCGCCGAACTGGAGGATATCCTCCGGGCGGGCGATCCGGACGGCCTGCTCAAGGAGGGCGGCCAGGCGGTCTTCGTGCAGTGCGTCGGCTCCCGCAGCCAGACGGAGGGCTACAGCGGCTGTTCGCGCTACTGCTGTCCCACTTCCGTCAAGCAGTCGCTGACGCTGCTGGAGAAGGGAATGCACAGCACCGTGCTCTACCGCGACATGCGGATGGTCGGCCAGGGCGCCGAGGAGTATTACCGCCAGGCACGCAGCCAGGGCGTGCTGTTCCTCCGCTACGACGAGGAAAAGCCACCGGTGATGCAGGGCAAGAAGAAAGTGGACGCGGTCACCCTGTTCGAGACGCTGCTGCAGCGCGAGGTCAAGATGAACGCCGACCTGGTGGTGCTGGCGACCGGCATGGTCAACCCGGAGGAGCACTCGGAAGCGCTGCGCACGCTGCTGAAGGTGCCGCGCGGCAGCGACGGCTTCTTCATGGAGCTGCATCCGGAGCTGGGCCCGGTGGAAACCTGCATCGACGGCGTTTTCCTCTGCGGCACCATCCAGGGGCCCAAGGACATCACCGACAGCCTGACACAGGCTTCCGCCGTCGCCGGCAAGGTAGCGGAGCTGCTCAGCCGCGACCAGCTCTACCTGGAGCCGGTCATCTGCGAGGTGGATCCGGAACGGTGCCGCGGCTGCGGCGAGTGCGTCCAGATCTGCGAGTATCACGCGCCGGGGCTGGTGGAGCGCCCGGACGGCCAGCTGGTGGCGGAGATCAACCGCGCGCTCTGCAAGGGGTGCGGCACCTGCGCCGTCTGGTGCCCGACCAACGCCATCCGCGCCTGTCATTTCACCGACGACCAGATCAATTCCATGATTACCGCCCTCTTCGAGGATTATCATGTCACCAAGAAAGAGTAAAGCCGCCGCCAAGGCCGATTTCGAACCGCGGGTGCTGGTGTTCGCCTGCAACTGGTGTTCCTATGCCGGCGCCGACGGGGCCGGGGTCAGCCGTATGCAGTATTCGCCCAATGTGCGCCTGCTGCGGGTGATGTGTTCCGGCCGGGTCCATCCCGCGTTCGTATTGAAGGCGTTCGCGGAGGGGTCGGACGGCGTTATCGTCTCCGGCTGCCACTTCGGCGACTGCCACTACATCTTCGGCAACCACCGGGCGGTGGAGCAGTTCGAGAAACTGAAAGGGCTGACCGCCCTGCTGGGGCTGGAACCGGAACGGATCGCCCTGGAGTGGATCTCCGCGGCGGAAGGTCCCCGTTTCGTGACGGTAATCAACGATTTCGTGGAGCAGATCCGGCGGCTCGGACCCAGCCCGCTGCGCAACGGCAGGAGTGAGGAATGACGACGAACCGGAGCGACGCGCTCAGTGCCTATCGTGTCAACGCCTGCCTGGAGTGCGGACGCTGCAC
>CAZFEC010000089.1:0-3429 GCA_964517435.1 uncultured Bacteroidia bacterium | reverse complement strand
GACCGGGTGCCAGCCATTCACCGCGCCTGGTGTAGAGCGTCAGCACGACACCGTCGGCGGGCGCGGTGATCGAGGCCTGTTCCAGCTGCCAGTCCAGCGTCGCCCGGGCAGCGGCCAGCTGTTTACGCTTGCTGGCGAGCACCTGGCGCTGGTTGTCCAACGCGGCCAGCTGGTTCTCCAGGACCGTCCGCTCAGTCTGCAGTTCGTCCAGCCTGGTGCCGGGAACCGCGCCCTCACGCAGCAGATTGGTCGTGCGCTCAAGGTTGGTGTTCACAAGCGCCAGACGGCTTTGCAACTGCCGTTCCTGGAACAGCAGCCCCTCGCCGCTCAACGTCAACTCCTGATCCCGGGCCGCCAGACCGACCAGTTCCAGTTCCAGACGTTCCGTCGCCAGGCGAGCCAACAGCTGACCGGCGGCAACCCGTTCTCCCTCCTGCACCAGGATGGTATCCACCTCCCCGGCCAGCGGCGCGGAGAGACGGGTCTTGTCCACTTCCAGCCGGCCGTGATACAATCCCGTGTCGCTCCTGCCGGAATTGCAGCCACCGGCAAGCAGCAACAGCAATAGACCCGCTACCGTCAGCGACGTGCGCGTTGCGATTCTCATTCCAGACTCCATTCCGCCGGTGGCAGGCCACTCAGCTGTTCGATTACGGTGCGCTGCAGCGCCAGGCGCAGGCGCACCAACACCGCTTCCGTTTCCAGCGCGGTCAGTTCAAGCAATGTATCACGCAGCTCACTGCCGGAGACGACCCCTTCCGCCTGGCGGGCTTCAATACCCTGAAGTTGCCGCCTGGCCAGGCTCAGGTTCTGTTCGACTACGGTCAACTCCGACTCGAGAGCGTGATACATTATCACAGCATTATCATAGCGGGTGCTCAGGTTTGACCGCACCGCCTCGCGCCGGCTCCGCAGAGCCTGTTCGGCGGCGGTTACAGCCTCCCTTTCAGCGCGCCGGACACCCCCGTTCCATATTTCCCAGTTAAGCCCGGCACCGATGATACCGTAACTCATCCACTCATCCAGGGTGGGATTGAGTCCAGGCCGGCCCCAGCGCCAACCGGCCTGAAACTGCAGGCTGGGGTAAAGCGTGGCCGCGGTCAGGCGGCGACGCTCCGCCAGAATCCGTGCCTCGGTTTCAAGTTGGGAGAGCTGCGGATCAAGGTCCATTCGCAAAGGGGGGAGGGCGGGATCGCTGGTACCGCGAAACGGTTCCACCGTCACCGGTACGCCGGTGAGCTGCAGCAGTGTGGCACGGCTGTGCGCCAGTTCGGCCTGTAGTTGCATTAGTCGCCGCTGCTGGTCGTTGCGGGCGCGTCGCAGCGCGAGCGTATCGTAGGGGCTGGCCAGGGTGGCGGCGATGAGACTGCGCAGCTGCGCCAGGTGGTTGTCGATTCGTTCGTTGCCGGTTTCGAGAATACGGATCTGCAGGACCAGTGACTGCCCGGCGCGGTAAAGCCGGACCACCTGCCCCGCCAGCTCACAGCGGATGACCTCCAGCTGCCGGCGTTGCCAGTCGGTCTGATGACGGCTGATCGCAGCCTGGGAGGAAGGGGCGAAACCGCCAAAGGCCAGCCAGTTCGCCTGTAGACCTGCCTCCCGCGTGTTGTGCACGCCCAGGTCGAATTCCGTCTGCAGCGGGCCGGCGGGCGGCGGCAGTTCCTCCAGGTTGATCTGCACCCGGGGAACTTCAGTCTGATGACGCCAGGCGGCAGTGGCGCCGACCCGGGGCCAGCGGCTCCTGTCGACCGCGACCGACTGCCACTCCGCGGCTTCCACCGCTGCTTGCTGGGCGAGAATCTGGTCGCTGTTAACCAGTGCCGCCTCCACCGCTTCGCTGAGTGAGGTGGCGGAAACGGCGGCGGCCTGGCAGAGCAGGAACCAACCAAGGCCCAGGCCAGACAGCTGACGAAGGAGTTGGAACCGCATCGCTATTCCTCCTGTTGCTTCCGTGATCTAAACCGCAACGATCGGGTTGAGCGCGATGAAAACCACCAGCGCATTGCAGGCGAAGGTATCACATCGTCAGCAGTCTAACGCAGCTGCCGCAGCGCTTCGTAGACGACGATGGCGGCGGCGTTGCCCAGGTTATGGCTGCGGATCGGCCCCGACAGCGGTATCAACAGCATCTGCTCCGGAAAACGCCGGTGAATCGCTTCAGGCAGTCCGTCGCTTTCCCGTCCGAAGACGAAGAGATCCCCCGCGGCGTATTCGACATCCCAGAAGGAGCGGGTCGCGAATTTGGAAAAGAAAAAAGTGCGCTCCGGCTCGAACCGCTCCAGCAGGTTTTCCAGGCTCTCCTCCACCGTAACGCGGGCGTGCTGCCAGTAATCCAGCCCGGCGCGCTTGAGATAGCGATCCTCCAGCGAGAAACCCAGCGGCGGAATGAGATGCACCTCCGCCCCCACTCCCACCGAGAGCCGCACGATGTTGCCGGTGTTTTGCGGTATCTCAGGTTGATAGAGGGCGATGTGAAACATATATCCGATTCGAAGTTACATTAGCCACCGCTTGCACCGCCGGCGACGCGTTCTAATATTCTAAAGAGGGGTGTGCATTATTGCACGCGGTTTCTCAACTGTTGATTTGGGTGTAACGGATTGGAGGTGTTTACATGGCAATCGCAGCGGTCAGCATTGCGCCGTTGGGGACAGGCTCGCCCGGCGTCAGCCATTACGTAGCTCATGTAGAACGGATCTTACGCGAAGACGGGCGGGTCAAATACCGGCTCGATCCGATGTTTACCACCCTGGAGGGAGATCTGGCGGTGATCCTGGATGTCATCCGCAAGATGCATGAATCGCTCTTCGCGACCGATGCGCTGCGGGTAGGCACGGTCATCAAAATCGACGACCGCCGGGACAAGGAGCTGCACATGCAGGAGAAGGTGGACAAGGTTGAGCGATTGCTGAAGGGTGAGGATTCCTGAAACCGATACCGACTCCCGATTCCGATATCCGATGGGATCACGCTGTCTCACTCCCCATCGAGTAATTGCTTTAGTTAGTTCCCCCTTTCCGCTTGACTTTCGCCCGGGCGGCGAATAGCTTAATTGACTCTAAAACGGCGCGTTCGTCTAGGGGTTTAGGACGCCGGCCTCTCACGCCGGTAACACGGGTTCGAATCCCGTACGCGCTATGCACTAGAAGCCCTGCAGAAGCGGGGCTTTTTTGTCAAATTAAAACTCCTTACTAATAATCCACCAGTTGATCACACTTTGTCTTATCCTACAAAGCTTCACTTCACTTATTCCTGAATGCACACTACCTTTAGATTCACTTCATTACACTTTTAATCGTTAGTGATTGAATCAGGTGATGTTATGAGACAACGATCAGTTCATCTGAAAGCTGTTATCATTGGACTGCTGATATTCAGAAGTGGTCCGGTTTCCCAGGACAGCTCAGCTTGATTCTTAAGTGTTTTTCC
>CAZFEC010000088.1:0-3604 GCA_964517435.1 uncultured Bacteroidia bacterium | reverse complement strand
TTCCGCGGGCGTCTCAGCACCTTCCTCTTCCAGCTTCTCCTTGATGGCGTTTACCAGCCTGGCGAAGGAGGCGATCGGCGCCATCATGGTGCCGAGCAGAATCTGCAGCTGGACTTCGCGAGTGGGCAAAGACGCCAGCTTCTTGAGGAATTCGGCGTCGTGGACCTGCTGCTCGTAGGCGATCGACTTGATCTGATTCCTGTCGATATCCTTGATCATGTCGCGCAGTACGCGGGCGGGGGCCGCCGGATCGCCGTAGCCGAAGGTGATGCCGGTCTGGCCGACCAGTCCTTCGCCCATCTCGGCGTAGGGGGTGTCGGCGAGGGCGATCTTCAGCAGCGTATTCTTGACGACCTTGTATTCAGCCTCGACTTCGCGCAGCTTGCGGCGCATCGTTTCCATCTGGTTCACCGTCACGCCGGTGAAATCAGTCAGGTAGAGACTCTGCGCCTTGCTGATGTTTTCGCGAATCGCGGCGACAAGTGCTTCTTTCTGGGGGGTAGTCATGGCGCGCTCCTCTACTTGACCAGGGCCAGCGCCTGCTGGCGGTCGATCTTGATGCCTGGTCCCATCGTGGAGGAGAGCGTCACCGCCTTGACATAGGTTCCCTTGGTCGCGGCAGGCCGCAATTTCTGAACCGTAGCCAGGAAAGTCATCACGTTTTCCTTCAACTGGGACACTTCAAAACTGCGGCGTCCGAAGATCACATGCAGGATGCCGTACTTGTCAACACGAAAGTCGACCCGTCCTGCTTTGATCTGTTTGACCGCATCGGTCAGATCGTTGGTCACGGTTCCGATCTTGGGATTCGGCATCAAGCCGCGGGGTCCCAGGATCTTCCCCAGCTTTCCGACCACCGCCATCACATCCGGTGTAGCGATCACGCTGTCCATTTCGAGCCAGCCTGATTTGATCTTCTCAACGAAGTCATCCAGGCCGACAAAATCGGCTCCCGCCTCTTTTGCCTCATCCCAACGTGGCTCCTTGGTGAGCACAAGGACTTTGACCTCCTTGCCAGTTCCGTGTGGGAACGCAACTGTCCCGCGTACCATTTGGTCAGCATGTCGTGGGTCTACACCGAGATTGATGGAGATTTCAATGGATTCATCGAAGCCAGCTGTCGCGGTTTTCTTCACCAGCTCGACTCCCTCCTCCAGTGAATAGTACCTGGTCCGGTCAACCAGCTCCACCGATTGCCGGAACCGCTTACTTCTCTTCATCAAGCTCCTCTTGTGTTTGACTCATCTCTATCTTGAACGTGAAGCGCCACATTGACGCTCCGGCCGTTAGGCTTCTGTTCCATCGCCGCGGTCGATATTCAGGCCCATGCTGCGGGCGGTGCCGGCGATGATTTCGGCGGCGGCATCGATATCGTTGGCGTTGAGATCTTCCATCTTGGCTTCAGCGATTTCTTTCAGCTGCTCCATCGTCACGGTACCCACCTTGTTGCGGTTGGGTTCGCCGGAGCCTTTTTCCAGATTGAGCGCCTTCTTGAGCAAAACCGCCGCCGGCGGGGTTTTGGTGATGAAAGTGAAGGAGCGATCCTGGTAAACCGTGATGACAACCGGAATGATCAGCCCGCGTTGTTCCTGCGTCTTGGCGTTGAACTGCTTGCAGAACTCCATGATGTTGATGCCGGCCTGTCCCAGCGCGGGTCCGACCGGCGGCGCGGGATTGGCGGCACCCGCCGGAATCTGCAGCTTGACGATAGTTGAAACTTTCTTAGCCATTGTATTCCTGTGTTTCAGCTGTTGCGGCGTTTACAAAATCGCCTGAGATGAATAAGCAGTCCCCTGTGCGGAAACTGCCAGGCTCAAACAGACCGGAAGGTCTGTGAGCGTTTATCGCGAAATCTTTTACAAGCGGTTCAAACCTGCCAGTAGACAGATTGAACTGCTTTATTCCTCCTCAGTTGCGGTCACCTGGAAGAAGGCCAGGTCCAGCGGCGTGTTGCGCCCGAAAATCGAAACGAGCACTTTCAGTCGCTTCCGCTCCGGCTGGCATTCCTGGACGATGCCTTCGAAATCCATAAAGGGACCGTCGATAACCTTGACCCGCTGTCCGACGGTGAACTGGACATCCGGTAGTGTCGCCTCGGTGTCGCCGCGTCCGATAATGCGGTGAACCTCTATTTCCGTCAGCGGCACCGGTTCGCCGTCCGGTCCCACGAATCCCATCACGCTGGGGGCATTGCGGACGAAATGGCGGGTGTTTTTGGTGATGGCCATCTGCACAAACATGTAGCCGGGGAAGTTGACCCGGGTGGTGACTTTCTTCTTGCCGCCCCGTACTTCGACCACATTCTGGGTGGGAATATGGACGTTGATGATCTCCTCGGCGAGGTCGAGACGGGCGGCTTCGATCTCAATGTACTTTTTGACTTTCTCTTCCTGGCCGGTAAATACCTGCAGGGTATACCATTTCAGGTCGGACTCAACCGCCTCGGCCTCGGTCTCGGCCTCGGTATCGGTATCGGCATCAGCCTCGGTATCGCTTACAGTCTCGGCCTCGGTCTCGGTATCGGCCTCAGCTTCGGCCTCGGCCTCGACCTCGGTATCAGCATCGGCCTCGGTATCGGCATCGGTTTTCGTTTCGACATCGCTTTGATCTAGGTCAGTTGCCTCATCGCTTGCGGCAACCTCAGGTTGCTGCAAGTCACTCGGTACTTCAGCGGTTTCCGATGACTTGCCGCCTTCCGACTCGTCGGAATTCGGCAAGCGAACAGACGTAGTACCAGGTTCATCTGATTCCGAATCGAATTCCGAATCCCGAACTACATCGGCCTCAGCCTCGACCTCGGCCTCGGCATCGGTATCGCTTTCGGTATCGGCATCGGCCTTGGTATCGGCATCGGTATCGGTCTCAACCTCGGCATCGGGGGTCGCGACTTCAGCGGTTTCCGATGACTTGCCGCCTTCCGACTCGTCGGAATTCGGCAAGCGAACAGACGTAGTACCAGGTTCATCTGATTCCGAATCGAATTCCGAATCCCGAACTACATCGGCCTCGGCCTCGGTCTCGCTTTCGGTCTCAGCCTCGGCATCAGCCTCGGTTCCGACAGTCTCCGCCCGTTTTTTCTCTTCCTTGGTGAAGTCGATCATTGCAGAATCAATCCCAGTCCGCTGTTCATCACCTTGTCATAAACGAAAACCACGGCAGCCAGAAAGATGGTCAAGCCGACTACCATCCAGGTAGAACTTTTGAGTTCCAGCCAGGAGGGCCAGGTGACTTTCTTCATCTCCTCAAGCACCGACTCCAGGTAGACTTTTATCTTATTCATACGGAGCCTCTTATAAATACAGGCCAGGAGGGACTCGAACCCCCAGCATCCGGATTTGGAGTCCGGCGCTCTACCAATTGGAGCTACTGGCCTGTTATTTGGTTTCCTTATGAACTGTATGCTTGCCGCAGTGACGGCAATACTTGTTAAACTCGACCCGCTCCTGATGCAGACGCTTGTTTTTCGTCGTCGTATAATTGCGACGCTTACATTCAGTGCAGGCCAGTGTGATAATGTCACGCATCAGATGTTACCTTATTCGATGATTGCGGTTACCACGCCGGCGCCGATGGTGCGGCCGCCCTCGCGAATCGCGAAGCGCAG
>CAZFEC010000087.1:0-3625 GCA_964517435.1 uncultured Bacteroidia bacterium | reverse complement strand
GGTTGCGCGTGGATATCTCCGGATTCCTGAACGCTCCGTTGGAGCTGGGCTTCCAATAGGCGCGGCCATTTCCTTGTATCACATGGCTTCCGGGTATTTATGAACCGCTCCGACAGCAGCAAGATCGCCAAGAACGCCGGCATTACCGGCCTGGCGGAGATCCCGCTGCAGCTGGTCGCCTTCCTTTCCGGCATCATCATCACGCGTGTTCTGGGCGCCGATATCTTCGGTGTGTTCGTGGCGGCATCCGCCGTCACCAACATCGGTCGCATCATCGCCACGGTGGGCCTGCAGAAAGGAGTGCTGCGCTACATCGGCCTCTGCCGGGAGGAGCAGCCGCAGGTTAACGGAATCGTGCTGGCCGCGCTGGCGCTGACATTGGCCGGCGGCGGCCTGATCGCCTTCGGGCTGACGCTGTTGTCCGGCACGCTCGAAACACATGTGTTCGCGGTCGACGGCATCGGCGGCGCCATTGCGCTGCTGGCCTGGGCGATTCCCTTCACCAGCGCCTTCCTGGTCCTGACCAGCATCCTGCAGGCCTACGAACGTATCACATTGATGGCGATGCTGCGCAAGGTGGCGCAACCGCTGCTGATGCTGGCCCTGCTGTTGCTGTTCTTCTGGTTCGGGATGCGGCTGTCCGCCCTGATCTGGCGAATGATCGTGTCCAACCTGCTGCTGGGGCTGGTCAGTTTTTACTACGTGAGACGTCTTCCCTCGTTGAACAGTCTCGCGGCACCGCGGGATTACAGCCGCGTACCGGCCCTGCTGCGCTTCGGCGTGCCGCTGTTCGCCGCGGAGATCATTCACATCTTCATGCTGCGCAGCGATGTGTTGATGATCTCCGCTTTCCTGGCCGCCGGTCAGGTCGGGATCTACGGCGTGGTGGTGCGGTTGAGTGGGCTGCTGCTCGTGCCGCTGGTCTCCCTGGACACGATCATCTTTCCGATGCTTTCCGACTACTTCGCCCGCAATGATATCGCCCGGGTCGGCCGCATCTACCGGCTGTCCAGTCACTGGGCCACTCTGGCTTCACTGCCTCTCTTCATCACCGCCTGGGTTTATGCCGGCGACCTGATGGGGCTCTTCGGCGCGGAATTCATCGCGGGTGTACCGGTATTGCGCATCATCATCATCGGGCTCTGCCTGCGTTCGCTGGCCGGAGCGGTTTCCGGTGTTTTGACCATCGGGGGTCACTCACGGTTGATCCTGATCAATGCCGCCGCGGCCGCGGTGCTGAATCTGACCGCCAATTACCTGCTGATTCCGCGTTGGGGGATCGAGGGGGCGGCGATCGCCACTGCCGGGATCACCGCCGGCTGGGCACTGTTGATGGTGACCCAGGTACGCCAGATCTACCGGCTGCAGCCCTGGTCGCTGCTGACGTTGCGCCTGCTCCTGCTGGCGCTGCTGACCGGACTGCTCTTCACCTGGTTGCCGCTGCCGCTGCCAGGATGGTTGCGTCTGCTGGTAGGAGCGCCGGCGATCACGTGCGTCTGGCTGGGCGGATTGCTGGTCAGCCGGAGCGTCACCGCCGCGGACAAGTACATCCTCGCCAGGCTGCTCCTGAAGGTGGGATTGCCCGCGCCGGCCGGCTGGGCGGATAACGACGATTTTCTGGAGGAGTAGGCAACATGCCGGATCACATCCCCTGCCCCGTCTGTACCGCCGTTCTACGTGATACAGTCGCCGCGACCGCGGGCTATGAGCTGCGACGCTGCGGCGATTGCGGATTGGTGGTGAAGATTCATCCCGGGAGTGGCGAAGTCGACCTGCAGGCGGAACGTGATACAGTCTACACGCCGGCCGCCCTGCAGGCGCGTCTCGGCAATCCGCTTTTCAGTGAGATCGCCGCGCGGCGCCTCGACTTCCTGCGACAGGTGGCGGCCCCGGGCCGGCTGCTGGAGATAGGCTGTGCCACCGGCGAGTTTCTCGATGCCGCCGGGAGAGCCGGTTACTCGGCCGAGGGGGTCGACTCTTCGCCGCTGTTTTGCGAACATCTGCGGCAGAGCGGTTTCGAGGTCCACTCCGGCGACTTCGCCGCGTTGAACCTGCCTCCGGCGACCTACGACATCGTCGCCGGGTTCCATCTGCTGGAGCACATCCCCGTGCCGGCAGGTTTCCTGGAACAGGCCGGCGCTTTGCTGCGGGAGGAGGGGCTGCTGTATCTGATCACGCCCAACACCGCTTCCCGCACCGGTCGCAAGTTCGGCTGGGAACATCCGCTCTACACCGAGGCCGATCATGTGTGTCTTTACGCACCCCCGACACTGCGCCGGCTGCTGGAGGACAACGGCTGGGAGATCGTCGCGCTGGAGAGTTGGGAACCACTTCATCATTTCTTCACCTCACTCAAGATTTTCCTGAAGCAAAGCCGGTCCGGCGTGAGACAAATGCTGGGCAAATTGATCAAACCCTACTTTCTTACCACCCTGCTCCGCGGCTGGTTGAAGCAGCGGGCCGCTCGCTTGCGAAAGGAGCAGGCGGGTCATGAGATCGTCGTAATCGCACGCAAGAGATGATGCAGCACAAAACCAGAGTCTATATCCTGCAGGAACTCATTCCCAGTTACCGCATACCTTTCCTTAAACGGCTCGCGGAACTGCCCGATTACGAACTCACCGTGTATTGCAGCCCGCTGGGGACCGCCCGCCAGGCGGCCGGTTTCGCGCAGGAGCTCGACGATCTCCCCTTCGACTGCCGCCTGCTGCCGCGCTGGGAGCGCCAGGGTAAGGTTTACCAGTTCGCTTTTCTGAAGACGCTGCTCCGGCGCCGGCCCGACCTGGTGGTCTGCGGCAAGCCGGGGGCGCTCGACTCGCTGTTGTTCCTGCTGCTGGCGAAACTGCTGCGCATCAAGTTCCTCTGGTGGAGCGGCGGCACTCCTTTCGTCAGGCGGGAGGAGACCGAACGCAACGACGCCGGTGGCAGGCTGAACCAGCTGCTGGGTGGCAGGCATCCCCGCCGCTGGTTGAACTTTCAGGCCGACGGCATTATCGTCTATTCCGAGCACGCCAGCAGTTACTATCAGTCGCTCGGCTACCCGGCCGCGCGACTGTTCGTTGCGCCCAATTCACCCGACACCGATAGTTTGCTGGAACTGCGGCGGGAGCTGTTGCGCGACCAGGAGGAGGTCCAGACTCTGCGACATCGCTACATCCCGCCGGAGGGTCGCTTGCTGTTGATGATCGGCCGTCTCGACCGTTCGCATCGAATCGACGACCTGCTGCAAGCCCTGGCTATTCTGCAGCGGGAATTGCCGGACCTGGGGCTGATCGTAGTGGGAGCGGGCGAGGAGCGACAGGCGCTGAAGCAACTGGTGCGCGAGTTGGAACTCCGCTATGTTCGCTTTCTTGACGCTGCCTACGACAACGCCGCTCTCGCCTCTTACCTGGCCGCCTGTGACCTGCTGGTGACGCCGGGTGGTGCCAGTCTTTCAATCGAGATGGCGATGGCTTTCAACAAGCCGGTCGTGAGTTGTGATCGCGGCCTGCAGGTGCACACAATCGAGGAGGGTTGGAACGGTTTCATCTTTCCGTATGGTGACTATCGAGCACTGGCCGAGCGGATCGGAACCATCCTGACGGACAAATCGCTGCAGCGGGAGATGGCGGCCAACGCCGGTCAT
>CAZFEC010000086.1:0-3627 GCA_964517435.1 uncultured Bacteroidia bacterium | reverse complement strand
GGGTCAAAGAGCCGAACTCGTGGCCCCTTTTTCTTTTGTGGTCCCCCCGAACCTGTGACGCCAACATCGCTGACCAGGTCTATGTCGAGCCGTATTCGCTCATCTGGATCTTACAGCAAAGCATCATGAATCCGACAGGCTCCTGGCATAAGTGGGATCAGCTAGGACCTGCTGTGGACACACGGCACGCTAGCGAATAACCATCATCTTGATACAAAGCACCTGTTGTTCGCAAACCAGTCGACAGAAATAGACTCCACTGGGAGATAACCTGCTGTCAAACTGGAATCGATGGGTACCTGCAGTATACTTTCCTGCCGCCAGGACAACCACCAGTCGTCCCTGCATGTTGTATACTTCCAACTGGACTTCCAGAGGATGTGGCAAAGTGAATTCGATATTCGTTACCGGATTGAACGGATTGGGATAATTTCGGGCGAGTTCAATCAAGTGTGTTACCGGCACAACCGGCTGGCTGCTTTCGTCATCGCAATTCTGATGGCTGGCACCAATGATCCCGCAGTTATCAGTCCAGCAGGGGGACCCATCCTGCAGGCGAAAGTCCTCCCCAACCTGGTTGCAAAAGAGGGGGTCGAGAGAGATGTTGCCCCCCAGGTCCTCACCCGTCCAGCTGTCACCGCCGCTGTTGCCCCAGATATCATTGCATTCGAAGCGAGGAGTACACAGCCGCGTCTCCATCCCGGCTCCCCCCTGATTCGCGGTGATAATGTTTCGCTGCAACAGTGTATTGGAGTAGCGACAGAGTATTCCGCTACCGGCTGCCGCGCTGTTTGCAATGAGGCTGTTCTCACGGATACTGCTGCTGTCGAAACGACAGAGACAGGCGGCGCCGGACAACGCGCTGTTGTCCCAGATGTAATTGCGCTCCAGGATGGCGCGGCTGAAATCGAGCGCCAGGCCCCCCCCCGCCCCGCTGGTTCCGCAATGATTCTGCTGAAAACGGTTGCCATGGATCAGCGGTTCACTCGCGTAGCTATAGAGACCGGCGCCCCGGTAGGCGCTGTTGGAGACAATGACATTATCCAGGATGGTGGCAGCGGAGTGGAAGCAGCAGATACCGCCGCCCAGGTAGGCCTGGTTGCTGATAATCAGGTTGTCGCGGATAACAGGGTTCGACCGATTGCAGTAGATCCCACCGCCGAAACGTCCCCCCTCCAGATCGGCGACGCCATTGCGGATGGTAAATCCCTGCAGTACTGTCGTGGCAGTCTGTGAGTTGTTGAACAGAACCGTATGTGTGATGCCGTTACCGTCAATCAACGTCGAGTCAACCCCGGAAGTACTGAACAGTTTCACCGCCACAGCTGGAAAAACCAGATTCTCGAAATAGGTGCCCGCAGCAACCAGCACGGTATCGCCCTCACCAGCCGCCGTCAGTCCTGTTTGAATAGTACCGTATTCCTGGGGAACCAGCAGAGTGGTAGCAAGGGAAGTTAAAGATGGGCTGCAGAACAGCGTGATGAGTATTGGAAGTAGAAACGACTTCATGAATTGAATAAACGCACTTGGACACACATTTCCAATCGATAGAGTAAACCGCTGCATTATCGTGAGTACCGCAACACTGAAGTGTTGCTGATGACGACTAACCACCAGGGACTGTTTTAAACGAAAATTACCTGTGGGAATAGCTCTGTTCCCAAAATGACAGATTACAAAGGCCACTCTTTGCTGAACATTCTGTGCGTTGGTGACGCGGATGCAGCGCACCAATATATGATAAGTCACAGAGATGATCTCGAAGACTGCTTTTACAGATGCCAGCTTATCAGCTAAGTGAGCGATTCTTGTTGATACTCTCCTGACATATCTGGTTTTTGGTAGCAACATGCTTGAAACCTCAGCCGTACACCAGCCACCAGGGTTCCTGTGATGAATATAATGAAGATGATACGCCCGCAATTTTTACCTTTGCCCGGTTTAACAGCAAGCTGGTGTCTTGTGTGCCTGCTGTTGCTGGCCTTTACTCAACAGGTTGCGTCACAGATTGTGGTAAGGACGCTTCTGACCGATTGTGCACCACCGGATACCCCCCAGCAACTGGCGGTTGAGATCAGACTGGAGCCAGGCGATTCGCTCAAGGTATACGATGTGCGGCTCTGTTTTGATACAACCAGGGTTCAGCTGGATGAATCTCAGATTCAGCAGGGTGAATGGTTCAGCAACGCGGGGCCGACTTTTTTCTGGCACCAATACCATGAGGGTGAACTAATCGTCACCAGCGCCATCCTGGGACCAGGACTGGCGGTCACCGGTTATGGCACTATCTTTACTTTACCTTTGTCCTTCACCCTGACCGGGATAACAGCCAGTGATATCAGCCAGGTCGTCCTCTATAATGCTCAAGCAGTTCCCTACACCTCAGTCGTGACTGTTCCAGCCAATGTTCAGGTCCCTTGCCCAGACTAGAACCTAAAACACATTTCCCCTCTTGCCAGTATAGATCCACATAACTCCCTAAACGTTGTTATTACTGTGACTATTTGAGATTACATAGTCGATTCTGAACAACCCTGCAACGTAGTAGAGGAACAGTTGTTTACAATGAGGAACGGATTGCATAGATTGCCAGGTGTTGAAGGAAATCCTATCAAAACCTGGTGATTTATGCAACCCAAGAAGACCTCCACAGACCCGGATCTGTTCCGTTCCCGCCTGGATCAGATTATTGACATGAACCGACCTTTGGTGATTCTCGCCGATCAGATCGACTGGGAAGCGTTCGAGAAAGAGTTCGGATCGCTCTATGTTGAAAAGACGGGACGTCCCGGCCTGCCGATACGCCTGATGGTAGGGCTGACTTACCTCGAACGACTTCACGATTTGAGCGATGAAGCGGTAGTCGAGATGTGGGTTGACAACCCTTATTGGCAGTACTTCTGCGGCTACGAGTTCTTCCAACACCGTTTTCCGCTGGACCCCAGCAGCCTTGTACGCTGGCGGAAACGGATCGGTGAACATGGGATGGGGTTTCTGTTACAACACACTCTGCTTGCCGCACAGCAATATGGTGCTCTTACAGATCGCCACCTGGACAAGGTCAATGTTGATACGACGGTCCAGGAGAAAGAGATACGCTTTCCCACCGATCCTCGCCTTTACCACCGCATGCTGGAGACACTGGTCAAAGAAGCGAAGTCACGCAAGATCAAACTGCGACAGAGCTATGTTCGGTTATCGAAGCGCGCCTTGATCATGCACGGCCGCTACTCCCATGCCCGTCAAATGAAGCGTGCCGCTCGCGAGACACGCAGGTTGAAGACGATGCTGGGACGTGTTTACCGCGACATCCAACGCAAAGCGGGGCAGGAGATTGATGTAGCCCTTCAGGATAAGCTCCAGCTGGCCCAGCGCCTGCTTCTACAGCAGCGCCACGACAAGCGGAAGCTGTACAGCATCCATGAACCTGCGGTTGAATGCATTGCGAAGGGCAAGGCTCACAAGAAGTATGAGTTTGGCAATAAAGTTGGGATAGTCACAACCAGCCGTGACAACTGGGTCGTCGGCGCACTGGCGTTCCATGGCAATCCGTATGACGGACATACATTGGCGGCATCGTTGGCACAGGTAAAGCGTTTGACGGGTTTGCATCCAGGGACAGCTTAT
>CAZFEC010000085.1:0-3894 GCA_964517435.1 uncultured Bacteroidia bacterium | reverse complement strand
CAACTGTGTAGGACCATTAACGGCTTCCTCAAGGCAAACCAGGAATACAGGAGTGAGTTTCGTGTCACAGTGTGCAAACAGAAGTACGGTCACCTGATGTTCTACGCTTACCCTGAGCGTGCTGAGATTGAGGAGATGATTGAGGAAGCGGACTGGAAGGCATATTCCACCTGTGAACTGTGTGGTGCGCCGGGAAAGCTGAGAAAAGAGAAGTCTGAAGACAGAGCATGGGTTGTGATCAGGTGTGATAGATGCTTGAAGGAGTAGTCGTTTGGTTGTGAGCAGAATTCCGGGATCGTTCATCCTGCTGCAGAATCAGGAGCAGCGATTTGTCAGGATCAAGGGCGTGGTTCCGGAGGCAGAAGTGAGAAGAAAACGGGAAAAGGGACACTGGCTAAAACGCTCTGAGCAGTTTAGAGATGGGAGCGCGGCCAGGTCTCGCGCTGCCGAATTCAGGCAGCATGCATACGTTGCACCTGTGAAGACCGAGAAGTCCGGGACAGGTTACACTGTGCGGTACTCCGTCGCGAAGTGGTATCTGGAAGAACTGTTACAGTCAGGCTTGAAGCTGTGACACCAGCCTGTGCAGCGAGTCAGGTTCGAGGGTATTCTGATGGTAGCGAGAAAACGCAGCTTCTGGGAGGTCGCCCGTTCAGACGATCCCGGCAACCTTCCCTACCTGCTTTTCTATGGCCTGTCTGCAGTCGAAACAGCAGCTCAGGCCGCCTGGACAGCTATCGACAGAATTGTCACACGGATGGACCCGGGCGATCTGGGGCAGCTGGAGCGGGATTTGAGGTACCACAGCCCCTCCCGTGCGGGTTTGAGCTTCAGGGTTCCGGTCTCCGACAAACGCCTGCGAAATGCCTGGCTGAACATCCTCGCCGAGGGTGTCACGCAGGCGGGCCTGGCCAGCTTCCACTACAACGGCTATCTGCGTGAGGACGCTGTCCGCGTGCTGGTCGAGAACAGCAGCGGCAGGGAGGTGCCGTTCCTCATCCTCCGCCTGCGCGACAATGTCCCGGAGGTACGGGCTCTGGCGGAAGAGGCGATCAGAGATCGCCTGACCCCGGTGTACACTCCGTATTTCGATTCCTGTTTTTCTCTGGTCCTGCAGGTCGCCGCTTCAGACGCATGCAGAAGGTCCGGTCTGCCGGTGAAAATTCTGAATCATGTTGTCGCGACCTGCGCGGATCCCGCCGCCTGGATGAAAAACCTGATCTTCCGGAGTAAGCAGGAGTGCAGGTGGTTTTTCAGCATGTTGTCGGGGACCGGGCCACACAGGCACGGAGTGTTGCGCGCGGCCCTGACCTCATCCAATGCCATGGTCCGGCAGCGAGCCTTTCTGTCGATCAAAAGCAACCCTGCCGATTTCCGCGACGATCTGCTCCCGTTGCTGGCGCAGGATCCCTTGCCGACAATTCGCAAGGAAGCGCTGTTGATGAGGATCCAGACATCGGGAGAGCCTGAAGCTGATCAACTGCGCGCATACCTGCTCGACCCGGCTGCCAGGATCCGCGAAATCGCCTTCTACTATTACAGAAAGCAGGGCTCTGACCCGGCTGAGTTCTATCGTGAATGTCTCGACTCGGGCGATCCGGGCAACCTGGTATCCGCCATCATGGGGCTGTCGGAAGTCGGAGTGCAGGAGGACGCCGAGCGCGCAGCGGAGTACCTGGATCACACCAGAACCACTGTTCGCAGGGCCGCATTAGCCTGCCTGGGCAGACTGAATCCGGAGGGCTATCTGGCAGAGATTGTCAGGGAACTCGGCAATCCTGAGGGCGGAATGGCCAAGACAGCTTTCAGAGTGTTATCCTCTCATGCAAACTGCATTGCATCCAAAGAACTCTGGCGGATCTTCAGGGAGGCTCACCATCCGCGCATCGCCAAGTATGTCCTGCTGCTCTTCGCCTGCAAACAGCTCTGGGAGGCGTGGCCCTATCTCGTCCGTGCCACGCACTGTGATGATGAGATGATTGTCGGAATCGCCGCGCGACTCGAGAGGGTAATGGCTGACAGGGAGTCCTATCTCGAGCCGACATCCGCACAGATAAGGGCGTTAGCAGAAGCCAGAAGTATCACCAGAAGTTTCAAGCCACTCTGGAAGCAGGGACGATCCAATCCTGGCAAGTCGGTCTGACATCTCTCATTCAGATTGCTTAGATTGCAAAGCCTGATGATTCAACTTGAAACTGTCTTTCTCCGAACGGCAGAATGGTCGCAGGTTTGGCGTCAAGCGCGCCCTGCAGTTACTGGGCATCCCTTTCGAGGGGACCCATCACCGGGGGATTGACGACGCCCGGAATATTGCCAAGATCCTGATACATATGCTGGCGGAACGACCAGGGTAGCTTCATTATAACGATACGATTAAGCCTCGCGAGGTTTCGACTATGTCAAAATCAAGGCTTGATTTGTCTTAACCAGTGAAGATGAACACCTGCTACGAAACATGATCAGCTCATCGAGACCGCATCCAGAATCCTAGTCCAGTGAGATCCCGACAAAACGAACTCAAAGCACTATGAAACCGCATAAACCACAAGTCAAATCCAAGGCAACGGGAATAGCCCGTGCACGGATGGTGATGAAGTCGAAACTCTGGTGGATCAGCGGATACCCGGACGGCGATAAATGGATCATCGTGCCCTTCGAAGGGGAGCGGGGGGTTGAGACTATTACACTGGATCGCCAACACCTGCGCCGGGCGACTTATGCAACAACCAAACTCTACGGAGAGTTTCCCAGAGCTCTACCCAAGCTCGTCGGAGATCCGGAAGTCTGGTTTGAAATGGTACGCGGCTTCCTGACCCTACTGAAACCCTGGATTCACAAGGGTGAATCTCCTCCGCAAAACCTGTTCGTCACCGCTAGTTACCCCAAACCGATACGAGATCTGGCAACGCGGATCGCGAACGAACAACCGAACCTGCAGCGTTTTCTCTCCGCATTGTCATGGGTTCTCTACACACGGCGAGAGAACGCTCAGCGGTATCTGCGGTGGGTGTCACAAAATGCCGATGCTCTTTCACTGGCTATGGTCAGCCTTCCTCATGATATGGGATCTGTTCTCGGGTTACAGGTGAGTTATCTCGCAGCAACTCTGGGTGACAGACATGTCGCTCCACTAGTAAAGTTGATGGGGAATCCGCATGTCTATGAATATCCGATTCGCTATGAGGATTCCTTCTGGGCTCATTACAAACAAGTACTTTCATTCCATACTCCGAAACCACATCTCCCTACTGTATTGCCAGAATGGACCAGCTGGTTATTATCGAACGATCCCTCCACCCGGCGACGATTCCTTCGTCTGCTGGACCTATGTGATGTTTCGTTATTGACCGAAAGCTGGGCCTTGTGGTGGCTCAAAGTTACGAGAAAGGTTGAAAAGGCACGCAGAATCCTGCGGGGCTACTCGGACGTCCAAATAAAGAGGGTAAAGAAGGAGAAGAAGGAGTATCTGAGTTCTATCCGTTCGCAACTCTCTGAACTAAGACGGAGCTCACCCGGAAGCCTGAACATTGAGGCTTTTACCAAGGCTCTACAGGAATTGAGTAGATCCTCTAACCAGGATTGCTTTGAAGCGGTTCGCCGCGCCCTCCCTCAGATCAGCATTCAGGACGAACCCGCGTTGAGAGCCTGATTTCTTGTCCACTGGCGGCAATTGATTAAGAGAGCTTCTCGCGCAGAAAGAAAACGGATCCCCCATCTCATAAGTAAGTTTGCCGGGTATCTCAGGAAGACTGGAGGCACCAGTACATCGCTCGCCCCGTGGATCAAAACAGTTCAACATGAAGGAGCCCATAACTATGGTAGTTACGCTATTGATGACTATTTATACCGATTCTCATAAAGAATTTCGCATAGAACTCATTGAAAAAGCTGTTT
>CAZFEC010000084.1:0-3931 GCA_964517435.1 uncultured Bacteroidia bacterium | reverse complement strand
CCAAAGTAAGCGGCGCCGCCAACGACCAGAGCAGATGCGTACTCGAGGTCGCCGCCCTGCATTGCCAGATTGAACTTCTCCTGCAGAACTCCTTTGATCTCGGTATTACCGGCACCCTCACTGAAGCTCTGCATGGACATCCCATTGAGCTGACCCTTACGCTTCATCTGTGACCTGAACGCGCCCCTGTAGCCCGGGACTACAGACTTCTCTGCATCACCTACTGACTTACTCCAATTCTGTTCTATCCCTGACTGGAAATCATTGATAGTCTTGACAATCTCATTTACGTCTTCGGTCTTCTGCAGCTTCTTGAGGAAGTCCTGTCGATACTGGATACCGGCCAGCTTCACCTTGCCCTCAGCGTCCAGAAGAGAAGCCTTGCCCTGATTCTCGTAGATCTGTAGGGCCAGGTTGCCAGCAATCTGCAGGCCGGCACCAGCACCCTGCAGCTTGACTTGGTCCTCTACAGATGTCTCCTCTGGACGCGCACGCCTGCCAAGCCTGGCGTCCAGCTGTTTACGTTGTAGTCCGATACCAGCCATTAATCACCTATTTCTAAAACAACCCGAGGAAAGTACGCTTGCTTGCCTTCTTCAGGTCCCTTGCTTTCCGTTCTTCACTTTGCGCCTGCCTGATACCCTGCGCCTTTGCGAATGCGCCCTCGCGTTTGCGGATCAGAGCGGCCAGCCTGACCTCGGCAGCAGCGTTCAGGAGGTTGGCCTGGGTTGTGGTTTCCAGAGACCCTTGACCGGCTTCAGCAAGTTGTGCTTCGATCTCAGCTATGTCAAGGGCTCCGGCCTCTTTCAGACGTTCGATGTCAAACTCAGCAGCAATGCCGGCCTCTTCAGCCTCTGCTCTCAGGGCTTGGGCATTGAACAGTGTTGTCCTGGCCTGAGATTCAAGAGATTTTCTTGTCTGTCTGCTACGGAGAAATTCAAGACCTAGTTGAAGGCCTGCTTGTGCGAACGCAACTGCCATTATTGCACCTCAGGATCAATTGATAATAGTGTCATGGGTAAAGGATACTGCTGCTTGATTGCCACCCGCTGCCTTTCATCGGACCCGTAGAGAGCGTCAACTCGCACCAACCCGGTATAGACTCCTGCCTCTTTGTCTCGAGGGTCCCGGACTTTGGAGTAGTCGATTTCCTTCTTGATCTTCAGGTCCTCATCAAAGGTATTATCTGCTTTCACGCGTGAGACCTCACCATCAGTAGAGCGGAAAAGGCCAAGCCATAGTGCCACAATCTGCTTCATCTTGCCATACGAATCTGGAGACTCTACTGGCATTGGTATGAAGTAACGCGCGTCATACAGACCAACGGAGACTGAATTTGGGTATGTGTCCTGGGTGTACGTGCCGGACGCAATAGTCACTGTCTCATTGTACGTGCCGTCAGAGGCCACCATTGCCTCCTCGCCATCCAGATGGTCTAGACCCGTGAAGGTGTTCTCAACCTGATCAATGCTGCCACCGGATGTATAGGTAGAGTACAGGGCGGTGTCAATGTATCCGACGCCGGCAGAGTCTTTAAGTTTGAAAGTTTTCGCTCCTACATTGGCGTCGGATACAGTAAAGACTTCGTTGATGACCTCGACCATGCCGAGATTGTCGTCGTCATCCTCATCCCGAAAATCGTTGATCCTGACATTGTCACCGTCGGCCAGGGCAGCAGTGCCGGTAGGCCACTCATCCACAGTGACAACAGCCTCTGCAGCGGTTGAGATGCCCGTGATGTTGGCTGATCCACCGATCCATTTCAGGCCTGCCTCTGAGAAGTGCATGTCCTTGATAGGCTTGTGCAGGTTCAGCTCGTCCATGTAGCATTGGAATCGTACCGTTGAGCCGTCAATGGTGTACTGGCCGGCAAGCCATATCCGGTCGTAATTGTCCTGGGGCTCAACAGAGATAGTCTCTACCAGGCAGCGATAGCCTGCCCTGCTCCACGCAGCATATTTCTTTAATCGATTGAAGGAGAAGCACAGCAGGGTGCCGTCAGACAGAGCGCACCACAACAGCGGGTACGGGCGCCGCTGATAAGCGATCGACACAATGCCATCAGCATCGTCTACATGCAGGATGTGCTTGGCGTTGTTGGTAAGGTCCTCCAGGTATAGCAGCTGGTCCTCTTGGCTCCAGAGCAGCTCACCGAGACTACGACCGCCACGGGCAACCACCATCAGGCCAAAGTCAGTCTCAACAGGCTTGATGTACCCGCACGGATAAGCGATCTTCTTGAACAGCTTGTATGGATTGTTGGCACGCACCCCAATAGCACTGTCGGTCACCCTAAACGTGGCTATGGACCCGGTAGTACCCACCTGGATACCCAGGTCAAGCAGCCGTATCCACCGTACCGGGTTTGTCAGACCTGTCAGATCGTGAGCAAATGCATCCGTTGCCAACTCCCCGGTCCTGTTCCGCTCTGGATCGTTAGTTGCAGAACACCAGCGTCTGGTCGGTTCGTGCGTGCTACCAATGTGGCACAGCCTGAAATCCTCCATGTTGGTCACAGAGGGGAAGCCTCTGCGGTCAGACCAGGAGCCCTCACGCCACTTGGCTGTGCCCGTTACTGCCCCAAGCCTGGTCAGGACGGTACCTGTCACGATCTTGGTACTGGTGAAGCCACCAATCACAACAATGCCCCTGTGAGTGTACGCATTCGCAGCCACTAGGAACGGAGGCGACCCTGAGACATAAGCCGACACATTGATCCTGACATACTGATCGGTCTTGGCCAGCTGTGGGTCGTCTATACGCGCGTCCTCGTTCTGGAGCTGCAGGGAGATCTGCTTGTCATCGACCGACGCATAGGTAGATGAGGTCTCCCAGGAGACATTATCCTCTGAGAACTGCACCTCGATTGTGGCTGTGTAGGTCCCGGTGACGTTGATCTGGAAGAACTCTCCCTTCTGCACGTACACTGCAGCAGAGGCCCCAGTGCCAGAGATGGTCCCCTCAACCTTCTGCTCAGCCAGGTCATGATCAATGCGAAGCAGCCCCCCAACCTGAGTGGCCAGGAAACTGTCCTGCACGGCAGTCACAGTCACGGCCCCGGTCAGAGCGTCAGGCGTAACCGTGTTTGCAGGCGTGTCGTTCTCCAGGAGGAATGGTCCGTCCACCATTTCCAGATCCGACAGCGTCCAGTCGTCATGGTCAGTTCGCACGAGCTTTGCGCGTTGGTGGTTGTTGTGCGTGATGTACAGGGTGTCATTCTTCTGGTAGAAGTCCAGCTCATCGAGTTCGTCTGCAGCGTAGGTTGTCACAACCTCGTAAGGACCTCCAATCACCCCACCGTTGCGATAGAACCGAATGTACAGAGGCCCAAACTCAAGGGTATAGGTATCGCTCTGGCTATAGATGAATGTGTGATTCCTGACCTTAACGTTCGACTTCGTGTTGGCCACGTAGATTGAGCCGGGTGCCATCGTGGCTCCCTCGGGCGTGGTGATGAACCCGTCCTGCAGCTCAGCTCCAGATTGATAGACCTCGGACCCGGCGTCTGCCACCATTGAAGGACTCAGCTCTCCAGATAGAAATCTAGGCATTAGTCTTTACTCTCTTTGCCGTCACTTTTTCAGTTCATCCAGTATTGCAACCCAGATTGCTTTCTCTGCTTCTTTGGCGGCCAAGTCGATCTCAAGATGATCGATAGCCGTTTGGATCTCTGCGATCTTACCGGTGACTTCGTCCTCGGTCATGGTCGTAGTGACCGTGTCCTTGGTTTCGACTATTTCTAATTTCCCATTAACTATCTTTGTCGTTGTCGCCATTGTCCGGATCCTCTATGATTTCAATAGCTGCTTCAATTGCTTGGCACGGAGCCATGTTCGCCCGGCCACCGGCCTTCAGAGCACAGTCTATCAACATCAGTATTGCCTGCTGGCCTTCTTTATCTGCTTTGATTTCCATTCTCTTTCCTTCCTTA
>CAZFEC010000083.1:0-4229 GCA_964517435.1 uncultured Bacteroidia bacterium | reverse complement strand
GCGGGTGTCTACGAGGTGATCTGGGACGGCACCCTGGCGAGTAACCTGCCGGCGCCGTCCGGTGTGTACATCTATGTCGTCGATTTTGGTGACGCGCTGCTGGCGGAGAGGATGATGCTGGTTAAGTGATCAAACCTGCACAGCAGGTTTGATCTTCGACGAACAAGATGTGCCGTCTTATTCGTCCCATGTCTATAGCAGTTTGCGAGCTGCTTGTTCTTCAATGATACAAATCCTGCTTTGCAGGATTTGTATCACGTGCTCTGCATCCGCTGCCAGCTGAAGTCGTCCAATTCATCCTCCAACCGATCCCACATGACCTTTAGGTCGCAGCGCATCACGATCAGGTCGTGCTTCTGTCCGTGGATGTCTTTGACATAGCTCGGAAGCTGGCACTGCTGGTGGAAGCCGAGCTTGGTGAAGATCTTCATGGCGCCTTCCTGCGGCTTCATGAAGTTGACGATGATCTCCTCGACACCTTCCTGAACCGCCAGCAGGTGCAGTTCACCCGCCAACTGCATGCCCAGCCCTATCCGCTGGTAGTCGCGGGCGATGATCAGCCGGATCTCGGCGATATGCCGCTTCCAGCCGGAGGTCTCCAGGAAGAGCGAACCATCCGCCACGATATGATCGTCGTCCAGGGCGATGATCCGCTTGACGATGCCGGCTTGTATATCGGCGATGCGCTGTTTGACCGCCTCCCGCTGCGTGACGTCGACGCGCAGGTAGTTACGGTCCTCCGGCGGCAGCGCCTGGAAGAACGCAAAGGAGCGCTCCAGATCGTCATCCTGCATCTCCCGAAGCTTGAGGATTCTGCCGTCATTGAGTTTGAGCTGCTTGTCCATAATTATCCCCTGTTCTATGAACGGTTATTCTTTCCAATCCTGCGGAGTGGCCGGTCCGTGGCGGGAGCCAGTGATACTAGACCGGCTCAGCCAGTCCGATTTTTTCCAATACCGTGATAAGTTTGATCTTGTGGCGGTTCAGACCCACCTCTTTCGGCGTCAGCCCCTGAGCCAGCCCCAGCAGCTGGAAATAGTACACGGGCGGCACCATCTTCGGCGCGTCGGCTTTGCCCTTCAGCTTGCGGGCCAGCAGGACCTGCCCCAGATCGAAGGAGGAGAAACAGGTGGGGCAGATCATCCCCATGCAGTCCGCTTCCATCTCCCGCACCGAATCGAGTACGCTGTTGGTCATCTGCTCGCGTAACTCCTGGCTCTGGCAGGCGCGTCCACAGCAGAGATACCACTCCTGGTGCCGGCAGGTGGTGCCGCCGATCGCCTGGATCAGGTGATCCATCACATGGGGATCGTCCGGATCATCCACCTGCATGAAGTCGCTCGGTTTGAGCAGGTGGCAGCCATAATGGATCGCCACCATCACCTTGTCCAGGGGCCGGGTGACGGTGGCCTTGATCTTCTCGACACCGACATCATCCCGCAGAATGGTGACGATGTGGCGCACCTTGACCTTACCCTTGTACTCCCGGCCGATACGGGCCAGGCGCCGGTTGACCTGCTCCTTCAGCTCCGGGTTCTCCTTGAGCATGTGGATCGCCTCGGAGAGGGTTTCGGTGCAGCCGGAACAGATGGTGAAGATATCGAGACCTGCCTCCTCGGCGATGCAGAGGTTGCGCGTGGCCGCCACCAGCCAGCCGAGGTTGTCCGCCGCCTTGAAGTGGATCGGATCGGGGCAGCAGGTCAGCCCCTCCAGGTCGACGATCTCGATGCCCAGCCTGGGCAGCGTCTTGCGAATTGCCACCTCCATGTAGGGGTATTTGACCGGGATCAGACACCCGGGGAAGAACGCAAGTTTCATGCTTCGTCGTCCGGTTTGAGAATTTCCCGCAGTTCGTCGGTGTCCAGCTCGGCGATCGGCGGCAGGCCCATATCATCGCGCATGCGGTTTACCGCCGGCATCACCGGCACGCTGCGTCCGGTCGCCAGAATCCGCTCCATCACCGGCTGAATCTCCTCCGCGGCGGTTCCCTCCGCCACGCAGAGGTTCTTCAGGGCGATGATCACCTCCACCGGGCGGACATCCTGCGGGCAGCGTTCGTAACAGTTATAGCAGTTACTGCAGTACCAGATCAGCGAGTTCTCCGCCAGCAGTTCGTCGAGGTCGCCCAGCAGCGACTGCAGCATGATGGTGCGGGGGTTGAACTCCGGGTGGAACCTGGCGGTGGGGCAGTCTCCCACGCAGGCCCCGCACTGGTAGCAGTAATTCAGATGCCCGGCGCCGAGGATCCGCTCCAGCTGTTGCCGTTTCTGGAAGTCCACCTTCAGGGTGGAGTCGCTCATACCGCCTCCTCCACCGCTGCTGGTTGTTTCTTCTCCTGCAGCAGCCGTACGCTGTTGCTGCGGCACTCGCCCAGCGGACACTGCCACTCGTAGAGATCCGCGTTGGGGTCGTACGGCTGGGTGAACTGATGACCGCAGCTCATGCACTTGAACCAGCTGTGTCCGACCGGCGGCTGCCCGGTCGTCTCGATTACCGCCGGGGGACGGGGCGAGGTCAGCTTCGCCAGCGCCTCCTTCTTCTCTTTACCCTTGAGCTGCTGCGCCTTGAGCGCTTCCTGCGTATAGGCTACCTCTTCCGGCGTGACCTCCAGGCGCATCTTATCCAGCTTGCGCATTACCGCGGCGAACTTCTGCCCCTCGGCGGCGCTGATCCACTCCAGCTGCAGCCGCTCCGGCCGGATGCCCAGCTTATCGAGGCGGTCCCACAGCCGCTGTACCCGCTTGACGGTAGCCCGGTTGGCGTCGATGTAGTGACAGTCGGCGAAGTGGCAGCCGGAGACCAGCACCATCGGCGCGCCGTTGCGGAAGGCGTGCTCGACGAAATCCTCCCGGACACGGGCACTGCACATGGTGCGGATGATGCGGGTGTGCACCGGATACTGGAGCCGGGAGATGCCGGCGAAGTCGCCGCCGGCGTAGCTGCACCAGTTGCAGGCGAAGGTGACCAGCTTGTCCATATGGTTGTCCGCCAGGATGGCGTCCACCTGCGCGATCAGCTGGTGATCGGTGAAATGGCGCATCGTGATGGCGCCGAAATTGCACTCCGCACCGCAGGCGCCGCAACCGGCGCAGGCCGCTTCGATGACCTGCGGCACCTCACCCTTCTGCCACTGGATGGCGCTGTAGGGGCAGACCGAAGAACAACGGCTGCCGCAGCGCTTGCACAGTTCAGGGTCGATGCGCGAGGTGATCGCCTCGATCTTGACGTTGCCGGCGTTGAGCAGGATCTGGGCGCGCGCCGCGGCCGCTCCCGCCTGGGTGACGCTGTCCTTGATGTCCTTCGGCGACTCGACGCAGCCGGCCAGGAACACGCCGCGCGTCGGCGCGTCTACCGGTTTCAGCTTGGGATGCGCCTCCATCATGAAGCCGTCCGGTGTCTGCGACAGGGTAAACAGCTTGCGGACGCCGGCGGCGTCATCCTGCGGTTTGACGCCGACCGAGAGCACGATCATGTCCAGCTCGTACTCATCCAGTTCGTTGGTCAGGGTGTTCTCCACCACCACTTTCAGGTTGCGCGTCTCCGGATCCTCGGTGATTTCGCCCGGGATGCCGCGAATGTAGCGCACCCCCTCCTCGCGGGAACGGATGTACATGTCTTCGAATCCCTTGCCGAAGGCGCGGATATCCATGTAGAAGACGTAGTTCTCCGTGTCGGGATAGTGGTCCCGCAATAGCAGGGTGTCCTTGATGGTGTTCATGCAGCAGATGTTGGAGCAGTACTCGGAGCCGTACTTATGGGAACGGGAACCGACGCACTGGATGAAACCGATCCGTTTGGGCCGATCCCTGTCGCTGGGCCGCATGAAGTGTCCCTCGGTCGGGCCGCCGGCGCAGATCAGCCGCTCGAATTCCATACTGGTGATCACGTTTTCATAGCGGCCGTAGCCGTATTCGGTGATCTCGGTCGGATCGTACGGCGCCATACCGGTGGCGACGATGACCGCGCCCACCTCCAGATCGATCAGCATGTCGTGCGCGTCGAAATCGATGCAGTCCTTGTCGCAGACATCCTGGCACTTGCCGCAGGCGATCGGGTTGTTGCCCAGGCAGGTCTCCATGTCGATCAGGTAGGCGGAGGGCACCGCCTGCGCGTACTGGATGTAGATCGCCTTGCGGGTGGAGAAACCCTCCTGGTATTCGTCGGGGTGCCCGGAGGGACAGACCTCGGCGCATTCCCCGCAGGCGTTGCAGAGGGTTTCGTCCACATAG
>CAZFEC010000082.1:0-4271 GCA_964517435.1 uncultured Bacteroidia bacterium | reverse complement strand
AACCATCCTGACGGACAAATCGCTGCAGCGGGAGATGGCGGCCAACGCCGGTCATACGATCCAGACCCGGGTGAACATGCAATTGATGGTGGAGGGTTTCCGATGCGCGCTGGCAGCCAACTCGCAGCGATGAGCACCGGTATGGACCTGGGCAGGCACCGCACCCTCGATCTGAACTTCAAGATCGCGGCGGTGGCGTTGATCCTGAATTTCTACGTCAACTCGCTGTTCGTAGTCTTCCAGAAACACTCCATCGGCGGTATTTCGATCGCCGGCTTTTATCGGATGGCGGCGCTGGGCGTGGTGGGTCTGATCCTGATCGGCAACAGCCGCAACTATTTCCCGGTCTGGATGCGGCACAAGCGCTTCATCCTGGTGCTGTTCGCGTTCCAGGGGTTGATGCTGCTGCAGATCCCGCTGGTCGACAACCCCCGGCTTCACCTGCAGGGAGCGGTAAAGTTTTTCTTTTATACCTCGATCCTGATCGTGGCGATTGAGGGTTGCTATTTCCACGCGAAGGATGTCATCTCCTTTTTGAACAAGGCGTTCATTCTGCTCTTCTTCTCCGTGGCGATCTTCTACCCCTACATCATCTATAAATCGGGGATGTCCCCTTTCGAGCGTTTCTTCAATCCCTCGCGCCTGTCGTTCCTGCTGGGCGCGGGCAATGAGGACGCACATTTCATGATGACGCTGATGCCGTTCACGCTGGCCGCGATTTTCAAGCGCAAAGTGATCACCGGCATCTTCCTGGTGCTGTTCGCGCTGGCGCTCTTCTACAACGGCACCCGTACGACGCTGATGATGTTCATCATTATCGTCGCGCTTTTCTACTTCCTGATGAGCCGCAACCGCTATTTTCTGTTACTCATCGCCGCGCTGATCCTCTGGTGGGCGACGCCTTACCTGGTGCTGTTCTTCCGCGCGCTCTTCGCCGGCGAGATGAACCTCTTCGTCAACTTCCAGAGATTCCTGCGGGGCGAGTACATCGGTGGCAACCTGTCGGGGCGTCTGACCTACATCTGGCTGCCGGCGGTCACCCACACCCTGCAGCACTCCCCCTGGATCGGTTTCGGCAACAACGGCTGGCTGGAACTGGGGCGTAGCAACATCCAGCTGCTGCACCCCTACTGGGGCATCACGCTGCCGTCGCCGCACAACTTCTTCGTCTGGAGTTTCGTCAACTGGGGCTTCGCCGGGCTGGCGATGATCGTGTATCTCTATGCGCAGGGAATCGCCGGCAGCTGGCGCAGCATGGGCGCGTTTATTCACAGGCAACGCTCGTCGCAGGCGGTGGCGCTCTTCTGTTCCTGGCTCAGCTTTTTCAGCTGGTCGCTGATCGCCAATGTAAACGGGACGCACGGCTGGACGGTCTTTATCGTCCTGTTGATCCTCACCCTGGCGCAGAAACGGATGGTGAAGGAGCGCAGAGAGACGGAGCCGCTGGAAGCAGAGGCCGCAGCACCCGCAGCGATGCCGCCGAATGGTGGAGGGGCGAAGTGAGCGGAGAACAGCTGTCTCGAACACCGCTCAAGGTGGCGCTCATTTCACCCTACACGCTCGCGGACTGCCCGGCAATCGCGCCCGGCCGTCAGCGCCCCACCCCCTGGACGCGCAACCTGGCGCTGGCGCTGGCCCGGCGTAATGACTGCGAAGTACATGTCGTCGCCGGGATTCCGCCGCACTGCCGGGGGGTGCCGCGTCAAGCGGACGATGCGGGCGTACGGGTTCACTGCTTCCGTACCAGCGGCCGTTTTTCCACCCGGCTGGAGTATCGCTGGGAGAGCGGGCGCGTCCGGCGGATCCTGCGGATGATACGGCCGGACCTGGTGCACGGCCAGGGGCTGGAGGGGCACGCCGGACTGGCGGCGCTGCGTTCCGGTTATCCCGCCGTCGTCACCATCCACGGTATCGTCAACCGCATTTTCAAGGGGGATGATGCGTATGGCACCGCCCGCCGGTTGGAACTGGCGGGACTCGAGCAGCTGCGCCACCTGATCGCGCTGAATGAATACACGTTGCGGCAGGTGGCCGAACTGCGCAGGGACGGCCTGGCGGGAGTGCAGACCTTCACGATCCCCAACGCCGTGCATCCCGGCCTGTTTGAACTGCCCGCCCTCCGATCCGACGGCAGCGAGATAACGCTCCTCTTCTCCGGCGTACTCCGAAAGCGCAAGGGTCTGCTGGACCTGCTGCGGGCGCTGGTATTGCTGAAAGCGCGGGGACTCCGCCCGCGACTGCTGGTGGCGGGGATTCCGCCTGGTGGCGGGGACGAATACCAGACCGAAGTCGCGCGGACGATCGACGACGAGCTGCCGGGACAGGTGGAGTGGCTCGGTTTCGTCGATCCGGAACAGATGCCGCGGGTCTACAGCCGTGCCGACCTGGTGGCGCTCCCCTCCTACCAGGAGACGGCGCCGATGGTGGTGGCGGAAGGGTTGGCCGCCGGTCGGCCGGTGATCGCGACCACGGTGGGCGGTGTCGGCGAGATGATCGCGGATGGCGTCAACGGTTACCTCGTGCAACCGGGAGAAGTCGAGCAGCTGGCCGACCGCATCCAGACGCTGGTGCGGGACGAGGAGCAGCGCCGGCAATTCGGCCGGGCGGCACGGGATTACGCGGAAGTCACGCATCATCCCGAGGTTGTCGCGACGAAGACCGTGGCGGTTTATCGGAAAATAGTGGAGGGGTGAAGCGAGCACAAAGCTGCGGGAAAGTCCATTAAGATCAACCGTGTTATACAATTGTGTTATTCTCTTGTAGATATGTAGCAATTATGTTATATTACATCGCCAGCCCAAACTGCCGCTGAGGATATGCATGGTTAAGAAAATTACTGCCAGACGCGTCGGTGGCTCGATCGGTGCCACCCTGCCCAAGGAAATGGCGGAACGCTACCGGATTGAGCCGGGCGACAAGTTACTGGCGGTGGAGACGGAGGAGGGCATCCTGCTTACCCCCTACGACCAGCTGACGCAGGAAGCACTCGCCATCGCCGCCCAGGCGGCACGCCGCTACCGGAACGCTCTGCGCGAACTGGCTAAATAGGAACTCCCATCCTTGCTGGAACCAACCTGGGTGCCTCGCATAGTCGTTGAGTCCATTCATTTCGAGCAGATCCGCGAACATGGCGGCCTGCCCGGCCTGCGGGACGAGGCGTTGCTCGAGTCCGCCCTGGCCTATCCCAGGCAGAAATACGCCTACCAGGAGGGAGTGGATATCTTCGCCCTCGCGGCTGCATATTGTTTCACCCTCCTCCGTAATCACCCCTTTCACGACGGCAACAAGCGGATTGCATTCTTGACGATGGTCGTCTTTCTCGGTCTCAACGGGATCGAGTTCGCGGCCGGTGAATCCGAAGTGGTTTCAATCATCCTCGACGCCTCCGCAGGGCGTTTCTCCGAAAGCGACCTGACGAAGTGGATTCAGGATCACAGCTCCGAGTAAGCACTGCGCATCAAGATCGCTGAATAACCTCATTCATAATCGCCCCTGTCTGCGCCTTGGCTTTCACGACAGGTTTCAATACCTTCTTATAGAATAAGGCATCCCAAATCCGGGGAAATAATGGGTCGTTTCGCCCTGCTCCTTCTGCCATTCACCATCTTCATTTCCACCGCTTCCGCCACCATCATCAACGTCCCCGGCGACCAACCGACGATACAGGCGGGGTTAAACGCGGCTACCGAGGAGGACACAGTCCAAGTTGCCTCCGGCACCTACTACGAGAACATCATCTGGCCGGCGGTGAATGGGATTAAGCTGATCGGGAGTGGGGAGGAAGACTGTGTTATCGATGGGGATTCGCTGGGGAGTGTGATTAGTTTCAATTGGGACCTCGGTGGAATCATCGACACTACGACACTGATCAATGGATTCACAGTTAGGAATGGTGGTTATTCTGCACGTGGTGGCGGCATTTGCTTACATACTTCTCACCCAACTCTGTTGAATACTACAATAATGGATAATATGGCTTCCAGAGGCGGCGGGATTTCCTGCTATTATTCCAGTCCGAATCTCCTAAGTGTTACTTTAACAAGCAACTTGGCTGGCATTGATGGTGGTGGGATTTATTGCGAAGATTCAAGTCTTGTCTTAGTGGGCTGTACGATTGCAGATAATTTCGCTGACGATTTCGGTGGCGGGTTATACTGCACCGGTTCCGGCCTGAGACTGCACGACGTAACGATAACAGGTAATACGGCAGCATGGTATAGAGGTGGTCCCGAAAAAATGGACACTCGCTTAAGTGTTTTTCTGTAGATTAA
>CAZFEC010000081.1:0-4731 GCA_964517435.1 uncultured Bacteroidia bacterium | reverse complement strand
GGTGTCGCGGTTTCAGTCTCCCAGGCCACCCAGGCGCCTCCGTCACCGTCGGAGACGATGAACGGTAGCGTCTGGTCGAAGGCGGTGGGATGCAGCCAGACACTCCATTCCACCGTACCGTCCCAGAGCACGTGTGATGCCCTGATCTGCCAGGTGGCCACGAGTTCTCCCTGCTCCTGCCAGCAGACGTAGATTCCACCCACGCCGTCGGTGATGACACCGGGGTACTTCTGCGTGGCGGGATCCGCCGCGGTTCCAGCGATCGGGATCCCTCCTTCAGTCCAGGCGGGAATGCCTGTACCGGCCAGGTGCTGACCGTAGATCAGGAAATGACCGAAACGGGAATCGTGCCACACAGTGAAGGCGCCGCCGACTCCATCCTCAGCCATGCGCCACCCGCCGTTCATATCGGGCTGCGGTCCGCCCTGATCGCCGGGATAAGTTACCAGGGGATAGTTGATGTTCTCCCGCTCGAAGGGCGGTCGGCTGATCCAGTTGCCTTCAGGCCAGGCCAGCGTATCGAGTACTCCATTTTGCCAGACATGCTGGGCGTAGAGGTCACAGGTGTCGTGAGCCACATGCCAGCGATAATCAACCCAGTTTATAATGACTCCGCCGGAGCCATCTCTTGCGATGGTTGGCGGTCATTGACTGCCGGGTGAAATACAGACGACTATGTTGTCGCTGGGATTTCCGGTAAAGGCCGGAAAGGCGGGAGTGGGATAGAAGCAGGTGAGCAGGTCGGGCGAGGGGTCCCAGCCGCGATTGGGAAAGGGAGGCAGCGGCGGCGCTCCCGCCCCTGTGAAGTAGGTCTGCAGCCAGGTGTAATCGTCGGGATCAACACTGCCGTCATCATTGATATCCGCAGCGTCCATGCAGAGCGGGTCCGGCCCGCTCCCGAAGAGATACTCCTGGAGGTAGAGGAGATCCCGTTCGTTGACCTGGAAGTCATCATTGACGTTGCCGCGGGTGAATACATTCTCCACCTGTGCTGAAACCGGTAGCGTCAGCAGCAGTGTTACCATCAGCACAGCGGACAAATCCCTGCACAACGATAATTGCTTCATCGGTACACTCCTTCCCGTTGACACGATCTTTATCAAAGGCGACGTTGTCGAGCCGGAAGAATCCCGATATGGAACCAGTAGTCATACGGCCGCTACAGCAGCGCCTGGAGACGATTTGCCGGCCAGATAGAAACGGTTGCGAAGCTTGGAATCGTCTGGATTATGCGTACGGCGGCAAGTTAGCAATTTCCGGCGGAATAATCAAGCCGGGGAGGAACCGTTCACCTTTTGGAGTTGGAAAGCGGCCGGCATCCATTTACAATAGTGGGCAGGTAAGCAATAACATCAAGCATGGAGATAAGAATGACCGCATCTAATGTCTACTCGGCCGACTTCCTGAAGGCGCTTGAAGTCGGACGTCCGCCCAACATCGTCAAGCTGTTCCCGCATTCGCGGGCGCTGATCGTCAGTGGCAAGGTAATCGACCGGGCAATGCTGGCCAAAGGGGGCGCGATGACCATCGCCGCCAACGGTCGCAACAGTTTCGTGATCCGCGGCGCGCTGCGGGCCGCCCAGCGGGCCAACGCCGCCATCATCATCGAGATCGCCAAGTCGGAAGGCGGCGCCAGCGCCTACTGCGCGGTGAACTTCTGGAACATGGCCCGCATCGTAGACGCCGCCTGCAATGAGCTGGGCATCACGGTGCCGGTCGCCATCCACGCCGACCACTACGGCATCAAGAACGCGGCGGATATCGAGCGCGCCAGGACCGAGATCCCCTCCCTGTTCGACGCCGGCATCACCTCCATCGCCATCGACGCCTCTCACCTGCCGGATGCGGACAACCTGCTGGCCAACCTCGAACTCAACTCCTGCGTTCCGGCCTGGGCCGGCTACGAGACCGAGGTCGGCGAGATCAAGGGCTCGACCGGCCTCTCGACGGAGGAGGAGGCGCTGTTCCTGATCCGGGGCCTCAACGCCAACGGCATCTTCCCCGACTGGATCGCGCTGAACAACGGCACCTCGCATGGATTGGAAGCCAGTGACGCCGGTATCCAGGTGGAACTGACCGCCGCCATCCACACCGCCCTGGCGCCCTATAAGCTTTCCGGCGCGCAGCACGGCACTTCCGGCAACAATTCCGACCGTCTGCGGCAGATCGCGGGCGAGACCAGTACAACCAAGGCCAATGTCGCCACCGCCCTGCAGATGATCTCCTGGGGCCTGGAGGTGAACGACTACGGCAACGCCATCCTGGACGACCAGGAGCGGTTCATCAAGGTGCCGGAGGCAGGTGTAACTGAAGATGTCTGGGATGAGATCACCGCCTACGCCGACAAGCAGGGCTGGAAGAAGGGTGACTACAAGAAGCTCAACCTGCCGTTCGAGAACCGCCTGCTGGGACAGTCGGTCGAGATACACGAACGGATGATCAAGCGGGTCGAGGATTTTGTCTACAACATGCTGACGGAGGTCTTCAACGCCGGCGACACGGCGCCGCTGGCGATTGAGGCTATTCTGGCAGCGGATTCTTATGACCTGGGGCCGAAGGGGGGGCGGATCGAGAATCCCCTGGAGTGGACAGCGGATACGATCCCGGTCAAGGGTGCGGCCATCGTCTCGGATAAGGGCGAGGAGGGGGATTTCGACGACTAGAATTCAACTCGACCTGTCTTGAAGCAGATCCGCTGCAAAAAAGCACGATATTGCGTGAAAAGGCGCCCACCTCCGGGCGCCTTTTTCACCCCGATTCCTGTCGCTACCTGGGTCCAATCGCCGGGTGAGGCATTAGGTGCACGCAAAGACTTCGGACCAGGCAGCCACCTACAGCTGAAAGAGATACTGCACCTTCATGAAGAACTGGCGGTAATCCAGCTTCTGGTGCCGGAAGGAATCCTCATCCTCCGCCGCAAACCTGTCACCACCTTGATTCAGATTGTCGTACGCTTGAATATTATACGTCGAACCAATGTAGAAAAGCGTGAACGGGTTTAGTTGGTAGGTAATCAACGGATCGAAAATCCAGGTGTCACTGAACTCATTATACTGAGAAAACAGCCTCAGCGACAGCTGTCGATTGTATTGCAGGCTTATCCGTGATGCGTAGATGAAACCGTTGAACAGCTCCTCATCCGTTACGGTATGGTAACTCTGGACATGGTTGATCCAGTTCTCGATAAACAGCCGGTCGAACAGGTTGAGATCCAGCCAGGCGCCCAATTTCGTCTGCCTGCCGATCTCCTCATATCTATAGGCGATCTGGTTGCCGTAGCTGACCGACCCCCCGAAAGCCAGCATCTCGCTGGGCGAGGTGTTGAATCTGAAAAGGTGATTCCAGATGTCGTCGAAATAGATGCCCGCGAATTCCTCCGTACTGATCATATACTGATACATTGGACGCGTCTGATAGAAACGCAGTGGCAGGGAAACGGTGGCAAACACCGCCTCGTCTTTCTTGTGGCCATCGGTGTTCCAGATCCGCATCGGATTGACCTCCAGGGTAATCCTCTCCAGCAGTCCACTATCAAACCGCCAGTGGCAGGTGGAGTAGAAACTCACCGCGCGGCGGTTGTTGCGCGGCATCCAGCCGTTGTCGGCCCGGAAGGTCGGACCGGTTTCGGAGCAGTTGCCGCTGACATAGAAGTTGCTGCTTTGATAGCTGAGATTCGCAACGCCGGCATAACCGCCGAATGATTCACCATCGTAAACAGCCGTGTATTTGCCGTTATCGAAGCTGTATCCCTCCAGTCCCAGGGTGAGCAGACTGTCTTCCGGCTCTGCGGTGTAGCTGCCGGCCGCCTGCAGACGCAGGGTGATCCGCCGGGAAAAGCGTATTGTCGCATCGGTACTGACGGTGGAGCCGCTGCCGCCCCCCTCCCAGTAGCGATTGGTGGCCAGCAGACCCACCTGCGCGCTTGATCCGAGCACCTGTTGCACTCTCAAAATGTTGGAGTAACTCTCGCCGCCGATCATCAAACCTGAACTGGTTTCCTCGAACGGTACGATGAAGGGGCTATGCCGGTCGTGAGCGCTGAGCAGACCGATCGAGGTTCTGCCCATGCGGGCGGTGAGCTTGACCGCGAAATCGGGATCGTTGATGGAGCGGGTGTAGAGGAGATTCAGGCGCGTGCGGTAGAGGTCGCTTCCCTCCTGAAAAAACGGCCTCTTCTCGGGATAGGAGAGGGCGGTCGCCGAGTTGACGTCGATCTGAAAGGCGTCTGACTCGACGTTACTGAAATCAGGATTCAGGGTGGCGTCAATGATGACGTTCGATGAGACTGCATACTTGCAGGACAGGGAAGCTTCCCCGTGCGGGTCATCGTTCAGAAACTCCAGATTGCCGTCGGTGTCCCCTTCCAGAGCGCCCGCCATGGAGCCGGTCCAGGCCGGAATGATCTCTATCCCCTTCCCCGGTGAAACGTTCCTGATTCCGGTCAGGGTTCCCCAGTTGCGTACCCAGTTGGACTCGTCGCGATCAACCGCCGCCCAGGTAATGCTGTAATGTGTATCACGGGAATGGTGACGCCAGAACTGTATGCGCCAGATCTGCTCCTCAATATTGGGGAAGCGCAGGCTGGAGAAGGGAATCGCCAGTTCCACCTGATAGCCCGCATCGGTAATCCGCCCCGCCGATTCAAAGATGAGATCGAACATGCCATCTTCGCCAAAGCCATCGCTCCAGAGCGCGTCCGCCTGGACTCCGAGGGGATTGACATTGATCGTA
>CAZFEC010000080.1:0-4988 GCA_964517435.1 uncultured Bacteroidia bacterium | reverse complement strand
GAACCTACGCATCCAGCTCCGGAGGCTGGCGCTCTATCCACTGAGCTACGGGGGCTGATTTTGCGGCGACTGCGTCTGCAGCCGCGTCAGCAGGCCATAAAACTACACTCAGCCGCCTCCAATTGTCAAGCGATACCGTATCCGGATCTCGCTTCGCGTTGAACCGGTCAGACCGAGGGCCTGCGGACAGGCTGAACGGGCGTCCCGGCAGGTCTTTCTCACCGCGCCCCCCTCAATAAGATTGACTTCGTGATACAAACTGACTAAGCTGTTCACTCGATCGGTAGCGTTGAGACCGCTGCAGCAGCGGAGACGCGCCGCAGTTTTCGTAAACACCGAAAGGTAAATCATGCGCTTCAGTGAGAACTTCGTCCCCACTCTGAAGGAAGTGCCGGCCGACGCCGTCATCCCCAGCCACCAGTTGATGCTGCGGGCCGGTCTGGTGCGGCCGCTGGCCGCCGGGATCTACTCCTACCTGCCGCTGGGCTGGAAAGCGGCGCTGAACGCCCAGGACATCATCCGCGAGGAGCAGGACGCGATCGGCGGGCAGGAATTCCACCTGCCGGGTATCAACCCGGTGGAGATCTGGGACGAAACCGGCCGCAACACCGATTTCGGGGACGAGATGTTCCGGGTGCGGGATCGCAAGGGCCGCACGCTGGCGCTGGCGCCGACGCACGAGGAGATCATCTGCAGCGTGGCGCGCGGCGAAATCCGTTCCTACAAGCAGCTGCCGCAGATGTGGTACCAGATCCAGACCAAATTCCGCGACGAACCGCGGCCCCGCTCCGGCGAACTGCGCACGCGCCAGTTTATCATGAAGGACGCCTACTCCCTCAACGCCACCGCGGACAGCCTGGACGACAGCTATAACCGGCAGCACGGCTCTTACTGCCGTATCTTCGACCGCGCCGGCATCCATTACTTCGTGGTCGGCGCCTCCAGCGGCCTGATGGGCGGCTCCGGTTCGGAGGAGTTCATGGCGGAATCGGCGGCGGGCGAGGACACCTGCGCGCTCTGCAGCGACTGCGAGTACGCCGCTAATCTTGAAATCGCCGTCAGCGGCCTGACCTACCCCGACCTGCCGGATCAACCGGCGGAAATCGAAGAGGTCGCCACACCGGGACAGCGCACGATCGAAGAGGTCTCCGCGTTCCTGGAGCAGGATCCGGCCAATTTCATCAAGTCGATCCTCTACATCGCCGAGGACAAACCGGTGATGGTCTGCGTCACCGGTGCGGACGAGATCAACGAGAGCAAGCTGGAAGCACGGCTGGGCAATTTGTTCCGGCAGGCGGAGCCGGAGGAAGTGCTGCAGCACACCGGCACGCCGATCGGCTATCTCGGCGCGGTCGGAATGCCGGAGGGTGTGCGCGTGCTGGCCGACAAGCGGCTGCGGGGACGCGGCGGTATGGTCACCGGCGCCCTCAAGGAGGATTACCACATCCGCGGCGTAGATGTTGCGCGCGACCTGGCCGCGGCGGAGTTCTGCGACCTGGTCTCCGTCAGGGCTCAGGAGCCCTGCCCCGCCTGCGGCAAACCGCTGCGCATCGTACGCGCGATCGAGATCGGACACATCTTCAAGCTGGGCACGAAGTATTCCGCTGCCATGGGCGCGACCTTCCTCGACGAAAGCGGCCAGGATCAACCGATCATCATGGGTTCGTACGGTATCGGCGTCGGACGCATGCTGGCGACCTACATCGAACAGAACCACGACGAGAACGGCATCATCTGGAACCGTGCGCTGGCGCCGTATCACGTGCATGTCGTGCCGCTCAACTCCAAGAACGAGGAAGCGGTACGGCTGGCGGGCGAGCTGTACGAAAAGCTGCTGGCCGCCGGCGTCAAGTGCGTGCTGGACGACCGTCCGGTGCGGGGCGGCTTCAAGATGAAGGACGCCGACCTGCTCGGCTTCCCGCTGCAGCTGATCCTGGGTGATCGCGCCCTCAAGGAGGGCAAGGTGGAGATCAAGCTGCGCCGCTCCGGCGAGCGGGAGCTGGTCGACCCGGCGGCGGCGGCGGAGCGCCTGCAGCAGTTGTTGGATGAGATTGCCTAACGAACGGTTCTGAATTGGACTATTAGCGTATATTCGCGTTCATTCGCGGTTCGAGACGTAAAAAAGCCCCGGCGTCAGCCGGGGCTTTTGTTTATCACCTGCTGCTTATTGAGCTGCAACGAAGTTGTCAGCTCTATCTCGCTGCCTGCTGCCTTGCTTGAACCTCTGCAATAGGTTTTGGCAGCGCTTTAGGAATCAGCAGGCGAAACGCTGCATTGGTCAGCGTTTCGCTACTTAACCAGGTTCAGCTTCAGCTGCTCGACTTGGTGGCGTCCGTCCAGCAGGCGCCGCGCATCCAGGCGCAGGAAGTAGATGCCGCTGGCCAGATCGGCTCCATTGAACTGGACCGAGTGCACGCCGGCCGTCAGCAGCGGCAGCGACTGCGAGTAGACCTCGGCTCCGAGCAGGTCGAAGCAGGTCAATTCAACCGCGGCGTGGTCCACCAGTTCGATCTCGATAGTCGTGACCGGATTGAACGGATTGGGATAGGCACGGGTCATCACGAACCGGTCCGGCAGAATGGGCTGGCTCTGGTCGGTGACACCCTGGAAGGCGTCCAGCCAGGTGAGCGCCGCTTCCAGGAACTCGGTCCGGGTATTGGTGCCGGCCAGACCGCCGATCGCTTCCATCGCGAAACCGAGGTAGATGACCTTGTAATCGCGGCCGTTGTAAAGCGTGCCGGCATACTCGCCCTGGTCCCGATACTCCAGGAAGGCTTCCGCCGGCGCCAGTGGCGTTATCGAGCTCGGGGAGACGCTGTTGGCGGCGCCGTCGCCGCTGCCGGCCAGCAGGAACTCCATGTCCGCCGCGAAGGGAGCACCGTCAATGCCGACCACCCAGCTGTAGAGCATGTTGTCGGTATAATGCTCCGCGTGCAGCACATCGCTGAAGAAGGGAGTGTCACCGATGTCCTCGCCCAGGTACTGGCTGGAAAGCAACAGCCTGCCGCCGTTCTGGAGGAACTCGGTCGCGGCCGCCTGCTCGTCCTCATCCAGGGTGCTCTCGGCGGTGCCGGTCACCCAGACGACGGCATCGTAGCTGCTCAGCTCACCGGCGGTAACCGGCTGGCTGCCGTCCCAGACATCGACATAAAGGTCGAGGTCGTTGAAGCTGTCGACCACCCACTCGGCGTGGTTTTCGCCGTCGTCGTCATCCACCACCAGCCAGTGCGCGCGTCCGAGTCCGAAGCTGAAGTTGAAGACGCGCGGATCTGCCGCGTTGTCCGCATTGACGGTGAAGGTGAAGTCGGTTTGATGCGGATCCGCGCCGGCATTGACACTGAACTCAACCGTGGTCGAAGTGGCGGTGCCGCCATTAGGGATGTCTCCGAAAGTGCAGTTAGGATTTGTGATGTCGATGTCGGGATCGTCGTTGGACAGCTCGCCGGTGACGTTCACCGCGTCGGCGCATCCATCATGGTTGCCGAGGGTAAAGGTCATCTGGCAGTTTTCGCCCGGGTCGGGATGACCGTCGCCGTTGCCGTCGTCGGTAATCTCCCAACTCAGGTTCTCAAAGTAGGGATAGGTGGGATCGTAGCCGTATTCCTCAACCAGCGCTGCCCAGGTGTCGTAAGCGCCTTGGCTGTAACCGCTGTTGGTATAACGGACGATGAACTGGGGATCGAGGAAAACGTTGTAGGGGATGTAACCATCGCCGTAGGGGTTGTAGGCGGAACTGCCCTGCAACAGGCAGGTTACGGTGGTGACGCCGTGGCTGTTCAACCAGGCGATAACCTGGGCGGCGCCTTCACTGTTGTCTACATCAATCATCAAGACTTTTACATTCTGATCTTCAAACTCATCCTGGAATTCCTGTAGGTGCGGAGCCTCCGTACCACAGCCGCCTCACCAGGTGGCGAAGAAATTCATCAGAACGCACTGACCGTAGTAGTCGAACAGTGAATGCGTTTCACCGTACACATCCTGCAGGGTGAAATCGTCGGTCACCTGATCGCCTACCGAATAAGTGGCCTGAGCGGCGCCGCTGAACAGCAGCAGGGCCAGCATGGTCACTAACGAAAGACGTTTCATCATTCTGTCTCCTTAGGTTGCTATTATCAGTTATGGTTTTTCGCGGTTCTATCTATTGCAATGCTCGTAATAATTCTATGCGGACCTGTGTTGAATGATCGTGATTTGCCGGTCGGAGCGGTCCGTCTCACCTGCTCGCTGCGCTAGTGGGATATCTGTGAGTACCGTTGCCCTCTGAGGTTAGTTAGAAAAAATAACTAAACCGGTGAAGGTATGCAAGAAAGAACTACTTTACGGCCGAGGAAATATGATTGAGTTGGGGGAGTAGCGAACTGCTACCGGGGGCTTTCGTTTACCGTCTGCTGCTTATTGAGCTTTGATAACAGGCGCCGTTTAAGCTGCTGCTGGAAGCTGGCAGCTTCAAACTGCGCGGGCAACGATGCGTCAGTCAGCGTTGCCCTACTTTACCAGGCTCAGTTTCAGCTGCTCTCGCTGATGCTCGCCATCCAGGAGGCGACGCGCCTCGATTTGCAGCAAATAGATCCCGCTGGCCAGGTCGGAATCACTAAACTCGAAATTATGGACACCTGGTGTCAGGTGCGGTTGGAAAGTAGACTGGACGAGAGATCCAGACAGGTTATAAAAGCGCAGGTCCAGGGAGGCATCAGCTGAGAGATCGATTTCGATAGTGGTGACCGGATTGAAAGGATTTGGATAGGCGCGCGCCAGGAGAAATTGATCCGCAAGCACTTCAACTGGACGAGAATCAACGCCCTGGGTGCCGTCAAACCACTCCAGGACAGCCTGGAGGAATTCCGCTCGGGTGGTGGTGCCGGCCAGACCACCGATCGCTTCCATCGGGAAGCCGAGGTAGATGACTTTGGAAACACCGTTATCGTACAGTGTGCCAGCGTACTCGCCCTGATCCCTGTACTTCAGGAAGGCTTCCGCAGGTGCCA
>CAZFEC010000079.1:0-5548 GCA_964517435.1 uncultured Bacteroidia bacterium | reverse complement strand
CCTTTTCAAAGGCACCGGTACCCTTCAAGGCTAGCGCACTGGCGATCAGTACGAATCCCCAAATACAGGCGTTGGCGATTGCGATCACGGCGGCTCTTTTCATTTTTTTCCTCCTGCAATTGCGCATCCGGCTCCGGGGTAGGGAATTGGAATCAAGCCGTCCGGCAACCCCCGGGTATGGTGAGGTTGCCCTTGACCGGTAAGACGCAGGCACATCAGCTTCGGGAACCACGGCAGGACTTCGCCCGCACGACCGCGATAGGCGCCGCCATTCCCCCACATGGCTACGACCAGGTCCGCCTGCCGCCTGAGTTTGCGCAACCAGCGGTCGTTCTGCGGTCCGACCGGATCCGCACACTGCCTCAGATTCCGTGGATGGGGCGAGCGGTAGGCGAAGAGGTTGCCGATGACAATACCGCCGTAACCCCACTGCCGGGCATAGCTGATGCAGCGGCGGATCGTGGGGTCATCAACGGTCTCATCGGCGGTGGAGGGATTGAGTCCGATGAACAGGATCCTTCCCTTCTCCTCATCCCAGGTGCGCCACAGTGCATAGCGATAGCGGCGGCAGCTGGAGAGTTCGGCACCTGTTTTCATCTATTCCCTGACATATTCAACTGCGCCGGTTCGCCGGTACCAGATGACGCCCATCTGATCAAAGTGCAAACTTTGCGGCGCTTTGCAATCGACACCCGATAAAAGCATCTTCGGTTGGATAATGTCAAGTGACTCAGTCAGAGTGTGCTTTCCAGACGAATTGGCTATCCGGCATCATAAGAGTTCCATCTTTCCGCGCCAGCGGTTTTATTTGGGCAACCGTAGCAAACAGGACACCATTCAACTATAGACCTTGGAGGAGAATGATGAAGAAACTGCTCCTGATTTTACTCCTGCTGACCCTGGCCACCGCCCCCGCGCTGGCCGTTTATGGTGTTGGCGAAACGCCTCCCGACTTCACTTGTGAAGACACCTACGGCAACACCTGGAATCTCTACGACCAGCGTCCCAAGGTGGTGCTGCTCAATTTCGGCGCCACCTGGTGAGGCTACTGCGTTGAGGAGTTTCCTCATCTGCAGAGCGATTTCTGGGATATCTACTCGCACGATTATTTCTCCCTGGCCCACGTCGACACCGACAACGATCCGCCCGACGAGCTGAACGATTTCTGGGACCAGTTCCCACACGACTTCCCGATCCTGGCCGGCTGTGGCGACCTCGGCAACAGCTGGACCACCGGCGGCATTCCGCACAACACCATTCTGGATGCCTGCGGCGCGGTAATCGGCAACTGGATCGGCTGGACCGACGCGTTCGGACCGCAGATGCAGGCGGTGATCGAGCTGCACCTCAATCCCTCACCGCTGGCGGTGGCGGAAGTCGAGGTGCTCAGCGACAGCGACGGTGACGGCATTGTCGAGCCGGGGGAGAGCGCCAGCTTCGACATCCTGCTCGAGGACCTCTGCACCGATAACTGCACCGACGTCTCCGTACATCTGAGCAGCGAGCTGGCCTGGATCATCGTCGAGCAGCCGCTGGCGACCTATCCCGATTTCACACCGGGCGACATCTACCCCGGTTCCGTTCCGTTCGAGGTGCTGGTCGACGCGTCGGCGCTGCCGGTTTTCGACATCGAGTTGACCCTGCAGATATCGGCCAACGCGGATGTCTGGAACGTGCCGGTGCCGTTCAGCGGCGGCGAGCGGCAGGTCTATTACACCTGTCAGGTCGCGGAGGAGGAGCCGGACTGGACGATCGAGGCTGCGGACAGCTGGGAGGAGCAGTGGCATATCTCGCAGCTTGACAACAGCAGCCCGGAGAACAGCTGGCGCTGCGGTGATGTGGGCTGGGGCGACTATGACAACCACCTGGACGCCCGGCTGATCTCGCCGGCGCTCGAACTACTGCCCCACAGCCAGCTGGTGATCCAACACCGGATGGACGCGGAGGTTTCCAGCACCTTCCCCGACTCCGCTTATGACGGCGGCATCGTGGAAGTCTCGCTTGACGACGGGGAAACCTGGGATCTGTTGTCGCCATTGGCCGGTTACAACAAGACCTTCCGCTGGGAGTCGGGCGGCGGCAACCCCGCTTCGCACCCCTTCTCAGGCGGCACTCCCTGCTTCTCCGGCTCCTTTGACTGGCAGGAAGATGTTTTCGATCTGGATCCGCTGGGCGAGCAGACCGTCCGGTTCCGGTTCCACTTCGGTTCCGATAACGGCGGCGGCGATGTTGGCTGGTTTGTCGACGACATCACTCTGCGCGGCTACACCGGTGAGGAAGCGGTCAGCGCCGGCCCCGCCGCGCTGCCCACCAGTCCGCGACTGACGGCGGTCTATCCGAATCCGTTCAACGCCACCACGCAGATTGAGCTCTACCTGACCCGAGGCAATGAGGTCACCCTGGCGATCCACGATCTGTTGGGACGGCAGGTGGCCATCCCCCTGCGCGGCTATCTCCCGGCCGGCGAGCACAGCTGCTGCTTTGACGCGAACGGTCTGGCGACCGGCGTCTACTTCGCCACCCTGCGGGTGGGCGGCTTCCCGGTCGATCAGCAGAAGCTGCTGCTGGTAAAATGATCAAAACCGTAAAACGGTTTTGATCTCAGACAAACACACGGATTCCGTGTGTTTGTCACCATCTGCTGAGGGTAATACGCACACTAGCCCGGGGCGGCGATTGCGAAGCAATCGTAAGCCCCGGGTAACCAACGGGTGTTTTCCCAGCCCGGGGCGCCCATTCGCTTGGCTTAACTGGCAAACCGCCCGGACGCCAAAGCGCCAACGATCGGAACGATCGTTGAGCCCCGGGTAATCGTATGAAACGAAACCGCGCCCGGATCTCAAGTTGATTTGGGCGCGGTTTTTATTACACCTAGAGCAGCGCCGGGAACAGAAGCCCACTCCAACCTGACCGTATCACTTCCGTTCCGGCTGATCGAGATCCGGGGCGGCGTGAAATCGGGCCATTCGCCCAGGGGGCCTTCCTGGGCGCGAGGTTGAGATCAGTGCAGGAGGATGGCGAAGATGATGAGTTCCAACGAATTCGATCTACGGTGCATGTTAATTTAAGCCCTACGAATTTCCTGTAATAGAATACAAACAACACGGCAAGTTATCGATCAGAACAGCAGGCATTGGCATATAATTCGACCTCGGGCGAGCTTATGGCTTAATGGAAATCAGCAGGTCCTTCAAAAACAATTACGGTGACTGAAGAGTCCTTCTGCAACCATTATGCCTAATGATACGCGATTGCTTTTGTGACACGAAAACGTTTCATTTCTACGAAGTGTGTGCCAGACGATAATACATAATATCCGCATATCCGCTAAACTCGAATAGACGATACAGCTGTAACTTTTACACCTCGCCTAAGTGATTGATTGTATGCTGATGCTACAAGCTGTGCAGCTTTACACCGGGCGGCAACTCGGATCACTCCCTTTCAAGAAGCAAGCCTATACCCGGCCACATCGATAAACAGGAGTCCACAATGTGTATCCACAAATTCTTGATGATAACTCTTCTTTTCAGCCTGCTTCCACTCAGCGCCTACGCTCAGTGGGATCTATTCCCAGGTGAATGTCTCGACTTCGATGGCTATAACGACTATGTCCGTGTTTACTCTACGCCGGAACTGCGACCGGCCAATAACTTCACTATTGAAGCCTGGGTCTGCCGGGATAACTACGCCCATGAGAGGCTGGTAATGCATGATGATGATGGTGGTGGGGATGACGGTTATGTGCTGGGTCTGCATTCCGATGGAACTGCTTTCTTCGCGGCCTACAACAGCAACGGAGCAGAAGCACAGACCATCTATTCCGACGTCCTGGTGCCTGTCGGTGAATGGACCCATGTTGCAGGCGTATATGACAATTCGACACTCAAGATCTATGTAAACGGAATTGAGAAGACGCGAGCAACCAGCGGTGATGTGGCATACAGCATAGATTTCTACTTGAACATAGGTCGGCGTGGCGGAACCTACGCTCCCAATACCGGCCTTTTCGACGGCCGGATGGAGGAGATCCGTTTCTGGAACACCACGCGTACCGCTATGGAAATCCGCTGGTATATGCACATGACCTGCGGGTATGTTTCCGCTTACCCGGTAGCTCAATGGCAATGCAACCTTGGGAGTGACCCAGACATTCTGTGTTCGCCGTCAAAACATCTCGGACACTTTTAGCCATTTAGTTATGTGTGGTTTTGGTAGTAGATTGACTGCAGAGGAGGTCAGTCATGAACCCAAAACCTTCCCCATCTGAAAAAGCAGTACGTGCTTAGAAGCAAATCGCGAGATCAAGCGTAAGACCCGCCGTAAGTTTTCCACTGAAGAGAAGATACGCATTGTCCTCGAAGGATTACGAGGAGAAATGAGCATAGCGGAGCTCTGCCGACAGGAGGATATCCATCCCAATCTCTATTACAACTGGTCCAAGGAGTTCCTGGAGGCAGGGAAGAAGCGGCTGCAGGGGGATACTGCTCGCGAAGCGAGCAGTGGCGAAGTCAAAGCCCTCCGTCGCGAGAACGAGCAGCTGAAGCAGGCCCTGGCAGAGGAGCTGCTTCAGAACCGCTATCTAAAAAAAAGTTGTCGCGAACAAGGTATCGACCCGGAAGACTCATGAGACACAGTGCAGCCGAGAAGATGGAAGTGATCCGGATGGTTGAACAGTCTGATCTCGGTGTCAGGAAGACACTGCAGCAGCTGGATATCCCCAGATCCACCTTCTATGGCTGGTATCGCCGTTACGCCGAGGACGGCTATGATGGCCTTATGGATAAACGTCCATCACCCAACCAGATGTGGAACCGGATCCCCGATAACGAACGGGAGCGGGTGAAGAAGATAGCTTTAGACCAGCCGGAGATGACACCCAGGGAACTTGCCTGGCATATCACCGATGAACATGGCTACTATATCTCAGAGTCCAGCGTCTATCGCATCCTGAAGTCATTCGATCTGATCGCCAGTCCGAACTACATCGTGCTGACTGCTTCCGACAGCTTCAAGAACCCCACCAGACAGATCAACGAGCTGTGGCAGACTGATTTCACCTACTTCAAGGTGGCCGGCTGGGGCTGGTACTATTTATCGACCGTCATGGACGACTACAGCCGCTATATCCTGTCCTGGAAGCTGTTCACCACCATGTCGGCCGATGATGTTAAAGAGACCCTGGACATGGCTCTGGCCAGGACCGGGATCGACAAGGTCTCGGTAAGGTATCGTCCTAGATTGCTGTCTGATAACGGTCCCTGCTATCTGTCAGGTGAGCTGAGGAAGTATCTGGAACAGCAGCAGATCAAGCACACGCGAGGAAAGCCGTATCACCCCATGACACAGGGTAAGATCGAACGCTATCACCGGACGATGAAGAACCTGATCAAGCTGCAGAATTACTGGTTCCCGGAAGAGCTGGAACGCAGCCTGGCGGCGTTCGTGGACTGGTACAATAATGAACGGGTGCATGAATCGCTGAAGAACATCACACCGCATGACATGTACAACGGAAAGCAGCGGGAGATCCTGACGAGAAGGGAGA
>CAZFEC010000078.1:0-5669 GCA_964517435.1 uncultured Bacteroidia bacterium | reverse complement strand
TAGCTCAATTGGTAGAGCGGGTGGCTGTTAACCACTAGGTTGGGGGTTCAAGTCCCTCGCCAGGAGTTCCGAAAGGCCTGCCAAACTGGTAGGCCTTTTTTTATATAAGGTGAAATGTGTCAGCGACTGTTTGCTTCCTCTACATCCTCCATTCTGAATCAACTGGGAGATATTACATCGGGATCTCCAGTGATCCTGTGCGAAGGTTAACCTACCATAATAATACACATTCTGGCTGGACACAAAGAGGTCGCCCTTGGCGTATAGTCTTTACAAAGCAGTTTCATTCCAGAGCAGAGGCCCGGCGTTGGGAATCATGGTTAAAGAGACAGAAAAATAAACGATTGACAAAATCAATCATCAGTCTCGATTTCAAGTGGCAGAGCTGAATGCTGTTATCCGAATCGTCGGGATGGGGGTACACGCCTAAAGCGCACCTGCGGTGCGTACCCCTCGCCAGGAGTTTCACAAAGCCTGCCCTTGTGGTGGGCTTTTCCTCTCTCACCGTGCTCACCCTGGAAAAGAGATGGGCATATCGCTGCGTTTACGTATCATATTCAACCGTCGTCATCGGCAGATCTTGAGCAGAGATCATGGTAGAAAACAGTTTCACTCCGACTACAACAGAAACTCAATCCACGCGTGGAAGCAACCGCTTCCAGACCGGCAATGTTGCCACCATTTCGCTGGCCCACCTGCTGCACGACATCTACAGTGCTTTCCTGGCGCCGCTGCTGCCGCTCCTGATCGACAAGCTGGGCATAACCTTCACCCTGGCCGGGCTGCTCTCCGTCGCTCAGCGCGCACCGGCGCTTCTGAATCCCTTCATCGGCCTGCTGGCGGACCGGATGTCGTTGCGGTTCCTGGTGGTGCTGACCCCCTCCCTGACCGCCACCTGCATGTGCCTGATCGGCCTGGCGCCGCACTACACGGTGCTGATCATGCTGTTGTTTATGGCCGGCATCAGCGTCACCGCCTTCCATGTCCCCTCGCCGGTGATGATCCGGCAGACGGCCGGACCGCGGCTGGGGCTGGGGATGAGCTTCTACATGCTGGGCGGCGAAACGGCACGCACGCTGGGACCGCTGGTAGCGCTGGGTGCGGTTTCCCTCTGGGGGCTGGAGGGCACCTGGCGGCTGCTGCCGCCCGCCTACCTGGCTTCGCTGCTGCTGCATTTCAAGCTGGCCGGCCTGGCGACCGTTCACCAGCCGCGCGCGCGGAACGGCGACGGCGCCTGGCATCTGTTCAAGCGGTTGGCGCCGCTGTTCAGCTGCATCGGCGGCGTCCTTCTCTTCCGCGGTATGGTCAAAGCAGCCCTGACACTGTTCCTGCCGACCTACCTGACCCAGCAGGGCGCCAGTCTCTGGCTGGCTGGCGGGGCACTGGCGATCGTGCAGTTCTCCGGCGCGCTGGGCACCTTTCTGGCCGGGCCTCTCTCCGACCGTATCGGCCGCCGCAACACGCTGCTGATAGTGACCGGCGCGTTGCCGTTGTTGATGTGGGCTTTCGCCAGCCTGCCGGCGGTCTGGACGCTGCCGCTGCTGGTGGTCATTGGTTTCTTCCTGTTCGGCACCGGTCCGGTGCTGCTGGCGATCGTGCACGAGGTTGACTCCGAGCGTCCCGCCTTCGTCAACAGCCTGTTCATGACGGTCAATTTCGGCGGCGGCTCCCTGACGGTATTGCTGGTGGGACTGATGGGCGACGCCATCGGACTCACTCTGACCTACAAGCTGGCGGCGCTGCTGGCGGTGGGAGCGATTCCATTCGCTTTCCGCTTCAGGAACTGATATCCCCGTCCTGGTGCCCGTACCCTCTGTTTGCTTGTCTCACGCCGGCGGGCTACTTTGTGGCACTATAAAATGCCAAGGGAGAGATTCTCGATGTATCACATCGTCATCGCAACCGTGCTGTGGCTGCTGCTCGGAGGGATCACACCGACGTCGGCCGCTGATACTGCGACGGAGCCGAAACTCAATCTCAAGCTGGTCTGCGAGCACTGCGACCGTGATTATCTACAGGAAGAGATCCCCTGGGTGAACTTCGTGCGCGACCGGCAGAACGCCGATGTGCAGGTAATCAGCACGCGCCGGCGGACCGGCGGTAACGGGCGGGAATACACCCTGACCTTCACCGGCCTAGGTGACTTCGACGGACTGCGTGATACATTGAGCTTCATCACACCCCCCGCCGCCGCCTGGGAGGAGACCCGCAGCCAGGTCGCCCACCATATCAAACTGGGTCTGGTGCGCTACCTGGCCCGCACACCCCAGGGCCGGCAGCTGGCTGTCGGTTGGAGCGATATGGCAGCAGAGACGCCCCGGACGGAAGACTCCTGGGATCACTGGGTGTTCAGCGCCCGCCTGGGCAGCTTCATCAGGGGCCAGGAGAGCAGCGATCATATCTCTCTCTGGGGTAATGTGAGCGCGAAGCGTGTCACCGCGGCGAACAAGTTCGAGCTGTCCGGCTGGGGCAACTACAACTACGACCGTTACGATTACGACGATGACACTTATACAAGCGAATCCAGCAGTCACGGGGGTACCGTTGCCTGGGCCAAATCGCTCGGCGACCACTGGTCGACCGGTCTCTGGACCGGCGTCAGCTCTTCGACCTACAGCAACATCGCCCTGGGCGTGCGCGGCGGACCGGGCCTGGAGTACAACATCTATCCCTACTCGGAATGCGCCCGGCATCAGCTGCGGCTGACCTACATCCTGAACGGACGCAGTTTCCAGTACAACGAAGAGACGATCTACTTCAGGATGCGAGAGCTGCTGGTGGAGCACACACTGAACGCGCGACTGGAGCTGGTGCGCGACTGGGGTTCGGTAACCATGGACCTGAGCGGTTCACAGTACCTGCACGATCTGACCAAGAACGAAGTCAGCCTCTTCAGCGACTTCTCGCTGCAGCTGGTACGCGGTTTGTCGCTGTCGCTGGAGGGACAGGTCTCGGTGATCCACAACCAGTTGTCACTGCCGCGGCAGGGGGCAGACCTGGAAGAGGTGCTGCTGCAGCGGCGTCAGCTGTCGACGCAATACGACTTCTGGTTCTCGTTCGGCTTCCGCTATACCTTCGGCTCGATCTACAGCAGCGTCGTCAATCCGCGGTTCGGGGATTGGTAGGGTAAGAAAGGAACTCTCGCAAAGAGCGCAAAGATCGCCTTTTCGAACGAATGGGAGTCTGAAACCACCCGTTGGTTCATTCGCCTTGCGCTGTAAAGCGCAAGAAGGACGCCAAGGAAGATAGTAGATAGAAGGTAGAAGACAGAGGTAGAATCTCAGTATCGGGAATCGGGATCGATATAGGAAGGCAGAAATCCGTTCTGGTCTATAAAACCCTTTGGGAATTGGGAAAAATGCTTACCGTTATCGTTCAATGAAGACTCTGATTCGCAGCATCAGCTACTGGGACCGCGTCGGTTTCACCCTGATCAACCACCACCGGAAAAACCGGCTGCTCGCCCGCGTCATCCCCTGGATCTCCCGCAGCGGCGACGGCTGGTACTATCCCGGCGTGGTGCTGCTCCTGCTCATCACCTTTCCGTCGCAGGCGCTGAACCTCTTCTGGCTGGGGGTGGTCTCCTTCGCTTCGGAACTGCCGCTTTACAAGCTGATCAAGAACCTGGTGAAGCGGGAGCGGCCCTTCATGAAGCTGCCGGACATCATCAACAAGGTGGTACCGCCGGACAAGTTCAGTTTTCCCTCCGGCCACACCGCCGGCGCCTCGATCATGGCCGTGCTGCTCAGCCACCTCTTCCCGGTCATCACGCTGCCGCTCTACGCCTGGGTCTCGCTGGTCGGCTACTCCCGCGTCTACCTGGGCGTGCACTATCCCTCCGACATCCTGGCCGGGTTCGGCCTCGGCTGGGTCAGCGCCAACCTGGGGCTGGTCCTCCTCACCTGATCGCCGGCGGCGTGTGATACATCTCCGCATCCATCCAACCGCAGCGTGATACAATTCCCGCCTATCAGTACCAGTCACTGGCGGACAGTTTCTGCCAGGGTGAAAAAACAGAAAGCCCCCGGCTGGCGGGGACTCTCTGGTCACACACAAAAGAAGCTCTAATGAAGAAAGTCGGTAGGTTAATTGATGTTGATCTGCCGTTTACGGACCTCGTCGCGGCGCGGCAGGACCACCTGCAGGACGCCGTTCTCGAAGTTCACCTGAATGTTGTCGCTGTCGATGCCCTGTCCCAGGCGGAAGGTGCGGGCGAACTTGCCGAAGTAGCGCTCGCTGCTGATCTCTTCCAGCTCACCTTCCGGTCGCTTTTTCTCACCGTGGATCTTCAGCCAGCCGCTCTCGACTTCAACCTGTACGGCGTTCTTGATCACACCGGGCAGCTCCAGGTAGAGGCGGTAGTCGTTCTCGTTCTTCTCCAGGTCGGCCCGCGGCTGGAAGCAGCAGTGTCCGTGCCGGATCGGGTCGTTCAGCCATTCGTCGTCGAAGAGGTTGCGGTTATGTCTTGTCAGCCACATGATGGATTCCTTTCTGTGTTGTTTGGTGAGTCCAGGCTCAGCTGGCGATGTCGATCAGCTTCCTGCGGCTGTCTTCGGTTTTCCGCATGGTCACCACCAGCACGCCGTCCTTGAAGGTGGCGTTGATGCTCTCGCGGTCGACCTGCTCGCCCAGGTGGAAACTGCGCTGGAAGGAGCCGGCGATCCGCTCGGTCATCAGGAAGCCGTCGTTCTGCTCGGTGCGGTTGAGCTTTTTCTCACCCTTGATCAGCAGGGAGTCGCCCTCGACGCTGATCTCGATGTCCTTGCGTTCCACACCCGGCAGTTCGGCGGTGATGATGTAGTTGCCGTCGTCGGCCTGAATGTCGATGGCCGGGATCCAGGTGCGCTCCGTCGTGTAATCCTCCCAGGGGAAGTTCTGCGGGACTCTTTGGTTATAGCGTGTCAGAAACATTTTGATCTCCTTTTCGATATTTTGAAATGAATTACTCTCTTTTCAGGTTTCACTCGGTTCTGGCCAGTTTAAATGCAACTGCCGTGCCAGTTTTGTAAAATGTGTAATATCAAATATGTAGAAAATGGATTTTGAGAGGCTGCCAAGACGCGGTGTCATAGTGGCAGCTAATGCGGCAGATGTAATGTCATTGTGGCGGGTGGTGGCAGAGATCATCGGGGTCGGACCTTAGTTAGTAGTTGTAACCAAGAGAGATACGACGAAAAACACACTGATTTCAGCCCTTAGAGGGGGCTTTTCGGGCGAAAAATGGGTACTTCGAACGAGACTGCGAAAGGATTGGTATAGATGTTCCTGAATGATCTTATTAGTCCATCCATATGAGAAGCAATCAGGCATAAGACTAGTTTACGGAGGCAGTGATGGAATGGCGGGCGAGTCACATCCTGGTCAAGGAGAAGGCATTAGCTGATGAACTGCTCAAGCAGCTGCGGAAGGGCGCGAACTTCGGGGCTTTGGCAAAAGAGCACTCCACCTGTCCCAGCAAAGGGAAGGGGGGCGATCTCGGCTGGTTCGGCGCCGGGCAGATGGTGAAGCCGTTTGAAGAAGCTGTCAAAAGGCTGCGGCCGGGGGGCCTGAGCGGCGTGGTGCGGACGCAGTTCGGGTATCATGTCATCAAGAAGACGGGGGAAAGGTAGGGGGGGAGAAGTTGCATCCAGTGCGCACTTGGCTTTGTCCGCATCGAGAGTTATCTTGCA
>CAZFEC010000077.1:0-6175 GCA_964517435.1 uncultured Bacteroidia bacterium | reverse complement strand
GATCGTACCTACATTGACATGCGGCTTCGTGCGTTCGAATTTCTCTTTGGCCATTAGGCACCTCCAGTTATACCGATGCTCACTAATAATGCCTCTTGTTCTTAAAAGAAAGAGCTCACGACCGGGATTGAACCGGTGACCTCATCCTTACCAAGGATGCGCTCTACCGACTGAGCTACGCGAGCCTGCTGAAGCGGGAAACGGGTCTCGAACCCGCAACCCTCAGCTTGGAAGGCTGATGCTCTACCAATTGAGCTATTCCCGCGTGTCGGTAGTATTTCCTGGAAACGCAATTGCTTGGTCCGCCTTCCATCGGAAATACTACAAGCGATGCACGGTACAGCGTATTGTCAAAAGAGCAGGGATTGCGCATCGCACACAATGGGGAGGGGAGGATTCGAACCTCCGAAGGCGTCCGCCGACAGATTTACAGTCTGTTCCCTTTGACCACTCGGGAACCTCCCCCTGTTGAAGCCGGTAAGTGTCGCCGCCGGCAAAGCACTCGCTTCACGCTGATGTCTCGTCGCGTTCAACTTTCACCGGTATGTTGTTAAAGATCAGAGTCGTTTATCCCGTCAGCCTGCTGGCGGCAGTATCATCGCCGGCCGGTATCGCTGTTGATTTCTGAAGCTGGTGATAGGACTTGAACCCACAACCTGCTGATTACAAATCAGCTGCTCTACCAGTTGAGCTACACCAGCCTGAAGAACATAATCCAGCTCAGGCCGGCTGAAGCTTGGGGCCACTCCTGCAGCCGCTTTAGCACTCCGGTTTCAACGGCACCGCGGGGGTACACCAATACACCGGACCGAGCTGAAAATAGAACATATAAATATGCTGATTAAATCAGGCATGTCAAGAAAAAACCTCATTCAGATCGATTAGAGATCACGTCGATGGCAAAAAGAGCTGACCGGGCTCCAGTACTGGCTCCAGTGAAACCCGGAACTAAGGGCTCCGGCAGGGTGATCCAATCATTCTCTTTTTTTTGTCAAAACATCACCATATATTATTTGTTTGTGTTTTCCGGATTGCCCGACGTCGGGGCGGTCTCACGACCGCGCCACTGCCTGCAACCGGACAATCTCAAATCGACATTTCTGGAGATTTTGATATCGGGAGGAAGAAATGAGTGACGGGATGCATGCCCTGACCACATTCACCGAAGATGAGAAATTTTTCTACGAGACAGTGCGGGACTTCGCCGAGGGCGAGATCAAACCGCTGCGCGAGCAGATGGACCTCGAGGGTAAATTAGACCCCAAGATTCTGCCGCTGCTGTTTGAGATGGGTCTGATGGGGATCGAGGTACCGGAGGATTTAGGCGGCGCCGGCAGCACCTTCTTCATGTCCATCATGGGCATCGAAGCGCTGAGCACGGTAGATCCGGCGGTGGCGGCTGTGATGGACGTCCAGAATACGCTGGTCAACAACGCTCTGATTCGCTACGGCAGCGAAGAACTCAACAAGAAGTATCTGCCGCTGCTGGCGGAGCAGAAGCTGGGCGCCTACGCCCTGAGTGAAGCCGGTTCCGGGAGCGACGCCTTCGCGCTGGCCTGCCGGGCGGAGGACAAGGGAGGCCACTACCTGCTCAACGGGCAGAAGCTCTGGATCACCAACGCCGGGGAAGCCGAGATCTTCGTTATCATCGCCAATCTCAAGCCGGAGGAGGGGTACAAGGGAATTACCGCCTTTGTCGTCGAGCGGGATTTCGAGGGTTTCAGCGTCAGTAAGAAGGAGGACAAACTGGGGATTCGCGCCTCCTCGACCTGCGAACTGCTGATGGATGATTGCAAAGTGCCCAAAGCCAACCTGCTGGGTGCTGAGTGCAAAGGCTACAAGGTCGCCATCGAGACCCTCAACGAGGGACGGATCGGTATCGGCGCCCAGATGATCGGTACCGCCCGTGGAGCGCTCAGCTATGCGATCGATTACACCAAGGAACGCCATCAGTTCGGTAAACCGATCGCCGCGTTCCAGGGACTCCAGTTCCAGGTGGCGCAGGCGGAGACCGAGCTGGAAGCCGCCCGCCTCGTCGTCTACAATGCCGCACGTCTCAAGGAAGAAGGAAAGAATTTCATCAAGGAAGCCGCCATGGCCAAGCTGTTCGCCTCACAGGTGGCACAGCGGGTCACCTCCCTGGCGGTGGAAATCTTGGGTGGAAACGGATTCACCAGGGAATATCCCGTCGAGAAGTACTTCCGGGACGCCAAAGTGGGCGTCATCTACGAAGGTACTTCCAACATGCAGCTGCAGACGATCGCCAAGCTCGTCATGTAGCCCTTAACAGATCGCGATAGAGAACGGCGAAGTGCCCGGTAACATAACACGGGCCGCGCCGGACCTGCTATCTCCCCCCCCGGGGAGTACCGGTTATTACTGTCGCGCGGGATATACCATGAAGAAAGATATCGTAATCAACAGCAACCTGCGCGAAAACCGCGTGGCGCTGTTGGAAGACAAGCGGCTGGTAGAGCTGCATGTCGAGCATTCGGAGAACGAACGGCTCGTCGGCGGCATCTACAAGGGCCGCATCAGCAATGTAGTGGTGTCGATTCAGGCGGCTTTCGTCGATATCGGCATCGACATCCACGGATTTCTCCCCTTTTCCGACCTCGGAGCCAACGCGCTCCACTATGTCGACGGACGCGAGATCTACACCAGCGACGCCGCGCCCCGCAAGGACCGCCGCGGACGCGTCATCCTCAAGCCGGGCGACGACATCGTCGTCCAGATCACCAAGGAACCGATCGGTGACAAGGGACCACGACTGACCTCGAAAATCTCGCTGCCGGGCCGTTTCCTGGTCCTGATTCCAAACGAAGAGATCGCCGGGATCTCCCGGCGCATCGAGAAACTCACGGAGCGGCGGCGCCTGCGTAACGTCCTGCGAAAACTGACGCAGCCCGGCTACGGCCTGATCGCCCGCACCGTGGCGGAAGGCAAGTCGGAAGCGGATCTGAAGAGCGATTTCCAGCGGTTGATGAAGCAGTGGCGCGAGATCGAGTCTCAATTTCACTCCGCACCACCACCGCTGCAGCTGCACCGCGATGTGGGGATGGTTTCTTCACTGATCCGGGATCTCTTCAGCGAGGATACAAACCGGGTGATCATCGACAACAAGCGCATCCACCGGGAAGTGGTTCGCTACCTGCAGGAAGTGAAATCAACCCTGGTGGAGCGGGTGGAATTGTATCACAGCCGGGTGCCGCTTTTCGATCACCTCGGCATCGAGTCGGATGTCGAGAAGATCACTTCGCATAAGGTCTGGCTGCCGGGGGGCGGTTCGTTGATCATCGAATCGACCGAGGCGATGGTGACGATCGACGTCAATTCCGGCAGCTACACCCGCAAGCGCAACATCGAGGAGAACATCCTGCGGGTCAACCTGGCCGCCCTGCGGGAGATCTGCCGTCAGCTGCGTCTGCGCGATCTGGGCGGCCTGATCATCATCGACTTCATCGACATGGCTGACGAGCGGAATCGCAAACGGGTGCAGAAGGCGATGGAAGATGAGCTGTCCCGCGACCGGGCGCAAACAGACATCCTGCCCATCTCCAAATTCGGTCTGATGGAAATGACCCGCCAGCGGATCCGCCCCGCGCTGTTAATGACTTTTAAGGATCCGTGCGAGGTTTGCGACGGTACCGGCATGGTACCTTCACGGGAGACCATGTCGACCGAAATCGAGAGCTTCGTGCGCCGGTTCCGTGCTCAGACCCGGGAACGACGGTTGGAGCTGACCGTCCACCCGGAGCTCTACCGCTACCTGACGGAAGGCAAGCGTTCAATCATCAAGCTGCTGATGTGGAAAAACTTCCTCTTCATCGACCTGAAAGAGGATGAATCGCTGCCGGTCGGCAAATTCCAGGCGATCTCCCTGAAACAGAAAAGAGAGATCACGCAGGAATTTTCTACTTGACATTCGTGAACGGCGCGGGTAAAATTAGTGTTCTGAAAATCCGGAGGATGAATGTACGCCATAGTCGACATTCGTGGAACTCAATTCTACGTTAAGGAAGATGATCATCTCAAGGTCCCCCACCTGGCAGACAACGTGGGCGATGAAGTGACCTTTGATCAGGTATTGATGGTGGTTGACGGCGACGACACCCGTGTCGGTACTCCGCTGGTGGAGGGTGCCTCCATACTGGCGGAAGTCGAGGAACACGGCAAGGACAAGAAAGTGATCAACTTCGTCAAGAAGCGCCGCAAGGGCTTCAGCCGTAAGAAGGGTCACCGCCAGCTTTACACCACCATTCATGTGAAAAAGCTCAACGTATAGGAGACGGTCATGGCTCATAAAAAAGGAATGGGCAGCACACGCAACGGGCGTGACAGCAATGCCAAAATGCTCGGCATCAAGAAGTTCGGCGGCCAGCAGGTGATCGCCGGTAACATTCTCGTGCGCCAGCGCGGCACCAAATTCCATCCCGGCGCCAATGTCGGTCGCGGCGGGGACGACACCCTGTTCGCCCTGGTGGACGGCCGCGTGGTCTTCGAGCACCACAAGAATGGACGCACCTACATGACGGTAGTGACGGACTGATAAAGCCCGAAATTGAGATAACCACAGAGCCCGGCTGAGAAAGCCGGGCTTTTTCGTGTGCCCAACGGGGTCGGACCACGATCAGACGTTGAAAAACAAGGAGATACTGAGACACATCGGTAAACAGCAGATGTATCCGGTTGTTTATTATGTAGCTAACGTCTGTGTTATGTAAACACGACTACACTTCAGTGTCAATCGCAAATCAAAATCTGAAACTGCTTTAAGCGAGCGCACCAAAAGGTACTTCAATTCGTCAAGCGTCAACCAAAGTCTTCAATCACTTGACGTAGACCATCTTCTTCGTAACCCTGGCCTCACCACCGGTGAGGGTGTAGAAGTAGACGCCGGAAGGCAGCCGGGAAGCGTCAAAATAGACACTGTGTTCACCGACCGCGACCGGTCCATCCACCAGAGTCGCCACCTGGCTGCCGCTGACATCATAAACAGACAGCAGCACATCGCCGGGCTCCTGGATCGAGAATTCGATGGTGGTGCCTGGATTGAAGGGATTGGGGTAGTTCTGCGCCAGTTCGAAGGTGGCGGGTTGAACCTCAGTCAGACTGCCATCTCCCACCATGATTTCATCATACCAGGAATTGGCCAGCATCGGCTCTTCGTCATCATGAATGCTGTAGAGATGGATGGTTGAGATATCCACCGAGGTTTCAGAGCGGAAGGAGACTCCCGCTATCACCAGTTGACTGTCAACCAGCCAATCTACCGTTCTCGCTTCCCAATCCAGATGGAACTCCACCAGATGCCATTCCCCGACCGTGACGGGATGCACGTAGTACTCGTCTTCATTGCTGTAGAGACGGAGGTTGGCCTCATCCGGCCTGCCCCAGGTGAAAATCACTCCCGCATTAGACGTTACATCCGCATCACCGATTACGCAGTAATTGGTGGCGCGAAAACGGGTGTTGTCCAGCATTGTATAGTATCCAACATAGGTCGGCTGAGCAGGAGTAAAAACGGTATTGAGACCCATAAAATGCCAGTAGTCGTTAGTAGATGCGCCACCGAAAAGGCGCAGGCTGTATTGAGTACCACCGGCTGCGTCCTGGTCGGTCACCACCGGATCATAAAGCTGGTCGTTGACCAACACCCATTTGTCCGCCCAGGTCCCATCCTCGAAATCGTCCTGAAAGTAGACGTCAGCCAATGCAGTCATAGCGGGGCTGATGCCGACGATCAACAGAAAGCTGAAGATACGTTTGTATAGATACATTAATCCCTCCTAAGTACATCAAGGCATATGTAAACAGTATTTGATGAATCATACCGCTCTAACAGAGGATGTATAGAGAGGCAGGTGAAGACTATGTACGAAAAAAAGTTCGTTTCTCAAGCTAATAATCAGGAATACTAAAATATCATAATAGACTCTTTAATTCTTCCCGCTTTTTAACAATCGATATGGATCAATCGTAAATCGTCAAAAACAACCCACTGCTCCTTGAATTTATAATAGTGCGAAAACGCACACCTTTGTGCTGAAGTGAGATTCGACGGGATTCATCTGCTACGGCTGCACATACCTGCCGATGAACGATTATTAAGCGCGACAACGTTTTCATTAGTGGCATAATTCCCCGTTGATTGTTAACTTGCGCTGGCATACTT
>CAZFEC010000076.1:0-6688 GCA_964517435.1 uncultured Bacteroidia bacterium | reverse complement strand
TGCAGCTTGACGGTGGTGCGGTTGAGTGGAGTGAGGTCTCGGAATGCAAGCATGAAGTATAGTATTTCCCAGGTAAGAAAATGTCCTGTCAGTTCATAGCATACCGGGAAATACTACGAAGTGATGCCCGTAACTCCTTCGAAAAGAGATGTTTGTTCGAGCATCACTCATAGTCAGGTTACCGCGGCTGTCGCCGGAGGTGTTTCGTCCAATTCCTCATGTATACGGATCCCCCGGTGCTTTATGCGCACCGGGGGAAATCGAAGCTGTATGCCGCCGGGAATCGGCAACCGGCGGGTAGTGCTATCTCACCGCCGTTACCCGGTAGTGGCGTGCCCCCGGGGGCTGATCCACATACCAGAACTCACCCGCAAAGGTACCGGTCTCATCCAGCGTAAAGCCGGTGTAGGGATTGTCGGAGGAATAGACCCGGTAGGAGGTGGCGCCCGGTACCGGCTGCCAGTACAGGTTCAACTGTCCGTCGTAGAGGTAGATCGACACAACCGGCGAACTGAACTCGCTGCCGGGGGTAAACCAGAGACTCTGACCGTCCGTGAGCGACTGATTGGGCTGATCGAACTCGTTGTTGAAGGTGTATTCCAGCCCCACCGTCTCGTCAGTATTCTCGATGCCGACGGTGGCGTAGTTTTCCCAGCTGTTGGTGTTGCGCCAGTTGAGGTAATGGCAGAGGATCTCGCTGTCGCCGGTCGTAGTCGGGTACTGCGCGGGATCGTGCAGAACCACCTGGAAGTTCACCGGCTGCGACTGGGCATCGCTGATCTGGTAGAAATTATACCATTCGATATAGAACCGGCCGTTATCGACATCATGCCAGATGTAGATGTCACCGCCACCGCTGTTGTGCAGGTCGTCCCAGAGCGCCGCGATCATACCGGAGGGCCCGTTGGCACCCGGTATCTGGCTGTTGCGGAAGCTGGTCAGGTTACTGCTGCCTGGTGAGATCCAGCCGTTGGAACAGATTGAGATCGAACTATACTGCTGGCCGTAGAACCGGAAATTGAAGGGGCTCAGATTGATCCTTACCGTTTCGCCCCAGGGATCGTCGCTGCCGGGCCAGCGGGGATCGCTGATCGACAGCGCCTGACCGGGACCGCCCAGCCCCGGCGCCAGTTCGAACCAGGTGAACTGCGCGAAATCCGCCAGGTCGTCGCCGCTGTGATACACCCGGTAGCCGTGAGCGTCGGGACCGCCCGGTTCCGTCCACGCCAGTTCCCCCACCTGCAGCTGGCAGGGCGCGGGATAGGCGAAGCCCTCCCGCACCGCCGTGAAGCCGACGGGACGCTCACCATAGCGGCATTCCGCCGCGACGGTCAGGCTGGTCGTCAGGATGAGCGTCTCGCCGGGTGCCAGATCCTGGTCCAGCGTGAAACCGGTGGGTGTGGCGGATAAGCCGTCGGGAAAGGTCCCGGTGATGGTCGTGCCGGTCGGGAAGGGGTAATCGCCGCTGGAGGTGAAGTGGATATCCAGCGGAGCGGTCTCGCTCCGCTCCGGCAGCTGGTTGCCGCCGTCCTGGAAGACGGTCGACGCCACGATGAGGGCGCTGCCATGCACCAGTTGGCGGAAACCGAGATGGGAGCCGTCACCCAGCTCACCAAAGAACTGATGCTCTTCCAGCACCAGGCCGGGATCCTCGATCGTCAGCGTCACCGGCGCGGTTGAGAACGCGGAACCGCCGGGGGAAATCGCCGGCAGATCGAAGGAAGCGCCGAAAACACATCCTTCCGCCGTCAGCGTGACCGTACAGGGATCGCTGAGCACCGTGCCGGCGTTGTCCGCCGACAGGTAGACGGAAAGTTCCTCCCCTACCACCAGCTCCGGCTCGCCCACCGGCAGCAGCTCCTGCAGCTGCAGCGCCGCCAGACCGTCGGCGACGGTGATCTGCCCGCGGTAAGGCACCCAGCCGTAGCCGGAAACCGTGACCTGCAGAGTGGCCGGCCCGTTGAAACTGACCGGCACCAGCGCCATACCGGCGGCGGCGCTCCAGGCGCTGAAAGCCTCATCGGTGGCGGCGTTGTACAGCGTAACGTACGCCTCCGCCGGCACCCCCAGGGCGCTGACGTTCACCGCGACCTCCGTCAACTCGGTGGCGATCTGCGCCGGATGTGATACAACCAGCGGTACGGGCGTGCCGGGGGTCAGGATCATGCCGGGATCACCCAGCAGGTTGTAGGTGTGGAAGTAGAAGTGGACCGAATTGTTCGGCTGACCGGGATTGTGGAAGTTGGGATTGCCGAGATAGAGCTCCAGCTTACCCCGCGCTAGTATCTCACCCAGCCGGGGCAGGTTTTCCTGCAGCACCCCCTGGTAGATGCCCAGGTCGATGGTGTTGTTCCAGCGGGTGTGGGTATCCTCTTCGGAAGGGCCTATGAAGGCGATCGCACCGCGCGGGGACTGAGCGGAGCCGTGCTGCAGCCACTTCTCGCCGAAGCAGGGGTCAGCTTCGGTGGAGGCGAAATCGCCCCCGCCGCAGACTATCGAAGTCACCACCGGCAGTTTGCTGTAATTAAAGATGGTGCTCTCGATATCGTAGGTGGTGAAATAGGGAGTGTACCAGGCGCTGCGCATCCCGAAACCGCGGTAGTTGACGAAGCTGACTCCGTCGTTGACCGGATTGTAGACGGTTGAAATCGGCAGCGGGTTCCAGGAATGGCTGTAGGCGGAATCCACCTCGACGAAACCGTCGATCAGCATCCGGTCGCAGATCTGGCGCATGACTTCCCGCCGCGACCAGCCGCCCGCCCAGTCGCAGATCATCAGGGCGCGACTGTGCCAGTCGGGGTCCTCCGGCGGCAGGTTGATATCCCGCTCGTGGGTCAGGATCTTGTTGACGATGGTTCCCAGTTGTCCCTCGCTGTCGACGCAGAGGCGACCCACCATGATATCGGACAGGTAGTCGTCACCCGCCAGCATGCTGTAAGGGTGATCGGTGACGATCTGATAGTTCCACTGCGGTTCGGCGTACTGGCCGCCGTCGATGAACCAGGCGTCCATCTGAATCGGATCGGCATAGTAGTCCTTGTCGCCGACCAGCAGCAGGTAGTCCATGGGATAACCGCTGTCCCAGCGGGTCTGCAGGTAGTTCAGGATGTCCTGTTTATCCAGGTTGCCGGGAGTTGTGCAGAGGGTGTCGACACTGTAACCCATCTCCCTTTTCCACTGGATCAACGGCTGCAGCTCGTCGCGGGCTATCTCCGGATAGCAGATGACATATTCGCCGTAGGGGGGCTTCTCATCGCGCGCCGGCGTCGTATAGTTGAGAATCAGATTGTGATACAATTCCTGCCAGCCGGCGGTAGCCGCCCGGGTGCTGATCGGTCCGCTGTTGCGGAAATCATCTCCACGGAAGGAGACGAAAACTTCGATGCGTTCGGCGACGCTCACCGCGCCCGCCTGCGGCAGCGGCTGGATAGGCGCCAGGCTGAGTTGCACGACGCGGCGGTCCCGCAGAACGGCGGGAGCGGCCAGGCCGGCCAGCGGCAGTGGTTCCAGCCAGGGTGACACCGGAGCGGGCTGCGGGATGGCGCCATCCGGTTGGGCGTGTTCGGATATGTCGGTAACGGCCGCGGGGAAAATGCCGGTCAGCGTTTTGTTGCTTACTGCTACGAGTTCCAGGGAGATGCCGGCCTGGGCGGGTACCTCCAGCAGGGTGGACACCACCGGCAGATCGGGGGCGCCATTCGCGGCACGGCTGCCGGCGCCCGCGAGTTCGACGTGGGTGATCTCGTCAGTCCCGGTGAGTTGATAGTCCAGTAGTTCGAAAATGACCTGGATGCCGTCGCCGTTCGGGTGTGCGGTCAGGCGGTAACCCGGCGTCGACTTGACGCCGTCTCCCGCCAGAGCGGGCAGGGCCAGCAACAGGGCTGTGAATAACGCCAGCATTGTTCCTCCGGAAATCTAATAGCAAGTAAGGGCGTGGGTGCGCGCGTCAGCTGATACACTTCAGCTTGACCCGTTCAGTCGGTTTCACTAACGCTCGGCACCCGGATCTGATTGGACAACACAGTAATATAATGATAACCAATAATAATGACATCGGAAAATGAGGGGGGGAGAAAAGGTGTCACTGCCCTTTGGCTGTGATGATGGTTTTGACGGTGTTAAAGATGATCTTGAGATCGAGGGTGATCGAGAGGTTCTCCAGGTAGTAGAGATCGTACTCCAGCTTCTTCTCCACATCCTCGAAGCTTTCATCGTACTTGTGTTTCACCTGCGCCCAGCCGGTCAGTCCCGGCTTCAGCTTGAGGCGGTAGCGATAGAGCGGCAGCTTCTCGGTGAACTGCTCGACGAAGAACGGCCGCTCCGGGCGGGGGCCGACGATGCTCATCTCGTTGATGAAGATGTTCCAGAGCTGCGGGATCTCGTCGAGGCGCGTCCGGCGCAGGAAATGGCCGACTCGCGTAATACGGGGATCGTTTTTCTGCGACCAGACCGGACCGGATTGCTTCTCCGCGTCCCGATGCATGGTGCGGAACTTGTGGATGCGGAACACCTTGCCGTGCTGCCCTACCCGCTCCTGGCTGTAGATCAGCGGTCCCGGCGTATCCAACCGGATGGCGAGCGATATCAGCGGCAGTATCGGCAGGCTCGCGATGAGGCCGATCATGGCGACGCCGATGTCGATAATCCGCTTCACCAGCAGCTCGCCGGCGCCCAGGATCTGGGGATTGATGGTGATGAGGGGGAAGCCGTAGATCTGATTGATCCGTACCTGGCCGCTGACGATGTCGTACATGCTGGGCAGAATCTTGATGCCAACCGGGATATCCTTCAGCTGGGTGATGACATCCAGCAGCAGCTGGTGCTGGGCGCTGTCGAAGGCGACGATCACCTCATGCACCTCCAGCCGCATCACCTGGAAGGCGATCTCCTCCAGCCCGGCAATGACATGCGTATCGCGGTAGACCTTGCCGGCGTTCTCCCGGTTGGTGGAGATGAAACCGGCGACGCGATAACCGAGTGCCGGGAAGCGGTTGATGCGGTCGTGAATGTCCCAGCCCTGCTCGTTGAAGCCGACGATGAGGACGTTCTTCAAACCCCGCCCGTGCATGAAAAGCCAGCGGCGGATCGTCAGGAGCCCCAGCCGGCCGCAACCGGTCAGCAGTGTGAATAGAAAAAAGTAGAGCAGCAGGTATTTGAGAAACCGGAAGAGGTCCAGCCAGCCGGCGGGATTGATGCGGATGAAGCCGTCGTCGATCAGCACCAGGTCCTTCGGCATCAGCAGCAGGCCGAGTACGGCGCTGCCGACCAGGGCGGTGCTGACCACCCGCAGCAGTTCGTCCAGGCGGGAAGGTGCCAGGGCGAACTTGTAGAGGCCGCGCAGCAGGAAGACCAGGAACCAGAACAGCAGCAGGAAGACGGCGGGATAGATCAGGTTGATCAGCGGGACTTCCGCGCGCGCCGGCATGAAGCCGACCCGGAAGCGCAGCAGGAAGAAGAGCAGCAGCGCCGCGGTACCGAGCAGCATATCGGATAAGACGACCAGGATGGAGAGGCGGGTGTATTTCATGGGTTCCTACCGCTGTGGCCGCCAGACCGACCAGGTGCGGCCGGTGAGTGCATCGATGATGCCCAGCCCGACCGCCACATTCATCGCCAGGAAATAGAGTAGCAGGTTCAACGGCCGCCAGGGCAGCAGTGTGCCGGGGGCTTTGTGTGCAATACGGCCGGCGATCACCAGCCCCGCAAGCAGGGCGACGCCACACAGGGTCAGCCATACGCCCCCGCTGAAGAGAGCGCCGGCGGCGAAGGCAAGCAGCCAGAGCGGCAGTAGCCAGCGCAAGATCTTGTGCAGGAACAGCATCGCCAGCAGTTTGCCGGGACCGCGGCTGATCTCATTCCAGTAGCGGCGTATGGAGTTGACGCTGCGGGCAATGATACGACGGCGGCGCTTGAATTCGACCTGCAGGTTGGAGGAGGAGAGTTCGCGGCTGCGGGCACGGGGGGCGTAGACCGAACGCCAGCCCTTCGCCACCGCCAACAGCGGCAGCATCAAATCGCTGATGGCCCACTCCGCCAGTTCGGTGAAAGCCTCCCGCCTGACCGCGTAGATGCTGCCGTTGACGCCGATGGTGGAGAAGTAGGCGCTCTCGCGTGTTTTCAGCCAGCGTTCGTAGGACCAGTAGTCGGTTTCAGCGTCCTGCCGACCGGCTGCCTGCGAGGCATGGTAGAAAGTCAGTTCGCCGCAGACCACTCCCACCCGGCTCTCTTGCAACGGGCGCACCAGTTCCCGCACGGCGTCCGTGTCCCAGATCGCGTTGGCATCGGAGAAAACCAGTGCCGGTTGGGTGGTAGCGGCGACCGCCCGGTTCTGCGCGTTGGTCTTGCCGCCCTGCTCTGCGATCTCCAGCAGGTCGACGCGGTCCGCGAACTCCCGCGCGATGGCTGTGGTGGCGTCACTGGAGCCGTCGGAGACCACCAGTATCTTCAGCTTGTCCGATGGGTAATCGAGCGCTAACGTGTTCTGCAGCTTCTCGCGGAGAACCTTCTCTTCGTTATGGGCGGTGATGATGAAATCGACGGCGGGAAGATCGACGTCGGTTAGCGGCGGTTGCGTTGTCTCCGTTTCGCCGGTCAGCAGCAGCAACGCGAGGGGATAGAGCAGCAGTGGTATGGCGATACCGGCGATACCGATGACGATCAGCAACCAGGGCAGCATTCAGTCAACCTG
>CAZFEC010000075.1:0-6734 GCA_964517435.1 uncultured Bacteroidia bacterium | reverse complement strand
CCTCCCTGACCACCTTCTTCGGTGTACCTTCAACCAATACGGTCAACTATCCGGCCACCATCTTCCTGGGTCAGAGCAGCATCACCGTGCAGGCGGAGGCCTATTCCTATGTTGGCTTGAGCATGGACGGCGATTTGTATGCGGCCGGTCTGGTGGACGCCAGCGGCAGCCTGACGCTGGACTTCGATCCCTTCACTACCGTCGGCACAGCCGACCTGGTGATCACCCGGCAGAACCGCCAGCCGGTTCTGGGTACCGTCGACGTAATCCCCAACACCGGACCCTACGTGGTGTTGAACGATTATACACCGGTCACCGCTGATTACGGTCAGACGGTCGATCTGGATGTAGTGCTGGAGAATGTCGGCAGTTTCGACGCTCACGGCGTCACCGCCACGCTCAGCACGACCGACAGCTACGTGACGATCACCGACAGCTATGAAAGCTTCGGTACCATTCTCGCCGGCGCTCTCGCCAGCGGCCCCAATGCCTACGCTTTCACCGTGGACGGCCTGGTACCGGATCAGCACTCGGTGCAGTTCACGCTGACCATCACCGGCACCGCCCGGGATGAGTGGATCTCCTATCTGAACATCACACTCAATGCACCGGAGATGGCGACCGGCACCGCTTATATCAACGACAGCGGCGGCGGCAACGGCAACGGCCGTCTCGATCCGGGTGAAGACGTACTGCTGATCGTGCCGGTCGATAACAGCGGCCACGCTGCCACTCCCGCCGGCCTGGCCACGCTGAGCAGCAGCAGCCTGTATATCACCGTCACCGACGGCAGCGACAGTGTCGGACCAGTTCCCGCCGGCGGCAGCGCCGAAGCTACTTTCGCGGTTTCGGTGGCACCGGAAGCTCAGGTCGGCGACCTGGCAGTCTTCGACTTCACCTGGAACGCTGGTGATTTCAGCCTGGCGGATCAGATCTCCCGGACGATCGGACTGGTCCTGGAAGACTTCGAAACCGGCGGTTTCACCTCCTTCGACTGGACGCATGGCGGCAACGCCGACTGGGTCATCAGCGGTTCGCCCTATGAAGGCAGCTACTGCGCCCGGTCGGGCGATATCGGCGATGATCAGACTTCCTCGCTGATTCTGACTGCGAACGTCGTCGCTTCCGGTGACATCTCCTTCTGGTACAAGGTGTCTTCAGAAACAGGCTGGGATTACCTCCGCTTCTACATCGACGGCGTCCAGCGGGCGGAATGGGACGGCGAGCAGGGCTGGGCTCTGTTCAGCTATGCCGTCGGCACCGGTGAGCACACCTTCAACTGGGCCTTCGAGAAGGACGGCTCCGTCAGCAGCGGCAGCGACTGCGGTTGGATCGATTACATCATCTTCCCGCCGCTGGGACCGCCCACCTATCCCGAGATCGACGTCACCCCGCTCAGCTTCAATGTCCAGCTGGAAGCGGGCGCTTCCACCACCGAGCCGCTGACCATCGACAACCTGGGCGACGGTGAGCTGAGCTACAATATCATGCTGGCCACCGACGGCCGCACCACCAGCGTGCCGCACCTGAAACTGCGCAAGGGTGAAGCCGATCCGCGCCAGGGTCAGGCTCCCCGTGACCAGGGCGGTCCGGACGGTTACGGTTATTTCTGGATCGACAGCGACGAACAGAGCGGACCGGCCTACAGCTGGGTCGAGATCAGCGGTGTGGGCACTTCGCCCGGCAATGGTGACGATGCCAATTACGGACCGTTCAGCCTTGGCTTCAACTTCAACTTCTACGGTGTCAACTACAGCTCAGTGCGCATCTGCACCAACGGTTTCCTCTCCTTCACCTCCACCTCCAGCACCTACACGAACCAGGGGATTCCGAACAGCGCCGATCCGAACGCGCTCATCGCACCCTTCTGGGATGACCTCAATCCCTCCGCCGGCGGTACGATTTACTACTACGCCGACGCGGCCAACGACCGCTTTATCGTCGAGTGGAACGGAGTGGTGCATTATGGAACCACCAACCCGGAGACCTTCCAGGTAATCCTGAACGCCGATGGCACCATCCTCTGTCAATATCAGACCGTGACCACGAACAACAGTTGCACGGTCGGCATCGAGAACCAGTCCGGAACGGATGGTCTGCAGGTGGTGTTCAACGCCCCCTATCTGCACAGCGGCATGGCGTTGCTGTTCACCACCAGCCTGGCCGATCCCTGGCTTTCCATCGATCAGACCAACGGCATCGTACCGCCTTACGGCAGCGATGTGCGGACCGTCACCTTCGACGCGGCGGAACTGACCGAGGGAACCTACACCGGCAGCATCACGGTCAACTCCAACGATCAGGATGAGGGTACGATCATGGTGCCGGTGACGCTGGAAGTGGGCACCTTCGCCCTGGATCCGGTCGACGATCTGATGATCACCGTGGCCGGCGGCTATGTCACCCTGACCTGGAGCGCGGTACCGGGCGCCACCGGCTACCGGCTCTGGAGTTCGACCGATCCCTATACCGGGTTCGGCTATATCGGCATGACCGGCAACCTGAGCTGGACGATGCTGCTGGAGGGTGACCTCAAATTCTACCAGGTGACCGCCACGGACGAATAAACCAAAACACCAGAAAGTACGGGGAGCCAAGTGCTCCCCGTACTCCCTCTGGGATAGAACGATAATGCGAAAACGGGGGTAGGATCCACCTGAGACGCCCGAAAACGGGGAGGAAAATGATGAAGCGGAATCTGTTCTTGACAATTGTCATGCTCGGCCTGCTGCCTCTAGCGGCGGCGGCGGGTATTGTGGTACAGGAGTACGAGTTCACGCAACCGCAACTGGTACCTGAATTCAACGGCGACATCGCCGTAATGGAAAGCTGCCGGACGACCGGACAGCCGGGGGCACCCGCCCTGCCCACCTACGGAGTCAGACTGCTGTTGCCCCCGGGTGAAACGGCGGCCTCAATCAGGGTCGTCGCCGGCCAGCCGCAGGTGATCCGGAACGTCGATATAGCGCCCAACCAGGTCGAGATTCCCTTCAGCTTCACGGAGGTGGTCCCGGTGATTCCTGCGGCGGCGGAGATTTACACGGCGGACACCCTCTACCCGGCGTCGCTGTACAGCGAGACGCTCAACCAGTTCTACCGCGGGCATTCGCTCGCTTTCTTCCAGATCCACCCGGTGCGCTACAACCCGGTGCAGCGGGAGCTATGGTGGTATCCCCACCTGCGCGTCGAGGTGACCACCACCGGCAACCCGGAGGCGGCGGCCAGCTTCAATCAGCTTTACCGGCATGACGCCGCCACCAGCGGACGGCTGGGTGAGATGGTCGACAACATCTCTCTGCTGGCGGACTACCCCGACACTCCGTCCGACCGGATCGCCGACTACGACATGGTGATCGTTACCAACAGCGCCCTGGAAGCCTTCTTCCAGACACTGGCCGACTTCAACAGCCGGCGTGGTATCCACACCTTCGTCGAGACCATCGAGTGGATCTACGCCAACATCGACGGTGTCGACAACCAGGACCGCATACGTAACTACATCATCGACTGCTACCAGAACCTGAACATCCAGTACGCTCTGCTGGGGGGCGACGGCGACGCTTCCGGCGGCGGTAACATCATTCCCCGCCGCGGCGTCTACGCCACGACGCACTATTCCATGCGCGAGACAGACCCCAACCTGCCCTGCGACCTGTACTACGGCGGTCTGGACGGCAACTGGAACAGCGACGGCGACGGTCAGTACGGCGAGGAGAACCCGGAGGAGGCGGACTTCATCGCCGAAGTGCATGTCGGCCGCGCCGCGGTGGACAACGCTGCCGAGGCGGTGAATTTCGTCAACAAGCATATGGCTTACCAGCAGTCGCCGGTGACCGCCGACTGCGACGAAGTGCTGCTGGCCGGTGAGCTGCTGTGGGACGACGACGGCGGCACCTGGACTTTCGGGCGCACCTATATGGAAGAGTTGCGCCTCGGCTCCTCCAACCACGGTTACACCACCTTCGGCATCGACAATCCGGCGCTGGTGGATACCCTCTACGATCAGTACACCTTTTATCCCGGCGAATGGTCGCCCACTTCCCATCTGAGTCCCCGTCTCAATGCCGGTGTCAACTATCTGAATCACCTCGGTCACTGCAACTACAATTACATGGCGCGGTACGACCTGTCAGACATGACCACCAGCAACTTCACCAACGACGGCATCAACCACGGATTCTACATCGTCTACAGCCAGGGCTGTATCTGCGGTGAGTTCGACACCGATGACTGCATTTCGGAGCATTGGACAACCCACATTTCCACCGGCGCCGTGGCGATCGTCTCCAACTCCAACTACGGCTGGGGTTACCACTACTCCACCCGCGGCTCCTCGCAGTACTTCGACCGCGAGTTCGTCGATGCCATCTATGGCGAGGACATCACCTCCATCGCCCGTGCCAACGACGACTCCAAGGCGGACTGCCTGCCCTGGATCACCGGCGACGACATGGCCAACCGCTGGTGCGCGCTGGAGCTGAATCTGTTCGGTGATCCCTCGCTCGACATCTGGACGGCGGAACCGGCGACCCTTACCGCCAACTTCAACGACGCCTACATCATCGGCACCGGCTTCTTCGACGTCGAAGTGCCGGGAGTTGCCGGGGCGCTGGTCGCCCTCTCTTTCGACGGCGAGCTGGTGGGCCGCGGTTATACTAACGGCCTGGGCAATGTGCAGCTGACTCTCGATCCGGCGCCGGTGGTACCCGGCACGATGGAGCTGGTGGTCACGGCTCACAACTACTTCGAGTACAGCGGCACTGTTTCGGTCATCCCGCCCTCCGGACCCTACGTCGTCTACAACGGTTGCGTAGTGGAGGACGAGAACGGGGAGTTGAATCCGGGCGAAATGCCGCAGCTGACTATCGCCATCCGCAATGTCGGCGTGGAAGCCGCCCTGGGAGTCGATGTCACTCTCACCACCCAGGACGCCTGGGTATCGATCCTGGACGGCAGCGAGTACTACGGTGATCTCGCTCCGGATGAAACCGTGACGATCCTGGAGGGATATCAGGTGTCGGTCTCCCCCGATACGCCGGAGAACCACCTGGTACATTTCGAGGTGACGGCGGTCGACGGGCGCGAGACCTGGCTCTCCAGCTTCGACCTGATGGTACTCTACATCTACGAACAGTACTGGTCCTACGATTGCGAGACCGCCGGCGGCTGGACGCACGAGGCGGCCGACGGCTGGAGCGACCAGTGGCACCTGAGCCTGGAACAGTATCAGAGTCCCGTCCAGAGCTGGAAGTGCGGTGACACCGGCACCGGCAACTATGCCAACCTGCTGGACGCGCGTCTGATCTCAGCGCCGCTTGAATTGCGCCCCTACTCCCGGCTTTCCTTCCAGCAGCAGATGGACGGGGAGATTTCCGGTGCCTATCCCGATTCCGCCTATGACGGCGGCATCTGCGAGATCAGCACCGACGACGGCATCACCTGGATCCAGCTGCAACCTATGATCGGCGGCTACAACAAGTCCTTCCGCTGGGAAGCGGGCGGCGAAGTTCCGGCTACGCATCCTTTCATCGGCGGCACTCCCTGCTGGTCCGGCAGCTTCACCTGGCAGACCACCGAGATCAGCCTGGCCGATTACGCCGGTGAGACGGTGCGGTTCCGCTTCCGCTTCGGCAGCGACCAGGGCGGCGGCGGCGAAGGCTGGTATCTCGACGATTTCGCGCTGGTGGGTGTGGCTCAGGGTGGCCTGCAACCGGTTACCGACCTGACCATTTCGACAATGGATACATCCGTTTTCCTGAGCTGGTCACCCAGCCAGGGCGCGGTCAGCTATAATGTTTACTATTGCGATACACCCTATGGTGAATACCAGTTCCTGGGCAATACCAACCAGACCCAATGGACCGGTACCCTGTCCGGCAGCGGCGGTTTCTACCGGGTGACGGCACTTGATCAATAGCGTTCGCGATCATGATCAATCGTTCGCGATAAGGATTGATCGTTTGCGATAAGGAATGATCGGAATCGATCCCTGCTGGGGATTAAGGAGGTTTGAATGAGAAAGTTAGTTACCACGATGGCTGTCTTCCTGCCGGCGTTGATCGCCTCTGCCGGCATCGAGCTGGCGCCTGCCGCCAACAGCCTGGTTTTGAACGGCAACAGCGACCAGGGGCTCAGCCTGACCTGTGAGCTGTCCGCGATCGACGGGATCACCGTCGACACCCCGGCCGGAAGCTTCACCCGGCTGCTGGTGGAAGACTACAGCTACACCCATTTCATCGGTGAGCCGGAACTGCCGGTCAAGCGCGAGATTATCGCCGTGCCGCTCGGCGCGGAAGTGACCGCCCGTATCAACGACAGGTGGGTCGAAACCTTCAGCCTTGCCGACTGGGGCATCACCCATCCCATCCTGCCGGCCCAGCCTTCCCTCTCCAAGAGCCAGTCGCCGGAGGATGTACCTTTTGAATACAACGCGGCGGCCTATCAGTCCGCCGGCTTTGAGCGGCAGCCACTGGTCACTGTCGAGGAGCTGGGCATCCTGCGCGGCCAGCGCCTGTTCGTCGTCGAACTGGCGCCGGTGCAGTATGCGCCCGCCAGCGGCCAGCTGCGGGTCTACAGCCACCTCGAAGTTGAGATCACCTTCAGCGGCGCCGACCTGGCCGCGACGGAGGAGCTGCACGCCCGCACCTTCTCCCGTCCTTTCGAGTCGATCTATACCAGCCAGCTGTTCAATTACCGTCCGCTGGATACACGCGACGATCTGACCCGCTACCCGA
>CAZFEC010000074.1:0-6942 GCA_964517435.1 uncultured Bacteroidia bacterium | reverse complement strand
CCATCAAGTCTATCTGTCGGGTTAAACGAAATTCTTTTCAAGAATGAGTATATACGGACTGTGAGTTGGACTGACAGACCAGTTCCCATCGTAGAACGGAGCCAAACCAGCGATCATGCTGATCCAGTCGCAATAACAGGCGGCACCATACCAGGAAACATCCTTCACTGGGTGTACGCCAGGATCATATCCCGCCGGGAAGGCATGCCCCGGACCCCAGCTCCCCATATCATGCGTTCTTTCAATCAGATGGAAAGCACCGCTCGCGAATCCGATTTCGCAGTCGATGTTATCCAGATCGAGCAGCTGCACACCGTGCGCAGTTACTGTATTACTGGTAGCGGTAACATGTCCATTATCATAAGCCCATTGCAGGGCTTCCATATACTGTCCGTTGGTAACCTCATTCTTCGCGAGCAGAAAACCCTGTGTCAGTGTTACCTGGTGTACCGGTAGTCCATTCGTACCGCTCTGTCCCATCCAGAATGTGCCAGCCGGGACGGTGATGAAACCGGGCAGCGTATCCTCAACCGCTTCGGTAAAGGTGATGCTGTCGACCTGCGCCAGGTCGTACTGGTGTACAGTGGTGCCCATATGGATGTTCATCAGCTGGGTGAAGCCGGTGGTCAGCATCAGCAGCGTGGTCAGGGTTGATATCGTCAGCCTTTTCATATCTCTCTCCTTAAGTTGATAACAATTTCAATCCGCGAGCCGCGGTTACTTCAGCAGCAGCATCCGATGGTGAAGCCGCTGAGCGCCCCGGTCGATGCGGCAGATGTAGACGCCGCTGGCGACCGGCATACCGTTGTCGCTGTTGCCGTTCCAGCTGAAACGCTGCAACCCTGCGGGCAGGAAGCCCTCCATCAACCGGCAGACCTGCTGACCCTGGATGTTGTAGACAGCCACCGTCACTTCCGCGTCGACAGGCAGCTGGTATTCGATGGTGGTGGTGCTGTTGAAGGGATTCGGATAGTTGCGCAGCAGCACGAAAGCTTCCGGCTGCTCCACCTCGGTGATGAAGCCTTCCGTGAAGGTCCATTTGCGGATCTCGGGCAGCGGATACTGATCGAAGCCGCCGCCGGTCAGGTTGAATTCAAAGGCACCGCTGGTGGGATTGTAGACAATGCTGCGGATATCCTCCAGGGGGTAGTCCTGCTGCGAGCCGCTCCAGAGGTGCACCTGCAGATCGGTGGCTTGCAGAGAGACAGCGCCGGCCAGAAGCAGGACCGGCAAAGCCAATCGCTTGAATCTCATAATAAACTCCAGTCATATCGTTGCATTAAGGTCGAATTGAGAACAGCTGCCTGAACTGCAGGCAGATCGGCGTCGACGGAGAATCCGCGCTCTCGAAGGTCGGGTTACACTTGGAAGATTACATCAGGTGCTGATCCCCCCTAACTTGCCGTATGGGCAATTTTACACAAAACTGCTGAAATAATCAAGACTTCAGAACTCAGAATTGAGAAAGACAGCTCCTGTCTGCTTCCTGGTTGCGGATGGCAGCCGGCGGGAAATTGAATAGGACTTGAATTAGAGTGCGCGCTGGCCTAGTCTGTAGCAGCAGGAAGCGGTATGCTCGCGCAGCCTGCATCCGACATCAACACCATCCGCCGGAAGGAGCCTCACATGACTGATCGCCAAAAGGGCAAAACCGGAATCAACAACTGGAGTGACGCCCGCCTGGCCTGGCTGGTCGGAGTTGGCGCGGTCGTGGTTCTGCTGTTCCTGTTCCGCGAACTGCTGAGCGGCCAGACCATCCTGCCGGCCGACACCATCAAGTCGGTCCCCTTCTCGCAGTGGGGCAAAGAAGCCTGCTTCGGCAAGAAAGGAATCGCTCAATGGATCGGCGGCCTTTTCGGCGGCATGCCCGCCTTCGGCTCGATGGTGGCGACTCCGACCTACCCGGTCTCGCTGCTGTTCGTCTGGGTGCTCGGCGGCTGGCTGCCCTTTTTCGCCGATCCGCTGGCGCAGCACATTTTCCACCTGGCCTGGCTGGCGGCCGGCATGTTCCTGCTGCTGCGGATTCAGGGCGTCTCCCGGCAGGCGGCCCTCCTGGGCGCCCTGCTGGTGATGTTGATGACGACGCTGGTGGGGCTGGTCGGCGCCGGACATACCATCAAGCTATGGACCGTTTCGCATATCCCGTGGGTCTGGCTCTATCTGGAGAAGGTCTTCCGGCACGGGCGCGGGCGCGACATCGCCGTCGGCGGCCTGCTCTTTTCGCTGATGCTGCTGGACAAGCACATCCAGATGGTCTACTACTTCCTGCTGGGTGCCGGCGTCTACTACCTGATCCGACTGTTGCTGGAGCGGCCGGAGAACGACGGTGCCGCGGCGGTACTGCTGCGGGGCGTCAAGTTGCTGGGGGTAGTGCTGATCGGCCTGCTCCTCTCCAGTTTTCTCTATCTGCAGGTGGTCAACTACAGCCACTATTCAATGCGTTCCGGGGAGGCGGTCGCTGTGCAGAGCGGCGAGTACGCCTCCGCCTACTCCTATCCGCCAGCCGATCTGACCACCTGGCTTTCGCCCGACGCTCGCGGCTACGGCGGCGGCAGTTACTGGGGGGACTTGTTTTACACGGCCTTTCCGCTCTATCCCGGAGTACTGGCACTGGCCTTCGGCCTGCTGGGAGTGTTCCTGGTGCCACCGGGTCGACGCTGGCCGCTGCTGGCCGGTGCCCTGTTGCTCCTGCTGATCGGTTTCGGCAGCTACACCGGGCCGTTCTGGAGTTTCGCGCGGGAATGGTTCCCCTTCCTGGCCAAGTTCCGCGCGCATATGTGGGCGATCGCGGTAGTGCAAATCATGCTGGTGGTGCTGGGTGCGCACGGCCTGGACCGGCTGCTGCAGCAGACGCATGAGAAATCCGCCGGCTGGTGGCGACGGGACTGGGCGCTCAAACTGGGCGCGCTGCTGCTGTTGATCGGGATCGGCAGTGCGGTGACCAGCCCCGGCCGCGCCGACGCCGATGTGGTCCGGGATTACTTTACCGCTAAGGATTCGACGCAGATCGCGCAGTACTTCGCCGCCCAGGGGCGTCTGATGACGGCTGGTGAATACGCCAGCCTGCTGAACAGCGATATGGTGCGCCAGCAGTCGCTGGAACGGGCGCAGGGGTCCCACCGCGGGCTGGCCCGCTCCCTCTTCATTGCGGGGATAGCGTTTGGACTGGTGGGGGTTTATCACCGCCGCAAGCTGCCGGCGGCGGGTCTGATCGGGCTGCTGGCGCTGCTGGTGCTGGTGGACCTGGTGCCGGCCGACCGGCGCGCTCTGAACTTCCAGCCGCGGCGCGATCTGAAGGCGCACTTCCAACCGACACCGGTGCTGCAGGAACTGCTGCAGCGCTCACAGGAGGATATCTTCCGGATCTATCCGCGCGATTTCTACCAGTATAACGAGCTGGTGTATCACGGACTGGAGAGCATCTCCGGTTACCACGGCGCCAAGCTGCAGGTGATGAACGAGATCTACCGGCAAGGCGAGCTGCGTTTCCGCACACCGCAGGGAGGCGTTACCCGCCTGCTCCATCCCAACCTGCTGTCTCTCCTGAACTGCCGCTATCTGATCACCCGTGAAGAGATCCCCGGCTTTGCCACCGTGTTGAAGACGGGCGATCAGCTGCTGCTGGAGTATCCCGGCGCCCTGCAGCGCGTTCACTTCCCCACCCGGCTGCAGATCCTGCCGCCGGAACAGCAGTTGGAGCGAATCCTCAGCGATACTTTCATCCCCGGCGAAGAGCTGTTGCTGACCGCCGATCCGGGACTGGTGCCGCAACCGGGCGATCACGCCTGGCGTTTCCTCAGCCGGGAAGAGGAGCGCCTGGAGCTGGAGGTGACCAACAGCGCCCCCACACTGATGGCGCTGAGCGAGGTCTACTACCCCGCCGGCTGGCGGGCGACGGTTGACGGGGTGCCGGTTGAGATCCTGCGGGCGAACTGGGCTTTCCGGGCGCTGCCGCTGCGGGAGGCGGGCACCCACCGGGTGGTGCTGGAGTTCAAACCGCGCGATTACCTGATCGGTAAGTGGATTTCCCTGGTGACCCTGCTGCTGGTGGCGGGGTATCTGGTGTGGGATGGGGTGTCTAGACGGAAGAAGTCCGGCGCGTAGACGCTTCTCCTTCCAGCCACTCCCCCAGCGTCACCTTCAAGGGCCCGAAGACGGTTGCGGCATCGTGGGAATCATCGTCCGCGTCCACTTGCGGCTGCCGGAAATCAGGTTCTCCCATGCGGGCGAAATCCTTCAGGAAGCGGACACCCTCAGCAGTTTCACCACCGCCCGGCAACCAACCCCGCATACCCGCCAGCCAGAAGGGGATCCGCCGGATCCGGGTGATCTCGGGATGGATCGCTTCGCAATAGCGTGCCAGCGCGGCGTCGAAAGTGATCGCTTCGGGACCCAGCACCCGGAAACAGCGATTGCGGGTCTCCTCCCGTTGCCAGGTCTGTACAACCAGCGCAGCGTACTCTACCGCGGCGATCCAGCGCAGCTCCTGCGGATGATAGCCGATCAGGTAGGCGCGTCCGCCCCGTACGAAATCGGCGAGCGCTTCCATAAACCAGGTGGGCCGGAAGATGTTCCAGGGAATGCCGCTCTCCCGAATGGCGGTTTCCGCCAACAGTTTGCGGCGCACGAACTTGGACCAGCTGTTGCCTGACCGGACCGTGAGACCGGAGATGTAGCCGATCCAACCGGTTCCGCCTGCCTGGGCGGCGGCGACCACCTGCTCGACGCCGATCTGCTCGAACGGACCGCTCAGGTTGATGTAGACACCGGAGCAATCCGCCAGCGCCCGGCGCAGGCTTTCCGGCGAGAGTACATTCCCCTCGCGGATCTCGAACCCGGCGGGAAACAGCGTCGCCGCCTTTTTTGTATCACGCGCCAGAATCGCAACCTGGTGACCGGCTTCCCGTAGAGCGCGCGCCACCGGTGCGCCCAGCTTGCCGGTACCGCCGACGATGAGGATTGGTTTGGGCATGGTTAACTCCGGACTGAAATATGGCTGGACCTGTCGGAACGCAATACTCGCGATCGTTTGGTTGCATCCATTCTAGCAGTTGTCGGATCGCTTTGCAACTCAAGTTGACGGTGATCTTCCCGGCTCGAAATTGAGACGCCGGGAGCGAAGCGGTCTGGCTGTTCCACCCTGAGTCTGGCGAGCGGATAAACCTTGCGCTTTGCATATCATATAGCCATATTTATATGCATGAATGATGCAGATGCTAATGGAGGATGATCCACATGCGTACAACCCTCAACATCGAAGAGACGCTGGTAGAGAAGGCAGCGCGCCTGACCGGCATCAAGGAGAAGACCGCGCTGGTCCGGCTAGGTCTGGAAGCTCTGATTGCGCTGGAGAGCAGCAAGAGGCTTGCGAAACTGGGCGGTACGGAGAAGGCGCTGAATCTGCCGCGGCGACGCCGCCAGGGCAATTGAGATGATCCTGGTAGATACGAGTGTCTGGGTTGACCATCTCCGCCGCAATAACACACGGCTGGCTGAACGGCTTCATGCCGGCGCGGTAGCCTGTCATCCCTTCATCATCGGCGAGCTGGCCTGCGGCAACCTGGGCAACCGCGAGGAGATTCTCTCCCTGTTACAGGCTCTCCCCACCGTACCGATAAGTGAACCGGATGAGATCCTCGCTTTCATCGAAGGCCGCAGCCTGATGGGAAAGGGGCTGGGATATGTCGACATGCATCTGCTGGCTTCGACCTTCCTGGCTGGAATCCTTCTCTGGACGACCGACCGGAGGTTACGGCAGGTTTCGAGGGAGCTGGGGGTTGTGTATGAGCGGCACTGAAGGTCAGGCTGAACCAGTGTATGGAGTTGGTGGGGTTGAGCAGGTTTGAGAAACCTGCGGCATGCTCAACAGCGCGATAAGGCTCGCAATCTGAGACTTAGCCTCGTCAAAGCCCCCAGGTATTGAAGGGGTCTTCATCCGCCGGATTGTCATATCTGTCCATTGTGGCCAGCCATTCCGGCATTTCATCCTTGATCTGGGATTTCAGATTGTCCAGATCCGCCTGCTCTACCAGACCGCATGCACACATGAACTGGTAGAATTTCTTCATGCTGGTTGCATTTGACTTGATCTCAGCCTTGTCAGCCCACATTGCCTTGCGGATGAACCAGAATCCCAGGAACAGGCCGATCTTGTCAGCCCCATCTTCAGGTGGTATCACCTCTTCGTAGAGCAGGAAGTGATTGATGTAGAACTCAATATTGTTGACATGCCTGTCGATCGTTTTTTCCGACAACCCCCTCCGGCGCAACCAGCCCGCGAACTCCCGCAGCAGAGTTGCATTCAGTTCTCTCTGTTCCTCGATGTCTTCCTCTAAACCTTCGAACTCTTCATTGTCCTGCTCGTCATCATAGTCATGTTCATCCTCTCGGATGTCCTGCCGCTCAGCTTTGACCCATGAATCATCACTGTTGTGAATATACAGCCTGCCCTGCAAGCGATTGCCGTCATGCCATTCAAACCAGCCTCTTCCATTGGCGGGGTCCATGTCGGAATCGCCCTCCCAGGAGAATTCTACTCGCGGCCGATCGGTTGACAGGTCATAACTGCAATCGATAAAGCCGCGTACCGTACCGAACACAAACCGGCCCTGATCATTCTCATTGAAGAGGAAATAGCCAGGCTCCACCAGATCGATATAATCGGTATCCCACAGCTCCATCTCGCTGATTTTCCACCTGCCGTAGAATTTGTTCATTTTGGAACCTGCCTTTTCTGCAGCTTATCTGTTTTCAATCGTTATCTGACGTTTCCATTAATCCTTCGACCCCGTCAATCTCCCCCATCAATCTGTCTGTCTCGGTCAAAGCGATGATGATCTTCTGATAATGTGAGACATCCTCGAAACTGAGTTTCCGCTTGCGCCGGTCCTTGAGAAGTGGTCCGGTTTCCCAGGACAGCTCAGCTTGATTCTTAAGTGTTTT
>CAZFEC010000073.1:0-7420 GCA_964517435.1 uncultured Bacteroidia bacterium | reverse complement strand
TGCCATCAAGTCTATCTGTCGGGTTAAACGAAATTCTTTTCAAGAATGAGTATATTAAGAGGATTGGGAACGTTTGGGGGATGTGCCGCGCGGGCGTTTCGCAAGTAGTGCAATTGGCCAAAGAGGTGAGAACGACATGCAGCCTGGAGCAGCTAATCGGCCGCGTTTTCCTTGCTGCGCCCTGACACCAGCGCGCTTTCATTGCAGCGAGACAGCGCGGTCCCTGCACAAAATTTTTGGATACAAGCTATGCATTCTGTATGATGTGCATAGTATTTTCCCGCTCACCAACCAACTGGCTGATGTCAAACTGGAAAATACTACCTGAAGCGACCGAGGATACTGTTTTGTAGTATCTCATCGCATCTGTCTCCTCGGTCGAACGAAGTGATGCCTGCTATTTAGTCTAGAATACGGGCATTCCAAGTGAGCATCACTCATACCAGAGAGGATTGCATGCGTGTGTTGGTTACCGGGGGCGCTGGTTTCATCGGCTCGCACCTGGTAGAAAAGCTGCTCCAGCACGGGGATTCGGTCACCTGCCTCGACAACTTCGATGATTTCTACGATCCCGACATCAAACACCGCAATCTGGAAACAGCCCGGCGGAGTGAAGGCTTCCACCTGGTGGAAGGAGACTTCCGTGACGGCGAACTGCTGGACCGGCTTTTCCGGGAGACCAAACCGGAGCTGGTGATCCATCTCGGCGCCCGGGCCGGAGTGCGACCCTCCATCGCCGATCCCCTCCTCTACTACGATGTCAATGTCAACGGCAGCCTGCGCCTGCTGGAGGCGATGCGGAACCACGATGTCGAGCGAGTGCTCATGGCGAGCTCCTCTTCGGTTTACGGCAATAACCGCAAAGTGCCGTTCGCGGAGAGCGACCCGGTCGATCATCCGATTTCGCCGTACGCGGCCACCAAGAAGGCGGTGGAGCTGATGAGCCATACCTGGCACCATCTCTGGGGGCTGAAGGTCGCGCAACTGCGTTTCTTCACCGTTTACGGGCCCCGCCAGCGACCCGAAATGGCCATTCACAAGTTCACCCGCCTGATCGATCAGGGACAACCGATACCTTTTTTCGGTGATGGTGACAGTCGGCGGGATTATACTTATATCGATGATATCATTGATGGTATATTTTGTATCATGCAGACCGATTTCGATTACGACATCATCAATCTCGGTGAATCGGAAACCAACACACTTACAAAGCTGGTGGAATTGATCAGCGGAGAACTCAAACGGGAACCGCAGCTGGACAGGCTCCCCCGGCAACCGGGAGATGTCGATGTGACCTATGCCGATGTCTCGCATGCCCGGCAGCATTACGGTTATCAACCCACCACCCCTTTGGCGGAAGGTATTAGGAAGTTCACGGCATGGTATCTCGCAAATCGGGACTGATCTCCCTACTGTTACTCACCCAGCTGCTGCTTTTCCCACCCCTGCCGGCCGGTGCCTGGGAAACTGAGATCCTCACCCAGAACGATCAGGGTTTGACTCTGCGGCTGAGCGGCATCACCGGTGAATTGCAGGTAAACGCCGGCAGTATCACCTGCAGCGGCGCGGATCTGCTGGCGGTGGCGGTCGATTCCACCATCAAGCTGGGACAGAAAACGCTGTTCGTCGCCATACCGTCCCAAGCCTCCCCGCATTGCCAGGTGACCGCCGTGCAGTGGGTTACCCTGGGACTGGCGCCGCCCGGACATCATTACTACCAGTTACTGGAGGGACACGCTCCCGCCAAACTGCGTCAGCAGCAACTGCTGCCGTTGACCCTGCGTCCCTTCCGGGTGCTGAAGGACGGCACGGTCCAGCTGGCGGTGGAACTCACCTTCCGGGTGGATTTTAACCGTGCCGGTGGTAAGGGCGATCCGCTCCTGACAACACTGCGGCCGGAAGCGGCGCCTTTTGAACGGAAGCTGCAATCGCTGCTGGTCAACTACGAGCAGGGGCGCCTGCTGCGCAGCGCACCGCAACCCCAGGCACGGCCTTTCGACAACAGTCACCCAGATACCACCGTCAAGATCTATGTCGAAGAGGATGGTGTCTACCGCGTCGGGTGGAACTGGCTGTCGCAGCAGGGCTTGACCCTGGACGCAGCGGTCAGCGGTCAACTGCGGTTATTCACCTATTCACCTGCAAGCGGTACCGTGGAGGTGCCGATCAAGATGTTCGACGGTCAGGACGGCTATTTCGATCCCGGCGACTTCTTCGTTTTCTGGGGAGAACGCCAGCGGGGGGAATTCAGCGATCGCAACCGCTACACACCCAAGAGCGCCTACTTTCTGCGGTATTACGGTCAGCCCGGCGCCCGCATGGTGGATGTCAACGCCGCCCTGCTGGGTACGGACTATCATGAAGCGGTCTTTTTCCATGATATCTGTCACATGGAAGAGGATCTTATTTACGACAAGTTGCGCGATTTCCCCACTGATGAATCGGCGCGCATCGATCACTGGTACTGGCGGAAGTACCAGCAGAGCGGTATCCGCGACGTAGTCAACCTGAGCTTGTACGATCCCTATCATCAGGATCCGCTGGTGCTTAACACCATTGTGCGCTCCTCGTTTACCTCGCTCTCCTACACGCAGGGTCTGGATCATCATGTGCTGTGCGAACTGAACGGATACCTCTTCGCCGGCGAGATATGGTGGACACAGCTGCGCAACATCATCACCGAGTTCGTCATACCGGATTCCGTATTACTGGAAGAGGGCAACCAGCTGGTGCTTTACATACCGGGTGATGCCAATCAGGATGAAGGCTACGCCGAACAGACCTATCTCAACTGGGTGGAGGTGGAATACGAACGCCGTTTCGCCGCGCGTAGCAACCGTCTGGATTTCCGGCGTGAGCCCGACGACCGTCTTTATCAATATCAGGTCGAGGGTTTTACCGATCAGAATCTGATCCTGTTCGACAGCAACGGTCGCTGGTTGAGCGGTTTCGATATTTCTCAGCAGGAAGGCAAGTATGCCATCACTTTCCAGGACGACTACCCCTGGGAAGTCGATTATCACGCCGCGACCTACAGCAGCCTGCAGGAACCTTTCGGGCTGGTCATTACCCCCTGGGAGGATCTGAAGACCGCAGCGCAACCGGTGGATTACATTATCATCTATCCGCCTGAATTTGAAACGCAGGCGCAGCAGTGGACCGAGCGGTGGAATGAGCGCTACAGTGTACGTCCCGTGAACATTGAGAATATCTACGATACTTTCGGCCGGGGTACGATGGCGCCGGAACCGATCCGCGATTTTCTCGCCTATGCCTGGGAGAACTGGTCCGCACCCGCTTTCAGCTACGCGCTGTTGATGGGACGGGGCAGTTATATGTACGACAAATTGCAGGCCCGTCACGCCAGCTATCTGGAAACCCTGATGCCGGTTTACCTGGACATCGTTCCCGCCACGACGGTCACCCCTTCCGATGAATACTTCGCCTGTTTCGTGGGTGATGACGAGCTCCAGGACTGTTACATCGGCCGGTTGTCGCTGACCAGCGCGTCCGAGTTCAGTGACTATTACGACAAGATGCTGGAGTATGATTTCAACTATGACCCGGGCCTCTGGCACCTGACGCACACCCTGATCAGCGATGAGTCGGAGAGCTTCTCCCGTCCCAATCACAATCTGGTGACCTACCGGTTTCCGACGGAGACCAACGGCACCATCATCGATATCGAAGAGGATTCCCCCTATCACGGCGGCAACTACGAACTGCGTCAACTGATCGACGCCGGCACCACGACCGTCAGTTACCTGGGACATGGCGGTACCACCCTGATGTCGGCCCACGGCATCCTCTCCACTTCCAACTACCAGCTGCTGCTGAATAATGGCCGCTATCCACTTGGTTTTGCCTGGTCCTGCCTGGCGGGCGGATTCAGCCACGAATCGCAGCGTTCTGTCTCGGAGTTGCTGGTCAAAGTCGCCAACAAAGGGTATATCGCCAGTTTCGGTTCCGCCGCGCTGGCCTATTCCACCGCCGACACGCTGTTTCTCTACCAGTATTACAACTCCCTGTTCCTGAACAGTCACAGCACTCTGGGCGAGATAAGCTGGGATGCCGAACTGGCGATGTGCTTCTCAGGGAACCTGGACTACCACACCAAAATGTTCAACCTGCTGGGGGATCCGGCGCTTCGCTTCGCTGCTCCCAGACGGGAGGTGGCGGTAACCCCGGCGACTACTCAGCTTCAGCCGGACGGAGATCTGGAGGTGACCTGCCAGCTTGATAGTTCGCTGGCGGGAGACATGGGGGTCTATCTTTATCGTGACGACGGCCTGCCACTGAACTTCGACCCGGAGACCGGTGCACCGGTGCCGCTCGTCCTGGCGCATCTGGCCAGCGTGGTCGCACCGGTTACGGACGGCGGCGGCACCCTCAACCTCGAGTTGCCGGAGGACCTGCCCGCCGGCTTCTATCGCCTGGTCGCCTATTTCGATAACGGCGAGATCGATGGCGTGGGTGCGACGCGGGCGGCCTGCGAACGTCCGGTTCTGCTCAGCGCCACCACGATCCCGGAGACGCCCGCGATCGGTGACAGCATCACTTTCGTAGCGGAGTTCGATCCGGCCCAGCCGCCGGACAGCTTGAAGATCTTCTTCCTCGGCAACCACGCGCTGCGTGATGTGCTCTTCGATTGCGAAGGCGAAAACGGGCTGTACCACGTCCAGCTGCCCTACAGCCTCTTCACGAACAGCCCCTTCCCGATCATCCAGCGCTATGCCTTTCGCATCTTCGGGATGAACGACCGCTGGGATTCGCCCGGTTTCACTTTCTATACGGTCAAACAGGCGGAACTGGACTGGGTAAAGGATTCCTACGACATCGACGGGCAGGATGAGGTCGCGCTCACCTTCGAACTGCGCAACGTCGGGCAGGCCGGCATAGAGGGCTTCATGGTACTCGTCTACGAGAATGTAACCGACACTCTGGCGGTCTATACCGGCGGTGCCATCGCGGCGGGTGAAGCGGTACCGGTCACTCTGAACTTTGAACAGGAGCAGGGGGAACACACTCTACTCCTCGAGGCGATGAACCTGGAACGCAGCGGTTCCATCCTTCAGGATCTGAATTACCTGCTGGTAGGGCCGGAGGGGATCGACGATCTGCCGCTCACCTCTTTCCCCGCTTACTCCCTGTCGGTGCCAGCCGGGGGTTTGGAGCGATACATAGGTCTGCTGCCCACGCTGTCCACTATAACACTGGAAGAGCCGCATACCGGCCAGCCCGCCTTCCTCACCCCTCAGGCTAACAGCATCGTCCAGTCGGATCTTTTCCTGGGTTTACTATGTGACAGCAGCCTGACGGTAGCTTCGCTCGAGATCAAACTGGAGCTGGAGCGGCCACTGGAAGTGGCGGTGAGTGACACCACCACCGAACTGTTGCCCGACTCCATCCTCTGGATCTCGAACTGGGACTCCCTCTACAGCTGCTGGGTGCCCTGCCTCGATCCGGTACGGATGTCGCTCCCGGACAGCCTGCACCTGATCCAGGTGGTGACGAAACTACCGCAGTATTTCCGGCTGCACGCCGTCACCGATCAGACTCCGCCTCACCTGGTCAGCTCGGTTTCGAATCAGTTCTTTGCGCCGGGTGACGACGTGGCACGTTCACCCTCCTTCGGCTTTACGCTCGAAGATTACAACGGTCTCGACTATGGTCAGCGTATCGCGCCCCCCAGTCTGATCCTGAACGGGGAACAGCTCCCCGCGACCGAGTACATGCTCGACGGTCACGGCGTCTGGGCGCATCTCAACCTTTCGCTGCTGGAATTGGAACCGGACCTGCTTCACACCTTGAGGCTGGAGGCGCTGGACCTGGCCGGCAACACAGCGACCGATTCCCTGGACTTCCGCGTTTCCAGCGGTTTTAAGCTGTTGCATGTCGCTTCACATCCCAATCCGTTCAGCGATCAGACCATTCTCGCGTGGGAGCTGACCGACGTGCCGCAACGCATCCAGGCGCAGATCTTCACCACCTCCGGCCGCAAGATACGCACCCTGGAAAAACTGAATCCCCGTATCGGCTATGATGAGATGATCTGGGACGGCCTCGACGATCTGGGACGTCAGGTCGCCAACGGCGTTTATTATCTCAAACTCACCGCTGAAAGCGGTGGTGACAAGGCAGTCAAAACTATCAAACTGGCGCGATTGAGATGAGTGGAGCGAGTATGATCACCCGAGGGTATACGGTGACGCTGCTGCTGGTCGCGCTGGCGGCAGGTGGTAATGCGGCGGAGTATGCGGCCGACTTCCTCTACCTCGGGGTTGGTGCCCGTTCGGCCGGTATGGGAGGAGCCTGCGCCACTTCAACCGAGGGCCCGGAGAGTTGTTACTGGAACGCCGCGGTCGACTACCGGACCGGGAACGGTCTGATGGCGGAGCAGGCGTTTCAATTCGGCGGCCTTTCCAGCTGGCAGACGCTGTTCGGCAAGCTGGCCATCGGTCCCTCTACCGGCATTTCCGCCGGTGTGATTCTGAACCGGATTGATGACCTGCAGCGTTATAACTCTCTCCCCGCCGGACGCGACCTGACCCAGCCGGAGCATCGTTCCGATTTCATCCCCCTCGGCAACTTCTCCGCTTCCAGCCTGGCAGGTCTGATCAATGTCGCCCGGCGCACCGACTTCAATCTGATCATGCGGACCGGATTACTGCCCACCGCGCTGCCCGCTTCCTTCCAGTACGGACTCAACCTGAAGTTCATCTCGGAGCGGATCGACGACAACACCGGCAGCGCCATGACTTCGGATGTCGGCTTCAGGCTGATCATCAACGGACCTACCGTCAACAAGATCCTCTCGCGCAGGCGGATCGTGATGGTACTCAATCTCCAGAACGCGCTGGGAGGCTCCCAGAAGTGGGATACGCCTGCCAACACCTCCGAGCAGCTGCATCGCAATTTCCGGCTCGGCTTTGCCTGGGAGGGGAAGTTTACCGGCCGGATCACCGGGTTGCGGCTGGCTGCCGAGCGGGACTCCTACAGCAATGACGTTCTGCACCTCGGGGGCGAGATGGAGTTGCAGGAGTTGCTGCTGTTGCGCTGCGGCGGCGACGGCACCCGTCTCAGCCGTCTGACGCCCAGTTTCGGCGTCGGCATCCGCTTCCGGAACCTGCAGGCCGACTACGCTTTCCGCCAGCATCCAGACCTGGATAAAACGCATCGCCTCTCGGTGGCCTATATCTTCAACCAGTGAGACGACACCCCGGAAAACGCGCCGGCATTATCATCACTCTGTAAGCTTTACACCCTCGCTGTTCGGTTTCCCAGACAAATCAACGGCATTATCGGCGGTATGCCGATGCTCGTCAAGAATGTCCGCTTGAAAATACCGCTGGGGCATCGGTTTAATAGTATTGCTACTGGAAGTGTTGAGTTGATTCGGTAAAGTCAAGTCCCAAAT
>CAZFEC010000072.1:0-7762 GCA_964517435.1 uncultured Bacteroidia bacterium | reverse complement strand
GCGATTTCCCGTTTCGGGGCGATTTCCCGTTTCGGGGCGATTTCCCGGACCGGCGCGCCGGACCGGTCCTCCAGCAGCGCCACCCGGCGTCCCAGCACCAGCGATCGCTCCCGGTACACTTCCAGCAGCTGTTTCACTTCACCGGCCAGCAACTGCCGGCAACCCTCACCCAGCTGCTCGTTCAGCGCCTGAAACACCGCCCCCAGCGACAGCGCCCCCGATTCCGGCAACAGTTCCCGCAGGCAGGCGGGGCGGGGCAGGGCGGGATCCCGCCGGAGTTCCGGTGTAGCTTCGACATTGAGCCCGATACCGAGCACGGCGTTGACCACCTGCCTGCCCTGGGTCTGAGTCTGTGCCAGCACACCCCCCACCTTGGCTCCCTCCAGCAACAGGTCGTTGACCCACTTGATGCCCGCCCGCCGTCCGGCAGGTGAGAATTCATCGATCGCACGCAGGGTGGCGACAGCCGCCAGCATCTGGAAGGCCGGTCCCAGCTGACCGGGGTCGAGATCGGGCGCCAGGGAGCAGACCAGGTGCAGATTGCCCGGGAGCGCGCTCCAGCTGCGGCCGTGCCAGCCGTGGAACCGCTCGCCGCTGCCGGCCACGCAGAGAATACCGGTTCCGGGTGCAGTGATGCGTCCCAGCCCGGCCAACAGGTCGAACTGGGAACCGGAGGCATGGTTGACGATGAAGTGGTATTGCCAGAAGGGGTGGGCGGCTGCTTCGCAGGTCAAGAGCGATGAAGTCTGAAAAACACCGACCGGCAACGGCCGCAGGATCGCGGGGAGATCTGCCCCGGCCGTCGCTCGCCAGTCTCGATCTCCGAGCAACTGATCGGCAAAGTCACGGTCATCGGTGTAGACCTGCATTCCGCCTCCTCGCGACAGGTATCGCGGTCCCGCTGCCGGGTGTAAATCCCTAAAGAAACATCCCGCCACTGGTCGATATAGCATACATGATAACTTCGTCAAAACTGAACCGGCACAATTTCATAGTGGCGATTCAGGCGGGCAGGTATTATTATATTGAAAATCAATCTGCCCGATTGTTGAAAACTCTCAAATTGCACACAGTAACGATCAGAATTTCAACCGTTAATTCAGTTCAGCCGTCATTTCCGGTACGGCCGACGGTTTCTCCAGCCGGCCGGACTGATGACGATCTGAAAAACAGGAGTCAAAGATGAAGAAGTTCTCACTGATTTTCGCAGGAACTCTGCTGCTGGCCGGCAGCCTGCTGGCGGGCCGGCTCTCCCCCGGCCTGGAAACCTACCTGGCGGACAAATCTGAAACCGAAATGGTCAAGGTAATGCTCTACCTGACCGAACAGGCCGATATCGCCACCCTGGACGAACAACTGCATCGCGCGCAGGCCCCGCTGGCGGAACGCCACGAACTGGTAGTCAGCGCCCTGATGAACACCGCCCGCAATGCGCAGGCTCCTCTGCTGACTGACCTGGCCGAGCTGAAGAGGCAGGGCCTGGTGGAGGGATGGACCTCCCACTGGATCAGCAACATGGTGATCGTCAAGACCACCGTCGCCACCGTGCGTCAGCTGGCCGCCCGTCCCGATGTGGAGCAGGCGGAAGCCGACCTGGTCGTGGAGCTGATCGAACCGGATGAGATCCATCACGACGCACCTCCCTCCCGCAGCGTGGTCGAGGGTATCGACAACATCGAAGCGGACCGGGTCTGGTATGAACTCGGCGTTTTTGGTGAAGGCGCCCTGGTGGGCTGCATCGACACCGGCGTCATGGGCAGCCATGTCGCTTTCTCCAGCCGCTGGCAGGGTAATTTCGCCCCCACCTCCGAAGCCTGGCTCGATCTTTTAGGCGGACAACCCACACCGACCGACACCTACGGCCACGGCACCCACGTGCTGGGTACCATCTGCGGCGCTTCCAGTGACACGATCGGCGTGGCGCCCGGCGCCCGCTGGCTGGCGACCAACCCGATCAACCAGGGCGTCGGTCCTGAGTTTGATAACGACATCATTGCCGCGCTGGAATGGCTCGCCGATCCGGACGGCGATCCCGGTACCACCGATGATGTACCGGATGTAATCCAGAACAGCTGGCGGATCAACGAAGGCTTCGGCTATGATTACGTCGACTGCGACAGTCGCTGGTGGACCGCCATCGACAACTGCGAAGCGGCCGGCTGCGTTCTGACCTGGTCTGCAGGGAACGAAGGATCCGGTTCCTACACCATCGGCAGTCCGGCCGACCGGGCCAGCGGTCCCTACAACTGCTTCAGCGTCGGTTCGACTGTACGCTATCCACCCTTTACCATCAGCGGCTTTTCCAGCCGCGGTCCTTCCGGCTGCGGCGGTCCCGACGCGACCAAACCGGAAATCGTGGCGCCCGGTGAGGACATCTACAGCTCCTACAATAACGGCGGCTACACTTATATGAGCGGCACCTCCATGGCCGGACCTCATATCGCGGGCGTCGTCGGCCTGATGCGGAGCGCCAACCCGGATGTCGATGTAACCACGATCAAGCAGATCATCATGGACACCGCGACCGACCTGGGTGCCACCGGCGAGGATAACACCTACGGCTGGGGTTTCGTCAACGCCTACGAGGCGGTGCTGGCGGTGATGCAGGGCTACGGCACCGTGGAGGGCACCGTGACCGACGCCTCTACCGGTCTGCCGATCGAAGGTGCGCTGGTGCGCAATACCACCGGTCAGCAGAGCGACAATGCCGATCAGTTCGGCAACTACCAGCTGTTCCTGGCCGCCGATACCTACACCCTGGAATACAGCGCTTTCGGTTACATTACCGGTACCGAAGTAGTGGTTGTGCCGGAAGACGGTACCGTCATCGTCGACAAGGCTTTGACGCCGGGAGCGACCGCCACGCTCAGCGGCCATGTTTATGACCCGTACGGCATTCCGATGGTCGGCGCGGAGGTGAGCGTGCTCGACACCCCGCTCGATCCGGTCTACACCAACGGCTCCGGTTTCTATTCGATTGACATACCGACCGGCGCCGTCTACGATGTGCGCGCCTGGTCGCCCGGTTGGGGTGCCGACCTGGAGACGATCAACTTCACCGGTAACATGACGCTCGATTTCACGCTGGTCGAACTGGAACTTGAAGACTTCGAAACCGGCAACTTCCTCCTGTTCCCCTGGGAGATGAGCGGCAACGCCGACTGGGTCATCAATACCGCGCCGTATGAAGGGACGTACTGCGCAAAATCCGGCACTATCACCCATAGCCAGACTTCAACCATGAGCCTGGAACTCTATGTTGAAACCGCCGGTGATATCAGCTTCTGGTATCGAGTGTCCTCGGAGTCTGGTTGGGATTACCTCCGTTTCTATATCGATGGCAGTCAACTGGGCAACTGGTCCGGCGAGGTTCCCTGGAGTGAATTCAGCTATCCGGTTGACGCCGGTATGCATACCTTCACCTGGACCTACTATAAAGATGGCTCCGTCAACAGCGGCAGTGACTGCGGTTGGGTTGACTACATCATCTTCCCGCCCCTGGCGCCGATACCGTACCCGGAAATCGACGTCATTCCGACCGTTTTCAATGTGAACCTGGAGCCGGGCGCTTCCACCACCGAGCCGCTGACCCTCGACAACAGCGGTGATGGCGAATTGACCTACAGTATCATACTCGCCACCGACGGTCAACCGACCAGTGTGCCGCACCTCGAACTGCGCAAGGGCGAAACCGATCCGCGTCCGGGTCAGGCCCCGCGCGACCAGGGCGGTCCGGACGGCTACGGCTACTTCTGGATCGACAGCGACGAAACGGGTGGACCGGTTTACAGCTGGGTCGAGATTAATGGTGTCGGCACTTCGCCCGGCGGCGACGATGACGGCAACTACGGACCGTTCAGCCTCGGTTTCGACTTCAACTACTACGGAGTCAACTACAGCTCGGTACGTATCTGCACCAACGGTTTCCTCAGCTTCACTTCCACCTCAAGTCCCTACACGAACCAGGGGATACCGAACAGCAGCGATCCCAACGCACTCATCGCCCCCTTCTGGGACGATCTCAATCCCTCCGCCGGCGGAACGATCTACTACTACGCCGACGCGGCCAACAACCGCTTCATCGTCGAGTGGTACGGTGTCGATCATTACAGCCCCGGCGGCAATCCGGAAACTTTCCAGGTGATCCTGAACGCCGACGGCACCATCCTCTGTCAGTACCAGACCGTGTCGCTGAACAACAGCTGCACGGTCGGTATCGAGAATCAGTCCGGCACCGACGGTTTGCAGGTAGTGTTCAACGCTGACTACCTGCACAACGGCATGGCGTTGCTCTTTACCACCAGTCTGGCCGATCCCTGGCTCTCCATCGATTTAACCAGCGGTACGGTTCCGCCTTACAGCAGCGATATCCGGACAGTCACCTTCGACGCTGCCGACCTGGTTGAGGGAACCTACACCGGCAGCATCACGGTCAACTCCAACGATCAGGATGAGGGCAGCATCCTGGTGCCGGTAACGCTGGAAGTGGGCACCTTCGCCCTGGATCCGGTCGATGATCTGACGATCACCGTGGCCGGCGGCAATGTCACCTTGACCTGGAGTGCGGTACCGGGTGCGACTCACTACCTGATCTACGACGATGTCGAGCCGTATGGCGGCTTCAACTACGTCGCCACGACCAGCAGCACCACCTGGTCCACCAGTCTCGTCGGCGAGAAGCGATTCTATGTGGTGACGGCGGCGAATTAGAATCTGTATTAAAATGTGAATTGCAGGGGCGGGTCTCTGACCCGCCCTTTTTTCTCTGCGTGAGTTTCTTTGTCTTGTCCTTCCACCTCGCATCCTACCCCATTTATAGGTATATTCTGGCGAATATAGATGCCCGGCAATTGACAATTCATTGCATAGACAGTAACAGATACAACCAACCGATTCACATCCGGACCAGCCACGGGCCGTCAAATCCGCTCGCAGCTGACTGGATGCTGGAGGAAAGAGGAGTCGAAGATGAAGAAACTCACACTGGTTTTCGTGGGAACGCTACTGCTGGCGGGCACTTTGCTGGCGGGGCGGCTTTCCACCGGTCTGGAAACCTTCCTGGCGGACAGATCTGAAACCGAAATGGTCAAGGTGATGCTCTATCTGACCGAGCAGGCCGATATCACCACCCTGGACGAACAGCTGCACCGCGCTCGAGCCCCGTTGGCGGAACGCCACGAGCTTGTGGTCAGCACTTTGATGAATACCGCCCGCGATTCGCAGGGACCGCTGCTGGCCGATCTGGCTGAGTTGCGCACCCAGGGCCTGGTGGAGGGCTGGACCGCTCACTGGCTCAGCAACATGGTGATAGTCAAGGCTACCGTCGCCACCGTGCGCCGGCTGGCCGCCCGCTCCGACGTTGAGCAGGCGGAAACCGACCTGGTCGTGGAGCTGATCGAACCGGATGAGATCCATCACGACGCACCTCCCTCACGCAGCGTGGTCGAGGGTGTCGATAATATCGAGGCGGACCGGGTCTGGTATGAACTCGGCGTTTTTGGTGAAGGCGCGCTGGTCGGTTGCATCGACACCGGCGTTATGGGCAGCCATGTCGCTTTCTCCAGCCGCTGGCAGGGTAATTTCGCGCCCACCTCCGAAGCCTGGCTCGATCTGCTGGGCGGACAGCCCACGCCGACCGACACCTACGGCCACGGCACCCATGTACTGGGCACCATCTGCGGCGCTTCCCCGGACACCATCGGCGTGGCGCCCGGCGCCCGCTGGCTGGCGACCAACCCGATCAACCAGGGGGTCGGTCCTGAGTTCGACAACGATATCATCCTCGCACTGGAATGGCTCGCCGACCCGGACGGTGATCCCGGTACCACGGATGATGTACCGGATGTGATTCAGAACAGCTGGCGGATCAACGAAGGCTTCGGCTACGATTACGTCGACTGCGACAGCCGCTGGTGGACCGCCATCGACAATTGCGAGGCGGCCGGTTGCGTGCTGACCTGGTCCGCCGGCAACGAAGGCCCCGGTTCATACTCAATTGGCAGTCCCGCCGATCGAGCCACCACTCCCCACAACTGCTTCAGCGTCGGTTCGACTCTGCGCTATCCGCCCTTTACCATCAGCAGCTTCTCCAGCCGCGGTCCTTCCGGCTGCGGCGGATCCTACACGACCAAGCCGGAAATCTGCGCGCCCGGCAGCGACATCTACAGCGCCTACAACAACGGCGGGTACACCACCATGAGCGGCACCTCCATGGCCGGTCCGCATATCGCGGGTGTCGTCGGCCTGATGCGGAGCGCCAATCCGGATATCGATGTGACTACCATCAAGCAGATCATCATGGATACCGCGACCGATCTGGGCGCCACCGGCGAGGACAACACCTACGGCTGGGGTTTCGTCAACGCGTACGAGGCGGTGCTGGCGGTGATGCAGGGCTACGGAACCGTCGAGGGTACCGTAACCAGCGCCGCGACCGGGCTGCCGATCTCCGGTGCGCTGGTCCAGAACCTTGCCGGTCCGGAACAGGACTACACCGACCAGTACGGCAGCTACCAGATCTTCATCGCGGGCGGCACCTACACCTTCGAGTACAGCGCCGTTGGTTATATCTCAGACACCCAGGTCGTCGTAGTGCCGGAAGACGGCACCGTCACGGCTGATATGGCGCTGGTCGTTTCGCAGCCGGTAATCGCGGTCGATCCGGACGCCTTCACCGTCTGGGTACCGAACGGCGGCACCGCCGACCGCACCCTGACGATCAGCAATTCCGGCAACGATGACCTGGATTACAACCTCCTGCTGAGCGAAGCCACCCGCAGTTTCTCCGACGACATGGAGAGCGGCATCAACGGCTGGACGCACAGCGGCACCAGCGACCTCTGGCACCTGACTACCCACCGTTCCAACTCCGCCGACCACTCCTGGTATTGCGGCAACGAGGGGAGCTGGGAGTACAACGACAACCAGCATTGCTGGCTGGTCAGCCCGGTCTTCTACGTCGAACCGGAGGCGGATTTCACCTTCTATCACTGGATCGACGCCGAGATTTACGATGCCTATGAAGCCTGGGACGGCGGAATCGTCGAGATTTCCATCGACGGCAGCAACTGGACCCAGATCACACCGGCCGGCGGTTATCCCTATACGATCTACAACAATCCCGCTTCCCCCTTCCCGGCGGGGACTCCCTGCTACGCCGGCGTCATGGTTGACTGGTCGCAGGCCTCCTTCGATCTCGGCGCCTGGGCGGGTGAGACGGCACAGGTTCGCTTCCGCTTCGGCAGCGACGGCTATGTCGTGGAAGAGGGGTGGTATATCGACGATGTCGAAATCGCCGGAATAGCGCTCGACTGGCTGACGGTCGATCCGGTCGAGGGTTCAGTGCCGCCGAGTGGCGAAGATGCAGTCATGCTCTACTTCGACGCTTCCGTATATGCCGACATCACCCTGAGCGGACTGATCCAGGTACTGAGCAACGATCCGGTCACGCCGCAGCTCGATCTGCCGGTCACACTGATCGTGGGCGGTGTACCGCCGGCGCCGATCGACGACCTGACGATCCATATCGACGACACGTTTGTCAGCCTCAACTGGTCTGCCATCGACGGTGCCACCCAGTATTACATCTACGAGAGCAGCGACCCTTACGGCCCCTGGACGCATGTGGGTACGTCTTTCAATAACTCCTGGAGCCTGTTACTGACAGATGACCGGATGTTCTATCAGGTGACTTGGGAGTAGGAAGACAGAAGATAGAAGACAGAAGATAGAAGGGCGTCCTGAGAGATCGGGGCGCCTTTTC
>CAZFEC010000071.1:2942-7927 GCA_964517435.1 uncultured Bacteroidia bacterium | reverse complement strand
TTCACGGCCGGCTGTTCAAGCAACCTGAGGAGGAAAGATGAGTAAGAGACTGTTGCTGGCGGCCTGGCTGGGACTGACCCTCAACGCTACAGCCGGGCAATTGACCATAGGTGATTGGGACTTCCTGGATCTGCCCTGTTTTCCGGGCTATACTGACAACTGGGATTTTATTGTCATTCCCGAAGGGGAAATTACGATTGACGATATCCAAATCGAGGACCTCGGCGGTATGATGCAGTACGCGGTTGTCTACTCCGGCGGCGGCATCCTCAACTGCAACCTGACCAATTGCTATATCAGCGGGGACGACGGCGCCGACTTCAGCTGCGAAATGCCGGATGACATCTTCAACCATTATTACACGCAAACCGTCGTCGAACCGGTCGTCACTTTCTGTGATCACTGCGACTTCGTCGAAGTAGTCCCCGAATTCATGGACTTTGGAACCGTCACGGTGGGGGAACACGCCGACGCCGACGTCTTCCTTTATAATTTCTGTGATTATGACTGGGTGATCGACACGACCTTCTGCGATGATCCGGTTTTCACTACCGATCTGATTCCACCACTGGTTGTTCCACCGAACGATTCCGCTCAGGTCATCGTAACCTTTGCCCCCACCGCCGAGCAGGAGTATCCGGCCGTTCTTTATATTTGCAGCAACGACCCGGCCACTCCGCACCTGGTGTTTTTGACGGGGAACGGCGTCGAGGAGAGCGCGGAACAGATGTATCACGCAGCGCCGGCCGGCTTCGCCATCACCGGCGTCTACCCGAATCCCTTCAATCCCACCGTCCAGGTACGTTACGCCGTACCGCGGACGACGGTGATCGCAGCCAGCGTCTATGACCTGCGGGGGCGGCTGGTGGCGGTACTGGACCCGGGTGCCGTAGGGCCGGGACAGCACCTGCTCACCTGGCGACCCTCCGGTCCCGCCGGTCTCTACTTCCTCCAGCTGCGTAGCGACAGCGGCTGGCGGGAAACCAGGCGGCTGATTTACCTGAAGTGATCATCGCCGCTTTTGTGATACATTTCCGCATAAGCCGCCGACGACGGGGTTCGCGATCGCGTCCAACTCGATGTAACTCTCCCCATTCTCCACCTCACCACCGTGGATCTTGACAATTACCCCCGCCTGACGTAAACTGCATCGTGCTTCGGGGATGGGTGAAATTCCCTATCGGCGGTGACGGGAGCTTTCCCGCAAGTCCGCGAGTTCCGCCCCGGCGGAACTGAACCGGTGTAATTCCGGTACCGACGGTGAAAGTCCGGATGGGAGAAGCAACAGGCGAACCGGCCGGTTTCCCGGCACCCCTTTGCGGCTGACAGTAAGCCGCCCTCCCACGAAATCTCCCCGTACAAGCAGCAATTAATCGGAGTCGCGCATGACTTTCTCCGCACCGGAACATCGGGCCATGCAGCGGGCCCTGACCATCGCCGGCGCAGGCCGGGGCCGGGTCAGCCCCAATCCGCTCGTGGGAGCCGTACTGTTGCGGGATGACCGGATAATCGGGGAGGCGTATCATGCCCGCTGCGGCGATTTGCACGCGGAAGCCCGGCTGCTGTCCGAACTGCCGGAAGCCGCCGCCCGCGGCGCCACGCTGGTGCTGAACCTGGAACCGTGCTGCCACCACGGCCGGACGCCACCCTGCGCGGAGCTGGTTGCCGAACATGGCTTGAAACGTGTGGTGATCGCGATGCGGGATCCCAATCCGCTGGTAGCGGGAGGCGGCGTGGAGTACCTGCGGCGGGCGGGAATCGAAGTGGCCAGCGGCCTGATGACGGAAGCCGCCATGGAGTTGAATCGCGGCTTTCTCGCCCGACACCTCCGGGGGCGGCCCTGGCTCACCCTGAAGCTGGCTCGGACGCTGGACGGATGTATCACACCGGCCGGCGCGACCACGGGCAGGATCACCGGTGAGGCGGCGCAGCGGAATGTGCATCGACTGCGTTCAGGACATGACGCCATTCTGGTCGGTATCAACACCGTACTGTGTGACGACCCGCAGCTCAACGTGAGACACGGCGACGGACCCCATCCCCTCAAGCTGGTATTGGACAGCCGGCTGCGGCTCCCGCTCGACGCCCGGATCGTGAAACAGGCGGAACGGGAATCCCTCATTGTGTTAACTGATGAAAACGTGATACAAAGCGACCAGGCCGTTTCTCTGCGCGATCGTGGAGTGGAAGTCGCCGCCGTCCCCCGTAGCGACGACGGTTTGGACCTGCGGCGGGTTGTCGAGCTCCTCCGGGAGCGCGGTGTTAATTCGCTGCTGGTGGAAGGCGGCGGGGAGGTGTTCAACAGCTTTGTATCACATGACCTGTATGACGGCATCGTCTTCTATACCGGCGGCTGGCTGGCCGCTGCCGGCAGACAGGTGCCAGCCCCGGCCGCCGGGCGGGAGCTGGAGTTGAGCGGTGTGATACAATTGGACAACGATTTACGCGCCGACTACCTGGCCCCGGTGACCCGGGAGTGGTGGCGCCGGTTCGCGATCGAGCAGGCGGAACAGCGGGAGGCTTAGAGATGTTTACCGGACTGGTGGAAGAGATCGGACGCATCAGCGACATCAGCGGTACGAGCGAGCTGAGTGAAATCTCGATCGAGGCTCCGCTGGTCGGCACCGACCTGGCCGTCGGTGATTCGGTCGCGGTCAACGGCGTCTGCCTGACTGTAATCGCGGTCAATCCCGGCGGCTTCACCGCCCAGGCGGTGGCGGAAACCCTGCGCAAGTCCAATCTGGCGCGGGCGCAACGGGGTCGTCGCGTCAACCTGGAGCGGGCGCTGCTGCCCACCACCCGCCTGGGCGGCCACATCGTGCAGGGGCACGTGGATTGCGTCGGCCGGCTGACGGAGCGGATACAGCGAGCCGGGGGACAGGAGTTGATCTTCGAGCTGCCACCGGAGTTCATCAGGTTCGCGGTGCCCACCGGCTCAATCACCGTGGACGGCGTCAGCCTCACCATCGCGGGGAGCTGGTCCAGCCAGGTCAAGATAGCGATCGTGCCGCATACCGCCGCTCACACCACCCTGGGCGAACTGCGGGTGGGCGGGACCGTCAACCTGGAGCTGGATGTGCTGGCCAAGTACACCGCCCACCTCCTGGAGCACAAACCGGGGGCGGGCCGGGATCACGCTGCGGAATGAGCATGTATCACACTGATTGGGTGAAAATGTATCACAACTTCGCGAGGCGAAGTCAATAGCTGGAGCAACGGAAAGCGTATGACGCAGAAATCAAGACCGGACACCGTTTTCGATTCCATCGAGACGGCACTCGCGGCAATCACCGCCGGCGAGATAGTAATCGTCTGTGACGATGAACAGCGCGAGAACGAAGGCGACTTCATCTACGCGGCCGCGAAGACGACGCCGGAGAAGGTGAACTTCCTCGCCCGGCACGGCCGCGGCATCATCTGCCTGCCGGTGACCGGTGAACGGACCGTGGCGCTGGACCTCCCGTTGATGGTATCCCACAATACCGCGCTGCACGAAACCCCCTTCACCGTCAGCATCGACGCGGTCGGCGTCACCAGCACCGGTATCTCCGCCGCCGACCGCAACGCCACCATTCTCAAGGCGATCGATTCCACCACCCGTCCATCCGACCTGGCCCGGCCGGGACACATCTTCCCCCTGCGGTCGGCCGAAGGCGGTGTGCTCCGGCGGGCCGGCCACACTGAAGCTGCCGTGGACCTGGCTCGACTGGCCGGTTTGGAGCCGGCCGGCGTGCTCTGCGAGATCATGAACGAAGACGGCACCATGGCAAGGGTTCCGCAGCTGTACGAACTGAAGAAGAAGTTTGGCTTGAAGCTGATTACCATCCGCCATCTGATCGAATACCGTCAGAAGCATGAGAAACTGGTGGAGAAGACCGTTGAGCTGCGATTGCCCACCCGGTTGGGAGAGTTTCGCATGGTTCACTTCAGCAATACGGTTGACGGTCTCGATCATGTCGCCCTGGTCAAGGGGGATCTCGCCGGACCGGAGCCGGTACTGGTGCGGGTGCATTCCGAATGTATGACGGGAGATGTCTTCCATTCGCTCCGCTGCGACTGCGGGGAGCAGCTCGACGCCGCCCTCGCGCTGATCGAAAGGGAAGGGCGGGGCGTCGTGCTCTACATGCGCCAGGAGGGGCGCGGGATCGGCCTCAGGAATAAACTGCTGGCTTACGACCTCCAGGACCGCGGCGCCGACACTGTAGAGGCCAACGAGCAGCTCGGCTTCGCCGCCGACCTGCGCGACTATGGACTCGGTGCCCAGATGCTGAAGGAGCTGGGTGTCACCCGCATGTGTCTGCTGACGAATAATCCCCGCAAGATCGTCGGACTGGCCGGTTTCGGTTTGGAAGTGGTGGAGCGCATACCACTTATCGTCGAGCACTCTGAGCACAATCTTCGTTACCTGGAAACCAAGCGTACCCGTCTGGGGCATCTGTTCGATCACGGGAAAAGCATCGTCACCGGTCCGGAGGCTGGAAAAGCCGAAGAGGGATAAGCATTTGAGTGGAAGTTAAAAGCGAAAAAATAGTGTATCAAAGAGCCAAGGAGTTATCCATGAAACAATTCAATGGAAAATTGACGGCCAAGGGCAGGAAATTCGGTATCGTCCTGTCACGGTTCAACGAGATGATCAGCAGCAGACTGCTGGATGGCGCGATCGACTGTCTGCAGCGCCACGAAGCCGACCCGAAGGCCATCGAAGTCTTCCGCGTACCGGGCGCATTCGAAATCCCCGCTGCCGCCGCCCGTCTGGTAGCCGCCGGCCGTTTCGACGCCGTCATCTGCCTTGGCGCTGTGATCCGAGGCGCCACCCCGCACTTCAACTACATCGCAGCGGAAGTAACCAAGGGTATCGCGCAGCTCAGCCTTACCGGCGAGACTCCCCTGGCATACGGCATCATAACCGCCGATACCCTGGACCAGGCTCTCGAGCGGGCTGGATCCAAAGCGGGCAATAAAGGGTGGGACGCTGCCACCAGCGC
>CAZFEC010000071.1:0-2842 GCA_964517435.1 uncultured Bacteroidia bacterium | reverse complement strand
CGCCAGCGCCATGGAGATGGTAGACCTGTTCAAGCAGATGTAGTGCGCTGGCGCGCTGCATCAATCCCTTTTGCTTGCGCAAATCCCAACCTTATGTCATTCTCGTTGTAGCAGGGGACTGGTCGACTGGATGCCACCGACGCTTGTATGCTATAAGTTTGTTTTCCTGAATATTTCATTGGCTGTCATGAAGAAAGGAGTATCTTCTCTAAGGATTGCTGTAAAAGACGGATCGAATCGTTTTTCTCACGCTAATAGTTGTGATTTTCCGGAAAGCCGTTGAGGGGAGATCTAATCCCGATCGGACATGATTTCCGGTGTTCGCCCGTTGCACGAGAAAAATGGAAGTTTCCAAAAACGTGATACAAATGGAAACTCTCGCGAGGTTCTCTAAAGCGTTTTGGCTATTTGTATTCAGGCGGCTCAAACGCAGATGAAAAAAAGATCTTTTGCTTGACATTAGGTAAGACCCAAGGTAGTTTTCCTCATTGTGAAACTGTCACAAGTGGTTGTATATCGTCCCATCAACCACACCGAGGAGAGATATCATAGGACCGACTTCTCATTTTTTCGAGACGATTCCATATCCCAGTATGATATTTCAACGCGATTGAATTGACGACTAGTAGCAGATACTGCTGTTAAATGTGGAGTAACTAATGAAAGCAATTATCCAGTTTCTTGGGATTCTTCTGACAGCTGGAGTTGTGTTAGCCCAAGGCGAATACAGCGCTCCGGTTCTATTGGTGAATCCCGATGCCCGTCTGGTAGGTACCGGCGGAGCTGGGGTCGCGCTGGCTGATGACATATCGGCCGTATACCTCAATCCAGCAGGTCTTGGCTTTCAGGAAAATGGGGAGTTTGCCGCTCATTACAGCAAACTCCTGCCAGGTCTATATGATCAGTTCCACTTCATGAGCGTAGCCTGGAAGGATAAATTCAACGACTGGGGTACCTTCGGAGCGGCTCTGGATCATTATAGTCTCGGCGGCGGCGACATCATGGACGCGGATGGTAACCCGATCGGCGACTACAGTTCCTCCGAGACGGTGGTGACCCTGTCCGGCGCCAGGACCTGGGGCACCCTGCCTGGATTCGCCTACGGACTGAATGTGAAGTTCCTCTACAGTAAACTGGCCAGCGGTGACTTCGATCCGACCGTTGAGGGTACCGGCAGCGCCTTCGCCTTCATGCTGGATATGGCCATGTTATGGCAGGCGCCGCTTGGCGGCTTCTTTGACGGTATACTGGAACCGCTCGATTTCGGCTTGACTATTGCCAACTTCGGTACACGTTTGGATTACACCGACGGCAGTCATCGCGATCCGCTTCCGCTGGCATTGCGACTGGGATTTGCCTACAACCACCCTGTCTCCCCCGACCACAACCTCAAGTATCTACTCGATGTTGAACGCATCCAGACCAAGATCGAAGCAGGTGAAGATGCCGATATGGCTATCGTCGGTCTCTTCACCTCCTTCGGTAACGAGGAGGCGCTGAAGCGCTTCAACCTCAAGCTGGGTACGGAATACGGTTACCAGCAGATGTTCTTCGGTCGTGTGGGTCTGAATCTCAATCCCATCGCTGAAAAAACCAGCTTCAATCTCGGGTTCGGCATTCTCTACAACAACATCAAGTTTGATTTCGCCGACGAGATCGGAACGCTCAACAACTCTTTGCGCCTGAGTGTGTCCTATTTACTGTAACGATTTTGATATAGATATATGAAAGACAGAACAATGGAAATACAAGACAATCATCGGAGGATGAAAATGCGAAAAGTCATAGCTCTTTCGGTTTTTTGTGGAACACTTGTCGCCGCTCAGGTGGCATTCGCGATTCCAACTGATCCCAATCCCGCATCGTTCTGGTTGACCGAGAACTATGCAGGTACCGACGATGTGGTGGGCGCCAGTGTGGGTGGTGTTGACGGTAACGTCTGGGTCCGGGTATTCAACGATGCCGCCCAAACCACCATGATCGCTGAGGAACAGGCCAATGCCGACGGCTCGGTCGACGAGTTTTCAATCGGTGACGGCTCGACCGTCAATGGTGTGGACCCCCCTAATGGGCAGGCGAGTGATCTGGTCTATGTCTGGGCCTGGGACGGGGTTGACTATTCAGCGGGTTACATCACACTGGACAACGATGTGACCGGTCCGGTCCCCGTCTCGGCCGCCACTTACGACTCCTACACTTCTACCTGGGATCCTCCAGATGGTATCCAGAACGGACATGTCGATAATACCGCCATTACCTTCAACGAGGAAATCTGGGACGCTAACTGCACCACTCCTCTGGTGTTTTCCTATGTTGAAATCGACGGCCAGGTTTGTTCCGATTTCAACACAGGTGACACCGCCAACGATACGGTTATTGAGTTCTGGATCATCAACCCCGCGTTGCAGGTTCCTGGTACTGATGAGAAGACCATCGACTTCAATGACCATGACAATGCCGGTATAACCGACGCGCTGGGCAACGAGGCGCTTGACTTCTCCCTGGGTGCGATCGACCTGGCGCCCCCCTGTTTCGTTTATGAAATCGAGGATGTTGCTCTCGACACCTATGCTTCACGAACCGTCGATGACAAGGAAGTCGTGGTCTACGTATCCGAGAACATCAACGCGGCCGAAGCGGTGCAGGAGTATCGCTACCGCATGACCCAGTTCTATATCGCGCCCTTCAACGTGGCATACGAGCCGAACTGGGGCTGGGGTTCACAGCTGATCATCACCGTTTCCGAGAACTATACCTACTCCTGGAACACCGATGCGACCGGAACCGATGAAGGTACCGGTACCAACAACCTCGGTGTTCAGCAGTCGCTGGTTCCGACGGT
>CAZFEC010000070.1:0-8015 GCA_964517435.1 uncultured Bacteroidia bacterium | reverse complement strand
ACCGTAATCGAACAGCTGAGTGGCCTGCCACCGGCGGAATGGAGTCTGGAATGAGGATCTTGACACGCAAGTTGCTGGCAGCAACCGGATTATTGCTGCTCCTGCTGAGTAGCGGCTGCAATACCGTACGCAACGATACCGGATTGTATCACGGTAGACTGGAGGTGGAGAAAACCCGGCTTTCCGCTCCCCTGGCCGGTGAGATAGATACGATCCTGGTAAGGGAAGGTCAACGGATTACAGCCGGTCAACTGCTGGCCAGACTCGCGACAGAGCGCCTGGAGCTGGAACTGAACGGTCTGGCGGCACAGGATCAGGAGCTGGAACTGAGTCGTGAAGGTCTGCAGTTTCAGACGCGGCAATTACAGAGCCGCCTGGCGCTGGTGGAGACCAACCTGGCGCGGACCGAGAAACTGCTCCACGAGGGAGCGATTCCCGGCACCAGGTTGGACGAGCTGCAGACGGAGCAAGTGGTTCTGGTGAACCAGTTGGCCGCCATAGATAACCAACGGCAGGTACTCACCAGCAAACGCAGTCAACTCGCCGCTGCAAGGGCCACACTCAACTGGCAGCTGGAGCAGGCGGCACTGACTGCTCCGCTGGACGGTATCGTGCTGACGCTTTACACCAGCCGTGGTGAATGGCTTGCACCCGGTTTACCGGTGCTGGAGTTAGGGGATCCCAGCGAGCTGGAAGCGACGATCTATCTCCCGTTGCCCGACCTGCCGCGCGCCAGAATAGGTGGTGGCGCTACTGTCTACGCTGACGGTAGTGCCGACTCTTTCAACGGACGCATCAGCTGGATCTCAGAGGAAACGGAGTTTACCCCGAAAACGATTCAAACGCGCGAAACCCGCACGGCGCTGGTCTGTGCAGTGCGTATTAGTGTCGCCAATCCGGACGGTCTGTTGAAGGCTGGTATGCCGGTGGATGTGCGCCTCGACTAACCTTTGAACCTCAAACAGCAGAGACAGGATGTCAAATCGGTCACAGCGCTCGCCCTCAGCATCAAACCAGTCACTGCCGCTGGAAGCTGTAGCTGTCCGCCGCGCCTGGGGTGAGAACCGGGCGGTCAATGACATCTCACTGCAGCTGCGGACTGGTGAAATCTACGGCCTGGTCGGTCCGGACGGCGCCGGTAAGACTACGCTCATCCGCATCCTGGTTTCCCTGGTGGTGCCAGATACCGGGCAGGTGCGTCTGTGGGGACATGACACCCTCAAACAGCGCGCCTATGTCCGTTCTCACGTTGGCTACATGCCGCAGCGTTTCAGCCTTTACCCCGATCTGACCGTAGCGCAGAATCTGCGGTTTTTCGGTGACCTTTACGCGGTGCCGCGTGCGGAACAGAAACGCCGCACCGAACGACTATACCGCTTTTCGCATCTCACCGAGTTTAAGGAGAGGCGGGCCGGACAGCTCTCCGGTGGCATGAAACAGAAACTCGCCCTCTCCTGTGTTCTGATGCATTCGCCCCAGGTAATCCTGCTGGATGAACCGACGGTAGGTGTCGATCCGGTCTCCCGCCGGGAATTGTGGGACATCCTGCGTGAGCTGCGGGGGGAGGAGACCGCCATTCTGGTTTCAACCCCGTACATGGAGGAAGCTGAGCAGTGTGACCGGGTCGGACTGATCCATGCCGGGCGCTTGCTGGCGGAGGACAGCCCGGCGGAGCTGATCGCCAAATCGACCAGTAAGATCGTACGCCTGCAAACCGAGCATCCGCTGCAGACCTGGGAGCAGCTGGCTCAGGCGGGGATGACCGGGCAGGCGCAGCTGTTCGGAGACAGTATTCATCTGACGCTCGAGCCGGGACTCACATCGGAGGATCTGGCAACGCGTCTCCAGGCAGCCGCTGTTCCTTTCCAACAGCTGACCGGGGTGCCGCCGAGTATGGAGGATCTCTTCCTGGCGAGCCTGCAAGCCGCCGACACGGAGCGGGAAGGGGGTAATGTGTGAACAATCTTACCATCCCTGTCGCCGGGAAGGCCGGTTCACCGCCGGCGGTACGGGTCAGCGAATTGACCCGGCGATTCGGTGAGTTCACCGCGGTTGACCGGGTCAGCTTTGCGGTGGCACCCGGTGAAGTCTTCGGATTTCTCGGCGCTAACGGAGCCGGTAAGACCACCACTATCCGCATGCTCTGCGGTTTGCTGCTGCCGACCTCCGGTCATGCCGAAGTGGGCGGCCACGATATCTATCGGCACCCGGACCGGATCAAAGCCGGCCTCGGCTACATGAGCCAGCGCTTCAGTCTGTATGAGGACCTCACCGTCCGTGAGAATATTCAGTTCTACGGGGGGATCTACGGCCTGCCGCGTGATACAATCAAGCTCAAGACGGCGTCACTGCTGGCGGAACTGGAGCTGGAGGAGCAGGCCGACCAGCTGACCGCCGGTCTACCTCTCGGTTGGAAACAGCGGCTGGCACTCAGCACTTCGCTGTTGCACGATCCGCCGCTTCTGTTTCTGGACGAACCGACCAGCGGCGTGGACCCGGTCTCCCGCCGCCGCTTCTGGCACTTGATCCACCGTCTGGCTGCCGGCGGCAAGACGATCTTCGTGACCACCCACTACATGGACGAAGCGCAGTACTGCCACCGCATCAGCATCATGGTGCAGGGCCGCATCGTCGAACTGGCTACGCCAAAGGCGCTCTGTGCGAAATATGAATGTGACACAATTCAGGAGGTCTTTCTCAAAGCCGTCGGTGGGGAGGCGCCATGAACCGGGTCCTGCTCAGCATCCTGCGCAAGGAGTTCATGCACATCTGGCGCGATCCGCAAACCCTGCTGATCATCCTGGTCTGGCCGGTGCTGATGCTCCTGGTGTTCAGCTACGCCATCACGCTGGAGATGCGCGGCATTCCAACCGGTCTGGTCGATCTGTCCGGTTCGCCCGACAGCCGCCATTTGGTGCAATCCATCACTGCGAGCGGTTTCTTCGATCTGGTCGAACAGGAATTGCACCCTGAAGAATATGAGGAGCTGTTTCAGCGGGGAGCCGTCCGCTGTATCATTGTCATCCCGGCCGACTACAGCCGCAGCCTGGCGACCGAGCCGGTTACCGCCGTTCAGGTACTGATCGACGCCGCCGATCCCAACGCAGCCAATTTCATCCATAACTATCTCAACAGCATTCTTCTGGACACCAGTTTCGAGCTGAACCGGATCAGCGTTATACCCTTTACGCTGTCGCCCCGCTTTCTTTACAATCCCGATCTCTCCTCCACTCACTTTTTCGTACCTGGATTGATCGCCGTCATCCTGCTGCTGATCAGCGCCCTGCTGACCAGCATCGCCATCGTCCGGGAGAAGGAAATGGGCACGCTGGAGCAGGTGCTGGTCAGTCCCGCCCGGGCGCGTCAGATCATTCTCGGCAAAGTGATACCCTACATCCTGCTCGGTTTCCTGGACGGTGCCATCGTGTTGGCGGTGGGCATCCTCTGGTTCCAGGTACCGTTGCACGGAGAGCTGTGGCAGGTGCTGCTGGCGATGCTGCTCTACATCACCCCCGGCTCGGAGCAGGTCAAGGATACGATCGAGCGGGACGGTTTCTCAGCCACTTTCGAAAGGGCGGGCGGCATGATGCTGGCCAACGCCTGCGGTCCCTGTATCGGGCAGTGGGCCCGCGCCGGTGCCGATGAGCAGCAGCCCAACTCCATCATGATCTCCTTCAACCGTAACTTCGCCAAGCGGAATGACGGCAATCCCAACACCCACAGTTTCGTCGTTTCCCCGGAGATCGCCACCGTTTTCGCGCTGGCGGGACGACTCGATTTCAATCCGCTGACTGATGCGCTTACCAACCGCGCCGGTGAGCCGGTGCAGCTCCCGGAACCGCAGGGGGAGGAGTTGCCCCCGGCCGGCTTCGTATCCGGAGACCGGGGAATCGTGCTCCCGCCGATTAACGGTGAAGCGGTGGAGATACCGGTCAGCGACAGCTCCGAAAGGCTGCAGCTGCTGACTCCCTTTGAACCCTGGGACGGGAAGGAATTAACCGGCCTGAAGCTGCTGATCAAGGTGAAGGGCAAGTGTACCACTGACCATATATCCATGGCGGGTCCCTGGCTGAAGTACCGGGGGCATCTGGAGAACATCTCCGGCAATCTTCTGATCGGCGCCACCAACACCTTCAACGACAGCGTTGACTCGATCCGTAATCAACTCAACGGTGAGTACCAACCGGTACCGGAAGTCGCACGGGCTTACCAGGCGGCCGGTGTGGAAACGCTGATCGTGGGGGATGAAAACTATGGTGAAGGCTCCTCGCGGGAACACGCCGCCATGGAGCCCCGTTTCCTCAAAGTCAGGGTGGTGCTGACCCGTTCCTTCGCGCGCATCCACGAAACCAACCTCAAGAAGCAGGGCATGCTGGCGGTCACTTTCGCCGATCCCGCCGACTATGAGAAGATCCGGGAAGATGATATCTGTGCGGTTGAGGGTCTGGGGGAGTTTGCACCAGGCAGCCGCTTGGAGCTGGCACTGCAACACAGTGATGGCAGCCGGGATCAAATCGAACTCAAACACACCTACAGTCACAACCAGATCGCCTGGTTCAAAGCCGGGTCTGCCCTGAACCACATCCGCAATCTCAATCGGGTGGAATGAGGGTCAGTGGCCCAGCTGCGCCACGATGAAGTAGTACCGTTGCATGGCACCGGCCACCGGCTCGCAGTAGCTGGTTTCACTCTGGGTGGAGATCAATTCAGCCTCGCTGGTGTCGGCGTAAGCGGTTGCCTGTTGATAGATTGTATAGGCGACCGCTTCCGGTAGCGGCGGCCAATGCAGGAAAACCTGACCCGCCTGAACCTGGATGGTCACCCGCGTCATCGGCACCGGTGGCGGTTCGGCCAGGAACAGCGCCAGATCGCGGGGATTGTTGGTGTAGTTCATCGTCGTGAGCAGATCCAGCGCGCCATCGCCGTTCAGGTCCACCGTCTCCACATCGAATCCGCTCCAGTTCCCACCCGGCTCTCCCACCGCCAGCGGTTGTGAGAAAGAATCGCACTCTGTATATCGATAGACATAGGCGATTTGATCGAAGGATCCATTCAGGCTCAAGGTCGCCGCGATCACCTCCTCGACAACCGTCCCGGGTGGATCGTAGGCGGTTTCCGCGATCAGATCGGCGGTAGTGATCATACCGAAGGTGGTCTCCAGCTCATGCTCCACCGGCTCCTGGAAGGCCGGCATCTGCTCGTCTCCGAGCATAACCAGAATCCGGTTGTAGGCGAACGACATGGTGGAGACCAGATCCTGCCCTCCGTCGCCGTTGATATCGCCCAGGGCGAGGTTCTCCAGACGAAAACTGGGACAGGTTATGCTATCGATGATGGTGAGGGTTGCCGGGTCCATTATCAACAGGTAGCCGCTCCAGGTGTACCAGTCGTACCCGCCGATCAAAATGTAATCCGGTGCTTCCGGCGGGAGCAGGACCAGGTGCATCGGGAAGAATCCGCCCGGTCCGATGAATTGCGAATGACCGGTGAACACCCCGCCCCCCTCGTTGATGAACCAGACGAAAATACCGGCGGTTGCTAGCTGGGTCGTCTGGGTAGCGATGACGACATCCAGATCGCCGTCCGCATCCAGATCGATCAGGGCGGAACGGAACACGGCATAGATGGAGGGGAAGAAGGCGTGGCGGGGGAAACCGCCCAGACCGTCGCCGTAGAGCACCAGCAGGCCGCGCTCCGACTCAGCGCTGGAATCTTTGGAAATCAGCAGATCGAGATTACCATCTGCGTCGGCGTCATAATCCAGAGCGTGATTAGCGATTGCCCCGGGCTCCGGCAGTGCAATCGAGTACTGGAATTCGAAAACACCGTCTCCATCGTTGAGGTATACATCCATCAGCGCCGGGTGGTAGAGGATGACCAGATCGGGATAGCTGTCAGCGTTGAGATCAGGTGTGCCGATGAACTGGGTCTTGACGGTGTTCACCGGGTACTCCGTCTGGGTGCCGAAGAGCACACTACTCGGATCGCTGCAGGAGTCGCGCTGCTGCCAGACAGAACCAGGATTGAGCGGCTGGCCGCGTTTCCCGTAGCCGGCACCGCAGCGAGTGACGGTGCGATCAGTGTCCCAGCGATAGCGCGCTTCGGTCAAGGCCGTCGCATCGCCGTTTGTCGTCGCCAGGCAGGGTTGCCGGAACAGCGTGCTGAGGAACAAAGCGGTCAGTCCGATGCGGTAGATCATGCGATGTTGCCGGTTGATACTCGAAGTTCACAAACAGGGTCTGGAGGCAATTGAAGGTAAGACTCAGGAGGTTGAGGTGCAACTTCTGGTCAGGTGTGATGAGAAACCGTTTGAAACAGGGAACGGTAAAAGCGGCTGAAAGGGTGCTAAAGTGGGGGAAGCCACCGGCTCTCCCCCACTCGCAGGATTCGTGTCAGGAATCAGGGAAGCAGATAGCTTGCCCCGATACTGAAGGCAAAGATGTCCATCTGATGCACACCCGGCATATTTTCCGCGGCGGGATCGACATTCCGCTCCTCACCGAGCAGGTATTCCAGTCCGAAATCGACTGTGAGCTGGTTCAGGTTGAAGCCGACACCACCGGTGAAAGCCTGATTGCTTGATGAGGGGAACAGGATGTTGAGCGTTTCATCCGGCGCCGGTGCGGGATCCTGATAGTAGCCCAGGCGCAGGGCCAGTGTCTCGGAAGCCTCATATTCCAGGCCTAACCTGTACTGGGTAGCGTCTTCCCAGTTCAGCTCCATCTTGTTCTCCCCCTGCTGGTCGATCTGCTGATCCCAGACATCATCGAGATAATCAGTCTCGATCACATCCTCGGTGGCGGACCACTGGCTGTACTGAACGTCAAAGGTCACGGTCAGCTTGTTCAGGGGTTTGACCGCGACACCGGCGCCGACCCACATCGGCCAGGCCAGGTCGCGCTTGAAATCGGACTCTTCTGCGTTGTAAGCGGCAAAGGCGGTGTTCTTGGCAGTTCCCTCGAAAGTTACGGTCGTCTGCGTTTTGTAGGTAACTCCGACCGACAGGAAGTCATTTGTCTGCCACAGGCCGCTGAGGGTTACGCCATAACCCAGACCGGTGCTCGTCTCTTCGTACTGGTTATCCACCATCCCATCCTCACCGGGTGCCGGAGTGCCGGTCGTGACATCCTCGACATCCATCGCCCGTTTCAGGTCCATCATGCCGTAGAAGATGTTGAGCGCAGCGCCCACCTGCAGCGACTGTGTCACCTGGTAAGCGACGGCCGGCGCGATGTTAAAGACACCGATCTTGCTCATCCACTCATAGGTGGCATCGGCGAAGGGATTGGCGATCGTGTTGTCAGGCGGATCGAGAAAAGCTGGTCCGCCGAAAGCTACCAGGTCGTCCCCTTCCCATTCGGCACCCAGTCCGGCGGGCACATAGGCGCCCAGGCCGACGGCGAATTTACCGATGGAATAGTTGGCAAACAGGTTCGGACTGAAGTAGTGGTTTGACACGGTAGCAGCGTCAACCCCGAAAGCATCGTACTTATAGGTCGCGGCTGGCATCACATCGGTGACGAACAGGCTGATTCCGCTCTGTTGATTGGCCAGGCCGGCCGGATTCCAATGAATGGCGGAACCGTCGGCAGCCAGACCGACAAAAGCGCCACCCATTCCGAAGGCGCGGGGACCGATACTGTTGAGGCTGAGACCGTTGGCCCAGCCGGTGGAAACAGCTATCGCCAGGGAAGCGACTAGGGTAAGAACTCTGGATATTTTTTTCATTCAATCCTCCTGTGGTAGTAGAAGTAGCCCTATCTCAGCTGATTTGAGTACGATTATGACGTTAGGTTCAAAATCTCAATAGTCATGGAGTGAGAACTATTTTAGGTAAACGACTATATAGATCAAAGGTATTTTTTCACTTTCCGGGGTCGGACCAAGTTATCTAGAATAAATACAACCTTTTAAGTGTGATTATAAAGCAGATACCACCGATTCGAGCTGATTATTCTGAAATTATACTCATTCTTGAAAAGAATTTCGTTTAACCCGACAGATAGACTTGATGG
>CAZFEC010000069.1:4002-8055 GCA_964517435.1 uncultured Bacteroidia bacterium | reverse complement strand
AAAAACAGCTTTTTCAATGAGTTCTATGCGAAATTCTTTATGAGAATCGGTATATGCTACTCTCCGATGCCGATAAAATAACCAGTAAACCTCTTTACGATTGTAAGTTACGCTCGAAGTTCAGAGTCGGCCGCTGTGCTGTTTATCCAGTATGAACGGCGCCAGCGGGCCGCTCTGGTTTGCGCCAGTGAGGGAAGTGTCTACGGATTAGACGGAAGCGGATCTGACAGCAGGTTCGCTCCCTGTATGGTTTCGATCAGTACAGGTCAACAGCAGTAGTAACAGGCAAAGTGGCGAAGGAGAAGCTGGAATGAGTCAAGATGTGGCAAAGCTGAAAACCGCAGGGGAAGTGAAACAGGAGTCGGCGAAACAGAACGATACCGCAACCGTCGCGGAAGCGGCGACCGCCGGTTCTGAAGATAAGAGGGCAACAGCCGCGGAGCAGGTCGAATGTAACTGTGAATTCTGTGAGACCTGCTCTTTCTTCGACGACCGGTTGTTCGTCCTGCCGGACCTGGCCGCACAGGTGCGCGCTCATTTCTGCTATCAATACAGCTATCGTTGTGCCCGCTATATTTTACGCAAACTGACCGGTAAAGGTGATCCGAACCTGTTGCCATCGGACTTGCGTGAGGTCGCTGACAAGCTGGGATGGAACCTGTGATCTCCACCCCGGGAAGTTGCTCCCACAGTTACTTTTATCGAGGTTGAGGATGGAAACGAAAGCGCCGGAGGCCGGCTCGATTGTCGAGCTGGAGGCGCTGCGGCTGCAGGTCGCGGAGCTGAAAGCTACTCTGGATAACCAGCAGCTACTGCTGGAAGACCTGCGCGAAAGCGAGGAGAAATACCGGCGGTTCTTCCAGGCCACCCGTGACGCCTGCTTCATGACCTCGCGCGGCGGCCGGATGCTGGAATTCAACGATGTGATGTTGAAGCTTTCCGGCTACGACAAACGCGAGGAGCTTTTTGAACTCCCGGTCACCGAATGGTATGTAAACAGGAGCGACAGGGACCGCCTGGCACGGGAAATCGAACGGAACGGATTCGTACGCGATTTCCCGGCCGACCTGCGTCAGCGGGACGGCAGCATCATCAATACACTGATTACTTCCGTAGCGGTACGCAACGGCGCCGGTGAGGTGATCGGCTTCCAGGGCACGATCCGGGACATCAGCGATCTCCGAAAAGCCGAACTGGCCCTGCGTCATGAACGTGATCGGGTGAGACAGTACCTCGATCTCTCCGGCGTGATGTTCGTCGTCTTCAATCCCCTCGGGGAAGTGACGCTGATCAATGAGAAGGGAGCCGAAACCCTCGGTTACGACAAGACTGAGATCATCGGCCGGAACTGGTTTGAGAACTTCATTCCACCCCAGGTCAGGGAGAAAATCGCGCCCGCCTTCCAGCGGATTCTGCAAGGTGAAAAGGAGCCCTCGCTGTACTATGAGAACCCGGTTCTGACCAGCCGGGGCGAGGAGCGGCTCATCGCCTGGCACAACTCCATCCTGAAGGATGAACAGGGTAATGTAACCGGGCTGATCAGCTCCGGTGAGGATATCACTGACCGCCGCGCGGCCGAAGAGCAGCTGCAGCAGAGTGAAGAGACCAGCCGCGCCATGTTGGAAGCAGTGCCTGATCTGATGTTCGTGTTTGACAGCGAAGGGCGTTTCCTTAGCTACAAGAGTGCGAAAGATGAAGATCTGTTAATGCCGCCGGAAGCGTTTATCGGCAAAAAGGTAGAGGAGGTAATGCCTCCCTTCCTGGCGGAGCAGACGATGATCGCCCTGCGGAGAACCGTGGAGACGGGTGAAAGCCAGTGTTTCGAATACCAGTTACCGCTCAATGACCAGCCGCGATATTTCGAAGCGCGTATGGTTCTGAAGGGGGAGCAGCAAACGTTGACGATGGTGCGCGACATCACTGACCGCAGGCGGTTGGAGCAGGAGCGTCTGATCCTGCTGGAGGAGCGCAAGGACCGCATCAACGAGTTACGCTGCATGTACGGCATCACCGAATCCGCCCGGAGGCATGTCAGCCTCCAGGAGATATTCACCGACACTCTGAACCTCATTCTCTCCGGCTGGAAATACCCGGATTCAACCTGTGCCGCGATTGAGATGGACGAGGATCGCTATCAGACCGACAACTTCCGGGGAACTGAGTGGAAGCTCACCAGTGAGATCGTTGTCTCCGGCGAGTGGCGCGGTATGGTGGCGGTGTACTACCTGGAAGAGAAACCGCGGCAGGAGGAGGGTCCCTTCCTGCGGGAGGAGCGGGAACTGATCGATCAGATCGCCAGAATACTGGGCGAGGCGGTCGAGCACCTGGAGGCGGAGGAGGAGATCAGCAAATTCAAGGCGATCTCCGATAACGCCGCTTTCGGATCCGCTATTCTCAACCTGCGCGGCAACATCCTCTATGTGAACGATTACCTGGCGGGGCTGTTGGGATACAGCACGGAAGAGGTGGTCGGGCAACCGGTACAGGCGGTATTCGATGACGAGCAACAGGTGCTGGTAGCCCGGCTGACCGAGGAAATCGCCCATACCGGCGAATTCAACGCCCAGGAATTGTGGCTCAAGCACAAAGAGGGTCACCTGATCGCGATGCTGGTCAGCGGTGTGATCATCAGCGATGAAAACGGCAGGCAGCGTTTCATGGCCGCAACCATGATCGATATCACCGTCAATAAGAAGATGGAGCGTCAGGTTCAGCAGGCGCAGAAAATGGAATCAATCGGCCTGCTGGCGGGCGGTGTGGCGCACGATTTCAACAACATCCTGACCGTGATCAACGGCCATGCCGAAATGGCGCTGCTGAATGTGCCGGAGGATAATCAACTGCATAACGATCTGAACGCTATCGCGGCGGCCGGTCAGCGCGCCGCCACCCTCACCCGGCAACTGCTCGCCTTCAGCCGCAAGCAGGTCTACAAACCGCAGATCACCAACCTGAACAGCGTCATCGCCAACCTGGGCAAGATGCTGCGCCGGCTCATCGATGAGGATATCACGCTGGAGACGGTCCTGGACGCGGAGGTGGGCAACATCATGGCGGACACGGGACAGATCGAGCAGATTCTGATGAACCTGGTGGTTAACGCCAGGGATGCGATCAGGGAGCAGAACGGCGCCGACGGGAGCAGATCTATCACGATCGAGACCAGGCAGGTTTATCTGGATCAGGATTACATCGATGCGCACCCCGGCAGCAACAGCGGATCGCATGTCTGTTTTGCGGTGAGCGACACCGGTGTCGGTATGGATGAAGAAACGCGCGAAAAGATCTTCGAACCCTTCTTCACCACCAAGAACCTGGAAGAGGGCACCGGTCTCGGGCTGGCGATGGTTTACGGCATCGTCAAACAGAACCAGGGCAGCATCTACGCCTACAGCGAAGCGGGCAGCGGTACGAGCATCAAGGTCTACTGGCCCTGTACCAATCAGATCATCCCGGAACTGGATACTGTTGTCAGCTCGAACGCCGTCCAGGGAGGCAATGAGAAGCTGCTGCTGGCCGAGGATGACGCCGGTCTGCGCGATCTGATCAGCCTGGCCCTGGGCGATCTGGGCTACACCGTGTATACCGCCGCTAACGGCGAGGAAGCGATACAGCTCCTGGGCCGGGGTGAAATCGAGCGGGATATCGATCTGCTGATTACCGATGTCGTGATGCCTAAAAAGGGAGGCCGGGAACTGGTCGAGGAGATAACCAGCATCCTGCCGCAGGTCAAGGTGCTCTACACTTCCGGTTATACTGATAACCACATCGCCGTCAGCGGCGCGTTACTACCGGAAATGAACTTCCTGCAGAAGCCCTTCTCCGTCCAGGCGCTGGCGAATGAGGTGAGGGGGATTTTGGATAGGGGGTAGTCTACTCCGTGTGTAGGTGCGGGTCTGTGACCCGCCCTCGTCCGTTTGAATCCCCATACGATCGATACAAAAAGGCGGGTCACAGACCCGCCCTCGTCCGTTTGAATCCCCATACGATCGATACAAAAAGGCGGGTCACAGACCCGCCCCTACACAAAACGCACTTCCGATTCGGTATCGG
>CAZFEC010000069.1:0-3902 GCA_964517435.1 uncultured Bacteroidia bacterium | reverse complement strand
TCGGTATCGGATTCAAACCACCGCAGCATTCCCACTATACGGTTCATAGGTAGGCACGAGGTTGGCCAGGTGGGCGACGACCTCTTCCTGGTCGCCGTTGATGATGGTGCCGAGGAGGGCGTCGATTTTCGGCATGATTACTTCGCGGGACTGCTCCACCGACTTGGCGACCCGGATCTTCTCGTGCGAGGTCTGCAGCAGCTCCTCTTCCTTGATCCAGAGTTCCTCGGTCAGCTTCTCGCCCGGCCTCAGGCCGGTGACGGCGATCTCGACATCGATGTCGGGACGCAGGCCTGAGAGTGTGATCAGGTTGTGGGCCAGGTCGATAATACGCATCGGCTGCCCCATCTCCAGCACGAAGATCTCGCCGCCCTCACCCATCGAGGCCGCCTGCAGCACCAGCTGTACCGCTTCGAAAATCGTCATGAAGTAACGTTCGATGTCGGGATGGGTGATGGTGATCGGTCCGCCGGCGGCCAGCTGCTTCTTGAACAGCGGAATTACGCTTCCCTCGCTGCCCAGCACATTGCCGAAGCGCACCGTGAGAAACGCGGTGTCGCTGTGGCGGGCGAATTCCTGCACATAAAGTTCCGCCACCCGTTTGCAGACGCCCATCGTGCTGGTCGGATTGACCGCCTTGTCGGTGGAGATCATCACGAACTTCTCGACGTTATAGCGGTCGGAGTATTCCACCAGCGTCTTGGTGCCGAGCACATTATTGAAGACAGCCTCGCGGCGATTGAACTCCATCATCGGTACATGCTTGTGCGCCGCGGCGTGGAACAATACCTGCGGGTCGTACTCCTCGAACACCTGTCGCACCCGGAAGGCGTCGGTGATGCTGCCGACGATCGGAAACAGGTTGAGCGACTTGCCGCGTGATTTGAAATCGTTCATCAGGTGGTAGAGACCGTTCTCGGAATGATCGAAGAAGATCAGCCGGGCCGGTTCGAAATCGTGAATCTGGCGGCACAGCTCCGAGCCGATTGAGCCTGCCGCGCCGGTAATCAGTACCGTCTTGCCGCGCAGGAAACCGCCGATCTTCTGCAGGTCGAGCTTGACCGGCGGGCGCCCCAGCAGGTCCTCCAGCTGCACTTCCCGCAGCTGCGAGACGGAAACGGTGCCGTCGATCAGGTCGCTGACGGCGGGCACCCGGCGGAACTTGACGCCGGTCGTGCGGCAGTGTTCGACGATGTTACGGATGATTTCAGCGCCGGCGGAGGGAATCGCGATGAAAACCTCTTCCACCTGCAGCTGGCTGATGATCTTGGTCATCTCCTCCACTACGCCGAGGACCGGGACGCCGTGAATCCGCTTTCGGTACTTGACCGGATCGTCGTCGACGAAACCGACCGGCCGGTAATTCAGGCGCGGGTTCAGCTGCAGCTCGCGGATCAGCATCTCGCCGGTGTCGCCGGCGCCGACCACCAGGATCTTAACCGCTTCCGCCGACTGCTGCTGGCTGTAACTGCGCAGCATGCGGACGAAGAAACGGATACCGCCGATGAAAATGACGTTCAGCAGCCAGTCGATGACCAGAACGTATTTGGGATAATTCGCGTCCCATTTCTCCAGGAAGAAGAGCACGATGACGATTCCGATCGTACCGAGCGAAACCGTCAGGAAAATTGTCCGCAGGTCATCGATGCTGGCGTACTTCATGATGCCGCTGTAGAGGCGGGAGTTGCTGAAGACCAGCAGCCGCACCAGCAGCATGATGACGACAGTGTAGAGCATGACATTCAGCTGGTCGCTGATATTGCCCTGGAAGAGGATGATAAAGGCCAGGGTCAGGGCGAAGAGGGAGGTCAGCAGGTCTGCTATCAGCAGCAGAATGCGGGTCTTACCTTCGCGGAAGTTGTTGATCAGCCGTAACATGCAGCTCTTGCTTTAACGATTCGGCTTGCAGAGACATGGATGAACATTGCGGTGTTCATCGTCGCAAGCGCATAATCAACATTAATTAAGCATCAAAACAAAGAAAAGCTCAGCGGATGGAAGATTCATCCAAGACTACTTTGTAGAGATATTTATATACAATTATGATCGGCAAAAGTGGGGGTGGGATTGAAGGCAAAAGATCGTAGGGGCGGGTCTCTGACCCGCCCTTCTTAACCGAAAGGATAATTTCTTGAGGATGGAGACAGGTATGGAACCGGGCAAGGACGGGTCAGAGACCCGCCCCTATTTCGTAAACAGCCGCCCTATTGTCTTAAAGATGATCCCAATATCGTACCAGAAGCCCATCTTCTCGATGTACTCGAGGTTCAACTGCAATTTGTCCGGCATGATCTCTTCGATATAGGTGCGCTCCGGGTCTTCGCTCGCAGCCAGCAGATCGGACTCGTGGCGGTATTTGATGGAGGCGGGATCGGTGATGCCCGGCCGCGCCAACAGTACCCGCCGCTGTTCGTCATTGTAGAGGGCAACGTAGTGCGGGTCCTCCGGGCGCGGACCGACCAGGCTCATCTCCCCTTTCCAGACATTGATCAGCTGCGGCAGCTCATCCAGCTTGGAGAGACGCAACCAGTGCCCTACCCCGGTGATGCGCGGATCCCGCCCCACCGTGATGCGGTGTCCCGGTTCGTCCCGCATGGTGCGGAACTTGAGGATCTCGAAATCGCGGCCGTCGCGACCGACCCGCACCTGGCGGAAGTAGACCGGCCCTGGTGAACTCAGTTTAATACCGGCCGCCGCCAGCAGCAGCAGCGGCGAGGCGACCAGCAGCCCCAGCGAGGAGCAGATGAAGTCGAAAGCGCGTTTGATCACGGCTGTTTCCGGTTTTGTGTGACTGTTCCGACCACGGTCTGGATGATATAATCCACCTCCGGCCCGGTCAGGTCGGGATAGAGCGGCAGGGTGATCTCGTTGGCATAGGCCGCTTCCGCCCGGGGAAAGTCGCCGGCCTGGTAGCCCCAATCCCGCTGGTAGAGCGGCATCAGGTGCAGCGGAATAAAATGTACCGACGGGGAGATGCCGCTCTCCTGCAGCAGCTCGATGAAGCGGTTGCGGTCGATGGTCAACAGCTCCGGCCGCAGGCGCAGCAGGTAGAGGTGCCAGGCGTGACGGTGTCCCGCGGCGGCGGGCGGGAGGACCAACTCCCCCAGCTCGCCGAAGGCGCCGTTGAAAGCGGCGACGATTTCCAGCCGGCGTTCGCGCATCTCCTCCAGCCGGGCGAGTTGCGCCAGTCCCAGCGCCGCCTGGATATCCGTCATATTGTACTTGTACCCCTGGGCGATGATCTCGTAATACCAGCTGCCGCCGGTGTCGTAGCGCTTCCAGGCGTCGCGGCTCATGCCGTGCAGGCTCAGCACCCGGGCGGTCTCGGCGATCTCGTCGTCGTCGGTGGCCAGCATGCCGCCTTCACCGGTGGTCAGGTTCTTGGTGGCGTAGAAGCTGAAGGCGGTGGCGTCGCCGAGGGTGCCGATGCGGCGGTCGCGATAATGGGTTTCCACGGCATGCGCGGCGTCCTCGATCACCTTGAGACCGTAGCGGTCGGCGATCGCCATCAGCGGATCCATCTCGACCGGATGCCCGGCGATGTGTACCGGCAGGATGGCCCGCGTCCGCTCCGTGATGCTTGCTTCGATCAGCTCCGGATCGAGATTGAAGGTCGCCGGATCGATATCGACGAACACCGGCTTGGCACCGTGGTAGAGGACCACCTCCGAGGAGGCGGCGAAGGTATAGGGAGTGGTGATGACCTCGTCGTCCGGCTGCAGCCCGATGGCGGAGAGGGCCAGGTGCATGGCGGCGGTGCAGGAGTTGACCGCCACGGCGTGCCGGGCGCCGCAGTAGGCGGCAAACTCCTCCTCGAAGCGCCTGGTGCGGGGCCCGGTGGTGATCCACCCCGATTTCAGGGCGGCGGTGACCTCCGCGATCTCCCGCTCGGTAATGGAGGG
>CAZFEC010000068.1:0-8827 GCA_964517435.1 uncultured Bacteroidia bacterium | reverse complement strand
CAAAAAGGGAGGTTACCCGTTGGCGGTAACCTCCCTTGTTTCTTGCCTTTCGTCATCTCTCGTCAGTTCTGACGATGAGATCGGATGACCTGCCATCACACTACTGCAACAGCACCATCTTCCTGGTAGTGATGTAATCACCGGCAATGAGAGTGTAGAAGTACAGGCCACTCGGCAGACCGGTAGCGTTGAACTCCACCGTATGCGTTCCAACGCTGCCGTTTTCATTCACCAGGGTGCTGATCAGCTCGCCATTCAGGTTGGTAATCTGGATCTGCACCGGTACCGGCTCCGCCAGACTGTACTCAATGATGGTGGAGGGGTTGAACGGATTGGGGTAGTTCTGGGCCAGGGAGAAATGCGAAGGTTCTACCTCAGTGACATAACAACAGGGTACCCAGATAGTGTCGTCAACCCAGTTTGACTCACAGGTTGAGGACGTAACTTCACACCCATAGTCGATATACTGATCGCACGGATCACCCGTGGCTGTAACCTCGAAGGAAGCAGTGGCATAATCACCGGCCGGGATGTCACCCAGTGCGTATGTGTCTGTAACGACCATGAGCCCGTTCTCCATGGAGATCGCAGCCTGGACACCTTCACAAACCGAAGCACCGGTGTTGGTCACGATCAGATTGACGCTGAACGGATTGGGAACCAGGTTGCCGTAATGATCGCAGGTCAGTTCTGACGGTGCACTCATGGTGAGTGACAGCTCGCCGGGACTCTGGGTAACTTCGCCGATACCGTAGTAGGTACACATATAAGCGCTTCCACCTGGCGCGATGTTGTTTAGCCACCACAGCAAAACGGCGGAATCACCATAGGATTGGTCGTCGCACACATAATCGAAACCAGCGGAGTAAAAATCACCCCATTGGCCTACGGCAAAACGCACGGGAGGTGTCGCGTCGTAACCATTCAGTGTGCCCTGGCCGACCAGGTATTCCGGACCCTGGTTGGGATCTACTTCGAAAGCCTGCCAGTAGTCGGGAATACCAGGGTCATCGAAGCAGGTCTCTACAGCGGCATAACCGAATTCCGTCGAAAGCGGTGCGGCGTCGTTGTAGTTCACCATGGTGTCCAGCTCGAGCAGCAGGTCCAGATCGTGAGCCGTAGCATCGTTGTTTTCGATCACATACTCGATCTTGACGGAACCCTCAGTCGCCGTGAAATCGATCGGCGTTACATACTGCCAGATGCGGTAATTGCCCAGGGTAAAACTGCAGTAGATGGTCGCACCGTTCAGAGTGGGGGGGGTTTCCACTACGATGTCCGTGCCCTCATAAGGCTGACGGTACTCGACGCCATCTACGCGGAAAGTGTACAGACTTGACCAGGGATCGGAGCCATGACCATAAAGCAGGCGGCGACCGTCCGCAGTTCCGATAGTGAAGCGGCCATCCGCATCAATTGACATTAACCGCGACAATGGCGCTGGAGCTGCTGGTGTAAGAGCGGTTGCCGTCGCCGTTGTGCTGACTCGCCTTCCAGGCGTAATAATCGTTGGGGGAAACAGCCAGACAGAGCGCCGGCAGGATGAGAGTGATGGTGAGTAGAGCTAATGTCTTTCGCATAACTTCTCCTTTCTGTAACACCCAGCTACCTGATAATGGCTGCCTCAGCCAGAGGGAATTCACCCTCAACGGAAGGCGGAAACGCGCCTAGAAGGCAGTTTGAGTGTACATTATTGAACTTTGAATCAGTAAACCGGTGTAATCGTACTACTTCGTATAATCAGATTCGTATCAGGGTCTTACTTTTAAGTTTAAAATAACGGATTTCACTGAAAAAAACAAGCCTGTAATGTGCCTTTTTCGCTCAGCCTGTGCGGGACCGGATCAACCCATCCTTTCCCACTCCTCGAAAACCGCCTCCGCCGTGGCGGGATTGGCGCCGGCTCCAAGCTCCAGCTGGGCGATGACGCCGCCGGCCGGATCGTAGAGGTGACGGGCGACTTCTCTTACCGCCGCGCGCCCCGCTTCCGGATCGGGGTCGGGCAGGATCTGCTGCCGGTCGATCTCGCCCCAGAAGGTGATGCGTCCTTTGGCTAGTTGCGCAAGCTCCGCCATATCCATGCAGAACAACTGTGAATTGAGCGCGTCCACTCCCACCTCGATCAGGTCAGGATAGATCTCGGTGATGTGCCCGTCGGAATGCATGAACACCTGCTTGCCGTGCGCATGCGCCAGGTCGCAGTAATCCCGGTAGAGCGGCTTGAAGTAGCGGCGCCACAGTTCCGGCGGTATCAGTAGCTGGTTCTGCGCCCCCCAGTCGTCCATGAAGCTGATACCATCCACATCCGATTGCGACCAGAGTTCCAGTTCGCGCAGGTAGAAGTCGTGAATGCGCTCCAGTAGCTCCCGGGCACCGGGAACCGGCAACAGGAAGTCCAGCAGCGCGTTCTGCGTACCGCGGATGAACTGATAGCGCTCCCAGGGGCGGGGGCAGCAGTTGGCCTTGAGGTACAGCTCCTGCTGTGCGCAGGAGCTGTTGATCCGGTCCAGCGCCGGTTGCGGGTTTTTCGGCAGTTGTTCGTAAGGTGGTTCAACCTGTCGCCAGTCCGCCAGGTCGGGCAGGAGTGGTTCCGTTACCTCGCCGATGATGCCGTCCTGCAGGTTGCGGAAGCGGCACCCCCATTCGTCAATGTAGGTGCCGCGGCGGTGAGGATCCCCCTGAACGCGCTCAGAAGCGGGGTACCAGTAGTCGGGGCAGCCGAAGTCGGGGGGAAAACGCTCCGCGATGCGGGCGACGGCGCCGGGATGATGAAGCTCCATCCAGGGCAGTACCCAGAGATCACGAGGGATCCGCTCCGGGTAGTCGAAGTTGAGACAGCGGGTGACGATCTCGCGGGGTGTTTGTGACATTTACGAACTACGAGTGACTGCGACGACGACAGGTTTTCTCTCTCCCGTTACATTCGGGACTCGGTATCGGTGTTCGCTATCGAAAATCGATTCTCTAATCTCGATCCCGATTCCGATACCGATTTCCGAGCTTCTATCCTCTATCTTAATACATTCTTTCCAGATGATTCACCAGGCTCTGCGGATCGGGAAAGCAACCGTCGGCGCGGATTTTGTCGTTGAAGGCGGGTGTGACCGGCGCGCCGCCGATGAAAATCTGCGTTTCCGGGTACTGCTGACGGATTGCCTCCGCGGTCTCCTCCATCCTGATCATCGTCGTCGTCAGCAGCGCGCTCATGCCGACATGTGAACCGGGGTGTTCCCCCAGGGCCGCGAGGAAGCGCTCCGGCGGTGTGTCCACACCCAGATCGATCACCCGCCACCCGGAGCCCTCCAGCACCATCCGGACGATATTCTTGCCGATGTCATGCAGGTCGCCCGCCACGGTACCGAGTACGACAGTACCCTTCAGCTCCACTTCGCCCCGGTCGAAAGCCGACTGCAGCTGCTCCATGGCGGCGTACATCGCCCGTGCAGCGATCAGCAGCTCCGGCACGTAAGCCTCTCCCGCCGCGAACCGCTCCCCGATGACCTTCATCCCCGGCACCAGCCCCTGCCGCAGCACCTGCGCGGCGCTGATTCCCTCCGCCAGGGCCTGGGCGGCCAGTTCACGCGCTCCCGGCTGGTCCTTTAGATCGGGCGGGTAGGGGGAGGACAGGTCCTCTTTGCCCCGTTCCACACACACTGCGAGACGGGCTAGTAGTTCAGACATCTGGACTCCTGTTATGCGTGACTAGAGACGAATGACTGTCTCAATTTCCCAGTCACGTCATCCCCGCGCAGGCGGGGATCCAGTAAAACTCTTCACTGGGAATAACTCGCTAACATCGTGGCAAGCCAGAAACGGAAAGCAACACACAGATGTAGCCAGCGAACTGATCAAACGGGCTTGGGAATAGTAGTGCACAGATTTCGTAACCATGGAATCTGGATCCCCGCCTGCGCGGGGATGACGTGACTGTAGTGATTCGAATACCTACTTACCATGTATCACACTCCGCGTTATACTCATCGACAATTTCTCCCACGATCCTGATTCTCTCAATATCGCCGGTGGAGGAGATCTCATCGGAAATGCCCAGGATCAGGCGGGGCGCGAACAGGGAGATGATCTCCCGTACGCAATCAACCAGCTGCTCGACCGGGTAGATGTCGTCGAAGTAAACCGCCGGAATGCCGTCGAGCAGGTATATCGCCTCCCCCAGCGCCTCCCGGGCCTCCGCCAGCGTGACATCCCCCTGCGGTCGAGGCGTGATCGCCTCGATACCGTCCAGGCCGGTGTCGCGGGCGTAGCGCAGCAGCGGCGCGGTGTCACCGTCCCAGTGTGATGTCACGAACTTGCCGGCCGCGTGCAGTTTTTCGCAACGGCGCTGGCAGGCCGGCAGGTGATACTTTTCAAACAACGGGGGTGAAAGCGTGCCGGCGTGGACATTCTCACCGAAGTTGATGATCTCGATCGGGCAGGTGTTGATGACGTCGATCAGGCGGGAGTGGTTTTCCTCCAGCGCTTCGAAAAAGCGCTCCACCGGTTGCGGGTTGGTATACAGCATGTGGACGGCTCGCTCCACCCCCATTTTCTCGATGTAGAGACACTGCACATTCATGCGGGGCATGAACATCGTCGGCGCGCCCAGGTCGCCCACCTCCCGCAGCAGCTGCTGATAGCGCTCCTCATCCCACTCCCAGCCGGCGTTTTCTTCCCTCCAGGTAGCAACCTTCAGCTCCTCGTCGCTCTCTATCTCCCATTTGACGATAAGCTCATGCTGGCTGTGCGGCGATTTGCGGGAGATGGTGGTCTGCCGGCCGACCGGGGTCAGGATGCGATGCTCCGTGTCGGTTTCGTTCAACGCCTGCCGCTCAATCTGCATGGACGGATGTTCCAGGCGCCGGAAGCAGGAATTGAATTCGTAGAGACGGGCACTGCAGCCCAGTTCGCGGAAGATGTCGGCGGGGGACATGCCGGTCCAGGGCTTCGGCAGCCGGCCGTCGGCGAACAGCTTGTCGTCGTACCAGCAGCCGATGCGGGGCTGCCAGATGATCCTGCCCCCGGCCTGGTTGCGAATAACAGCGCGGTGCAGAGCCGCCAGATCCTGTTTCATAGTGCGGGTCCTCCGCCGGCCATGATGACGCTCAGGCGGTGACGTATTTTCATGAAGAATCGTGGATTATCGTACCAGCACCATCTTTCGCGAAACTGCACCGCTTTCAGAGGTCAATCGGTATAGATACACGCCGCTTGACAAGGACGACCTGCCGGTTGCCCCTACACCTGTACTGAACACTACACGATGCGTCCCCGCCGCGTACACCCCCTCCGCCAGCCGCGCGACCAGTTGCCCCCGCAGGTTGTAGACCGCCAGCCGGATGTGCTGTGGCCGGGGCAGGGTGAAGGCGATCGTCGTCGTTGGATTGAAGGGATTGGGGTGGTTCTGTGCCAGCTCGATAGTCCGCGGCGAGGGCGACCGGCCGGTCACCCCTACAGGTGGCACCGCCTCACCCTCGCAGGTCTCACCCGTGTATCCCATGAATCCGCAGGTATCGGTGCGGCAGGGAGAGTCGAGCTGCAACCGGTAATCCCCTTCATCAGCCGCGCAGAAGAGTGGATCGCTGTCGATGTTGTGCTCCAGCCATTCGACGGTGCAGTTCCCACTGGTTTCAATCCCCTCTTCGCCCCCCTCCAGGTCGCTGCAGCTGATGACGACCTGGTTGGGAGAGCCGAACTCCGGGCAGTAGAGCTGGTCGGCGGAATTCCCCCAGAAGATGCAGTTGACGATGTTCAGCCGCGAGTCTTCCCGGAAGTAAATGGCGCCGCCGTCCCAGGGTGCGTGGTTGTTGCAGACGGTCAGCTGCATCAGCTCCAGAGCAGCCGCATCGCAATAGATGCCGCCGCCGTCTACATTGACGCTGTTGCCGGTCAGGCAGGCCCGAACGATCCACAGATGACTGTCGTCGCGGCAATAGATACCACCGCCGAAGAAAGCGCTGTTGCCGCGGATCTGCGTGTCGTAGGCGGCCAGCGTGGTCTGTTCGCAGTAGATGCCGCCGCCGGCGTGCCCGGCGCTGTTGTCGAGCAACTGAACCTCATTCAACAGTGGCGATCCGCCGTTAAGGCAGCAGATGCCGCCGCCGTTCCATTCGGACAGGTTGCCTTCGATCAACACGCGGGTCAGCACCGGCGTGGCGTCGTCACAACAGGTGATACCGCCGCCGGTGTCGCCGGTGGAGTGATTGCCGCGGATAACGACATCCTCCAGACAGGGCGAAGGAAATCCCGTGCAGTAGAGCCCGCCGCCCGAGGAGGCGCTGTTGGAGTCGATCGCTACCTGCTGCAGCAGCGGCTGGGCGTTCAGGCAGGCGATGCCGCCGCCGTATGGTGCAGTATTGCCGGTGAGGATTACACCCGTAATCAACGGCGCGGCCTGCTCACTGCAGACGATACCGCCGCCGCAACCGAAGTCGCCGATGCTCTCGTTGCCGCTGACGATGAGAGCACTGAGCCGGGGCGAGGAGCCGCGGCAGGTGATCCCGCCAGCCGCGTAGGCAGACTCCGAGCCGAGACCGCGACCATTGGTGAGGGTGAATCCGCACAGCAGCGCCGCCGCGGTCTCGCCGTTGACGCAGGTGACCACACCGCCCAGGTCGTCGCCGTCGATCACGGTCGCGGCGATGCAGGTGGTGTCGCCGGTGGTCAGAAACAACGAGCCGACGGTGATGTCCTTGCCGCAGAAATCGATCCGCTCGATCCACTCGCCCGGCCATACCAGCACCGTGTCACCCTCCAGGGCGGCGTCGATACCTGCCTGGATGGAGAGCTGGTCGGCCGGGATGTGGATGATGGCGGCGGGGGCGGGGTGGGGGAGGAGGAGGAAGGGCATCAGGCTCAGGAAGAAGATGGATCTCGATGGCATGGAACTCCCCTGTTGCATAGCGTATGACTGACGAAACTGATGCGCTCATTTCCAGCCGTCCGCCAGATCTGTAGTGTAATGGAAATCTGGGAACGCTTATGCACCGGTGATTACAATTGCGTCTCAAGTAGAAGATAGTCCCCGCGGTCAACAATTCAAATCCTTGGTTGACTGTTGCTCCTTCACTGCTGTTGACTTCCGCTGGGTGGGAAGCTAACTTAAGCAGTTATTTGAATACTGTATCAGGCTGATCGCCAACGACCGAAAGGTATTGTCATGAAACGAGTGATTTTCCTGTTTCTAGCACTCAACCTGGTTGCTCAAGCCGCGGAGATGGGGACAACCACCGACTGGAAGCAGAGTGATGAGATTTCCCTGCTGCCGGTACTGGAGACCAGCGGAATTGTCCGTCCGCTTGACCGTCCGGTAGATCCGGATGAATACCGGGTGGGACCAGGCGATCTCTTTCTCCTTAACTTCAATCTGGAGCAGGTTGAATACCTGGAAATGATGATCGCTCCCGCCGGCGACCTGTTGATTCCAGGCGTAGGAGATCTACAGTTGGCTGGATTGAGCCTGACGGAGGCGAGGCAGACTGTTCTGCAAGCCTGCCACGAGCGTTACCCGCTGGTTGAGGTGTTCTTCACCCTCCAGAGTATGCGTACATTCAATATTTATCTGCGGCCCGCCGGCTTCCCCACCCGTGCTCTGGCGGTTACTCCCGCAACCACGGTCGGGGACCTGTTGCGTTTCTTTCTGCGTTTGTTGCGGGAAGAAGAAACCGCCGCTCGCGAATTGGAGCTGCAGGCTGATCAAGCGTACGAGGTTTCCAGCTTCCACCATTTTGACCGTACCGATATCTCCGGTATGGAGGTAGCCAGTCAGCATCATCCCGGTTTCAACGAGATCGTTGAACTGGGGCTTTCATATCGAAATATCCGTCTGCATCGCGACGATAGCGTGCTGCGGGTCGATCTACTCCGCGCTGAAGCCTTGCGCGATCCCGGCGCTGACTTCTACTTGCGGGAAGGTGATGTCGTTGAAATTCCCCCGTTGCAGCATGAGGTGCAGATCGAAGGAGGTGTTCTGCTGCCGGGGATCTACGAATACGTAACACCGGAGACCGTCTCGACACTTATGCAACTGGCGGGCGGGTTGACACCCGATGCGACTGCCGAGGAATTTCTCCTTTATCGCTTCACCGACAACCTCACGCAGGTGGTGCAGACCTACCCGCTGATTGATGCGGAGCTGCAGCTGCAGGAGGAGGATTTTGTCTTCATCCGCCGCGATAATAACTACCACCGTCTCGATCGGGTGGAGATCCTAGGCGAGGTGCGCTGGCCGGGCGTCTACCCGATCGAGCAGGGTGTGACTACTGTCGCCGAGCTGTTGGAACTGGCTGGCGGCAGGTTGACCACCGCTGCGCCGGACAAATTGCTCATCGTCAGCCAACGTGAGGATCTGGAAGCGCTGCGCCTCCGCACCGTGGAAGCGGCAAATCTGGCAAATTCGGAACTCTCCTATCTGCGGTCACGCGAACAGATGCCTCCCGGCTCCGTCTATCTGGGCGGTGCGGTAGTACAGGAACTGGGTGAGACGCTGGCGCTCTACGCCGGAGACAGGCTGTATGTCCCCCGTCAGGCCGATTATGTCGAGGTGATCGGTGCGGTCAACGCGCCCGGCCGGCAACCATTTAGTCCCGATTTCAGTTGGCGCGACTACGTGCGGCTGGCCGGCGGCAAACGTCGCAATGCTACCCGGCATGTATTCGTCGTCAAACCTGAAACCGGCGTGCGCATTCCGGTGAGGAATGTCGATATCATCCGGCCCGGGGATGTCATCTTCGTCGAGGAGAAAGAAGAAGTCAGCGATCTGGAGTTCTACAAGGATGTACTCAGTATCACCGCCAGTCTGGTGATGACCTACGCGGTTGTGCTCAGTATTCTC
>CAZFEC010000067.1:0-9857 GCA_964517435.1 uncultured Bacteroidia bacterium | reverse complement strand
CGTATGTACGGTGGTGTGAGAGGCCGAGGGGTGTGAGCCCCTCAGCCTACTCGATCGCCATCGACTGAGGCATCTCTCTTTGATAAAAAGAGCGGATGACCTACAATGCATACATCAGGTGGATGTACATCAACAGGAGGGAGCGATGTTTGAATCGTGCTGTTCAGTTCGAGCCCTGGTATTGTCTATGGCCCTGCTGCTCCTGAGCGGCTGCGCCAGGGACCTGTCGGAATACGACCGGCTGCTCGAGCCGGCTATCAGCCCGAAAGCGGACGGCAACATGCTGGTCTGCGAGCAGACGGGAGTGCCGGGGGAAACCGGCGGCGAAGCGTTAGGCACACTGTACAAGGCCTACTTCAAGATCAAGAAGCGCTACGACCTGGAGATGACGGCGCCTCTGGCGCGTTGGCCAAAGCCGTTCGACACACCACCGGAGGAGTGGATCGGTATCTACGCCCTGCCGCTGCCGGCGAAGGTGACTGAGCTGCCGTCCGACATCCGGGAGGAGTTCCCGCAGCTGCAGCTGGAGACCTGGCGTTACGGTGAAGTGGCCGAGATCCTGCATGTCGGATCCTACGCTTCGGAAGATGCGACCATCGAGCGGTTGCACCAGTTCATCGCGACCAGCGGCTACCGCATCGCAGGTCCGCACGAGGAGGAGTACCTTAAGGGTCCCGGCATGTTCGGTAAGGGGAATCCGGATAAGTACCGCACCATCATCCGCTACCAGGTGGTGCCGCAGTAGCCCTGTGGGACGTTGATTCCGGCTTCCCGTCCCGGATTCCATCCACCGTTTCCTGTAAAAAAAATCCCGACCTCGCCTTCTACAGGCGGGATCGGGATTTTCTGCTCCGGAACGCTTACCCTGTCACTCCTCGTCGAGGAAGGGGTAGCGATAATCCTGCGGCGGCACGAAGGTTTCCTTGATGGTGCGGGGGGAGATCCAGCGCAGCAGGTTCAGGATGGAACCGGCCTTGTCGTTGGTACCGCTGGCGCGGCTGCCGCCGAACGGCTGCTGGCCGACGACGGCGCCGGTCGGCTTGTCGTTGATGTAGAAGTTGCCGGCGGTGCCGCGTAACGCCTCGGTCGCGGTGACGATCGCCCGTCGCTCCTGCGCGAAAACAGCACCGGTCAGGGCGTAGGTCGCAGTGCGGTCGCAGACCTGCAGGGTCTCTTCGAAGTCGGCGTCGGGATAGACGTACAGGGTCAACACCGGTCCGAAGATCTCCTCCACCATGGTGACGAAATGCGGATTCTGCGCTACCACCACGGTCGGTTCGATAAAGTACCCCTCGCTCTTGTCGTAACCGCCGCCGATGATGATCTCCGCCTCGCTGGACGCCTTGGCCTGCTCGATGTAACCGGTGATGGTGTTGAAGGCACTCTCGTCGATGACGGCGTTCATGAAGTTCCGGAAGTCCTGGACATCGCCCATCTTGATAGTGGCGACATCCTCCAGCAGCAGTTCCTTCAGACCGGGCCACAGCGACTGCGGGATGTAGGCGCGGGAAGCGGCGGAGCACTTCTGCCCCTGGTACTCGAAGGCACCGCGGACCAGCGCCGTCGCCAGCGCCTTGAGATCGGCCGAGGCGTGGGCAAAGACGAAGTCCTTGCCGCCGGTTTCGCCGACGATGCGGGGATACTGCCCGTAGTTCTGGATGTTCTGTCCGATCGTGCCCCACATCGCCTGGAATACCTCCGTCGAGCCGGTGAAGTGCACACCCGCCAGCTCCGGGCTGGCCATGACCGGATTGCCGACCTGGCCGCCCCGACCCGGCGTCAGGTTGATGACACCGTCCGGCAGCCCCGCCTCCCGCAGCAGCTCCATGATGAACCAGGCGGAGTAGACGGCGGAGGAGGCTGGTTTCCAGACGACCGTGTTCCCGAGCAGAGCGGGGGCCGTCGGCAGGTTGCCGGCGATCGAGGTGAAATTAAAGGGAGTCACCGCGAAGACGAAGCCGTCCAGCGGCCGGGTGTCAAGCCGGTTCCAGATGTCGGCCGGCGAATAGGGCTGCTCCTTCATCAACTCCTGCAGGTAGTAGGCGTTGTAGCGGTAAAAGTCAATCAACTCGCAGGCGGAATCGATCTCCGCCTGGAAGGCGTTCTTCGACTGACCCAGCATGGTGGCGGCGTTCAGCACCTGGCGGTACTTGGTCGCCAGCAGCTCCCCCGCCTTCAGGAAGATAGCGGCCCGCTCCTCCCAGGGCAGGGCGGCCCACTCCGGTTTGGCCTTCCCCGCCGCCTCGATGGCCAGCTGCACTTCCTTTTCGGTGACGGTGTGGTAGCGACCGAGCCGGTGCACGTGATTATGCGGCATCACGCAGTCTACCAGCTGTCCGGTGGTTACCTCTTTGCCGCCGATCACGAGCGGAATCTCGATTTCCGTCTCGCTCTGGCGCTTCAACTCCGCCTTGAGCGCCTGTTTCTCAGCCGATCCCGGCGCGTACGGCAGTACCGGCTCGTTGGCCGGCCTTTCCAGTCGATAGAATCCCGAACTCATATTATCTACCTCATTATTTGTGATACAGATGTGAGCGTTTCAGCGTTGTCAAAGTAGGACGGCGCATCTGAATTTCCAAAAAAGAAGTTCCTACCCCAGCACGGCACTGGCCGCCAGGGCGCCCAGCATCTTCCAGATCAGGTAGAAGGCGACCATGATCACCGCCGGACGCAGGTGATCCTCCGTCTCCAGCAGCAGGCCCAGCCCCAGTCCCGCCAGACCCATTTCCCAGAGCAGAAAGAGATCCAGCTGGGCGATGAAGTGCTGCAGAAAACCGGTGGGATGCGTCAGCAGCAGGGAGGGGCCGGCCGTAGTCCGGACGCTGCCCAGTGCCCGCTGCAACGGCAACCGGACCCAGACACCGGCGGCGTGGATATAGCCCAGGTAGCAGCTGAAGCTGAACAGCAGCCGCCAGGGCGGATCCCGCCGCAGAAAATAGCGCGCGACCAGCCGCAGCACCAGGGCCAGCAACCAGCGCCCCATCAGGGCGACCAGGCTCAGGATCAGCAGCTGCGTGAAAGGCGAGTCCTCCCCGGTCCCGGTGGCGGCGGTCGGGTCCGTCTCGCCCAGCAGCAGCGGGAAACGCAGCAGGAGATCGTTGTACTCCCGCACCGCGATATCCTGCGTCAACCGGGCGCTGACGAACATCGTCAACAGCAACACCAGCAGTGGCAGCCAGGGATGCGCCTCCCGCCGCAGGCTGTTGATAGTCGCCGCGGGTCTGCGGAAGATGCCCGCCAGCAGTATTAGTTCCCGCTGCAGCAGTCCGGACCAATCCTTCATGGCGATCTCAGATCCAGCTTCCGCAGTTGCCTGATATCCTCGCGCAATGCCCTTCGCGCGGAGGGCGGGAGTGGCAGCGCCAGCGCCTCTTCGCGCAGGCGGGCCGCCACCGCCCCGTCACCCTGATCCAGTTTAAGCCAGGTCAGTTTCTCCAGGCAACGGAATTCATTGTAGCGGCTGGGCTGGTCGTCCTCCCGGACCAGCTGCAGCAGCAGCGTGTAGAGCGAATCCGCCCGGGCGATATCTCCGCACTGCCAATTCGCGTCCGCCAGAGGAAACAGGAAATGCCGGCTGGCAGGGAAGGCGGCCCGCCCCTCCAGTGCCAGCTCCCGGGCCTGCTCCGGCCGGCCGTAATCCATTAGAATCCAGGTCAGGTTGCTGACCGCCAGCCAGCGCCCGAAGCGGCAGGAATCCGCTACCCGCTCCAGCTGGGCGATCCCCTCCGCGCGCCGGTCGCTGATACCGGGCAACCAGGCAAAATACCGCAACAGGCTGCTGCGCCAGTAGTGATAGTTGCCCAGGCCCAGGTCCACCTCCCGGTAACCGGGATCCTGCTCCGCGAGCTGTTCCAGCAGTTCGATGCCGGCGATGCCCTGACGGTACATCCGCCACCAGTTACCGCGCCGTTTGGCCAGGTAAGAATGGTAAAGGTGGCAACCGGCCCGGATGAAAAGCAGATCGCTGTCGTTGTCCACAGTCAGCAGTGAGTCGGTGAGCAGCTCCGTCCGCGCCAGGTGCGCTGCGTATTCAGACAGGTACGCGAAATCCTCCCGGTCCTGCATCCAGGCGGCGTAAATGGTCGCCGTGTGGAAGTGAGCCGCCGCCCGGCGTGCGGGCGGGCTGTCCGGTGCGTACATCGCGTGCCGGAACAGGTTGATCGCCCGCTGGTAGTCGTGATTGATGGTCAGCTCGATACTCTGGTTGATAAGCGCGGTTTCGGCGGGTGTGAACCCACCGGCGCCCAGCGGCACCGTCAGCATCAGGAGGATTACGGCCGCCAGAGTGCGCGTGCGGCGAGCGCTGCGCTCAGGTGCCATAGATGCGATCGCCGGCGTCACCCAGACCGGGCAGGATATAACCGTGTTCGTTGAGTTCCCGGTCCAGGGCGGCGAGGTACACCGCGATATCGTCGTGCTCTTCACCGATCCGGCTGAGGCCCTCCGGCGCGGCGAGGATACTGACCAGCTTGATTGTCTGGGGGTGGTATCTTTTTATATAGGAAATAGCCTGGGAGGCGCTGCCGCCGGTAGCCAGCATCGGGTCGAGGACGAATACGGTCGCATCCTCCATCTCACCAGGCACCCGCTGATAGTAGACGACCGGTTCTAGGGTCTCCTCATTGCGGTACATGCCGACATGCGCCACCTGGGCGGTCGGCAGCAAGCGGCGGAAGGGAGCCAGCATACCGAGCCCGGCGCGCAGGATCGGCACGAGCACCACCGGCTTCTCCAGCATCAGGGCGGTAGTCGACTCCATCGGTGTCTTGACCTTGATCTCACGCTGGGCCAGATCGCTGGTCGCTTCCACCGCCAGCAGAGTGGCGATGTTTTCGATGTAGTAGGCGAACAGCTCCAGCGCCGTCTTCTCCCGCCGGATGATGGCGAGATAGTGATGGACGAGTGGATGGTTCGAAGTGTAAACCTGCATGGCGGTCCCGCTTGGTTGAACGAGTGACGCTCCCTTGCGCATCAATCTACTCAGGGAGAAACCAGTAAGTCAAAGCGGAATCAGCGTCGGATCGGTTGGCACCCTGATAAAAACGACCGATGCTGCGTGAGTTGATGCGGCCCAGGGCTTAAGTTCGCTCACTTTTCGGTCGATATTTTGAACAGGTTCAACAACAGATTTGGTAGAGGATCCCGACACGGCGGCTTCGTGAACTGGAGTAATTTTGCAGCTATCGGCCACGCCCAGCTTGGAAGTAGTTGACTACAAACTCATATCAGACGAACATCGCGGCTCCAGTGTCATGCTGGCCCTGCGTGTGCTTCCGGAAACCGAACGCAACTGGGACGACCAGCAAAGCCAGGAGCGTCTTGACAATTTCCTGGCCAGCATCCGGCTCGAACCGACACCCGCCGTTGACGAAGCCAATCCCGAGCTGCTGGAACTGAAGCTGATCGGCGACCTGGCCGGTCATCTCAGCACCGTTTTCGGCCGTGAGCACATTCCCTGCGAAATCAAATACAGCGGTGACCAGGTTTACGAACTGCACTTCAGGATCAACTTCATCCAGGTTTCACTCTTCAGCATTCTGCTGGCGGTTTACATCATCCACCAGATCTACCGGGCGGGGGATGTCGACCGGCGGAGCCGGGCGCTGCTGCAGATGGGCCGCATCTATTTCAAACAGGGGGGGAATGGTGACCAGGCTCTGCAACAGGAAGTAATCGCCGAACTGGCCGGCCGTTTCGAAAACGAAACCGTCAATGCTTTCATCACCATGCTGCATCCCAATCGCCGCACCATAGGAAATATCATGCGCAAGATCCTGCTCGTAGACGATGTTAATTATCTCACCGAAATCTACAGCGACGCCCTGGCCAGCCGCGGCTTTTCCGTCCACACAGCCTCCGACGGACTCGAGGCACTCAAACTGCTGCGTCGCAACGAATACGATCTGCTGATTACCGACCTGCAGATGCCGGCGATGGATGGAGTGGAGTTGTTCTACTCGGTACAGCAGATCCGCAGCATGCTGCCGGTAATGCTGATTACAGGCTGGCATCATAAGGAAGATGTCGAGATGCTGCTGCGCGACGGTGCCATCGCCTGTCTGATGAAACCCTTCTCCCTGCCGGAACTGGTGCGGGAAGTGGAAGGGCATTTCGCCATGGCGGAGCTGGTCCACCACTGACGCCGCTTTTCCCTAATTCACCTTAATCACAGCGCTCCCGCGAGGGGGTAACTCCAGCTGCAGCTTCCCCGGCTGCGATTGCAGGGTTGCCTCGCCATACAGCAACCGCGGTTCCACCGCCTCCAGATGCTCCGGCAATGACACCAGCCGCGTCTGCACGGCATCGCTCTTGTTGTGGAGGATCAGCAGCGTCTCCCCGGGCCAGGCGCGCAACACCGCGTAACAGGCAGTGTCCGCCAGCAGGGTGTGAAAGTCCCCCCGGCGCAGGGCGGGGTGTTCGCGGCGCAGTTGGCCCAGCCGGGCGGTGCGCTCGAACAGCTTTCGCTCGAGCGGGGTGAGGTCGAACCGCAGCGGGCGCCGGTTGTCCGGATCGGCGGCGCCGGTCATGCCGATCTCGTCGCCGTAGTAGAGGGTGGGGATGCCCGGGATCGTCATCACGAAGGCGAGAAACTGCGCCTGGCGGTCGTAGCTCTCCGACCGATCGACCGTCGGGGGATCGTGCCAGCCGATCTCGGCGGTGTTGCCCTCATTGGCGTAGTCGATGTCGCCGTCGGCGTAGGCCATGAAGCGCACCTGGTCGTGGCTGTCGATCAGGTTGCCCATCAGGTTATGCCAGCCGTACGCCTGCAGCCCTTTACGCAGCTCCCGGTCGAGATCGGCGAAACTGGCGGCCGGATCGAGGAAGGTGCGCCGCGCCGTATAGAAGAGGTTGAAGTTGAATTGGGAATCGAGCAGGCGCGGCCGGACGTAGGAACCGACCAGTTCGTAACTGCCGAAGGTCTCGCCGATCTGGAACGGCCGTTCACCCCGCGAGTCAACGCAACGATCCAGCTCGTCCGCCAGGATGCGCCAGAACCGCAACGGGATATGTTTGACGGCGTCCTGGCGGAAGCCGTCCAGTCGTCCCTCCTGCAACCACCAGGCGGCATCGGCCGCCAACGTTTCGGCAGCGCCGTTATCGCGGGTGAAGTCGAAGGAGGGGAGGAACGGCTCGAACCAGGTGGTCAGCCGGTACTCGTCCCAGCGGCGCAGGTTGCGGGTGCCGTCCGGCAGTTCCAGCTGTCCGAACCAGTCCGGCTGCTGTCTGAAGTAGGGGTGATCCTCGTAGACATGATGTGAGACAAAATCCATCAGCAGCAGCTGATCCCGCGCGTGCAGCAGCTCCGCCAGCTCCTGCAGCTGCGCCAGCGTACCGTAGCGGGGATCCACCGCGCGCGGCTCCACCGGCCAGTAACCGTGATAGGCGGAAAACCAGCGGTGCGGTTCCGGGTATTCGCGCCGGGCGACCCGGGGACCGGTGTAGAGCGGCGAGAGCCAGAGCGTCGTGATCCCCAGGCTTTCGAAGTAGCCCTCCCGCGCTTTTTGTATCACGCCGGCCAGATCGCCGCCGTAGTAGTCCGCCTTGGGTGACAGTTCCGGACTGCCCACCCGGCGGTTGTTGCCGATATCGCCGTCACAGAAGCGATCCACCATCAGCGCGTAGATGACGGCATCCCGGCGGTCGAATTCAGTACAGGGTGCGCCGTTCCGCAGCGAGATCCGTTGCGTGTTGCCGGGTTGCCCTCCGGCCGACACCGCCAGGCGTAGAACATGCCTGCCCGCGGAAAACTTGCCCTGTCGCGGCAGGCGCACCTCCAGCCGGTCGCCGGATTGCACCAGATATGCCGCCGGCAGCGGCGCGTTGTCCCAGCCGGCCAGCACCCGGTCCGGGACGGCGTCCGCTCGAAATCGGTAGGTCGCCGTGGTCTCGCTCAGTTCATGTTTCACAAACCACAGTTCCGGTGCCGGCGCCGCGCTCACCTCCAGCAGCGAATTGAAGTCGCCGAATCCGTTAGGCACCTTCCGGTCACAACCGGGATCCAGCAGCTCCTCGTCGTCGACCTGCAACCGGTAAGGGTAACTCCCCGGTTCCAGGTGAACCGTACGGCGCCAGTCGCTGCCGGTGTAGGTCAGCGGGTGGGAACCGCGATTCCAGCTGTTGAAGGAACCGAAGACGGTAACCTTCAGATTCGGATCCGACTCCGGCCAGACGAACTCCACCGGGTAGCGCGGGATAATCTGCAGCGGGAACCAGAGGGTATCACCCTCCCAGATCAGGGTGACGCTGCCCAGACCCCCGCCCCCGGTGGCCGGATTTAAGCTCAGATCGACACCGGCCAGGCGCGCCTCGACACCCGCTGTCGACAGAAGCACGGGTGCCGGTTCCGTACCGGTCAGGAAATCGGGCAGGTGCAGCACCATGGTGTCGCCGGTCGCCAGGACCGTGAAAGGCAGCACCGGCCGCTCCCCCGCCAGGCAGGCGGCGTTCATCAACAGGATAATCGTTACCGGTATGAAGTTGGGATTACGCATGGTGTCCTTCGCCTGATTGAAGTTGAAAACGATTCGCGTCTGGAAAACAATGGCAGCTGGCATAGAAACTAAGCAGTCCCGGCACCGACCGCACCATTTTTCGCCCCCCCCGGTTTATCTCACTTCCCCGAAATTCACTCTTTCCCTGAATGGAAAAATTGATAGCTTTAGGGAACATTTGTCGCCGAGCTGCGTCAAAACTCTATCAATCGATAGCAGCAGGGACCGGTTTCGTCCCTCCAGTTCTTTTCCGGCCATTGGATTACGCGGGAGGCGGATGCCGCCTGAGTTGAAGCGTCAGTAACCACGTTGTGACCACACAGGGCGCACTGCGGACCCAGACGCAATTACCTTTCATCAGTGAAATACCCCGCTTTCCAGCCACAGTGAGGAGTTCCACCGGGACCTCCTCGCGACGATCGACGCCTGCAATCAATCACGTATCAAGTTTCAATAATGGACGCGCACGGCAGCGTGCGAAATCATGGAGTCAACATGATTAGAATTGAGAACCTGGTTCAAAAATACGGCGAACTGCGAGCGGTGGACGATGTCACGCTGGAGGTCGCCACCGGCGAAATCGTCGGTCTGCTCGGTCCCAACGGCGCCGGCAAAACCACCGCCATGAAAGTGATCACCTGCTTCCTGCCCCCCTCCGAGGGACAGGTCAGCGTCGACGGACTCGATGTCGAGGAGGATTCGCTGGAGGTGAGAAAGCGGATCGGTTACCTGGCGGAGAACAATCCCCTCTACCATGACATGACGGTGCGGGAATACCTCGAATTCATCGCCGACCTGCGGCAGTTGAACGGCAGCTATCGCGGCCGTCGTCTCCGCTATACCGTCGATGCCTGCGGTCTGGCGAGCGTACTGACCCGTCCGGTCGGGGAGCTGTCCAAGGGTTTCCGCCAGCGGGTCGGCCTGGCGCAGGCGATTCTGCACGATCCGCCGGTGCTGGTGCTGGACGAACCGACCTCCGGTCTCGATCCCAACCAGATCCTGGAGATCCGCAACCTCATCCGCGAACTGGGCCGGGAGAAGACCGTGATCCTCTCCACCCACATCATGCAGGAGGTGACCGCTACCTGCAGCCGTGTCGTGATCATCCACGAGGGCAAAATCGTGGCGGACGGCACCAGCGAAGAGCTGCAGGCGCAGCTGGAGGGGCAGGATCGCTATCTGGTGGAATTCCGTGCTCCCGGCGAAAACATCGCCGCCGAGTTCAGGCAGGCGCTGGGCATTGAGATCCACGACGACGTCTCCGCCCCCGGCGGCAGCAGCTACCGCTACATCCTGCAGCTGGATAAGAACCGCGACGAACGGGAAAACATCTTCCGCCTGATGGTGGACCGGGACTGGACGCTG
>CAZFEC010000066.1:0-10157 GCA_964517435.1 uncultured Bacteroidia bacterium | reverse complement strand
GATTGGCTTAGTGCTGTTTGAGCTTCAGCTTAAACAGCACACGCTCAGACGAAGCGAATCAAACATGGTTTGATCCACTTCGTCCCTGTTTGCTCTGAGATTGCTAGTTATCATCGCGGATACTCGAAATTGTGACGAAGCTATTGCTTCGTCTAAGTTTAAATCTTCGATTTAAACTATCGGTGGCCATAGCGGTGGGGGTACACCTCTTCCCATCCCGAACAGAGTAGTTAAGTCCACCAGCGCCGATGGTACTGCAGGGGCGGCCCTGTGGGAGAGTAGGACGTCGCCGATTTTATCATTAGAAAACCCGCCCAAAAGGCGGGTTTTTTTATGACCCGAGTCGCCCCAAACGATCACCCGAACAGTCATTGAGTATATCAAAAGCAAACCGCATATTACCATTTGAGTAGATAATGTTCCATTGGGTTCAGATGGTATTTGGAATGCTGCGTTGCCTGTGGAGCTAACCCGCCCCTCATTTCGCTTTAATTAACAATCAGGAATGCGTCGACCAACAGGAAGCGTTCTATACATGAGGTCAGGAGGTGTTCGATGCGAAAACAGTTTGTGTTAATTATGATCGCAGGTTTTATCACAACCCAGCTGTCAGCGGCACCGGTTTCAGAGGAAACGGCCCGCAGCGTCGCGGTCAACTGGTATATTCACTATGCCCCGGTTGGAACCAATGTTGATGGGATCGCTGCCGGTAAAATGCACAGTCTTTCCACCAGCGGGCAGGTAGATTATTACATCTACTCCTTTCAACCGGCCGGCTTCGTGGCCGTCTCCGGCGATGATGCCACGATCCCGATAATCGGCTATTCTCACTCGTCTCCCATCCGGATTGAGCTGACCCACCCGGCCGTGCGGAAATTCTTCGACAATGTGCAGGCGCAGCTGCGATGGGTACGCCGGGAGAGCATCACCAACCACAACACTTTACCGTTATGGCGCGAAATCCTGGAAAACCGGCTGCACCAATACAACCGTGACCGGGATGTATCACCGTTACTGACTACTACCTGGGATCAGGGTTGCGACTACAACACCGACTGTCCGGTTGATGGCGGCGGCCCCTGCGGACATGTCTGGGCCGGCTGCGTGGCTACCGCCATGGCGCAGGTGATGAAATACTGGTCGCATCCACCTCAGGGTGTCGGTTCGCACGGTTACACCCATTCCGATTACGGTTATCAGTATGCTGACTTCAGCGCCGCCACCTATGACTGGGCCACCATGCCGGACGATTATGGGGAAGAAAACATCGCTGAACTACTCTATCACTGCGGAGTAGGGTTGGAGATGGACTACGGTCCTGACGGTTCCGGAGCCTATACCGGGACCTACGGTTATCCGAATGTCGTCTCAGTCCTCGAAGACTACTTCGACTACCATCCGGCTGTTGACTACCTGTATAAGTCTGCCTATTCCAATTCCGCCTGGAGCGGCATTGTGAGAGAGCAACTGGATAACGGACAACCGCTGGTTTATCGCGGTGAGGGGACCGGTGGCCACGCCTTCGTCTGTGATGGCTATCAGGGAGCCGACTACTTCCATTTCAACTGGGGCTGGTCGGGCACTTACAACGGTTACTTCTATCTGGATGACCTGACGCCGGGCAGTGCTGATTTCACCATCGCTCAAGGCGCTGTTTTCGGAATCCACCCCACTAACCCGGTGTTCCCGAACCTGGTGAGTGACCTGGTGATTACTATTCAGTTTAATGATGTGATTCTGGATTGGAGTGCGGTCGCAGGTGCGGAGGAGTATAATGTTTACCGGCTCACGGAGCCCTACGCTCTACCGGGCACTCTGGTGGGGACGACCGTCGGAACCTCGTTCACCATCGTGAATGAACTGGGATCGTATTTAAGAGCATTCTATATCATAACTGTGGTTTACTAGGGAAGATATCTCCGCGAGATCATCTGAATCCTAATTTCAGACGGTCTCCACACTCCGCTCGTAAACCACTCCCCGTTCAGCCAACTCCCCCAGCAGTAGTTCAATGAAACCCTCCTCCTGACCGAGCATCTCCGGCAGAATCAACCCGCGCCGCGCGATCTTACCCTGCAGGAACAGCTCCGCCACCGCGGTTGCGGTATAACCGGTGGTGCGAGCCATCGAAGTGATGCCGGTGACCGGATCGAAGCGGTCAAGCAGGATGTAGGTGACACGCTGCCGCCTGCCGGCCTTGATTCCCGTACCGGTGATGCGCATAACCGTCAGATCTTCCTCGCCTCGCCGCAGCGCCAGCTGCGGGAAGAGCAGCTTGGCGGTCAGATGCAGCGGTACCACCTCAGCATCGTCAACCTGAACCGGCTCCTTGCCGAGGAAACCCACTTCGCGCAGGAATTTCATCTTGGTGGCGTGACCGGGATAGCGCAGGGTTTTCTCGATCATATTGGGGACCTGCAGCGTACGCACCAGGCTGCGCAGACCGTCGGAATTGAAAGCCTCCAGCGTGCCCACGCCGGGGAAATCGATCTCCTCGACCTCGGACAACGCCTCCTTCACGACGACTTCCCCCTTTTCCACGATGCGGGCCGGGCGGGTGTACTCCTCCATCACATCCAGCGCGGAAAAGACGATACGGTATTCGAAGGGCTGGACGCGAACCGCGGGAAGCCCGCCGACGAAACAGGCCAGGCTCTGCGGTTCATCAAACCAGCGGCTGAGGTGCCCGAAGGCGACATGACTGAAACCTGGTGCCACCCCGCAGTCGAGAACGGCGGTGGCGCCGTTTTGCTCCGCCAGCTCCTGGAGGTCGAAGGGATCTTCCGGGAAGAAGGAGATGTCGATGATGTCCCGCCCCGCTTCCAACGTCGCCGAGACGGTCTGATAGCCCAGCCAGCCCGGCACCGCCCCGATGACGAGATCGAAGCCCCGCACCAGCTGTCGGACTTCTTCCGCCGTAGCGAGATCGCAAACCGCAGCCTTGATCCGCGTGTTTCCACCAAGCCGGGTAAAAGCGGCATCATCCACATCGGCCGCGGTCACCTCGTGACCGTGCCGCGCCAGATCCAGCGCCATGGCACTCCCGACCAGCCCGCAACCTAGCACTACTATACTCATCTCATCCTCCCTGATTACCTGCACTTGGTAATTAAATTGAAGATAAATAAAAACTTAGCCTCGCGAATCGGCGTATTATGGGCTTATCGTCTTTAATCACAGTATGTTAATTTGGTCCGACCCCGGATCAAAAAAAGGAGCGCAACCTGTGCGCTCCTTCGTTCCGCTATATCCGCGACGCTACTGTAACAGTAGCATCTTGTGCACTGCCTGGCGCTGTTCGCCCAGCAGACGCACGATGTAAAGACCGCTGGCCCGGCCCTCCGCCCGCCAGCTGTACTGGTGCCGTCCGGCGGCGAAGTGCCCCGAGGCCAGGATAGCAACCTTTTGACCAACGATGTTGTAGACCGCCAGCTCGCCGTGCGGCAAGGTCGTCCGCAGTTGCAGATCCACGGTCGTCGCGGGGTTGAATGGATTGGGGTAGCTGGACAGCAGCGCCCAGTCGACCGGTTGCGTCGCCACCGGGGAACCAACCGCGCCATAGTCGATATGGACCCGCTGGGCGTAGATGTTCTGGAGGTCCTCCTTGCCGGAGGAGCGCATGTCGACCCAGCCGATGAAAGCGCCCAGGTCCCCGTCGTAGCTGATGGTCGGGAACTTCTGGTGGTGGAAGAAGCTGTTGATCGCAGCACCGTCTTCACCGTCCCAGATGTGCCCGCCGTCCGCACCGATCTCCTGTCCGTAGAGGTCGTAGTGCATGTTGTTGCGCAGGTCTGACCAGGTGGCGATAATGCGATCGGTATCCTCGCGCTGGAAAAGGATGAAGTCGCCCCCCTGCTGATCAGTAGTGTCCGCGTCCTCGCAGACCGCGGTGTTTTCAGCTGGCCAGAAGCCGTTGCCGGTGGCGTCGAAATGCTGCATGTAGAGATTGTAATCAACCCCGTTGGAGAAGTCCTTCCAGAACAGGTAGAATCCACCGTCATTGTCAGCCCGGACGCGGTTGAACTCCTGGTCAGAGTTACCGCTGACCAGCAGCACGCCGTTTTCCGTCCACTGCACCGAACCGTCGACATTAACAAGCTGTCCATAGATATCCGTCGAGTTGGCCGCTTCCCGCGGGTCGTTCCAGATGACGTAAACGCCGGGATTATCCCCGCCGTCGATCTGAGTCGCGAGCGTGCCCTTCAGCTGGTCGCCGGGCGCCGTGCAGAGGTCGAGACCGTTGGCATCCCAGCCGGCAACCACGTCGCCGTTGCCGTCGATATGCTGCAGGCGCAGGTTGAAATCGCCCCAGGTGCCGTACTGCCAGAGCACGTAGGCGCCGCCGCTGCCGTCAGCCGTGGTGGCCAGGGCGATATTCTCGCTCACGTCGCTGGTGAAGGAGAGCTGCACGCCATTATCGCCCCAGAGCCGTTCGCCGGCGGGGGAGATACGCTGCGCGAAAATCTTGGAGTAGATGAGGTCCACATCCTCGTTGTGATCGGACCAGGCGATGATCAAACCACCTTCGCTATCGTCGCATAACTTGATATCCATCTGGTAGTCGGTCGGGTGGACATTGTACTCCGCCGTGACGGAGACCGGATCACCCCAGGCCGCCTCACCATCCGCGTTCAGGCGGGTGATGAAAGCCGCCGTGCCCAGGTTCGGTCCCCAGACGAAGGAGACATACGCCCCGTTGGCGCCATCCGGCAGCGCTTCCGGTACGCGTTGCTCCCGCTCGTCGAAATCCTCGTGCGGAACCACGCCGTTGCTGGTCCACATACCGGCACCCGCGCTGTCGAGCTTCTGCGCCGAGATCACGCTGCCGGCGAAGCGGCTGTCTTCCCAGACGAAGATGGCGCTGCCGTCGTCAGTCGCAACGCTGGTCAGGTCGGCAGCGTTGCCGTCGATTCCCCAGACCAGCTGAACGCCGTCGGTTTCAGCGAAACGGGAATCGCCGTTTTCGTCGAGGCAGTTGGCGAAGACACCGATACTGCCGTAACGCAGGTCACCCCAGGCGACGAAAGCACCGCCGTTCTGATCGGCTCGCACCGAGGGCGAATGCTGGCTGCCGGTCGCCAGCGACGCCGGCATACCGTCATTGTCGCCGTCACCCCAGAGCGCGGTGCCGCCGGCATCCAGATGCTGCAAATAGATATCTTCGTACCCGAAGGTGCCGCCGTTGCGATAATCGGTCCAGGCGATGAAGGCGCCGCCGTTGTAATCGGAGGTCATCCGCGCGTTCACCTGATCCTCGGGAGCGAGACATACAGGCACACCGTCAACCGGCCAGACGAAGTCGCCGGTCGAAATCTTCTGCGCGTAGATGTCGCCCACCGTGTTGGAGGGATCGTTGCGGTTGTCCTGCCACATGACGATCGCCAGACCGTCGCCGGCGTTAACGATACGGTTGTTATCCTCAATCGTGTCCGCACTGTCGCTGATCGCAACCCCGTCCTGACCGAAGCTGATGACACCTTCGCTGTTGAGATGCTGCAGGTAGATGTCGCCGAAGTTGTCGTTACGCTTGTCGAGCCAGCAGACGAAAGCGCCGCCCATTCCATCCGGCGCGAGCTTGGGCTTCTCCTGGATACTGGAGGCGCCGCAAACCAGGAGGCCGTTCTCCTCCAGCACCATGGTGCCGTCCGCCAGGACATGTTGAACGTAGATGTTGTGGTCGTTCTGGATGCGCTTGTCGGTCCAGGTGATCCAGGTGCCTCCCTCGGTGTCGGAAACCAGGCTGACGAAAACCTGTTCGCCCGGCTCGGTGACAACCGGTGATCCGTCCGGATCGAATCCCTCCGCGATCGTGCCGTCCGCCAGCAGATGCGTGATGTAGAGGTCGGTGTCGCCGGTCCGGGAATCGTTCCAGGAGATGAAGACGCCCCCATCCTCGTCGTAACACATGTTGATCGAGATCTGGACGTTGTTCTCGGTACTGATCGGCACACCGTCCGGATCCAGCAGCATGTTCCCGTCGGCGTCGATGTGCTGCGTATAGATATCACCGGAGCTGTCGGCGCGGAAGTCGACCCAGCTGATGAAGGCGCCGCCGTTACGGTCGGATTCCAGCACCGGGTCCTCCTGACGCGAATAGGCGCCGTTGACCAGCAGGCCGTTATCGGCCCAGAGCGTGTTGCCCTCCCCATCCAGTTTCTGCGCGAAGAGATCTCGCAGCTGATCGCGGGTGTCGGACCAGGCGACGATCACCTCGCCGGCGTTACCGGGGCAGGTGGTCTTCTGCCACTCGATGTGGTAGCCCTGGCGAACCGGCACACCATCATCATCCCACATCCAGGGCGCTTGCTGCGCCAGCGCGCTCTGCAGCAGGAGTGCGACTGCCAGCCACGCCAGCGTTGAAAAGCGTATCATTATTTCTCCTTAAAACTAGTTGGTTTTCTATCCAAAGCATCGCCGCGGGGAGCGGTAGTTCCCGCCGCCAGTGAATTTCTGAATCCCGTCATCGTTCAAAGCGGATTGTCGAAGAAGTGGAGCCCCTCCTGAGCGTCCACCACTGCGATCACATCCGCGTTGACCGCGATCCGCCGCGCCGAGGGCAGATCGTAAAAGTAGCTGGGTAGCGGGTTCGCCGGATCAGCGATGTCCAGCACCTGAACACCGGAGCTGCTCCAGGCCACGAAAAGGTGGTCGTTAAACAGGTCCAGATCGTAGGCGGTGTAGGAAGCGACATAACGGCTCAACTCCCGTGGTTGGTAGGGATCGCTGATGTCCACGCAGTACACTCCGCCGGAACCGGCGCAGACAGCCAGCAGATTGCCGTCGGCGATCAGGCGGCGGGCGTCACCCGCCAGCGGCAGCGTGGCGATCTCGGTCAGCACCAGCGGCAGCAGGCTTTCCACCAGAAAGACCTTGAGGCCGTAAGCACCGTCCGCCACATAAAGGTAGTCCCCCTGCAGCACCAGGTCGTTGGCATCGTTATCGAAGTCGGTGAAGACAGCCTGCTCGGCAGCCAGGCCGAACTCCCAGAAATCGGAGGAATCGGCGAGGTCGTAAGAGTGGACCTGGATACCGTCCTCCGGTGAACGGTCCGCCGCGAGAATGGTCAGCGAATCGTTGCCCGGCACCGCCCAGACATGATTGATCTGGCCGGAGAAATCCCAACCGAAGTAGCCCGGCACCGCACTGTCGGTGATCCTGACGAATTTCATATTCTTGGTGGTGACGCAGAGCAGGAGCTCTTCACCCGCCCAGGCGGCGGAGACAAAGGTTTCATCCTGCTGCCAGTCAGGGATGACCGCTTCGCCGACCGGCCAGGGGGCGGCGGCTTCAGCGAGGTTGAAGGTCTGGATACGGTGTGTAGTGGACGCGAGCGCCCAGGCCCGGTCCGCCCCGAGCGCCACCTCGCTGATATCGCCACTCGTCTCCAGGTAACTCCCCAGCAGCTCCAGATGGTAGTCTGTACGCTCGCTGTCGGGATCACAACCGGTCGTGAGCAGGGATAATCCGATGACGAACAGGACCAGTCGCAGCGGCAGGTGGCGGAATCGTTTACGCATTCAGACTCCAGGTGTCAGTTCCTATGGATGCTGTCATTGACGGGAACTCGGGAACGCCCGATCGGCTGAGCAATTTGCAGTACGCGATGCGGCCGGGTGACCGATCGCCGGAAGTCAGGTCTCGGAACCGGAACCGGGCGCAAGCCCCGTTCCACTCGACTTCATTCTCATCGTGAAGAGAAGAAAGTACAGGAAAATGCGAAATATGCAAGATTCGATACCAACCGGAAATAATACCGGCGACGAGCCGTTTCGGCCTCAAGAACGGGTGCCGTGCCATCCCGGTTGATATTTGCCCCGAGATTGTTTATAGTATTTCGCAGAGACCGCCCGATAACGCCTGACGGCGGATTCGAAAGCTACCCTGCTACGCACCCATCCCGCGGAGAAAAGGAAGTCGATGACCGGCAATTCCGATTCGAATATGGTTCCCTTCCTGCACCTGACCGACAGGAAGTTGATGGAACGCACCACAGCCGCGATGCAGCGCCGCGGTACCGCCGCCTGCTTTCGACCGCTGGTGGACCTGGCGCCGGAGGAAATCCCCTCCTGGATTGAAACCAGCAAAGGTGGGTGGGTTCTCTTCCTCGACCCCGACAAGATGGATTCCGGCTCCTCGCGGCTGGGGAGGTTGATGTCGTTTGAAACGTCACCCTTTGGTGAAGACGACACGGACGACATCAACGAGTAGACGATTTCTCTCCCACGAATGACCTTGTCGCAGCCTCGGCTTCGCCGGCCTGCAACAAGCGAATGTACGTTGCAGCAGGTTCAGAAATTGTCGAGTCGAAAAGTCGTTTGAAACGTCACCCTTCAGTGAGGACGATACTACAGACGACATCAACGAATAGACGATTTCTCTCCCACGAATGACCTTGTCGCAGCCTCGGCTTCGCCGGCCTGCAACAAGATCAGCGAATAGACACCCCCCGTTGTTTTCTCATCTGATCACCCTATAATGTGCCTCTACTCTACACCCTGTTTTCATATATCATCCTGATATCGACATATCACGCACAGAGCCGGAAAAGCGATATGTGAACCACCGTGTCCCGACCCAACCGCATAATTATCAACACGATAACATCGTTTTCAAATTTTGGCATACCTTTTGCCTTACAAGAGGCAGAACCGGCTGAACGACAGATAGGGTGCCGGAAAGGAAACGAGGAGAAGAGAAATGAGATCGAGAAGAGCTACAATGGCCATACTGCTGGGTTCGGTCTGGGAACTGGCTGGAACCGCCGCTACCGCGCGTTCTGAGCGTCGCGATCCCCGGGCTTTGAACAACGACAAGAAAGATATCAGGATTCAGACTGGCAGCAACTGCCGGAAGATATGAGAGGGAGACATGAAATCGAACAAGCTGAAATTCACGATCGTGCTCGCCGCCATCGCGCTGATCGCGGGCACCGCCGCTGCCAGACCGCTGGGCGACGAATTGCCGTTCTACCGGGATCGCTGCGATGACAACATCAGACTTCCGGAACAGCATCTCTGGCTGGTACTGGCCCCGGAACAGGCGAAACCGAATCCGCACTGCTTCCGGCCGGAAGGCGATCTGAGGCGACTGGAGCTGGACACCGACGCCAAGACTCTGTCCCGCTAGCCTGTTGGGATGTGAACCGGAGGGCACAGTTCTGATGAGTCAAAATGAGAGGATGAACCTGAACCTGGCGGCGGATGGATGCGGCAGTAGCGTGCCATCCGCAGCGCGGATAGAGTGTGGAGGGCATCAGCCCTTAACACAGCCGACTTGCAAAAAACGCTGCTGCCAAATGGTGTAACTCCTGTTTGGGAGGGTGTATCGGAGGAAAACCCCGCGTTATCAATGCGGGGTTTTTCACGTCCGGGCTGTATTCAATACGGTTCCGACGCGCTTTCAAGCTTGGTGGATGATTTAGATGAGCCCGTGAGAACCACCGGTCGGAGTTCATATCGACACGATATCGTCATATCATTTGAACCTGTAAAAACCAGCGTTTGACGGCTCGCGTGATGCTGTAAACCGTTAATATATCGGTATTTAGTTAGAGGATGTTTCTTTGGCACGCATCTTGCGATATCCAGAACAGAAGCCGAGGCCGAAAGCCGAGGCTGGAAAGGGAGGGCACCATGAAAGCAAAGATTTCGATGATCACAGTCACCTTGACTACGGTTTGCCTGCTGGCCGGCGCTGCTTCCGCCAGAAATATCATGGACCAGACATCACTGTCATTGGACCGCCAGATCAACCAGATTTTCCTGCCGGAGCAACATCCCCTGAACCTGATGTCACCTGAGATGTTGAAACCGGATTATTCAATCCAGCGCTGGCCCGAAGGGGACCCGCATCGCAACATCAATCCCGACACCAGCCCCGCGGAGAGAATCCAGTAACCAGTCCTGATGGCAGACCACAGAGGTTGCGGCGCGAAAGTCAGCTTATTGATGAATTGAGAGTGCGTCTGATAGTTGACAACGATTGACAACAACACGCCAGAGCTACGCTGCCGGTGCGTGAACACGAGGCGCCAGCCCTGAACAGGCGCAACAAGCTGCTCCCGCAAACCCTGCTGCTGCCAGTATGGTGAAGCACCCTTCCCAGGGTGCATAAAGAAAGCCCGTCCCGGCTGTCCGGGATGGGCTTTTCGTATTTTT
>CAZFEC010000065.1:0-10433 GCA_964517435.1 uncultured Bacteroidia bacterium | reverse complement strand
CGCCGCTTACCAGCGGTTCATGCATCCTCAAGCTCGCTGAAAATGATGAAGAGGTCGTTCTGACGGACAGATACAGCCAGAGCGCCGTGACAGCAACGATTCGAGATCCCCAGGGAACCGGGCAGCAGCAGCAGGTTGTCGGCCTTATAGTCGGTTCCGTGCAGGTTGATCCACACCCCGTGGCTGGCGAAGGTTACCAGCGAAATCCGCTTGTCTTCCGGGGTGACGAAGTTGTAATCGCCGGGACGCAGGTGATGGATGATTTCTCTTTCACCCAGAAGGCTGACGGAACGGGGAAAGGGATTGGAGCGCATACTGGCCAGTATGCTGATCAGGTGATCGCTGCGGCCGCCGCGGTAACCCAGAATGGTGACATGTTTGGCCGCCAGCTGTTCCGCCTCCACCAGCGCCTTGGTGAGGTCGCTGCTGTCCTGTTCCGGGCGCTCCCGCACGGTGGTGCGCTGTCGCAACTCCTCCAGGGCGGCGGGAGAGATGGAATCGAAGTCGCCGGTCACGATATCGGGCAGCAGGTCGGCTGCCAGACAGACGTCCCCCCCGCCGTCGGCAGCGATCAGGGCCAATACCGGTACCGACCAGCCATAGAACAGATCCACCCGGCGCCGGCGGAGCTGTTCCAGGACGGATTCCTCCGGCGTGTTCCCCGCGAGTATAACGGCTACTGTCTCCATCCGGCACCTGTTGTCAAGACTATTACTGCCAGTTCTCATCAAAAAGGGCAGGATTCCGCTGCGATTCAACCAATTCCTGTGAGAGCAGTTGATTATGAATCTTTAAACCACGGTTTGAACCGGACCCTCCTCAAACCGGGATTGTGGCTCTCTACCATCGCTAGAGGCTGTTTTTGATTGAGTTTCAAGGGGCTTTGGCGTAAAATTCCCCTGCAGAGGCGGGCGAGCCGTGCCCGGCGCCCTGAGGGGCAGGACGCGAAACCAGCGACTGGAGCAACAATGCGTACAATCAGGTTGGCACTTATCGCAGCAGGTCTGGTACTCGGCGGCACCGCGGCCTGGGGACTGGCCTCGCTGGAGTCGCTCAACCTGCCCGTGGACGCGGCGACAGCCGCACGGGGGGGAACCGGTATCGCCTGGGAAGAACGGCTCGAGGGTCTGGCACTCAATCCCGCTACGCTCCTGTTGATCGAACGGAAGCAACTGTCCACCTCCTGGGTGGGCTATGTCGCCGATATCAACCAGTACAACGCGATGATGACCCTGAGCCGCGAGGTGGGCTTTCCGCTGGCCATCGGTCTGGGCGGCATGCACTTCGGCCGCTTCGAGGGGCGCGACATCTGGGGCAATCCCACCGGCGATTTCACGGCGCAGGATATCATGCTCCAGGCCACGACCGCCTATCAGTGGAACCAACTGCAGGCCGGTCTCACCACGCGTCTGGTCTATTCCGCCATCGAACAGGCGAGCTGTACCGCTCTGACGGTAGATCTGGGCACTCGTTATTCCCTCGGCGCTTCCGGCTGGGCCGGCGGACTGGTTCTGCAAAACGCCGGCTTCGTCCTTTCCGAATACAGCGGCACCTCCGACACCCGGTTACCGTGGCGCCTGCGGGCCGGTCTGGCCAAGCGGTTGAAGCACCTGCCCCTGCGCTGGTTCCTCGACTACACACTACTTGGCAACAATCGTGACGAGCTGCAGATCGGCGGCGAGTTCTATCTGCCGGTGGGTTGGACGCTGCGAGGCGGTTACCTGTTCGAACAGGGAAGCGACCGGCTGGAGAGTCTCGATGAGGCGTTACGGGGCGTCACTTTCGGCCTGGGAGGTGCCATCACAACGCACTGGCGACTCGACTGGGGTTACACCTCACTCGGCGTGCTGGGCAGCGTCAATCACATCACGCTGGGGTACGGATTCTGATGAACTGCGAAGAGTGCCGCAAACTGCTGGACCGCTATGTGCTGGGCGAACTGGCCCAGGCCAAGGTGGACGATATCCTCGACCATATCCTGGACTGCAAATCCTGCCGGCAGGAGCTGGAATGGGCACGGGAGGCGCTCCAGGACGTGGGTAAGCAACAGATAGAGCGTTCCCGCCATGAGACCAGCCTGGCCATCGAAAAGACACGGCGCCGGCGTCTGCTCGCCACTGAATCCCCGACTTCCCGTATGATGAAGTGGATAGTGATCGGTTTCTGTTTCGCCATGGTGATCATCGGCGTGCAGATGCGCTCGGACAAGTTCAGGGGCGACTTTCCCGAATACCACGAGGAGGAGCAGGCCCTCTCGCTGTCGGAGCGGATCATCACTACCCTGGAACTGACCCGGGAGGAGTCGACCACCTTCTTCGCGCTCTATGAGCAGGCCCGGCACGAAATCCGCGATCTGAAGCGGCACCGGGAATTGAACGAAGTGCGGATCGAGAATCTGACCCGGGAGGAGGAGACGCCGGCCGGTCTGGATCAACTGCTCGAACAGCGAGTCGCGCTGGAGACGCAGATAGAAGCACGGCAGTCGCAGTTCTACCGTGAACTGGCCGAGCAGCTGGGAACGGAGCGAGCCTCTGCTATTATTATTCTGGAAGATGAGATCTGGTAATGGCGTTGGTGGGAGCCGTTAGCGGAACATCGCCTTGAGCGTGCCCCAGGTCATAGTGACGTTGGAGATGATGAAATTAACCTCGATCGGGTCGCACCCCAGGTAGAAATTCCCCTCGTTATCGCGCAGGTATAAAGCGTAGTAGTAGATACGCTCGGTATCGGTGCCGGTGAAGCCCATCGGCGTATCGATATAGCTGTAGCTGAGGGAACCGTCGGCTGTAAGCCAGTCGAAAATCGGATTGAAGGTAACCCCGTCGGCCGACCGCCGCAGCTGAAAACCGCTGATGCCGGTTTCATCGTCGACGGTCCACTGCAGTTCGACCGAAGTCTCCGAGAGCAGTTCGCCGCGGAATTGCAGGACCTGCGTAGCGAAGGCCAACCCGAACAACAGTGATATGGCTATGACTGGCGTGAGGCGTCTCATCATCCACAAACTATCTTTTGCCGTTTGCATACGCAAGAAAAATGGTGCGATACGCAAATCTAGGAACCACTACGAATCCAGTTCTGAAGCCCCGGGTTGAAACCCGGGGCTATACCGCATAATCCCCTGCGGGGATTCCTCCTGGGTTCATTATTCGGGAATTTTGCATCACGAAAATCCCGAAGGGATCTAGTGATATCCTGAAGCGTGGCCTTCAGCCACGAACCGCTCCAGGTTTTAACCTGGGGTTGCAGAAACCGGTCATACGCCGCGTCCCGGTCCGCGCCGGGGAACAAACCGCCCGGAATCCGGTCTAACCGATTGCTACATGCTGTCCAGCAGACGGTCATAGTAGCCTGCATGAGCATTGTCCATCCGCTTTAACCGGTTCAGGAATTCCGGGTCCTCCCCCTCCTTCAAGATATTACCCAGTTTGAAGTAGGCGAATTCGAAAAAGCGCGCCCGCTTCTCAGTGGCGGGAATATCCTCGAGAATGTCGACGCAGAGCGCGGCCGCATTCCAGGCTTCGTAGTTGTTTTCCACAACTTCGTAGAAGTAGAGAGCGCTGTGATAGGCCCAGGTGAGGGTCCGCATCAGTTCCTGATCCTCCGACAACAGCGATTCGATCATCTGCCCCCGTTCGTACCAGCCGTGGTCGTTCTGATCGAACCGGGCGTTCTGCGCGATCCGTACCGATTTTTCCAGCCACGGCTCGCCGCCGAAGTTGTCCAGTTTGTCCATCTGGTGCGACACCAGGATGTTGATGTAGAATTCCAGCAGGGAAGTGAACGAATGGTAGACGCCGCTCTGTTCGATCGTCTCGTATTCCGCGAGATCGAACCCCCACTTGTTGTCATCGTACTGATGCTCCGCCAGGTCGGAAATAGCGAAGGTAGCCGAGTAATGGTAAACCGTACCGCGTGGTGAAGAATTCTCCATGAGGATCTGCATATTCAGAGGAATGACCATGTCGAAGTCGACACCGTCCGGGTCGTCCCACTGTTCCAGGTATTCCACCAGATTCTCTTCCAGGTTTTCGACCCGGTTGCGCTCATCGACATTGAGCCGGGAGATGTCCACCGACACCGTGGGTTCGAAAGTATAGCCGCAGGCGGCGGTGAACGCGAACAGTTGCGTCAGCAGAGTGAGGAGCAGAGGTCGGCGCAGTCCGGTCATTCTCCTGTGTTCCTTCCCGGTTTGGTGGGCTCAAAACAGACAATTGCTACCTGGAGAACAGGGTGTCGAAAACGCGCCAATAATGCCAGGCTTCTCTCGAGTTGAGTCGCCGGCTCCGAACTGAAAGCGGTTCCAGGGAGGTACATAATCACCACCCCATCCGTTTTGATCAAGGAAGAAAACGATGACTGATAAACTGACAGCTGCCTCCGGGGCGCTCGCCGGCCTGATCCCCTTTCTGCTGGTGGCGATCCTGGCCGCGCCGCTGCCGGCCGGATGGGAACCCACTCCGGCGGCAGCCTGGCCGCCGCCGCAATGGAGTCACTTCACCATCGCCGGTTGGCGGCTCTACGGACTGAGTGAACTCCAGACCTTCGAACTGAATGGCGGCTGGCGGCAGGGGAGCGGAATGGCTTCCGCCGCGCTCCGGCACTTCGGATGGCCCGCCTACCGCGAACTGACGGGCGCGCTCGGCTGGGCACGATGCGGGGAGCGTCTGACCGCCGGGTTGACGCTGCAGCTGCACCGCCTGCAGGTGCGGGGCTATCCGCCGCGGCAGGGGATAAACAGCGGCTGTCACCTGGTCTGGCGGGCCGATTCCAGCTGGGCGGCGGGTGCGCGGCTGGACAACTGGCTGCCCGCCCGCTGCGGTGAGCGCGCCGCCACGCGTTTCGATCTCGCCTGGGCGGCGCTCGACCGGGTGCGGTTGCATTTAAGCTGGCTGGAACAGCCGCCGGCACCGCCCGGCGCGTATCTGGCCCTGCAGTGGCTGCTCCCCCGCTCCCGGCTTAACCGTATTGGTCTTAGCTACGATAACCGGAGCGGGCAGACCGGCCTGATGCTGCAACTGGCGAAAGGGAGGATGAGATGGCGTCTCGATCTGTTGCTGCACCCGCAGCTGGGCTGGTCGCAGTGTATGCAATCTGGCTGGTACTTCTAAGACCGGTTACGGCGGAAGCGCTGCAACTGCAACCATCCACGCTGCGCTGCGACGACCGAAGCAGGCTCATGCTCCGCACCGGCCTGGCGGGCGGCAGCTGGCAGTTGCGCGGCGCCGCCCGGTATCAGGAGGGAATGCCGCTGCTCCAGGGCGGCTGGGAAATTACCGGCGGCGCGGGCCGCTGGCGCTGGCTCGGAGGGAACCTGTCGCTCAGCTGTGGTAACGGTGCCCTCTGTCAGACCGGCTTCGGCCGGGTGCCGCTGGGAAGGGAGCGCACACGGGTACGCCTCTCCACTTCCGCCTTCAGTCTGCCCGGCAGCGCCGGTTGGCTGGCGACCGCCCATACGCAACTATTGCTGGCGCTTGTACGGCAGCCCCCCGGCCGGACCCGCGGATTCGGGGGCTGGAACCTGCTTGCCAGCGGGGAATACCGTTGGCGGACCGCGCAGCTGCGTCTGAGTATCGTCCGGGCACTGACCAGCCCGGAGCAAACGGCGGTCGGCGGCAGCTGGAGATGGCGTGGTTGGCTGGTGGAAGTGTACGGCGGCGATCTGCAGAGCTGGCTGGTGAGCCGGAGCCGGCAGGGGAAACGCTACCGTCTGGTGTCGGCCCTGTACGGGCTGCGCCGGGCGCCCCCCGGCAAGTGGCCGCTGGCAACCGGCAGCGGCGAGCATTTCACCGGCTTCGCCCAGGAGGTTGCGCTCTCCCCGCTCGGCTGGCGTTTGAGTTCACGGTTGCACCTCTGGCGCGCGCTGGATGAGGTTGCACCGCTTCCCACCTGGCGTTCCCGTTTCGAGTGGCGCATCGAGAAGCGCCTGCACCGCTGTGAACTGAAGCTCTGGCGCCGGATCGAGCTGGCGGAAGCGCTGCCGGCCGGGGAGAAACTCTCCTGCCAGGCGCGGGTGCGGGCGTCCGCGGGGTGGCTCAGTGCCGGCTGCCGTCTCTACGGCCAGGGGCGCTACCTCTGGCAGCTGCGCTTCGACCGGGGCGGATGGTCGCTGCAGGGTCGTACGGCGATCGGCTCCGCTGCGCCGGTTGCCGGGAGCCGGCTTGGACTGTCCGGAACCGTGCAGTGGGCCTGGTTGTCCGCCGGGGCGCTGGAATTACGTCTGCGACGGGAATGGCGCTGGCACCGCTATCGCTGCGACCTGTTGCTGGGCTATTGCCTGGGACCGACGGATACCGACTATCCACAGCTGGAGCGGGCGGTCCGGCCGCGGTTCAGTTGGGAGGTGCAGGTGAGAAGATAGAAGACAGGAGATAGAAGACAGAAGGAAGAATACAGATTACAGAAGATAGAAGTCGGAGGGTAGACATGTTGGAGGTACTGTGGGGAAACCGGCTGATAGTTTCACTGATCTGGAAGTATGGCAGAAAGCGCATAAGCTGGTGCTGGCGGTTTATCGATTGACCCAGGGATTTCCGAAACATGAACTCTATGGCGTAACCAGCCAACTTAGAAGAGCCACCGTGTCAATTCCAGCCAACATCGCGGAGGGCTTTCGTAGAAAAGGGAAAAGAGACAAGGCGCGCCTTATTAATATCGCGCACTCTTCACTCGAAGAATGCAGATATTACCTGTTCCTTTCTGAGGATCTCAAGTATGCAGACTGTCGATCATTGGCCGAGTTAACTGTAGAGATAAGCAAGATGCTGCTGGTCTATGAACGCAAGATACTCAGTTCCAAACCACCTGGATAAATCTAATCACAGGTCCCTGGATACAAAGATGATAGGGCCCTATTCGTGGCTGGTACTATTAAGCAAAGGGATCATGAGAGTTCTATCTTCTGTATTCTATCTTCTGTATTCTTGTTACTCCATCAACCTCGGAGTCCCATGTCTCTCTCCTGGCTTGCCGCCCTCGACCGGCAGCTGTTCATCTGGCTGAACGGCTGGCACCATCCCTGGCTGGATCCGGTGATGGAAGCGCTGTCGGACCGTATCTGGTTGATACCGCTGCTGCTGATTGCGGCCGGCTTCGTTCTCTGGCGCGGTAGCAACCGCCGGCGCTGGGCGCTGCTGCTATTGCTGGTGACCCTCACCGCTTCCGACCAGATCGCCTCCAGCGTGCTGAAACCGGCGTTCGAGCGCAGCCGTCCCTGCAACGAGATCGGCGCGGTTCACTACCTGGACGGTGACCGCGGCTGGGTGACGACGCCGGCGGAGATCACCCGGGTCTGGAAGCGCTCCTGGTCCTTCCCCTCCTCGCACGCGGCCAACGGGATGGCGGTGGCGCTCTGGCTGGTATGGCTGTTCCGCCGCGGCCGCCGGTGGTGGCTGGCGCTGGCACTGGGAGTCGGTTACTCCCGCATCTACCTGGGGGTGCACTATCCGGGGGACGTGCTGGGTGGCTTATTACTGGGCTGGCTGCTGGGCTGGCTGGCGATCCGGCTTTACGAGCGGTTCGGTCCGACGGAGAAGTCCCCGGAGTCGCAGGCAACCACCCGGGCTTGAACCGTCGCTCCGGTTCGGTCGCATCGCACCGATTGCCCGGAAAGGCGCCACCGGCGATATCGCCGCCGAATCTCACCTCAATTTCCGCTTTTGTTGCAAGGTAGAAACGGAGGCGTTTACTTATCGGTAGACCGCGCCCCGCGCGGGCGGTCAGACCGGCGATCCCAGTTAAACCGTGTGGTGCTGATCCACACCTTCTGCATAAATCGAACAGGAGCAATAGTGGCCAAACTGCAGACAGAGAATGAACTGACTGACCAGCTCCCGGAAGCGCTGCCGATGGTGCCGCTGCGGGATGTGGTCATTTTCCCCTATATGGTGTTTCCGCTGCTGATCGGGCGGCAGGCTTCCATGGAAGCGATCGAAAAAGCCATGATGGAGGAGAAGCTGCTTTTCGTGGTGGCGCAGCGCGATCCCGAAAATGAGGAGCCGAAGCGACGCGACCTCTACGATGTGGGAACCGTCGTCAAGATCCTGCAGATCCTGAAGCTGCCGAACAATGTCATCAAGGTGCTGATCGAAGGTGTTTCCCGTGCGAGGCTGGTGCGTTTGCGGCGTCAGGAGGGTTTCCTGAGCGCGAATGTCGCCGTCCTGGAAGCGGAGGATTCCGACGAGCCGCAGGTAGAGGCCAGCGCCCGTCACTGCACAGCGCTCTTCGAGGAGTATGTCAACCTCAATCCCAACCTCCCGGACGAGATCACCATCACTCTCGATCAGATCGAGAAGTACTCCATGCTGGCCGATTTCATGGCGGCGCATGTAGCGCAAAACGTCGACAAGAAACAGAAGATCCTGGAACAGAAAACATTGACCGAGCAGTTCTTCGAGATCGCCAGCGTGCTCAAGCAGGAAAACGAGATCCTGGAGATCGAGAAGAACATCGAAAGCCAGGTGCGGGACCGCATCTCCAAATCGCAGCGCAATTTCTACCTGCAGGAGCAGATGCGCATCATCCGCAAGGAGCTGGGTGAGGAGGTCGAGGAGGAGGTCGCCGACATCCAGGACTACCTGGATAAGATCGCAGCGGCCAAGCTGCCGCGCCACGCTGCGGAGCGCTCCCAGGAAGAGCTGGACAAACTCAAGCAGATTCCGCTGATGTCGCCGGAATCGACGGTGATCCGTAACTACCTGGACTGGATGCTGTCGATCCCCTGGAGCAAGCGCACCCGCGACAACGGCAACCTGAAACTGGCGGAGCAGATCCTGGAAGAGGATCACTACGGCCTGATCAAGGCCAAGGAACGGATACTGGAACACCTGGCGGTGCTGAAACTGGTCAAGAAGCTGCGCGGACAGATCATCTGTTTCGTCGGTCCGCCCGGTGTCGGCAAGACCTCGCTCGGTAAATCGATCGCGCGGGCGCTGGGCCGCAAGTTTGTGCGCATCTCGCTGGGCGGCGTGCGGGATGAGGCGGAAATCCGCGGCCACCGCCGCACCTACATCGGCGCCATGCCGGGCCGCATCATCCAGGGTATGAAAAAGGCGGGCACCATCAACCCGGTCTTCCTGATGGATGAAATCGACAAGCTGGCCAACGACTACCGCGGCGACCCCGCTTCGGCGCTGCTGGAGGTGCTCGATCCGGAGCAGAACTTCGCCTTCAGCGACCACTACCTGGATGTGGATTACGACATCTCGCAGGTGATTTTCATTACCACCGCCAACGTCGAGGGGATGATCCCGCCGGCGTTGCGGGACCGCATGGAAGTGATCCACCTGCCCGGCTACCTGCCGCACGAGAAGCTGCAGATCGCCAGGAACTTCCTGGTGCCGCGCCAGATCAAGGAGAACGGCCTGAAGCCGCAGGAGGTGAAGTTCAGCGACGCGGGGATTTCCGACCTGATCGAATCCTGGACGATGGAGGCGGGGGTGCGTGAACTGGAGCGCAACATCGCCACCATCAGCCGCAAGATCGCCCTGAAGCGGGTGCGCGCCCGCAAGCGGAAACCCGGATTGGTACGCATCGACGGCCGCTCGCTGCCCACTTACCTGGGGCCGCCCAAGTATGAGCAGCGGCGGGTGGAGGATACCGACATGAAAGGCGCGTCGCTCGGCCTGGCCTGGACGCCGGTCGGCGGCGACATCCTCAAGATTGAAGTCAATGTGATGCCGGGTAAGGAGGCGCTGAAGCTGACCGGTCACCTGGGTGACGTGATGAAGGAATCGGCGCAGGCCGCCTACAGCTTCCTGCGGGCCAACGCTGCCCGGCTGGGGCTGCGCGGCGATTTCTACAAGAATCGCGAAATCCACCTGCATGTGCCGGAGGGAGCGATTCCGAAGGACGGTCCCAGCGCCGGCATCGCGCTGGCCACGGCGATCTATTCAGCGCTTTCCGGCAAGAAGGTGCGGCACGACCTGGGCATGACGGGCGAAATCACCATCCACGGCGATGTGCTGGCGATCGGCGGGCTGAACGCCAAGGCGATGGCCGCACAGCGGGGCGGCATCAAGCAGGTGCTGATTCCGGCCAAGAATGAGAAGGACCTGGTGGACGTGCCGCCGGAGATCCGCAAGCAGCTGGAGTTCAAGCTGGTCAGCCGCATAGAGGAGGTACTGGCGGCGGCGATCGTCGGTTATGGCCGTAAGACGCGTAAGGCAGCCAAACCGGCGCGGCGTACCACCCGCCCGACCGCGGCGGCGCGGCGGAACTGACCGGGCGGCACTACCCCGGCCGCGAAGCTTTATCAAGGGTTCCGTTTTGCGCCTGGCGTCCCTTTTTTGTTGCGTTTGCCGCACGAAGCTTCAAATTGAATAGCCTTTGGCCGGGATAACCATCCCCACCAGCCCGGTCACCCGGAGGCGTAGCTCAGGTGGTAGAGCATCTGACTTTTAATCAGACGGTCGAAGGTTCGAGTCCTTCCGCCTTCA
>CAZFEC010000064.1:4933-10950 GCA_964517435.1 uncultured Bacteroidia bacterium | reverse complement strand
CTTGCAGATCCGCTCGTGATCGTCGCCGGCCAGGGCGGATGCAGTCATCAATAGCTTCCACGCGCCACGCTCATACGCCCACTTCTCCAGCCGGCGTTTCAATCGCAAAGACCCAAGCCCTCTGTGATCTTTCATCACATACCAGTTCTGTTCATTCGCACACAGCTTGCCATTCAAATGAGAGATGAACAGCATGCCACCTATGAACCCTACAGGCCGGCCATCGCTGTACAGGGCAAACAGAACACAATCAGGATCGTCTATAAGGCTCTGCAAGTGCCGCATAAACACATCAATGTCCCCGTGCATCATTATGCCAATCTTTGACTCGCCACGCCACTGGTCTACCACGCCCCGCAAACTCTCAACATCTCCTTTAAATTCCGCGATCATGTATTCTCATTCCAAACTGGAGTCTTCGGGATATGGTCGGGTAAGGCCTCGAAGGCTTCACGCCGTGCGGCCTGATACGCCTGGATTGCCAGAGGCATCATCTTAGGCTTCCAGAGCGCTCCGATCTGCACTGCTATGCGGGCAGCAACCATCTGTGCAAAACCAGGCGGCCACTTCACTATGTCACTGTCCTCGGGCGATATGATCAGCTCGGCAATAGGCTCTTCAAAGTCACAGAACAGATAGTTTCCAATATCGTCGAAGTCGTATTCCTGCGTCCGGTCCTCTGCGTTGGTCAGCCTTACCAAGTGGATGTACTCAGAGGGCTTGTCAAATGCGTACTCCCAATCCAGAGACTCTGGGCTGTCGCTGGTCTCATCTAGGGCCCGGTATTCCTTGAATATCCCGGGCTGCAGATCTATCGCGCAGAAGTCCATGGAACTGACGTAGACAATGCGACACCAGACCGCCTGTGTACTGTTGTCGGTCTCAGCGTTGTCAATGAACGACGTTTGACTCGGCCCACCGAAAAGCATCAACGACTTATTGAATATCTCTGTCTTGGAGATTGTCATGATTACATCCGCCGACCGTAGACAGTAATGTTCCCGGCCTGCTCTCCAGTGGCACCGTCGGCATCATAGACAACGAACTGCAGCCACTCCAGACCTGCCGTCTGAACCTCAACAATTGCGATCTGATTCGCGCCGCTGTTGTACACATTGATGCCGGCCAAGTCACCTTGAGCCTTGGGCCATTTGGTCGTGGCGTCGAGGGTAATGGTATCCGCCCAATAAGCTACAGGGAAATCAATCGTAGCGTCGGTTGCATCATCGGTAGCCGTAACAGCGATCAGCATATTGTTTGCGTCTGTTACCGTGCCAATCTCAGTGATACCACTGGTGATATTCGTACCGGTCACATAGGCCATCATGCCCGCTACCGCCCCGTCAAAGGCGCCAACGTCGTCAGTGTCAGTGAATAGCTGCTCACCTCCACCGTTGCCTGTATGGTCGTATGTCACTCCTGTCACGCTTGCGATGCCACCTATTGCAGTGGCCCCGTCGTCCGGGTAGGTGACTACCGTTTGCGTGCCCAGTACCCCATCGCCCTCGACAATCTTCTGTAACATGCCATTGGTAGTTGCCCAGCCAACGATGTCAAAGCTAAAGGTATCGTCGGCCCCATTACGAGCCTCACCGCATATAGCGAATTGCCAGCGTGATCCAGCAGAGACGGGAATCGGATACCCAGTCGGACGGATGTGGAAAGGCCCGCCATTGGCAACATTACTGGTATCCTTTCCGGCAAAGTTGCTGGTCCCGGCCCCACCGGTCAAATCATAGACTGCTGCGAAATTGGCGCCATCTTCGTTGGCCGTCTCTCTGACTAAACTCCAACCTTGATGATACGTATCAAGTGGCTCAGCCCAACTGACAAAAGGGCCCACCGCCAGCAGGACTACCATCGACAACAGCAGGAGTCCTGCAAGTAAAACTCTACCTTTACAAAAATCCATTACATGACTCCTAAAATACGTTCCGTTAAGGTTAAGGCGGCTCCGGCCCAAAACCTTTGCCGCCCGTCAACCCAGAATGATGCTAGTTGTTGTCGTTGGCCCAGGTGCCGATCGCACTGGGCATCGCAATCCAATCTGTGCCGTCCCGGCAAGTGAATACGCAGCTCGCATTTACCACGTCCCCGGTATTCTTGAAGCTCTTTGCCGCAGTGCCGCCGTTGATAGTGTCCCCAGTCCCAGCAGTGATCCAGAGGTCATCAGTGGCAGTTGCGTTCGCATCGACGAAAGTGAAGTTCAGGCCTGCAGCAGCAGCCGGCAAGGTCAATGTCAGGGTGTTGACATCGACCGCGCCCGTATGACCAATGGACACACAAACCTTCCCTGTCTCAGCAGCGGTCAGTGTGTCATTGCCATCAAACACCTCGACGCTTTGCGTAACAACAGGAGACGTAAGCGTGATGGGTAGAGTGCCGTCAAGGTAATCCTCTGTCTCGGCAATCCACTTATTGCCACCACCGTTGGGCCAATTCCAGAAGTGTGGATCGTACCGGGGGCCACGGCCCCAGCTTGCAGTGTATGCTGACCATGCCGTCATACCCAGAACGAGTACAATCAGGCCAATGTATAGCTTCTTCATCAGTAAACCTTTCACTTTGTACCAACTTCAAAAAAGACCCACCGGGACGTGCGGTCCCGGCAGGCCCCAGAAGGAGGTTATTGCAAATTAACTTCGCCAGCGATCTCGGAGAACCAGGCAGTGATCGCGCCTGCCGTAGCAGCCTCTGAGACAGGCACAAAGGCCAGGCCCAGATACTGCTTGTTGGCAATACCAGGCGGCAAGGCAACGATCAGGTGAGTTCCTGCAGTTAGATCTGCTGCGGGAATGACAGCATCATCGCTGCAAGCAGTGGAGGTGAAGGTCGCAATTGCCCTGTCGCCAGTCAGTGCTTCAGCGGCAGAGTCCACAATGTGAATCCTCACACCGGAGGTCAGCGTCTCAAAAGCCGTGGTCACGCGCAGATGTGCGTAGATCTGGGCATTACCCAGGTTCTTGCCTGCAGCGTCCACGTCCCAGGTGTTCTCCGAAACAGCCGCCGTGGTGAAGGCCTGCTCGGAGCAGATTTCTCTTTCGTAATCTTTCATTTCTAAATCCTTAAAAAAGGTTCAATCAGCGGTTTATCCCAGAGCGTTGCCTAGCTGAGAGTGGCCTCCGTGGAAACGATGGCATCACAGCGTACAAACGGCAGGGTGCAGATCGCAGGCACACGCTGGCCAAAGGCATCAACGCCCTCGGTGAAGTTGCGAGAACCGCTATTCTTGACTGCCTTCCATATCTGTGCTTCCATCAAAGCATTGCCACAGACCACAGTTCCAGCCCGATGTGCCATGGGTATCGCACTGATGGCGTCAATGATGTAGTCCTCGTTAAAGGAAAAGTCATCGGCCTCATCAATGTTGGTCGTGGAGATGTTGCCAACGCGGGCGATGTAACGGGGATCGTGAGCTACAAGACCCCATCGCTGTTGGAACCAGATATTGTCAGCAGGGAAGATGTTCCCACTGGAGTCCTCGCCGGTGTCCTTGTTCAGGAGCTTCATCTGGATGCCCCAACCCTGCGCGTCTGGTTCTGCAGGGTCCTGACCACCCGGGGCTGATCCGCGGGGATAGCACAGTTCCAGCTTGTTCGGGCCAAAGCTCAGTATCCACAGCGATGTCTTATTTTCCGTGGCCGATGCGTTGCCTCCGGCATTGTCATAAACGTACGAGCTGGACAGCGTGTTCCAGTCCGTGCGGTTCGACAGGCCGTTGACCATCTTGCCGGCGAAGCTGGAGTCCGTGGCACGATCTCCATAGAAGAACGCAGTCATCGCCTGGACCTGCAGATCCCGCATCTCCATTTCGATCTCGTCGTTGACGAACTTCATGGGATCAGGGGCGTCTGCTTTCCGATCCTTATCGATCTGGAAAGTATGGGCCAGGGTGCTTGTGGGCTCTTCATACGGCTCGGTCGTGGTTGTGCCACCGGCCACGCCCTCGTCATAGTCTCGCCACGTTCCAGTGATGCGAGTGGTACGCCGAGTGCCTACATACGTGCGACCGTTGTTGCACTCGGTCCACTGGGCAAACTGCATGATTTGATTGGTTGCAGAAATTGCGTTGATGATTCTCAGCAGTTTCTGGTTTGCTGACCGGTTGGCCAGTTCGATGAGGGACATGCCCCCGCTTGTTGCGAAAGTCGTCATCTCGTTAATCCTTAATACAGATTAGATCGAACGGATGGTTATCCGCAACAAACGGGCCGTCCTACTTTTCCCAGCTACGGGCCTCTTGCGAGGGTCAAAAGCAGGTCATCTCTGATTGTCTGCACTACTGTTTTTACCGTAATACTTTTACTGCATTTGTCAAGGTTAATCTGGTTTAATGCCCAAAGCTCCAGCCAAACCACCTTCACTCTGATTGCCCCCACCAGATGTTGGGACGCCAGGCAGAACCCTGCCAGTCTTGATCCGGGCACCAATCTCCAGGAGGATGGACTTGAACACCGGATGCTCGAGCATGCCAGACTCGGCGAGGAACTCCCGCTGACCATCGGTCAGGAACGACTTGGCTGCTCCATCGACAATGCCCTGGTTCTCTGTGGCCTTATCGCCCCAGGACTCCTTCAGGGCAGCCACGCGGGCAGCCAGGGCCTCGTCTGCCTTGGTGTCTGCCGCAGCCTTCTGCTCCAGGAATGATTTTACAACCTTGGCTGCAACGCGGCTTGGGGCGCCTGCTTCCTTCAGCATCCCCGTTAGGACCTGGAGATCTTCCTTCTGATCAACAACCGCCTGCTGGGCCGCGGGCAGGTCTTTGAACTCTAGACCGTAGTCCTGATCCTTCCCTGGCGCCCCGAGCTTCTGGAGGTGCGTGTCCCAGTCTTCATCGCTCGACTCGTTGTTGGGCAGTTCCGGAGCCTTTTCGCCAACCTTGCGCGAAGCCTCCAAACCGCTCTTGAGTGCGGAGAACACATTCTTCTGAGTATCATAGTACTTGGAATCACCGAGAGCCTCCCGGAAGTCGTCAGGGGCGTTCTGCTGCCATCCTTCTACAAAGTTTCCTTGCCCATCAATTACTGTTGAAATGTCGAAACCGCCTTCTTCACCTGCCATATTTTTTCTCCATTAACTGGGCCAGTCTGCCCTTCTGCGCCTGCTCCGGATCAGCTGGGGTCCTAAAGATGAACCTGCCGATACTCCTGAGCCATGATTCCTTCTCGAGGCCTGTTAGTATCTTCTCTCCGTTGGGCTGTACCCAAACGCCAGACATCACCAGGATCTTAACGAACATATTGCGAAGGTGTAATGCTTCGCCCTCTTCGAGATCATCATTGAAAAAGTGCATATGCTCGCCAAGACACTGTAAGACACGGAGTCCACGCTCGTCCTCAAAGAACACGGCGTGGAAGTCCCGCATCATTTCCTTGGTGATAAACTTGTCTTTACCCCAGGGCCCCATCAGCCCTTGGGGTACCGTGGCTTGAGATCTCTTTGATTTGCCCCATGATCGACGTTGTCATAGCCTGGAATGTGGATCTGCTCATCTGAGCCATCCTCGGCCTTGCGCAGCCTTTGGGGGCGACCCTTGGCACGCTTGCACCAGTCCTTGTCGGCTTTCATCCGCTCTTCTGCATCATTGATACTTTCCTGGTGGATGTTCGCTCTGTACCCACCTGTGCGTTTAACCGCAACCCGGATGTATCGCTCATTGTTCACGGTCTCGGCCCAGGCCTGCGTTGCAGGACCCTTCTTCCGCTCCCTGGCCTTTACGGGAGGAACGACGGGCTTGGTCTCATCAATGCCCGATCGCACCACGTTTTTCGGTTTTCCTTTGCCTTTTGCCACGGCTGTACTCCTTAATTCATTTGATACATATCTCCGCCATCCGGGCCGAACACCAGCTTATACGTCCGACCACAGTTGGGACACTTGAACACTAACACGCCCTTTGCTTTGGGCAGTACAATCACGTCAGAGTAATTACACACACACGCCCACGGAACTGGAGGCCTCTGAACTCTGGTCGTCTTGCCGCGTGGATCAATGATCACTTCGTTTGCTGCTACCAT
>CAZFEC010000064.1:1259-4833 GCA_964517435.1 uncultured Bacteroidia bacterium | reverse complement strand
GCCGCCACCGGGCTCCCTTCTTCTGGTGCGCCTGTCATGTTCTTGTATGACTCGGACGTGTTCTTCTGCAGTGCCGCCTGCTGCATCAACTGCTCATCTTCTTTGATCTGGTCAACAATCTCCTGGTACTCGGCCTGCTCGGCGATTGTGTCCTGGTCGATGTTGGTAGAGTCCATGGCGCCACGCATCAGGGGATAAGCCTTCAGTACGTGTTGAGCCTCAGGATACTGCTCAATAATCATGCCAGACAAGCTCAGGGCATCAATGATGTTCTGCTGTTTGATCACTCGGCTCTGGTTCTGGGCCAGGATGCCAGTGTATTCGTTGATCGTCTCAACCTTGGCAATCCCTGTCCGTTCCAGCTGCTCAAATAAGTAATCCTCGAGGATAGCAGGCATCTCTGGCACGGTGGAGTTCCGGGTCTCCCAGTCCCAAACAGCATCCACTGAAGGGTCGCCAATGTCGTTGATCAGACTGCCGACCTGCGGGCCCAGTAGGATTGCATTCTGAGCCTCTGCCCGGCTGATCTGGAATGCGGTCGGAGGCTGGCCTGTCTTCTGCATGATCTGCGTCATCATGTTGAAAAATGGCGTGGACATCCATTTATCAATGCTCAGGCGCACCAGATCACGCTCCTCCTTGGGAATGCTATAGTTCAGGGCATTCTGGTACAGCGGAGCAATCTGGCCAATTTGGGACTCCTTGTAGAACGTGAACCCATTGGGGATGGCCTGAACCTGTCGTCTCAGTGCCTCGGGCGCAACCAGGGGAGGCTGAGCTGAGAGCTGACTAACGTAGTTCAGGCTCTTGCTCATCATGTTGTCGGTTAACACATCAGTCAAGGCAGACTGCCCCGGGCTGTAGGGATACCACTGACGAGCGTACTTGTGGACTCTGTAGGCCATTGGGATGCTACGGATGCCAGACCGTTCATTCATCCACCTGGTACTCTTCTCGTAGTAGACAGATGCCACGGGAAGGAATGCTGCATCGTACGGCTCCTGGCGGCCTGGATCATGGTCAGGGTTTGGGAACATGCAATGCACGAACGTATGCTCTTTAAACTGGTTGTTGGCATCGCGCAGGTGCAGGCGGATCTCAGGGGACAGGTTCTCCTCCCCAAACAGTTCCTTGGCAGCGACGGCTGAGTAATGGACCTCTCGGTGAACCCTGTCAAGGTAACCCAGGGCATCCACACCGATCCACACATCACCGATATGATCGTGCAGGAAATGCAGCCGGCCACGCTTATCATCGTCCACGGGTGTCATGTACCCAATCGCAGCACCGGCGTCTGCAGCCACCTCGGGCAAGACCTCATAGAAGTTGGTGCGGTTGAATCCATAGAACAGCTGCTGCGACCAGTCCTGCAGATAGTCCTTGATCTGGCTGTTGTCCATCAGCTCCCGGTTGTCTATGGCTACATCGAGCCACCTGGGTTTGGGATAGAACATATTGCCCACAATACCGGTTGCCCAGATCTTTAGTGCCTGGGCCCCGTAACCACTGAACAGATCAGAGTTATGCTGGATCGCAGTAACGCCTGACCAGAGCAGTTGGCCAATCTCTGGCCTGAACTCCGGGATCAGCAGCTCCCAGTCGGCTTCAAAGTCGCTGCGCATGCCCTTAAGGTATTGGTGCAGGGAGTCCAGCTGCGTTATGAACTGCTTGATCTCCATGCTTTGACTTAGAGACATATCCGGAGTTGTTGTGCTATCAGCCATAGTTGGTCACCTATCGTCGTCCGTTCCAGTTGTAGTTCCTAACCAACTCCTGAGCAGGCAGTAGACGACTAGCGTCAAATTCTATGCCTGTAGTCACGTCCTTTAAACCCCAGATCGCCATGGCCCAGGCCTCGGCCCTATCAGGTGAACACCCCAACAGCTCTCTGATCTTCTCTTTGGGGATGATCTGAATGCAGCCATTACTGGAGACTTTGTACCGCGAGGCGTAGGGGATCTGTCTACGGGTCTCTTCGTCCGGTGGGTACTCCACCAGGAACGCATTGACCTGCTCCATCACGTACCACCACATCTCAGCCCTGGCATTAAGGGTCAGTGTACTCTCTGACTTCCTTGCACTATTGAAGCCTATTACCTGCCGGACTGTATGGTTGATGTCGTCCTGCTCCAGCTCACAGAGTCTGTCGTAGATCCCCTGGCCAATGCCAATGACATCCAAGACGTAGCTGTTCACCTTCCACTTATTCCCCAGGATCAGCAGCTCACCAACAATCCGCATGGTATCGCGCGTGCGCAGCTGCACAGACTCAACCTCAGCAGCTGAATGGAACACCTTGATAGCACACTCATCACCTCCCATGGATGGATCGCAGGAGATTATCCGATGGGTAACGCGCGGCTCTGGCATATCCCTGGAGAGCTTGTCAATCATCGATGAGGTGATCAGGGTCATCTCCTCTTCAGTGATCCTGGCGCAGTTGATCTCCTGGTCCCGCAGAGCCTTAGGCCACCGCTCTGCAGTCATTTTCAGGAACTGCGCGTCCAAGAAGTCTGACCGGTCGTTTGTTACCCGGGAAGCGAACCAGCCCTCTTCACAATGCTCTGCGCGTCCGAACGTCGGCAGCGGATCACCGTATTTGGCTATCTGAGCAGCACGGTCAAACTCCCGCGTTGCGTGGTTGTCACCTTTGGGCGTATAGCCAAAGATCACCCAACGTCTGCGCCTGACATCCTTGTTCACACCATGATGCGTGCCGGCCATGATGGGCATGTAGATCTCCTCCCATACAGCCTCTTTCATCTGGGCGTATTCGTCCAGGCACACGCCCTGGCAGCCACCACCGCGGAGCGTGTCAGGCTTGTCAGCCCCCAGTATACGAATGAGGGAGCCATTGGCAAACTTAACGTGGAACTTAGTCTCTGACTTCTCCCACCCAATCTCCCGCTTGTCAGGAAGGATTGACTCCAGCATGTTGGGGTCATCCCATACAATCTCTCTGGCCTGCTTGAAGAACGGAGCGACATAGTCATAGACCGTGCCAGGCAACCGGCAGGCCTCTCTGACCATGAGATTTAGGATTGTTGTCGTCTTCCAGTGCCGGCGGGCCCACTCCAACACAAACATATCAGCCTCGCCCCGGGAGAACGCCCCGAGGAATTCGCCCTGCCATGGCTGAATGTTAGAATTGAATCGTTCGTTGGGTATCATAAATCTTTGTAGTCAACAATTGTCATCTGCACCTCGCCTGTGTGATGATGTGTCTCGACGAAGTCCATCTCAGACTTGCCCAGCAGTTCTGACGCCCTCATCTTGTCGCTATTGCTCAGGGTCTTAGAGACCTTCCCGTTCATGATCTTTGTCCAGAACTCTTGTCTCTCTTGCCTAGTTGCGATCTTTTTGTTGTTTTTTGTTGATTCCCTGTTCCTTATTGCGGTTTTGATGTCTGGGCGTGTTGCAAGTTTCCTGCAGTACTGGTATGTAAGTCCGACCTTTTTCGCAGCCTTCTTCAGATCTCCGTCATAGACCTCGACAAATCTCTGCTGTTTGATTGTGAATTCCGCTTTGGGCATCATTGCCCCTCCGCAAACGCTTTGATTCGCTCATGGAGTGT
>CAZFEC010000064.1:0-1159 GCA_964517435.1 uncultured Bacteroidia bacterium | reverse complement strand
AAGGAACTCCTCGAGGTTCGCAATCCTGTTATCCAATTCTTGCACCTCGCAAACCATCCTCTGCTGGTATGGGTGTAGCTCTTTGTTCATGTTATCCATCCCTTAGTTTCATAAACTGTATGCGTACATCCAATGCTGCATCGATTATATCCATTAGTTCCCGCTTTGCCTCTCCTCTGGTTACAGCCCAACGCCTACGCAGTCTCTCGAGTTGGATATCTATGCTCTTTATCGAGATAATGGCATCCGCTTTGGTTGCAATCGTTACCTTCGCCATTATCGTTGCCCCAAGGTCTGGTGCAGGTCTGACTTCACGTCTGCGATTATGCGCATTGCATCCATGAGCTTTCTACACTCGTGGATATGGGACTGCGACATATGGGCATGTACGTGAGAGACGAGCTGTTTGGCTGTTGCGAGTTTTCCTTGGATTGACTCAGTCTCTCCTGGTACTCCTGGCGCACCATCTCCAGGCTCTCCGCCAGGTCCTGGCCCAAAGCTCGGAGCTGCTCCAAAGTTAAATTTTGGGTCTGCGTTTTCATCTTTGCATTTCCTGCATTGCATACCGTTTACTGTAGAGTTTTGCTATCGTTTGTCAAGAGTTTTATATGTTTTCCCTCATGTTCCGCTTTGATATGGCCGAAGGAGTTCATATGTTTTGAGTGTATTATCAACCTATTTTGGAGGCAGTAAAATGATCACAGAGAGCTTTTTAATGGCATTGGCAATGATCGAGTCAGGCAACAAGGACATCCCCGGGGACGCCGGTGCGGCTATCGGCCCCCTGCAGATCCACGAGATCTACATGGCAGACGTGGAGCGAATTCTCAAATGCCCCTGCCTGTTCACCACCGTCAAGCACGGTCCCAACGGTGAATGCCCAGGTGGCAGGGACGCATGCCCGGACGACAGGCACTCCCTGGGGGCCAGCCTGTTTGCAACCAAGGTGTACCTGGAATTTTGGAGTACATACCTGCGTGGGCGCCGGGGCTGGGAGTTCAGCCACGCTGACCTGTGCGCCCTGCATCGCCATGGCCCTTCCTACAAGCCTGGAGCAGCCAAATCCACTCAGCTTGACAGGGTCCGTACTCGTAGACTCGCAATCCTGATGCAAGAGGACCAAAAAAAATCTTCAAAATCCAAAAATAATCGTTGACCT
>CAZFEC010000063.1:0-11997 GCA_964517435.1 uncultured Bacteroidia bacterium | reverse complement strand
GATCGTACCTACATTGACATGCGGCTTCGTGCGTTCGAATTTCTCTTTGGCCATTTCTTCAGGCCTCCTGGCTGTTTATCCTCTGACTTTCTCTATCAATTTGTCCGCCGTCTTCTGTTCCACGGCGGTATAATGGCCAAATTCCATGTTGAAGATGGCGCGTCCCTGGGTGAGGGAGCGGAGGGCGGTGGCATAACCGAACATCTCCGCCAAAGGGACGGTGGCGCGGACTACCTGGGCGTCGCGACGGGGATCGATGCCGGCGATTTTGCCCCGCCGCGCATTGATGTTGCCCATCACCTCGCCCATGTAGTCTTCCGGCACGATCACCTCCACCCTCATCACAGGCTCCAGCAGCATCGGGTCCGCCTTGCGGGCCGCTTCCTTGAAGGCCAGCGAACCAGCGATGCGGAATGCCAGCTCTGAGGAATCCTCCTCGTGGAAGTTGCCGTCGATCAGACGCACCTGTACATCCTCGACCGGGTAGCCGGCCAGGACGCCGGCTTTCATCGCTTCCTGTACGCCGGTGTCGACGGCGGGGATGAATTCCCTGGGGATGGCGCCGCCTTTGATCTCATCCTTGAAGAGGTAGCCGCTGCCCGACTCGGTGGGGCTGACGATCAGCTTGACCTTGCCGTACTGGCCGTGACCGCCGGTCTGCTTGATGAACTGGCCGTTGCCGGTGGCTTCAGTCGTGATGCTCTCTTTGTAGGCCACCTGCGGTTTGCCGATGTTGGCCTGCACGCTGAACTCGCGCTTCATGCGATCGATCAGGATGTCCAGGTGCAGCTCGCCCATACCGGAGATGATGGTCTGGCCGGTGTCGACGTCGATGCGGATCTGGAAGGTGGGGTCCTCTTCAGCCAGCTTGTCCAGGGCGATGCCCAGCTTTTCCTGGTCCGCCTTGGACTTCGGCTCAATCGCCACCGAAACCACCGGAACCGGGAAGGACATCTCCTCCAGCAGCAGGGGCGATTCGGTGCCGGTGATGGTGTCGCCGGTGCGGGTGAACTTGAAGCCGATGCCCGCGGCGATGTCGCCGGCGCTGACCTCTTCGATGTCCTCCCGCTTGTTGGCCGACATCTGAAGGATGCGCCCGAGCCGCTCTTTCTTGCGGTTGTTGACATTGTAAAGCTTGGAGCCGACCGCGGCCCGGCCGGAGTAGACCCGGAAGTAGGTGAGCCGGCCGACGTAGGGATCGGTCTGAATCTTGAACGCCAGCGCGGCAAAAGGCTCTTCCACGCTGACCGCCCGTTCGACCTCGTCGCCGTTCTTCTGATCGATGCCCCTGACCAGCTTGCGATCAAGCGGAGAGGGTAGATAGTTGATGATCGCGTCAAGGAGTCGCTGCACGCCCTTGTTCTTGAAGGCGGAACCGAGGAGGGTGGGGACAATTTTCAGGTCGATGGTCGCCTGGCGGATCACCTCGATCAAATGCTCGACCGGAATCGTTTCACCCTCGAGGAACATCTCCATCAGGTGGTCGTCGTACTCCGAGACCGCTTCGATCATCTTTTCGCGGTAGCAGTTGGCCTGCTCCATCAAGTCGTCGGGGATGTTCCCCTCCTCCCACAGCGCGCCCAGGCTCTTTTCATTGTAGAAGACCGCCTTCATCTTGATCAGGTCGATGAGGCCGGTGAAGAGATCGCCCGCGCCGATCGGAATCTGGAGCGGGATGGGATTGGCGCCGAGGCGGTCGCGGATCATCTCGATGGTGTGATAAAAATCGGCCCCGATCCGGTCCATCTTGTTGACGAACGCGATCCGGGGCACCTGGTAACGATCCGCCTGACGCCAGACGGTCTCGGACTGCGGTTCTACACCGCCAACGGCGCAGAAGAGCGCAACCGCTCCATCCAGCACGCGCAGCGACCGCTCCACTTCGACGGTGAAGTCGACATGACCGGGCGTATCGATGATATTGATGTGGTGGTGGTTCCACTCGCAGCTGATGGCGGCGGAGGTGATGGTGATCCCCCGCTCCTTCTCCTGCTCCATCCAGTCCATGACGGCAGCGCCCTCGTGGACTTCGCCCATTTTATAAACCTTACCGGTATAGTAGAGAATCCGCTCGGTGGTAGTTGTTTTACCAGCGTCAATGTGGGCCATGATGCCGATATTGCGGATAGCTTCCAGCGTCTTCTTTTCCATTTTCGGATAGGCTGTTCTACCACCTGAAGTGGGCGAAGGCCTTGTTGGCTTCCGCCATGCGGTGGACATCCTCTCTTTTCTTAAAAGCGCCGCCTTCCTTGTTGTAAGCGGCAATCAGCTCGTTGACCAGCTTGGCGCTCATATTGCGATCGTTGCGGGCCAGGGCATACTGGAGAATCCAGCGGATAGCCAGCGCCTGGCGGCGGACCGGTCGCACTTCCACCGGCACCTGGTAGGTGGAACCGCCGACACGACGTGAACGCACTTCCAGGAGCGGCTCGACATTGTGGATGGCTTTCTCGAAGACATCGTAGCCAGATTCTTCCATCTTGCCGTCGATAGTCTCCAGTGCCGAATAGAAAATGCCCTCGGCTACCGACTTCTTGCCCCGCTCCATCAGGTTGTTGATGAACTTGGTCGCCAGCACGGACTTGTAGATCGGATCCGGCAGAACTTTGCGTTTCGGTGCTTTTTTTCTTCTCATCGCTTATCTGTCCTTGCGGCTACTTCTTGCGGGTTCCATACTTGGAACGCCCATTGGCACGATCCTCGACACCGGCGGCGTCGAAGGCGCCCCTGACGATATGATAGCGAACGCCCGGCAGGTCCTTGACCCGGCCGCCGCGCACGAGCACGATCGAGTGCTCCTGCAGGTTGTGGCCTTCGCCGGGGATATAGGAGGTCACTTCGATACCGGTCGTCAACCTCACCCTGGCGATTTTCCGGAGAGCCGAATTCGGCTTTTTGGGGGTGGTCGTCTTAACCTGCGTACAGACACCGCGCCGTTGCGGGCAACGCTGCAGCGCTCTCGCGTTCTGTTTAGCGCCTATTCTCTTGCGTCCCTTACGGACGAGCTGGTTGATGGTTGGCAAGGTTCCTCCAAAAAATTACAGACTTTTAAGTTAGTCGGGGTAAAGTCCTTTGTCAACAGAAAATCTTCTGCACCACCTAAAGAGCGCTTCCGGCACCTGCCAGACGCCGTTCAGGCCGGCTCCACCAGGCTGCCGGTCGCGGTCTTCTCGCCGCCTGCCGCAGCCTCCTGATCGGACGCCAGCTCCTCTTCCTCCGCGTCCGGATTGTCCACCAGCAGGTTGTCGAAATGCGCCAGGCCGGTGCCGGCCGGAATGCGGTTACCCATGATCAGGTTCTCTTTGAGACCGATCAGGTAATCCTCGCGTCCGTTGATGGCGGCGGAGGTAAGCACCCGCGTGGTCTCCTGGAACGAAGCGGCGGAGATGAAACTCTCGGTGGTCAGCGCCGCCTGGGTGATGCCCATCAGGATACGGCGCGAGGTGGCGGGAACCGCCTGCCGCAGCTTGGGCGACACGTTCTTGTCATCAACCGCCAGGCGGTTCAGCTCGTCGGCCAGCTCCTCGGCCCTTACCAGCTGATCCAGGTAGAAACGGCTGTCGCCCGGATCGGTCACCACCTGCATGTTATGCAGCTGCCTATTGGTCTTGTCGATCCGGTGGAAGTCGACGATATCCCCTTCCAGGTAACCGGAATCGCCCGGATCGATCACCTGCGCGCGCTGCAGCATCTGGCGCACGATGATCTCGATGTGCTTGTCGTTGATCTTCACACCCTGTGAACGGTAGACCTCCTGGATTTCCTGCACCATGTACTCCTGCGCCCGGCGCGGACCCAGGATGCTCAGGATCTCCTGCGGCGCGATGGAGCCTTCCGAAATCGGCTCACCGGCGCTGATCTCCTCGTTCTCATGCACCAGGATGTGCTTGGAACTGGGCACCAGGTACTTCTTCTGCTCGATGTCCTGGGTCGGCAGCACGAACACCTCCCGCGCGCCGCTCTTGATGTCGCCGAACTTCACCTTGCCGGCGATCTCGGAAACCACCGCCACATTGCGGGGACGTCGCGCTTCGAACAGCTCCGATACACGCGGCAGACCGCCGGTGATGTCCTTGTTCTTGCTCGACTCGCGCAGCTTCTTGGCCAGCATCTGTCCCGGATAAACGGTGTCGCCCTCCTTGACCTGCAGGAAGGAGCCGACCGGCGGCACGATGTCGTCGATCTTTTTGCCGCTCTTGCCGGCGATGGTGATGCGCGGGCTCAGTTTGCGGTTCTTGGCCTCGATGATGACCCAGGTCCGCTGGTTGGTGGTTTCGTCGAAGTCCTCGACGAAGGTCTGATCCTCCTTGATGTCGACGAACTTGATGACACCCTCTTTCTGCGCCAGGATAGCGTCGTTGTAGGGATCCCATTCATAGATGATGGTGCTGTCGTCGACATGGGCGCCGTCCTTGACTTTCAGGGTGGCGCCGTAGGGTACCAGGTACTGCTTGAGCCGGCGTCCCTCGGTATCGATGATGTTGATGACGCCGTTACGCCGGATCGTGACCTGCTCGTTGTTCTGATTGGTGATGGTGTAGATGTTACGCAGTTCGATGATGCCCTTGGTTTTGGCGCGCACCTGCGGCTCTTTGGCCTGCAGGCTGGCAATGCCGCCGACATGGAAAGTACGCAGGGTCAGCTGCGTGCCGGGCTCGCCGATGGACTGCGCCGCCATCACGCCGACGGCCTCACCGACATTGACCAGCGCGTTGGTGTTGAGGTTGCGCCCGTAGCACCTGGCGCAGACACCGCGGTCGCTGGTGCAGGTCAACGTGGAGCGGATGACCACCGACTCCACACCGGCGTTGTAGATGGTTTCGGCCTCTTCGTCGTCGATCATGGTGCCGGCGTCATAGAGCTTCTTCTTGCCGGCGGAGTCGTAGGCCGGCTGGGCCAGCACACGACCGACGATGATATCGCGGAAGTACTGCGATGACTCTTCACCCTCCTTGCGCGCCTGGATGGTGATACCCATATCGGTGCCGCAGTCGACCTCGCTGATGATGACATCCTGGGCGACATCGACCAGGCGGCGGGTGAGATAGCCGGCGTCGGCGGTCTTGAGCGCGGTGTCGGCCAGGCCCTTGCGAGCGCCGTGGGTGGAGATGAAGTACTCCAGCACCGACAGGCCCTCCTTGAAGTTCGCCGTAATCGGGTTCTCGATGATCTCGCCCTTGGAGCCGGTAAGACGCTTCTGCGGCTTGGCCATCAGACCGCGCATGCCGGCCAGCTGCTTGATCTGGTCGTCGGAACCACGAGCGCCGGAATCGAGCATCATGTAGAGCGGGTTGAAGCCGTCCTGATCGGTCTGGATGTGCCGTTTGAGGACGCTGGCCAGTTCGCGGGTAGTATGCGACCAGAGGTCGATCACCTGGTTGTAGCGCTCGCCGTCCTGCAGGAAACCCTCCTCGAAATTGTGGAGGATCTGGTTGACGCGGCTCTGGGTGCGGGCGATGATCTCGTGCTTCTCATCCGGGATCAGTACATCGCTGATGCCGATGGAGAGACCGCCGGTGGTGGCGGATTCGAAGCCCATCTCCTTCATGCGGTCCAGGAAGCGGGCGGTGTCATAGTTCCCGACGATCTTGAAGACATCGAGGATGACTCCCTCGAGGTATTTCTTGGTCAGCACATCGTTGAAGTAGTGCTTGCGCCGCACTTCCTCCGGCAAAATCCGGTTGAAGATGATCCGGCCGACCGTGGTCTTGATCAGGTTGCCTTCCATCCGGACCGTGATCTCGGCGTGGATGCTGACCTTACCCTGGCTGTGCGCCGCGATGACTTCGGTTTCGGAACTGAACTGCATCCCCTCGCCCAGGGCGCCCGGCCGCTGCTTGGTGAGATAGTAGCAGCCCAGCACGATGTCCTGCGTGGGGACCGTGATCGGACGCCCGGAAGCGGGATGGAGAATGTTCTGGTTGGCCATCATCAGGTACTTGGCTTCCATCTGCGCTTCGAACGAGAGCGGCACATGCACGGCCATCTGATCGCCGTCGAAGTCGGCGTTGAAGGCGGTACAGACCAGCGGGTGCAGGCGGATCGCCTTCCCTTCGATCAGGAGCGGCTGGAACGCCTGAATACCGAGCCGGTGCAGCGTCGGCGCCCGGTTGAGCATGACGGCGTGATCCTGCACCACCTCTTCGAGGATCTCCCAGACAAAACTAGGCGCCTCGTCGATCATCTTTTTCGCCTTCTTGACGGTCGGCACCTTGCCGGCGTCCAGCAGGCGGCGGATGATGAACGGTTTGAACAGCTCGATCGCCATGTACTTGGGCAGGCCGCATTGGTGCAGTTTCAGTTCCGGCCCCACGGTAATCACGGAACGGCCGGAGTAGTCGACGCGCTTGCCCAGCAGGTTCTGCCGGAAGCGGCCCTGCTTGCCACGCAGCACGTCGGAGAGCGACTTCAGGGGCCGGTTGCCGTCGCTGCGGATCGCCACCGACTTCTTGCCGTTATCGAAGAGGGAATCGACCGCCTCCTGCAGCATGCGCTTCTCGTTGCGCAGAATGACTTCCGGCGCCTTGATCTCCATCAGCCGTTTCAACCGGTTATTGCGGATGATCACCCGGCGGTAGAGATCGTTGAGATCGCTCGTTGCGAAGCGGCCGCCCTCCAGCGGCACCAGGGGCCGCAGGTCGGGCGGAATCACCGGCAGTACATCCAGGATCATCCATTCCGGGCGGTTGACGAACTGGTTGTAGTCATCGCGGCGGCGGAAGGCTTCCACCACCTTGAGTCGCTTCAGGGTATCCAGCTTGCGCTGGCGGGAAGAGTCATCCTTCGCCAGCTCGCGCAACTCGTGCGCCAGCTGATCGATACTCAGCTCTTCCAGCAGTTTCTTGATGGCGGCGCCGCCCATGGCGGCCTCGAACCGATGCTCGGACTCTTCGCCGGCCCGGTCCACTTCCACCAGTTCGTTATATTCCGCCTCCGTCAGCAGGTCCATTTTCTTGGCCTCGGTGCTGCCGGGATGGATGACGACGTAACTCTCGTAGTAGATGACCCGCTCCAGCTGCTTGACCGAGATACCCAGCAGGGTACCGATCTTGGAGGGAAGGGAACGGAAGAACCAGATGTGGACGATCGGCACCGCCAGCACGATTTTGCCCATGCGTTTGCGGCGCACATCCTTTTTGGTGATCTCCACGCCGCAGCGGTCGCAGACGATCCCCTTGTAGCGGCGGCCCTTGTACTTGCCGCAATGGCACTCCCAGTCCTTGACCGGACCGAAGATCTTTTCGCAGAAAAGACCGTCTTTCTCCGGCTTATAGGAACGGTAGTTGATGGTTTCCGGTTTGAGCACTTCTCCCCGGGCCTCATCACTGATTTTCTCCGGCGAGGCCAGACGAATCTGCAGACTGTCAATCCGTCCGTTGGCTAGGTCGCGACTTAACATTAGTCCTCCACGCTTGATACTAGGCGGGCTTGTCCAGTTGCCGCCCGCCTCTCGCCAGTTACTGCTCCCGCTTCATGCTGACATCCAGACCCAGACCCTTCATCTCGTGGATCAGAACATTGAAGGCCTCCGGTATGCCTGGACGCGGAATATTATTGCCCTTGACGATCGCTTCGAAGGAACGGCTGCGTCCCTGCACATCGTCCGACTTGATGGTGAGAATCTCCTGCAGGATGTGGGAAGCGCCGTAGGCTTCCAGCGCCCAGACCTCCATCTCACCGAAACGCTGACCGCCGAACTGCGCCTTACCGCCAAGCGGCTGCTGCGTAATCAGCGAGTAAGGTCCGGTGGAACGGGCGTGTACCTTGTCATCCACCAGGTGATTCAGCTTGAGCATGTAGATGTAACCCACGGTGATTTCCTGATCAAACGGCGCACCGGTCTTACCGTTGATCAACCGCACCTTGCCGTTGGTCGACAGTTGCGCCTTCTCCAGCTCGACCTGAATGTCGGCGAGGCTGGCGCCGTTGAACACCGGCGTTTCGTAGTGCACACCGAGCTTCTTTCCCGCCCAGCCGAGGGAGGTTTCCAGGATCTGTCCCAGGTTCATACGGGAAGGTACACCGAGGGGGTTGAGAATGATGTCGACCGGGGTGCCGTCGTCCATGAAAGGCATGTCCTCGATCGGGACTACCTTGCCGACCACGCCCTTGTTGCCGTGCCGGCCGGCCATCTTGTCGCCCACCTGCAGCTTTCGCTTCTGGGCGATGAAGACCTTGGAGATCTGCACAATGCCGGGCGGCAGCTCGTCGCCGACCTGGATCTTGTGCTGCTCGTTGCGGAATTCGTTGTTCTGAATCTCCTGCTGGATGTGGTAGTTGTCCAGCACCGCCTTGACTTCCTCGTTGCACTTCTCGTCGTCGGTCCAGTGGCTCTTCATCTCCAGGTCATCGAGATCGAATTTGCGTAGATGCTTCTCGGAGATGGTGTTGCCGACATGCATCAACAGCTTCTGGGTGGTGGCGGAGCGGATCTCACCCGCCTTCTTATCGACCAGCAGTTCGGTCAGATCGTCCCGCAGCTGTTCGCGCAGCTCCTCGAGCATTTTCAGCCGCTTACGCTCCAGCTGGTCGATCGACTTCTTCTCTTCCCGTTTCACCTTCGCGGTCTTCTTCTTGCGGCTGAACAGCTTGGTGTTGATCACCACACCGTTCTCGCCCGGACCGGCGTACTTGCTGGCGTCCTTGACGTCGCCCGCCTTCTCGCCGAAGATAGCCTTGAGCAGCTTGTCTTCCGGCGTGGCTTCCATTTCCCCCTTCGGGGTTACCTTACCGATGATGATGTCGTTGGGATTGACGCGGGCACCGATGCGGATGATACCGTTTTCATCGAGATTGCTGGTCGCTTCTTCGGTGACGTTGGGGATTTCGCTGGTCAGCTCCTCCTCGCCCCGCTTGGTCTCCCGTACCTCCAGCTCCTCTTCGTGAATATGGATGGAGGTGAAGATATCGTCGGAGACCAGCCGCTCGGAGATGATGACCGAATCCTCGAAGTTGTAGCCGTGCCAGGGCATGAAGGCCACCAGCACGTTGCGTCCCAGCGCCAGGTCTCCCCGCTCGGTGGAGGTGCCGTCGGCGATGATGTCGCCGACCTTGACGGCGTCCCCTTCCGCCACCAGCGGCTTCTGGAGGATGGTGGTGTTCTGGTTCGTGCGGATGAACTTGCGCAGCTTGTAGACCTTGGGACGGGATTCCCGCTTGCTGGTGGCGAACTGCCGCGGGCGGATGACGATTTCGGTAGCGTCGACCCGCTCCACCGTGCCGGCGACTTCAGTCGTCACCACGGCGTTGGAGTCCTGCGCCACCCGCCGCTCCATACCGGTGCCGACCAACGGCGCCTCAGGCTGCAGCAGCGGCACGGCCTGACGCTGCATGTTGGCACCCATCAGGGCACGGTTGGCGTCGTCGTGCTCCAGGAAGGGAATGCAGGCGGCGGCCACCGACACCATCTGGTGCGGGATCACATCCATGAACTGAACGTCGTCCGGCACGACCACCGGGAATTCGCCCCGTTGCCGCGCCTTGACCGTCTCGTTGATGAATTCCGAATTCTCGTCCAGTGGCGCGTTGGCCTGCGCGATTACCACCTTGTCCTCATCGTCGGCGGAGAGGTAGTCGATCTGCCGGGTGACCTTGTTGCTGCGCACGCGCCGGTAGGGGGTTTCGATGAAGCCCATCTCATTGATGCGCGCATAGGTGCTTAGCGAGGAGATGAGACCGATGTTGGGACCTTCCGGCGCTTCGATCGGACAGAGCCGCCCGTAATGGGTATAGTGAACGTCGCGCACCTCGAAGCCGGCCCGCTCACGGGTCAGGCCGCCGGCGCCCAGCGCCGAAACCCGCCGCTTGTGGGTGACCTCCGCCAGCGGGTTGATCTGGTCCATGAACTGCGACAGCTGGTTGGTGCCGAAGAAGGAGTTGACGACGGAGGTGATGGTGCGGACATTCACCAGTTCCTGCGGCGTCATCTTGTCGCTGTCGCGCATGTTCATCCGCTCTTTAATGTTGCGCGCCATGCGGGTGAAAGCGACGCTGAACTGGTTGGCCAGCTGCTCGCCGACGGTACGGACCCGGCGGTTGCCGAGGTGGTCGATATCGTCGGTGCTGCGCTTCTCCATCTTGAGTTCGATCAAATACTTGAGGATGGCGATGAAGTCTTCGGTGGCCAGGACGGTCATGTCGGTCGGCAGATGGAGCCCCAGCTTGGTGTTGATGCGATAGCGGCCGACCAGGCCGAGGTCATAGCGTTTTTCATCGAAAAACATCCGCTCCAGTAGTTTGACCGCTGTCTCCTGGTCCGGCGCCTCGCCGCCGCGCATTTCGCTGTAGAGCATGTTGACGGCGTCGGAGCTGCAGGTGCTCTTGTCCTTGTTGATGGTATTGATCAGGATCTGGTCGGCGCGGTTTTCCTTACGGTGACGGAAGAAATGGAGACGCTTGACCTTGGCCTTACGGATGAGCTTGATGTTCTCCTCCGTCAGCTTCTCGTTGGCTTCAACCACCACTTCGCCGGTTTCGGGATCGACGACCTCGTCGATCATGCGCCGGTCGAAGTAGTTCTTCAGATTCTTATTGCTCAGAGCAACGGAGTCGGCCAGACCGAAGGCGTTGAAGATATCGGAGTTGCTGGAGAAGCCCAGCGCACGCAGCAGCAGCGTCACCGGAAATTTCTTGCGCCGGTCGATGATCACATGGATGACGTCGTTGATGTCGGTGGTGAATTCCACCCAGGAGCCTCGGAACGGAATGATGCGGGCGGAATAAAGCGGGGTGCCGTTGGTGTGAATGGAAACACCGTAGAAGACACCGGGACTACGGTGCAGCTGGTTTACGATCACCCGTTCGGCGCCATTGATGATGAAAGTACCGGTGTCGGTCATCATCGGCACATTGCCGAAGTAGACTTCCGATTCGATGCTGTTGCCGCTGCCGTCCTCGGTCTTCTCAGTCAACCGGAGTTTGACCTTGAGCGGCGCGTTGTAGGTCAAGCCTCTTTCGATGCATTCGGTGACCGTGTACTTGGGATGCTCAACATAGTACTCGATGAACTCCAGAATACTCTCTTCCCGGTTGTCCATGACGGGGAAGATGTTGAGGAAGACTGCCTGCAGCCCGAAATTCTCTCTCTTCTCAGGCGCGATACGACGCTGCAGAAACTGCTCAAAGGAATCCAGCTGCACACTCAGCATGCCGGGCATTTCGATGATGGGCGCAATTCCGGCAAAGGATTTGCGCTCGATGAGTTGGTTGGCTTTCAAAGCACCTCCAGCGGTTTTTGAACTTCGCTCTTGTGCATACTCCCATGCCAAAAGCGGATCCGCGGTCAGTCCTGTCGTCGGCGCGCCCTCTGTGGCGCGCCGTTTTCAGGCAGGTATTTCTTAAGCAAGGTGTTGCCTACCAGTTTTCAGTGGTGTCGTCGGTCAGGTAAACTAGTTAGTAAGGCAACTCGGTTCGGGGTGAGATATTCACCGTTCCCAGATACGCCGAAGCCTCTTCCAGTCACAGGCTGAAAGAGGCGTCGCATTAACAACAACTTAGCTGTTACTTAAACTCGACAATGCCTCCAGCAGCCTCGATCTTCTCTTTGATGCTTTCAGCTTCATCCTTGGGAACAGCTTCCTTAATAGGAGCGGGGGCGCCGTCCACTAGATCCTTGGCCTCTTTCAGACCCAATCCTGTCAGGGCTTTGACTTCTTTGATAACCTGGATTTTCTTCTGACCGGCAGATGTGAGGATCACATCGAATTCGGTCTTCTCTTCAGCGGCGCCTTCGGCTCCAGCGACACCAGCGGCAGCGACGGCAACGGGGGCCGCGGCGGATACGCCGAATTCTTCTTCCATTTCCTTTACCAGGTCCGCCAATTCCATGACGGTCATCTTTTTAATCTGATCAATGATAGCTTCGCTCACGATATCCTCCGTGATATTTCAATTGTTTTTTTGCTTACTTCTCGTCCTTCTCGTCAGCCTTCGCGTCAGCTTCAGGTTCCGCCGGCGCGGCGTCTGCAGCATCCTTTTCACCAGACGTTGCTTTCGCTT
>CAZFEC010000062.1:0-12142 GCA_964517435.1 uncultured Bacteroidia bacterium | reverse complement strand
CCTTAGGCGTCGTGGAACGCTTTACCACCTTGAATTCCAGGGGATACTTCTCTGGTTCTTTAAGACTAGTTACTAGCTCCCGTTCCTGCCATGCAAACCAGTAAAGAACAACCGCCAGCAACGGCAGCAGAACACTGAGGATAATGACGGCTTGCTGGAGGCGTTTATTCATATTGATTAAAGGGCATTAAAGGGCCATGAGAATCGACAGTTTCAATGTCTCCATCGAAGGACATACAACTTTCATGCCAATGGTCTTAGCTTCTAGAGTGAAGGAATCGTCTTTCCATTCAGCCTGCAGAATTGTTACCAGAAAGGCTTTCAGCTACATCGCGCTGAAGCATCGAGATCAAATATAGAGATGCTCGATTGAAATTGCGACAAGCGACTTGAAAAATATTCAAGTCATTACTTGACAGACCATCTCCGCCTACCCCCCCGGGTCGGACCTTGGTTTGTTAATGTAAATGCGAGAGTTACATTGAAAAGATGGGCGTATGTGCCCCTTACACCGCCATTTTTCGGGCAAAAACGCGTTATTCGATCTTCCCGATAAAGAACTCCACCCCGGTTCCCTCAGCAAAATCATACCCCAGGTCCAGCAGCAGGCTGTCCTCGAGTGACACAAGCTGCACCCGCCCGTTCTCACCGATCCGCTCCGGATCGGAACCGCGCAACCACCAGTGCCGGATGAGGCCGTCCTCCTCGCCGTCGACGAAGGTGAACTCATAGGCGCCCGGCTCGAGCCGGATCAGGTCGCTGTGCGTACTGTCATCGTGGAACTCCCGGCGCTCCGCAACCACCCGGCCCTGCCGGTCGATAATCGTCCAGCTGTTGTCCGCCGCGCGGCCGAAACCGGGTGACTCCACCTGCACCAGAAACTCGCGCGGCAGCAGCAGAGGAGCCGCCAGCCGGCTGATCATGCGGTCGTTCCAGCGATACTGGTCATCTTCGCCGTTGGGGCGGCCGACCTCTACTGTGAAGCGCGCCCCCTCGCTCGCACCGCTCCAGTCGGGCGCCGGCAGCGTCACCGTCTCCGTCTCCAGGAAACGCAGCTCCCCCTCCCAACTGTACAGCTGTGATTCGCTCTCCTCCAGTCCGTAGCGGATCTCGAGCGAGGTCAACGGTTCGGCGCCGTTGTTGCGTATGCGAACCAGAGCGTCGCCGGAAACGGGATTCAGGCGATTGTGTTCGTCGTGATCGCTGGGCGCGAGGATATCGATCACTGCGGCATCCAGCTGGAAGTTGGGTGGACCGTAGGTAAGCAACTGCTGTTCGATCACGTAGCGACCGTCCTCCTCTCCCCACTCCGGATCGTAAGGTTCGATGCCGTAGTCGAGGATGATAGCCTCACCCGGCTGCACGAACGGCGTGAGGTCGTGATCGTAGGTATCAACAAAGGTGCCGGGGCACCAGCCCGCCCGGTCGAACTGCCAGGTGCCCCCCTGCGGGAACACCGGATTGAAGCCGCAGTTCTTCCAGACCTCCCACTCGAAGCGCTGCCAGCCGTTCAGGTAGAGCAGATGCCGCTTGGGCGACCATTCGCAGCAGTTCTCCGGTCCGAAATGCCCATGCCCGGAAATGCGGGAGCGCACGAGGTAGTACCCCGCCTCGGGATCCAGCTGCAGCTGCAACGGCGTCAGTTCCTTGTCATCGGCCAGGTCGGCGTAGCGGTAGTTGCCGCCGGGCCAGAGACTCTCCAGCGCGAGCAGATCGTGCGGCGGAATCCCTTCGATAAACAGAAAACGCAGATCGAGCAGCTCGAAGTCGTTGGCCGCCTGCAGGTCCACCTCGCCCGCCAGCAGGTGAGCGTAGTCGGTGACATCGTAGATCCAGGTGAAGCCGTCCTCCCCCAGGTTCAGTCCCTTACCGTAGGGGGTGATGAAGCGCGCCAGTTCGTAGCGTTCGACAACTTCGAACGGCGGGCCGTACCAGCTGTGCGTCTGTTGGATGAGTGTATCACAATCTTCCGCCACCTCGGTGAAGAGCAGCCGCCCGTCACCGTCGAACCAGCTGTCGCAGGCGGGCCAGAGGTCCTCCATCCGGGTGAGGCTGTCGGGACGCTCCGGATCGTCAAAGAAGCGGACGGTAGCGAGCGGCGCCAGCACGCTGTCCACCTGGAGCACCGCGCCGAGCGTCGGTTTCAGATCGCTCCGGCCGCGCAACCCGAACGGCACCCGCTGCGGCTGGCCGAAGGTGACGCCGTGTTGCCGGTGCGGCGAACCGTCGCGCACCTGCGAATCCTCGCGCACCTGCGAACCCTCGTGCACTTTCCCCGCCGGCTCCTCCTCGAAATCGTAGCTGAGGCGGAGATGCCCGTATTCCGGATGCTCCGGCGTCAATGGCCGGTGCATCCACTCCCGGATGGTCTCCTGGTCCAGCGCCACATCCCAGAGGCGGAACTGGTCGATCCCGCCGGCGTAGTAGCCGCCGTTCGCGTTACAGTTGGCGCCAATGACGATCTGATCGATCGGCGGCATCGTTTTAGTCAGGGTGCCCGCGCTGTGCCACAATTCACCGTTCAGGTAAATCCGCATCATGCCGCTGGCCACATCCTTGGTGAAAGCCCAGTGGTTCCAGCGCCCCTTGTAGTCGCCCGGGGAAGCCGTTTTGGTCAGCCGGTTGTTGTTACCGGACAGCTTGCCGCCCGCATCAAAATAGACAACTCCGGTGCCCCAGGGCAGGTGGAGGTTTACGATCCGACCGCCCTGCTCCCCCATCTCCAGCAGTTGGTCGTTCTGCGGCTGCAGCTCGCTGTCCCCCTTGATCCAGCAGGAGATAGTCAACGCCGAGTCGAGCGTCGCCGCCGCGGCCGCCGGTACGCTGATGTAGTCGTTGCCTTCGAGCAGCAGGTAGTGATCCGGTCCCGCTGCTGCCGGTTCGCCGCCGCTCCACGCCGGCAGGCGCCAGTAACTGTAGTAGTGCTGCCGGGGTGTCCGCGAGTAGAGGTACTCGGCCGGCGACTCACCCTCCACAATGAAGGAGGGGTGCGTCAGCAGCGTCGAATCCATCCTCCCGGTGTGCAGCCGGACATGCGTGTAGGTGGTCACATCCCACTCACCGCAGGGATAGGGATCCCCCGGCGTCGCTTCATCGCACTTGAGGGTGTAGAACATCTGTACCTTCTCCCAGCGGCGGCCGACGGTCGGGAAAGCGAAGGTCGCGCGGCGCTCGGCGATGTCGTCGAAAGTGAAGGTCTGCACGATGAGGCTGTCGCCGGTCGCGGCGGGCAGCGGAGCCGGCCGCAGCAGCTGGCAGGCCATCACACCGAGGAGTAAAAGGAGCGGCAGGCGCCGACCTGTGGAAACGGTGGCGGCACCGCGGGGATGTGGTTTGTTCATGATATCCTTCCCATCCGGTGATGGTTCGTTGTCGGCGATGATTGAGATCTCCCTTTATCGTCAAAAACTATCTGGCGCATCGCTGGATGGAAAATACTATACTACCTGGGGATGACACATCACAGACAGATGAGGTGGAATCATGTATAAGCGTTTCCTGTTTCCGGTGCTGCTGCTGATCGGGTGGACGACAGCCGCGGCGCAGTGGACCGACGATCCCTCACTCAACACGCTGGTGCATACCGGCCCCTCCAGCCAGGCGCTGCCGCTTGCAGCGACCACTCCCGACGGCGGCTGTTACATCGCCTGGCTGTCGGTTGAAGCCGGGTACTACAACGTCCGCCTGCAGCGCTTCGATCCGGAGGGAGTCGCCCAATGGGGTGATGAAGGCATCCTGGTCTGCGATCAACCCACCAACACCTGGGTTAGCGACTGGGACATGGCGGTCGATCAGGAGGAGCACGCGGTTCTGGTCTACACCGACATCCGCGACGGCGTCAACACCGTGGCCGGTTACCGTATCTCGCCGGAGGGGGTACTGCAATGGGGGGACACGGAGGGATTGGTACTCTCCGACTTTGGCTATGGCGGCTTCTCGCCAGTAGTGGCCATCACCAGCGACAACCACGCGGTGTTCGCCTGGGGTGCCAGCGATCTTCTGTACAACATCATCTACCTGCAAAGAGTTACACCGGCAGGTGAGACTCTCTGGGGGGAAGGGGTGACGGTATCGTTCTGGGAGTTGGCCTGCCAGCTGCCGCAGCTGGTGCCCGCCCTCGACGGCGATGTAGTTCTGACCTACTCTCGTGCCATGACTTCCTACCCGTTCCTGCGCGACCTCTGGGCGCAGAAGTTCGACAGCGACGGCCTGCCGACTTGGGCTGGTGATATGCCGCTCGCCACCGAATGTAGTATCACTTTCTGGACCAAGGTCCGCAGCCGCGGGGACGGCACCGGCGGCGTCTTCTGCAGCTGGAACGACGATCGTGACGGCGACATGATGCTCAGCGCCTGGGTCCAGCACCTCGACACCGACGGCCAGCCTACCATGCCGGTCAACGGTACCGAGCTGTCGCTGCTCGGGTCGCAGCATCACATGGCGCCTGAAATCGCCTGGCTGCCGGAGGCGGAGTGCCTGCTCGCCTTCTGGGAAGAGAAGAACGGCGCCCAGAGCCAGGGGGCCATTTATGGCCAGCGGCTTTCACTAAACGGCGAGCGGCTCTGGGGAGACAACGGTGTCGGTTTCCAGAACATCCACGCCGACTTCCACATGATCCTGGCGGCACGCCATCTGGCGCAGAACCAGGCGGTGGTTTTCTTCAGTGAGTTTGAAGCGGGCAGCGTAGTGAACAGCCACCTCCGGGCGGTCGGTGTCGATATGGAGGCAGAGTTCATCTGGGGGACGGGTGAGGTCGTGCTTTCCGATGTCACCAGCGAGAAAATGCACACCGCCGTTTCGGAGTGCAGCCAGGGACAGTGGATCGTCGCCTGGGAGGACGGTCGCAACGGCAACGGCGACATTTACGCCCAGAACCTGAACAGCGACGGCACGCTGGGGCCGGGAGGTGAAGTGGTGGAGCCGCTTGCCGCTCCTTCAATCCTTACGCTGCGAAACTATCCCAATCCCTTCAACCCGGCGACGACGATTGAGTTCACGCTCACCGCGTCGCAACCGGTCCGGCTGGAGGTCTTCGATCTGCGGGGGCGGTTGGTGGAGGTATTGGCAAAGGGTGAATGCAGCGCCGGCACACACCATATTCCCTTTAATGGTAGTGAATGCGCCAGCGGTGTATACTTCTACAGCCTGTCAACCGACACCGGGACGCAGGTCGGGAGAATGATGTTGATGCGTTAGGTGCTGCCCGCTTCAGGAAACGGTATTTTCTGATATCTACAATGAGGATACGATGCAGGACGCCATTCCAACCGAACCGCTGGAACTCATTAAACAATTATTGGCGATGGGTGTTTTCCGCGGCGACAGACAGGTGCTCAGCGAAGTCTGCCGCGAAATGGCGCGGCCTGATGCCGTTGCCTATCTGTCCCGGCTCGATGATTCACAATTCAATGAGATCAGGTAGTCGCTGCCTGCTCCGGCGGATTGCCCGGCGCGGCTGATCGTCCTGTATGCCGGCCCCGGCGCCGGCAAGTCAGCGGTGACCAACTATCTCTTCGAGCGGTTGCCGCTGAAATGGCTGGTGGTCTGGGCTTCCCGCGATCTGCGCGTCAGCGAGGAGGAGAGCGTCGGCAATCCCTTCTATCGGTACAACCTGAGTTGGGAGGAATTCGAAAGCATTCCCGATGATGATCCCAACTACCTCAAGTCGATATCCGCCGACGCGCAGGGTGTTCGAACGAAAGGCTATGTTGTCGATCTGGTTGAATCGAAGAAACTGCTCGATCAGGGCTATTATCTGATTATCCATTCCTGGATCTGGTCGGAGTTCCAGATGCGCGCAGGGGCGTTTGCCGATTCGCTGCCGGTCTGCCTGTATGTCGATTACGACGCAACCATCAAGCGGCTCGCCTATCGCAACCTGGTTGAAGCGCGGGAACAACAGCTGCTGGACGCAGGGACACTCGCCGCTTTCCCGGCCACACCGGCGGACACCGACTGCGATCAGGTGCTTACGATTCTGGGCGCTTTGCCCAACCAGTCGATCTACCAGGATCTGCTGCTGCGCATTGACTCAGCCCGTGAAACCCGTGACACCTACTGTACGGTGCTCAACTCGGAGAAGATCTCCAGCTTCCAGTACATCGTCGATAATTCCGGTGAGCTGAGGCGGGCCTGTCGGGAGCTGGAGGCGGTCATCATCTCGGATCGCTACGGACGGCTGCCGGTAGAGTATCGTCAGTTAACTGAGTTCTTCGAGCAGTTCCACCGCCGGGCCGAGACGCTGAAGGCGGAGCACTGGACCGGGTGCCGACCCGTTCCAATGGAAGGGAGATAGCGGGATCCCGCCGCATGACGGAATTCAACCGAGGTGCTCTTCCAGCAGCCGGTAGAGCCGCCTCCGCATCCCCTCCCGGTTGAGCAATCTCAGTTTATCACCCTCATCCTCGGTGAAATACACCTTACCGTTCAACTTCAGCAGGAACCGCTCGTCAACCGCCTGGTCCTGCGGGACCGTGATCGGCAACCGTTTGACAATACCTTTCGCCTCCAGATCCTGCAGAAAAGCCAGGGTCTGCTCCGCGTAGACCGCCAGCCGCCGGGTGATAGTGGCTTCGGTATCGTCGACCCGTTGCCGCAGCTGGCCGCCGCAGTGATCGCAGCGGTCCGCCTCCCGCGGCGGATCGAAATCGCTGAAACCGCTGCCGCATTCGACGCAGCCGGTCCGGTTGCAGCCGATCACTCCGAAGATGAGAAACGCGCGCGGTACTTCGAGATGGAGAACCAGGTCGATATCCTCATGGGAGAAGAGCAGTTCGCACTGCGACCGGGTACGCGGAAAGCCATCCAGGAGATATCCCTGTTGCCTGCACTGCGGTTGCTGGAGATATTCGAGTACCACCGGCACCACAATGTCGTCCGGTACCAGGGCGCCGCGCTGCATATACTCCCGTATCCGCAGTCCCAGAGCCGACTCAGGTTCATCACGCACTTGCGAACCATCGCACACTTGCGAACCATCGCGCACTTTCGCCCTGAGAGCGACACCGGAAGCTACCGGTATAAGCCCCAGCTCCTGCAAATCTTCCGATCGGGCACCTTTGCCACCCCCCGGCGGACCGAAAAGCAGGATCCGTTTACCCTTGACCAGTTGCTTCAGTCTATCCAGCGGCATCTTTCATTCCCCCAGCATCAGGGTATCGGAATCAATATCTGATCCTGTTGGCAGACCTGCACCACTTCCGCATCTCCCAGCGCCCGGTTGTAGATCCGCATGCGGGCGACACCCCCCGCCCAGGACTGACACGCTTCGAACATGCCCCCGAACTCGTCCTGATCCTGGCCGATAAGGGCTCCGCCGGGATCTACATCCAGCGGTTGCGTCGTTCCGGGCAACATTGCGAATGGGACGCCTTCGTAGAACAGCTTCAGGATTCCCCCTTCCCGGCTGAAAGCAATATGGAACCAGGTATCTTCCACCAGCGGGAAGAAATCGAAAAGATGGTTACTGTAGATATGAAGCAGCCATTGGTGGGTATTGGGGATATAAGCGATCCAGAAGGTGTTGATAATCGAATGCGTCCCGCAGTTCAACAGGCTGTGCAGGGGGGTAAATCCGGATTCACAAAAAGTATGCAGCACGTCGAACTGCAGTGATGCGGTAACGGTGAAGTCCATCAGACCGTCGAAGACAACAGCTGGCAGGATAACATGATCCTGATCGTTGTCCCCTATCTGCAGATAATGCCCGATCGAGGCCCCGCCCTGCAGTGCGCCATGGAAGTCATTGAAGCTCTGATCCTGGGGATCCTCAGCGAAAGGATAATAAGCCAGCAGTCCAGGCAGCGGCGCCAGCGTCTCGCCCTCTACGGTAACGCAGAAGTAGTGATTAACCGGCTCGCGAGGCTCTATGTAAGGAGGACCTAAAAACGTGCCTCGCGAGTAAATGTAGCTGGGTAGAAACCACGGATTACTGCTGCGAAAGACTTCGTAGTATTGGACAGCAACCGGATTGCCCTCCACATCCTGGCGCGGTGCGGACCAGTTGAGTTCCAGTTCCGATCCGTTTACTGTCAGTATTAAATCGTCAACCGCCTGTGGGGGAGCGGCGAGGGCTGGAGGTGCCTGAAATGACAGCCAGATGAGACAGATTGAGCAGATAAACGCAAACGCACAACCGGCAGCATACGGCTTTCTCAACATATGGTACCTCCCCTCTTCAGGTCTCATGGAATGAACAGTGGATTCAATGTACGAAACGTCTTCTCCACAATCACTTATATCGAAAAAGATTACTATGTTGATAACTATCGCCAATCGGGGTCGGACCATGCTAATTGGTTGAAAACCAGCCATTTAAGTGCATTTTCCTGCCTTTGGCTGCTGTTTTCGCTTGAAATACTTGAATTTAACCTGGGTTTCTAAGGAAATGGGGGGATAAATGTTATCGCTACTTCTAACAGCCTGCCTCAGCAGCCTGCTCTGCCTGCAGGTAGCATCGGCCCATGTCGAACTCGCTCCTGAACAGGAACGGGACCAGATCCAGCTGCGCAAGGGTGAGCACAATCCCCATCCTGGCTGGTTGCCCCGCCCGCTGCGGGAAAGCGGCGGACCGGACGGCGGTGGCTATGTCTACCGCGACAGCCAGGAGCTGGACGGCCCCGTATTCACCTGGCAGGATATCTCCGGGACAGGCACACCGGTAACCGGTCTGGCCGACGACGACTACCACGGTCCGGTCACCCTGCCCTTCACTTTCGACTTCTACGACGTCGGCTATGACGAAATCTACATTTGTTCCAACGGCATGCTGGCGTTCGGCGGCGGCAGTACTATCTACAACAACGAACCCATACCGAGCGGCAGTGAACCAAATAACCTGATCTGCCTGTTCTGGGATGATCTCAATCCCGCCAGCGGCGGTACGGTCTACTACGGCGAGGATGCGCAGGGGAACTGGATCTGCCAGTTCCAGGCGGTACGGGAGTACGGCGGCAACGGCACCATCACCGCCCAGGCGATTCTTCACCCGGACGGCACTATCCTGCTGCAGTACCTGACCCTGGCCGGCGGCATCGACATCAACGGCGAGACGATCGGCATCGAGAACGCCTCCGGCTCGATCGGTCTGATGGCTTCGCTGGATGCGGAACCGGCCGCCTATCCTTTCGACGAACTGGCGATCCTCTTCGAGCAGCTGCCTCCCGATGCCAGCGTTTCCGGTCTGGTCACAGCGACGGAGACCGGCGACCCGTTGCCCGACGCCACCGTTCGCTTCGGCGCCCTGGAGACAGCTACCGGACCTGACGGCAGCTACACTCTGGCGGACATCTGGTCCGGCACTTACGATGTGCACATCTTCAAGAACGGCTACTATGACCACCGCCAGGCGGGCGTTGAGTTGCTACCCGGCGTCAACACCTACGACGCCGCCCTCGACTCCTCAGACTTCCCGGCCGGCCTGGTCGGTCTCTGGACCTTTGACGATCCGGGCGATCTGACCGCTGCAGTGACCGGCAACGCCCTGGAGCTTTCCGGCAGCCACACCGCGGTGGACGGACCGGAGCCGGGGGACGGCGCCGCCAACATCGGCGTCGGCAGTTTCTATCGCTGCTACCACGATATCCCCGCCAACGGTTCCGGTGCTGATCCGGCCTGGGTCAACCAGTTCACGCTGGTGATGGATGTCCGCATCCCGGCGCTCTCCACCTGGTACTGCCTCTACCAGACCAACTGGTCCAACAGCAACGACGGCGACTGGTTCATCAATTCCAGCGGTCAGGTGGGCGTGGGGGATACCGGCTACTCGGAATACACGGTCGTGCCCCAGGAGTGGTACCGCCTGAGTATCTCAGTTGACCTGGGTGTCCACTACAATTACTACCTGGACGGGCAGCTGCTGCACATCGGCGGCGCACAGGCCTACGAAGGGCGTTTCTCACTCTACCCCGGCGAGGGAGTCAACCAAGTGCTGTTCTTCGCCGACCAGGACGGTGAGGACGGTCCTCTGGACGTGGCACGTATCGCGCTTTTCGACCGACCGCTCAGCGCCGTCGAGATGGCCGACCTGGATGGGTACGGCCATGAGTTCGAGGGCCCGGAAGTGCCCTTCATGGACACGTATCTCCAGACTCCTACCCCAACTTCCATCTATATCAGCTGGCACTCAGCCACTGCGATTGAATCGCAGGTCATCTACGGCACCTCCGCGGACCTGGATCAGAGCGAGACGGGCGACTGTCATCAATTCGACGGCAGTACCTGGTGGCACACCGTGCAGTTGACCGGGCTGCAGCCGGAAACCGAGTATTTCTATCGCTGCGTGACCGCAACCGACAGTTCCGACGTCCACGCTTTCTGCACCCAACCGCTCGACACCGGCTTCACCGGCCATATCCGCTTTCTGGTCTACGGCGACACCCGCACCGATTTCACCGCTCACAGTATGGTGATCGACGCCATGAAGGAGAAGATCACGGAACTGTACGGCGACGATTATCACAATCACGTCAACCTGCTGTTCAATGTCGGTGATATCGTCTCTACCGGCTCTGTGCTCTCACAGTACATAACCGAGCACTTCAATCCCATCAGTCCCCTCTCCGGCGACCTGCCCTACATGATCAGCATCGGCAATCATGAAGCGGAGGCGGCGCATTATTACAACTACATGAAGTATGAGGATGTCGGGGGTCCGGAAGGGGAACGCTATTATTCTTTCCGCATCGGACCGGTGCTGTTTATCGCCTTGAACAGCAACACGCAGGGGACGACCCAGCTCACCTGGCTGGAGCAGCAGGTGGCGGCGGCGGAGACCAATCCCGACATCAACATGGTTTTCGCTTTCCTGCATCATCCAGGACGCAGCGAAGTCTGGCCGGACGGGAATACATCTTGGGTGCAGAATCAGGTGATTCCACTGCTGGTGCAGTACAGCAAGGTGGAGCATCTGAGTTATGGCCACTCGCACAACTACGAACGGGGCGCCTGGCCGGAAGGCAATCTACGGATTCTACTCACCGGGGGCGGCGGTTCCGCCCTCGATCGCTGGCGTATGTACGGCAACCAGACCGATTACGATGAGCTACATCGCTCCCTGGACCATTACTGCTACAACCTGTTCGACATTGATTGCGCTACCAACAGCTACACAGCGAGCACCTACACTTTGGGTCATACCGACCTGCCGCTCGATAACGAGCTGATGGACAGCTGGCAGCGCCATCGCAACGCCGCGCCGCCTGCAACGCCGCTGGCATTGGCCCCCTCCGACAGCGCCGGCTACCCGCTGAAGTTGATCGGTTCACCCTACCAGGGCGATTATCCGGTGATGTCTTCCCAGTTTCAAGTCAGCCAGGATCCGGAGGATTGGAACACCACGCTGGTGGATGAGCGGTGGGACTGGGAAAACATCTACTACGACACCGGCGCGCCGCTCTGGGAGCCGATCGATCTCAATGACGGCATCGATCTGACCCGGCTGACCGTCGATGATGCATTGATCGCGGAAGGCGCCACGGTCTGGTGGCGGGTGCGTTATCGCGATCAGAATCTGCTCTGGTCGGGATGGTCCCAGCCGCTGTCGTTCGTACATACTTCGGTCCCGGCCGAGGCGGAGTTCACCGCCGACATTACCATAGGCGAAGTACCCCTGGATGTTCAGTTCAGCGATCTCTCTACAGGTGTGGTGCAGGCCTGGGAGTGGGACCTGGATGGTGACACTATTATCGACAGCGACGAGCAGGATCCCTGCTGGACCTACTACGAACCGGGCGACTACACCGTCACACTGAGTGTCTACTACGATCTATCGCAGGATAGTGAAACCAAGGTGGATTACATCCATACCATGGATGGAGTCGGTTTGTTGACGATGACCCGCGCCGGAGAGGAGCTGCTGTTGAGCTGGCCCGGCGATCCCGGCTACAATTTCTACAGGGTATACGGCGCCGCGGAACCGTTCGGACCGTTCGAACTGGTGGACACCGTGACGCAGTCGACCTACAGCGTATCACTCCAGTCGGAGTACTGCTACTTCCGGGTCACGGGGGTGGTGGAGGAATAGGTTGCAGGACGGTTTGTGCAGGGGGATCGTTTACGGATTCACCGTCCTCGCGATACGAAAACCTTGGCCACAGTCCGATTCAAACGGATCCGTAGCCATGCGATCTGCACAGCGTAGGTA
>CAZFEC010000061.1:0-13268 GCA_964517435.1 uncultured Bacteroidia bacterium | reverse complement strand
CGCCGACCGTCTGACTATGAATCAGACAGTTCAGTACAGATTTCCCATCATCAAGGTGGGTGCCAACTTCACGGCAAATGATCCAGCGACCTCAACACCAGATAGAACCGCTTCTCCCGGTCCGCCACCGGATCGGTGAAAAAGAGGTTCCAGGTAGACGCCAGCAGACTGAAGCCGCTGTAAGGTTCGGAACTGCTGAAGATCCGGTACGCGTCTGGCGGGTCGGCGTAGGGATCGGTCCAGCTGAGCGTGACCGCATCCGGTTCATACACGATCTCCAGCTCTCCGACCGTGATCAGGTTGGAGGTGAAATTAAAACAATCCACGCCGAAACTTAGAATCCCATCGGTGTAGAGGTGCAGGCTGTGCACGCCGGGCGTCCAGATGCCGCCGGGATAGAAGAAACAGTCATCGTCAGTGGGAGAGATCGCGACACTGCCTACCGGAATGTCGGCATCCGGCATCTCCAGAAAGAGGGTGCCGCTGCCGCTGACATCGATCAGATCAATCTGCAGGCGCAGGTCCCACCAGTAAACGTTGTCGTAACTGTCGAACTCCACCTCCAGATTGCCTACTCCCGACGGACCCAGAACCTGGGGGAAACTACCAGTGCCGCAACCGGGTTCAAAGCGATAGAAATAGTAGGCGTCCACGATGTCGCCGAACTCGCAATTGAAGCCGTCCTTGCCTCCCAGCGAAACAGCCGGGTCATGAGTAATAGTCCGCTGTTCCCGGCCACCTCTGCCGTTCTTCAGCTCACTGACAGTGATGGTAATACCATAGACGTCGTCGTTGTTGTTGTGGACTTTATATTTCCTGCCCCCGGGGAGCACGTCACCGCCGGAAATATGGTGACTGGCGCCGTTCTCATAATCCCAGGTTTCGGACTCCACGTACTTGTTGGAGTCGGAGTTCCAGGTCTTCACGCTGAAATGACCGTCGTAGTCGGCTTCCCCTATAACGGCGAGGGCTTTTTTACCCTTGGGGACGGTTATGGTCACTTCCTCCGTAGCCATGGCCTGAAACCAGTACTGCCGGTCCCAGCTCAGCGTCGCGTCATTCTGCACCGGATTGATACCGTCAACCCATACGGGATCTTCGTGGAACGGTTGATTCTCCTCCGGCGCTTCCTCGTCCAGGAAGAAGAGATTTACCATGTCACCTGGACCACAGGGATGCTGGAACTGTGTGTAATCCAGCTGGTAATGACCGGTTCCCGCGTCCAGCCAGTACATAATCGTACCGTCAAACGAAGTCAGCGTATCCCATGGGTGGCACCAGGGATGCGCCCGGATGTACATGTACTCCGGCAGTACCGCGACGCCGTCCGGATCGACAACGGTGCCGTAGACGATCGGTTCCGCCGGTTCCCAACCCTCGATGGTGACATTGTCCACCGCCCAGAAGGCGAAGGGATCTCCACTCGGATCGGAATGGTAGAAGAAGTCGACGGTAAGCAGGGGATTGGCATAGGGTGTCAGATCGATGACGACATGTTCCGGTGTCCCCCACCCGCCGGTCGGTGAATCCACATGATAAACCTGGACCCAGTCCCCATCCCAGACCCAGACCTGACCATAGTTCATCCAGAACTCGGAATAAAACAGCTGATCGAACTCGAGGGTGACTTCCGGATATCCCCCGGCATCCACATGCGGGGACATCAACTCCTCCTCCATCAGGTTCGATCCGCTCGGGTCCCAGACCATGGCGAAGGGAGTGCCGTCCAGCGTCTGACCTTCAAAATCAGGAACGCCTTCCCAGGTGTCGGCGCTCGATCCGCCGTTTCCGACGAACCAGTCGGGTGGTATCCCGGCGTCGAAGCTTTCCTCCAGCAGCACATCCCGGTCGCGAACGCGGTCCTGAATGGCCGGTGCCTGCACCACAGCGGTCGCGGCGGTAACACTCGCGTGCGGATCCGTGATGCCCTCGGCGGTCTTGCCACCTGTTTCCGCCAGCAGCGGGCTTGTGATTATCCCGATGAATACGATAGAATTGATGAATGTCTTTCTCATAGAGAACTCCTTCCCGTTTGCTGTAATATCGCAACAAAGAGGAAGATATCCGAGTCGGACTGCTAGGGGAACGAAGAGTTGCCAGGCGAGGATTTGAGATCAGCAGACTCCCGTCACATGCCGGAAATCGCTGTAGTACTCATCCAGCTGCAGCACTTCCGAGATGCCGGTCACATACTTGGAGAAGGGGCGGCGACGCAGATCGAAGTGGCTGATCAGGTCGATCATCCAGAACGGCACAGCAGTCGAGTAGCATTTCATTTCCAGTACTACCTCGCAGGCGGGATCGAAGAGGGTGGAGTTGTCGAGCGGGATCATCCGTCCCCGGCCCGGTAGCAGGTCGTAACCCTCCTCCGGGCGAAAGCGCAGTTCGCGATCGAAGGTGACCCGGGCGTATTCATCGATATCGGAGACGAAGGCCCGGCGCCGGTACTGCGTCAGCACCTTCGGGGTGGCGTCGTTGGCCAGCACCAGCTGGATGAAGAGGTCCCGGTTGCTGAGCACGAAGCCGTTGCCGTTGCCGCCGCCGTTACCCCCATTGTCGTTGGTGCTGAACTCATGGTCCCGCAGTTGTTGCTGCCAGTCATCTTCCTCGACCCGTTGACGGTACTTGCGGACGACTCCCACCCGTTTCTGCTTGATTTCGAAGAAGCAGGGAGCGGTCGTGTCGTCGGAGTAGGTGCGGATGCGCATGTTGTAGCGGTTTTCAACCCGGTGCAGGCGCCGGGAAAGGAACAGGTAATTGTGGGTGTCGAAATAGAGGTTGTTGACGCGGTAGTAATGGTCGGTTGCCCGGGCCGAATACTCATCCAGCGAGCAGTAGGGTGCGATGAACTCGCTGATCGGCTCGATCAGATCGACCGGGATCACGAATTTCGACTCGTAGCGGTCGAGGCGATAGGGTCTGGCCGTCTGCAGAATGTCATTCATCGTCTTAGAATTCCCCGGGGGGCTCCAGCTTTTCCAGCTCACCGGACAACCAGTTGCGCAGCGGTGAACTCGCCAGCACACCGCTTAAGTCCAGTAAATTAATGTACTCAATACGCAGCGAATAGAGGAGCGATGTCTGCTGCAGTTCTCGCTTGATGACGCTCTCACGCAGTCGCAGCAGAGAAAGCGGCGATGCTCCCTCGTACTGTTTCAGAGTGGTCAGGGCGGCTGTCGCCGGAGCTTCGGCCTCGAATGCCGCCAGCCGCGACACCTGTGCCAGCAGGCCCCGCAGGTTCGACTCCACCTGTGCCAATTCAAATGCCAGCTCCCGGTTCGCCTCCTCGTACGCGGCAGTCGCGGTCAGCTGTTTCAGCTGGCTCCGGTTCAGTTCCGGTTGATCGCCGGTACGCAGCGGTATTTTCAACCCGAACTCCACAAAGAGAGCTTCATGCGGTTCGAGACGGTTCTCATTGTCCCAGGTCATCTCAAAAAAGTTGATGATCCGCCGCGCCTGAGTCCGTTTGAGATCGTATTCCGCTCCCGCCAGTTCCACTTCCGCCCGGCTGGCGCTCAGATAGGGTGAGGCGATGGCGGTCAGGCTCAGCGTATCGAGCAGACCGGCGATCCAATCCGCCGCCGGCAGCGCTTCCCGGTCGCAAGCGAGCCGCGTACCGGCGGGAAGCCAGTGGTGGATCTCTCCGCTCAGTTGCCGCTCCCGGATTTCCAGCTCGATGAGCTCCAACTCGGTCTCGGTATACCGTTCCTGTGCGCGCACCAGATCTTCGAAATCGAAGTCGAGGCTGGCGCTGCTCCGGTTCAGCACCTGCAGGCGATCCCTCCGGAGTTGGAGCAGATCGCGGTTCAACTCCAGCTGTTCCTGCGCATGGAGGTACTCCAGCACGAGGCGGTAGCGCCAGACCAGCGCCAGATGCAGCTGCAGCACCTGTTCCTGCCGGGCGGTCGTCACCGCCTGTTTCCGCCAGGCGCGGCTGCTGCGATGCTCCGACAGGCTGCCGGGGTAATAGCGCAGGGCGTATTTCTGGTTGGAGAGGGCGAAGCGGTCGGTTTCGGTGCGGAATTCGAGCGACCGCAGGAAGGGGAATCCGCCGGGTGCCTCCTCCAGGAACCGTGTCACCTCTTCCCGTTGCGCGACACTCTGATCCTCCAGCGCGGTAGCCAGGAATTCGCCGACCGTAGCGGTTTCCTCCGCCGCCGGGGCCGTCGGCATGAAACCGACGATCAGCAGCAGCACGGAGATGGCGGCAAGTGTTAATCGGGGTTTCATCGTCCGCGACCCGCCCGGATCAGGACCTTCTCGCCCAGCAGGAAATCGTTCTCCCCGTCGATGCGGACCATCACTTCGCGTCCCCAGATGGTGACGGCGGCGCGTTTGGCCAGCCGCGGCGGGAACGGCACGATACGGGAACCAACACCCACGATCTCACCCGGGATACTGTAGGTACCGGTGGTGAGCGACACCAGTTGCACCCGCTGGCCGAGGGTGACCTGATTGAGGCTGTTTTCGTGGATGTAACCCCGCACCAGGGCCGGTGCCTTCGAATGCAGGGTGAGGATCGCGCTGTAGGGCGGCACCGTCTCGCCGTGCCTGTAATTCACCACGCCGATCAGGCCGGCGGTCTGGGCGGTTATCGTCAACTTGGCCTCTTCCTCCTCCAGCAGGAGCAACTCACGGATGAGGCGGTCGATTTCGATCTGTTGCGGGTCGGGCGGTTGCAGCTCCTCTTCCAGGCCGGCGATCTGCAACCGGTAGGGCTCCTCCGCCAGTCGCCGGGCGGTTTCCAGCCGCTCGATTTCCAGCAGCAACGGGTTGGCGCTGCTGTCCGCTTCACTCACCCCGGTCACCGGTTCCCGCAGGCTGGGCAGCTCGGCCGCCAGCGCGCGGTTCATCCGCAATTGCGCCCGCGCTGTCTGCAACTGGTAGTCCAGATCACTGGTTTCCGCCAACCGCAGCGCCTCCAGCTCTGCCATGCGGGCGCGGGTCTGCTTCAGCCAGATTTGTCGCGCCGCCGTCAGCTCCGAAAGTTGATGTCGGAGCCGATTGAGTTCGACCGTCAGCTCCGGGCGCTCCAGCTCCACCAGCAGCTTCCCCGCGACCACCTCCTGACCCGGAATAACCCGCAGCTGCTTAACGATGGTTGCGCTTTCGTAGCTGACCTCCACCTCGCTGCTCTCAGCGATGCCGTAGAAATCGCTGACCTCGCTCCGGTAATTGAAGACGATCAGCAACACCAGCGCCGTCGCCAGCACCCAGGTGATGTAAAGCGGTTTGAACAGCCTCTTGATGTGAAATTCGCCGCTCATAGCTCCACCGTCGATTCCTGCAGGGCCAGGTTCAATCCCTTGATCGATTCCACCCGGGAGAGTTCACTCAGAAAATCCGCCTTGGTGACCTTGCGGCGCAGCTTTACATGGTAGGCGTAGTCCAGGCGCTCCCCCTGCGACATGTCCCGCAGCGTCACCAGCGCGAACAGGCGGCAGCCGTTCTGCAGCGCCTCCTCCAACTGTCGCCTGGCGGTGGGATCGTTGGCGAGGCTGAACCGGAGCAGCCCGTCAAAGGTGCTCTCCCGTCCGAAGGGACTGTGATAAATGACGATGGCGATCAGGCAGAAGAAGAGAGTGCCGACCAGGGCGATGTCGAAACCGAGCACACCGCAGGCGATACCGGCGGCCAGAGCGGCGAACATGAAGATAATGTCCTTGGGATCCTTGAAGGTGGTCCGGAAGCGGATGATGGCCAGGGCGCCCAGCATACCCAGTCCCCGCGCCAGGCTGTCGCCGATGGCGTGCATGACCGTCGCGGAGACGATCGAACTCAGGATTAAAGCCTGGACGAAGTTGCGGGAGTAGGACAGGCCGCGGAAGGTCTTGCGATAGACGATGGCGATCAGGGTCGACAATAGAAAAGCCAGCACCACCGTGAAGATGATGGTCACCAGGTCGGGATTGGGTGATGTCGTCTGCAGAGTGAGTAAGTCGAGCAATTCGGCACCTGTATGAGTTGAAATGGTATTGGCGTATCCCTAAAGTAAGTCTTTAATCTACCTACTGTTGTTCGTATTCACAACAGGCCAGTAGAGCATGGGCGATGCCGTGGCGGCCGTTGCTGCACTGCGGAAACTCGTGCTGTATCGATAAGTAGCAAAGCGCGTGCCAATCGGTGGGGATATGCCTTGACGCCGCTGTTGAAGCGGCTCTTCGTTCGAGAGGGGTGCTCGTTCAAAGCACCATCACGCTGGTAATCGCGCTGTTCCGGTCGTAATTTCGACCGGGAAGTCGAATGGTGGTTAAGTGGGATCTGTGCCGCGGTTCAGATGTTGGAATGCAGGCCGATGCGATTGCCTTCGCTGTCCAGAATCAGCGCGATAAAGCCATACTTGCCGATACTGGTGCGGGGCGTCAGTGATACCGCTTGCATCACGACCACTCTTTCAGCCAGGCTGTACAGTTATAGCACTCCCGGAAACCAAGTGAGAGATAGACCGGCAGCGTGGCACCGACGTAGGCTATTTCGGCACCGAGGTCGCGGCAGCGCCGGATCCCCTCCACGGTCGCCGCGCGGGCCAGTCCCAGCCGCCGGAAAGCGGGATCGGTGCAAACCGGTTCCACATAGGCGAACCGGTTCACCGGCTCGTACCACATGCCGCAGTAGGCGGCGTAATTTCCGTCAGGCGCTACGGCCACGATCTGCAGCTCTTCCCGGAAGTTGGGAGCCGACTGCATCTGTCGCCGCTCCTCGATACCGTCCTCAGGCGGATCGTCACCGTGACCAAAGCCGCGCCACATCACTCCGTGCACTTTGCGCAGATCGTTTTCCTCACGCAGCGACTGTAACCGGAAGCCTTCCGGCAACGGCCTGCCGGCAGCCAGATCGGCGCAGTGCATTTGTGACATCGGTTCATCTTCTGCGGTTTTCGTATAGCCCGCCTCGGAGGCCAGTGCCTGCAGCTCCCGATCCTCGTCGTTGATGTAGATGCGCAGCCGCCTTACACCGGCAGCTGTCTTGTACAGCCGCTCCGCGGCGTAGGCCAGCATCTCCGGTTTGAGCGCACTGAAAGCGGGATCGTCGCTGAAGGCGGGATCGATCTGGAAGTAGACCGTTCCCAAGCCGTGCTCCGGATGGGCGACCGCGACTATCTTCCCCTCCCTCTCCCAGATGCCGATCGCGGCCAGGTCCACATTCTCGATCAGTGGATGGTAATGCATGTACTCCCAGCGCGGCTGCAGCCAATTGATATGTTCACCCGTTGTGCGGTAGGTACGGACCAGGAACTCGCCTACCTGAAGGTAGTCATTGGAATGATGATAACTGCGTAGCGAGGCAGGCACTATTGCTCCAGGTTGCATTTGGTTTCAGGCGATGGAACTAAAGTACCACAATCGCGGCTGAGTGAAAAGATTGGAGCGCGGCAGGTGGTGTATCAAAACGAGAGAAAAAGGGCGGCCCCGTGGTGAAGCCGCCCTTGCGATAGCGATCGTTATGTCAAATTACGGTCAGTTGTAGGCCACTACGCGGTAGAACCGCTTGGTCGAGGTGATCGGCACGGTCCAGCTGGTGAGCGGTGTATCCGCTTCCAGCATCCAGAGCGCCGATGGCCAGGGCGTGTACGGCTCAGCCGCGCCATAGATCTTGTAGCCGATGGCGCCCGGTACCGGATCCCAGTTGATGGACCAGGTGGTCAGGTTCAGCTCCATCCAGACATGCGGCGGTTCCAGGTGGGCGGGACCGTCGATCAGGAAAGCCAGATCCATCGACTGACCTTCCAGGGGATGCTGGCCCGGATACCGCAGCTCCTGCCAGGGAATGTCCTCAATGCGCCAGACAGCGTCGTCGTTCCAGTGCAGGTGGGAACTCTTCCAGCCGATGCTTACATACTCACCGGGATCCTCCGGCTGGTGGGCGGTCACACTGAGCCAGTAGATGGTGCCATCCTCCTGGAAGAAGGCGTCCGCTTCGGGCACGTGGAAATCGTATTGCCAGACCCAGTAATCAGCGGGCCAGAAACAGTCACCGTTCCAGGGATTGTACCACCATTCCCCCGGTTCCACATGCGCGAACTGCTCCTCGATGTAATCACCCGGGAAGAACATCCACGACCAGAGCAGCTCCTCCGGTTCGCTGTAACCGCCCGGACCATTCGGATTGTCACTCCAGAGGCTCAGTTCGAAAAAGGTGAAGTCGGGGATAATCTCATCATACATCCAGGAACACCAGATGGTGAAATTGGTGATCGGGCCGGTACGGGTGCAGCGGAAATCATCCGCCAGGGTCAGCGGGTACTCCGTGTAGACATCCACTCCCATCTCGGTCAGGTCGGGCCATTGCGGGAAGTGCATCTTCCATTCCTCTCCCGAATGGATGTTGATCATATAATCCTCCACTTCGCCCCCTTCCGCCGGGCCGATGAACTCGAGGCCGGGATAGGTGCAGAAACGCGCCCGGGCGAAGGTGTTGCCCACGAAAGCGGTCGCGGGGACGTTGAAAGTAAGGACGTTGGGCCCCGCCATAAGTAGTAGGTCCATGAAAACCCAGTCCCCCGGCTCTATCCAGCCGCCGTCACGGTCCCAGTCGATCCAGAGGTTGAAGAAGCCATCGCACGTAACGACCAGGTCAATGATGTGGGCTTGACCAGGGATCAATGGCTCGTTAAAGTTGATGCCGTCTTCATCGTCAACAAAGCCGCTGTTGTCATCGCCCAGCGCATCGCCGGTGGGCTGGCCGTCAAACTCGCCGTCGATCGCATTGCCCATGTAGCAGGCACCATCGATCCAGTGACGGGCTCCGTTATTGTTCAGCCAGGTTGGATAGGTCGGGTCGGGCGCATCACCGAAGTCCCACTCGTTCCGCTCGGTTTCCATCTGGATGGTCCCGACGTCCAGAGCGATCACACCTTCCAACTGCGAGCCGGGCGCTCCCTCGAATTCGATCTCGTAGGTGATGTCGAAGAAACTGTCGACGGCGAAATCGCCACTGGGTAGCTGGGTCAGCGTCGTCATTCCCGGTCCGGGCAGACCGTAATTCAAGCCGCCCTTGATCAGCAGGTAAGCAAAATCGGGATCGCCGTAGATACCGCCCTCCATGACACAGATCATCTGTTCGAAGGTCTGTACAGGGTCACCTGGATTCCGGGGGCCGGTGTGTACCTCCAGAAAAACCGGCATGGACAGCTGTCGCTGGAAGCCATCCATTTCTCCGAAACCAGTGACCTCCCATTCAAAGAAAACATCGAAAAAGGAGATCGTACCTCCCATGGTGCCGCCCGGTACTTCATCGGCGTTATGAATGCCGGTCATCGGACCGTCGAAGTAGAGGCCGCTACCAGGGGGGAAGCCTTCCACTACTTCAATCACTTCGGTTTCACTGTCATACGGACAAAGCGGCGGGAAATCGGCGGTCCCGTTGCCGTTGTCCGGCATGCGGCAACCCTGTCCCCAGGCCGCCGGTATAACCATCCCCAGCAGCATGAGGCTCAACATTACGCTCCTTAAGCTTTTCATAATAACTCCCTTCGTTTTTTAACAACCATTCAAGTGGGCTGGTTAATTATATCTGGTTTATGGCGTACTCCTGTTACTCCGATTATATCGGTCAATAATGAGTCTGTAGTAAGGACTGCTTCGCTTATTCGGCACATGAGGTGTGAACGCTTCGGTTAAACAGAATATATGAATAGTTGACCTAAGAATCGAGTCAAATCCTTACCGGGGTCGGACCATGTTATGGTGTTGTAAACTCGGAAGATAAATCGAGAATCTGCCGCTATTGATCTTAAAGGGCTGTTATTCAGGAAATTAATGATTGGTCCGGTGAGAAGGGACTTCAATAGATGAGATCAGGGTTCCGCAAACGCCGTCACCCGGTAGAAACCGGCGTTGCCGGTCAGCGACAGGATCTCGGAAGTCTCGCTCGTCTCCAGGAGCAGCTCGTAGTCGCCGGCAGGGATGTCGCTCCGGTAGATGCGATAGCCGGTGGCGCCCGCCACCGGCTCCCAGCTCAGCTGCAGCGTGCCGGTGAGTAGCTGGCACTGGACCACCGGTGCCGTCAGCTGCAGCGGCGCGCCCCAGAGGGCGATGTCGTCGATGTACCATCCCTCCTGGGTGATCGAATCATCGCTGCCGAAGCGGAAGCGCAGCTGGACCGTGCTGTCCGCCCAGGCGCCCAGGTCGAATTGCTCCTCACGCCAGGTGAATTCGCCGGAGAAACAGGGGATTCCGGGTGGGAAGGGGTGGGTGGTCGGATTGCCGCCGCTCAGCCATTTGAACCAGGCGTTGTACCCTCCGGTCAGCGGCAGGAGTTGCGTCCAGCCGCTGTCCCCCTCGACGGAGATCTCAACAATGCCGCCGTCAAAGGCGGAATCGGGCTCGCTCCCGTCAACCTCCGCCTGCAGCCGGTGCATGATCACCAGCCGGCTGTAAGGACGCACCGCCAGCAGCGGTGAGCAGAGCCTGGCGTCCAGGTGATTGTCGTAATCACCGCTGCCCGTGTCGCCGCACTTCCAGCTGTAGATGGAGCTGTGGGCATCCTCCTGACTCAGATGCCACTCGTCGTTCCAGTCCGCCGCTGCTTCATGCAGCCAACCCGCTTCGCCGCTCTCAACATCGTGGAGATAGTACAGCTGGCGCTGACCTCCCTCGAAGTGGACCGGCAGCTCCCGTGCGTAGCCGTCGTAGGTAACCCGCAGCAACAGCTCCGCCTGGAAGAGAGGGGGCGCGGAGAGGTCGATCTGCAGACAGAAGGGAGTCATTCCCGGCGCAGTCTCCCCCGGTGCCAGCGACGGGTAAGCGGCGTCGGCCGTGGTCACGGTCAGCCAGGGCAGGTCGCTGCTCAACTGGCCGCCGATCTGCCAGCAGGTGTCGGTGCCGACATTCTCGAGGTGGATCAGCAGCTCCACCGTCTCCCCCGCCTCGGCGATACCGTTGCCGTTGTCGTCGTCGGTGATCTCCTGGTGGTGATACTGCAGGCGGGAGGGCCCGGCGGTCAGTTCGACCGTGACCGGCGGTGAGAGCGGGCCCAGGTTGCCCACCCAGTCCCGGGCGGCGATCGCCACCTGGTAGACGCCCAACTCGTACAGCAGGTCGATCCGCAGCGAATCGCAGTCGATCAGACCCAGCACCGGGTGCGTCTGCAGGTCGAAATAAGCACTGCCGCTGTCCGGCTCCGCCTCATACGCCCAGTAGAGCAGGTAGGTTTCGAAAGAGGAGTCCGCCGCCAGCGGCGTCCAGGTGAGATCGAACCACTCGTCGTACTGAACCGCGGCGACACTCAGGTCCGCTACCGCGGCTGGGGGAGCGTCGTCAATGTAGATCCGCCAGTCGTCACTGATGCCGGGATCGTTGTAGCTGCCGGAATAGACCCAATCCCCCTGATTGCTGTCCCGCACCCGCAGCTCGAAACAGGCCCCGTCCGGCTGCGTCTCGAAGTCGAAAATGTACTCCGCCTCGATCTGGTAGGCGTTCGGCACCGCCGGCAGCGTCTCCCAGTCGTCCTCGGCATCGTTGTAGTCGCCGTCCTGGTGCCAGTCCCGCCGGTACTGCAGGGCGCCGCCGTCGATTCCTTCGCAATAGTCGCTCAGCACCGCCCGCACGCTGCCGCCTGCCGCCGGCCACCAGAGCCAGGCGGGCGCTGGACTCTCGATCTCGATCCGCGGCTCTCCGTCCGGTTCCAGGCAGACCGCCAGCAGCGGCGTCAGTTCCGAGTGGTTGCCGTAACGATCCACGGCGCCCAGCCGGAAGAAGTAGTACTCCTCCTGTGACAATTCCCACAGCTCCAGCGATTCGGTGGTCTGCCGGCAAAGGTAACCATAGGTCTCGGCGTCGATGTAGGCGCTGAGCGTGTCCACCGGCGGTTCCAGCGCCCAGTAGAGCCGGTAGCTGAAGAAATGGGGATCGTATGCCCGCTGCCACCCCAGCGTGATCCGTCCCCAGTGGATGTCGATCACCTGCAGGCTTTCCGGGGGCACCGGCGCCAGCGTGTCCTGATATGCGGCCATCGTGTCCAGCGCGGCGTTGAGATTAGCCGCCACCGGATGATAGTAGTCGGTAACCGCGGTGAAATTGCGCCAGGTGACCGGGAACCCGGGCGCGGCGTAGAACTGCTCTTCGGTGGTGTCCTCCGGCAGCGTATTGGGCAGTTCGTCGAACTCCAGGTGCATCACCCACTCGACATCGCTGCAGGGGGTGATTTCCCCTTCGCGGTAATTGAGCTGGTGATTGCCGGAGTAGCCGAGCAGTTCGTTCACGTTGCTCAGCTCGTGTTCTGTGCCGCTGCTGTCGCAAACCACCAGGTGCGGTGTGGAACGGACGCCGAGGAAAGATTCGACGCTCACCGCCTCCGGGTTACCGATGAACCCGGCCGGGTGCACCGGAATGGAAGTGCGGTCGATGCAGCCGCCCAGCAGACCGGACCAGTCGTAGAGGGGCAGGTTGTAGGTCTGGTCGTCGTTACGCGGCGCGATGATGACGGAGGGGTGCTGGCGATTGTTGCTGTCGTAGCTGTGCACCTGCAGGGTCAGCGGCTGCCGGCCCAGCTCATCCAGATTGTGATCGAAGAAAGCCTCGTGGGCCATCTGGAAGGGATGATAGCCGTTACGGGTGGGGTCGGAAAGGCTCTTGTTGTTGCTGTAGCCGCCCTCCTCCGTCCAGGCGACTTCCCGCCCCGCGCCGGCGATGAACAGCGCACCCGCTTCCAGCGTGAAGAAGAGATCGAGCCCCAGCGCCGGGGTCAGGTAGTCGTCGTTGACATGCGGCACCTGCACCTGGGTCTGGGGATTGCGGGCGGCGGGATCGAAAATGTAAAGACCCCAGCCGTAGTTGAAGGAGCCGACCTCGTCGTCCTCCGGCTCCGGTGGATGGTTGTTGTCGACATAACTTGAATCCAGCTCCTCCCGGAAGAGGTAATACTGCCGGCTCCGCAGCGTGTCGGTGAGTTCCACCAGGTGGTAGGGATAACCGCTCAGCTCCTGCGTGCGCAGATTCTCCGCCAGTTCGAACTCGCCCCGGGCGCAGTGGAGGAAAAAGGTCTTGAAGGTCTGCAGCAGGGCGGTGGAGTCCTCACCCAGCACCACGAACTGCCCGAAGCCGTCAGTCTGCGGGTCGTGCGGGTTGTAGTCGTTGGCGCCCTGGTCGGCGATTCCCTCCACCAGATGTGAGACGTAATTGTCGTAGGCGCAGCCGGGCGCTTCACCGAAGCAGAAACCGCGCAGGGTGCCGGTCTCAGTCAGGATCTGCGCCGGCAGGAGGGAGTGGCAGAGCAGCAGTGACAGGATTAACAGCGGGGAGCGATGTATCACGTAATGTATCACATTC
>CAZFEC010000060.1:7661-14194 GCA_964517435.1 uncultured Bacteroidia bacterium | reverse complement strand
CCCAACTTCGCAGATCATGCGGGATCGAAAGTACACAAGATTTGGGACTTGACTGATTGGTTTACTCCTGCCATATTCAGACGACACCTGCCAACCAGCCACCCCGGGAGTTGCGATGTTTGATTTCCATGACTTCTACCGATCCGAAAACGCTGCCGTCGCCGACAGCTACCAGGCTTCGCTGGAGCAGATCCGGGAGATCTGTTCCGCAACAGCCGGCAGCAACCAGAGCGGTAAGAAAGAATACCGTCATCTCTTTCACACCATCGGCACGCATATCCTCAAGCTGGCCCGTCTGGAGGCGGCACTGGGCGAGGATTATTTCAAGGATACATCTCTGGAGCAGCTCCAGCAGGAGAACCAGGCTTTGTATCACGAACTGCTGCCGGTCAATTATGTCCGCAGCTATGCCGACCCGCGCTACTGCGTACAGCTGTTCGGCGACGAGTTCGGTTCCCTGCTGGCGGTGGTTTACCAGCACTACCGGCGTTATATCCACTATGCCCATCAGCATGAACGGTTTGAGATGACCAGGTGGAACCAGCTTTTCATCTCCACCTGGGAATATGTATCACGGGAACCGGTCCAATTCGAGGAACTCAAACAGCTGGTTACCAGCATCCAACGCAGTCCAACCGCGGTTGAAGTGGTTCGCCAGCAGCGACAGACCTACGATCCGCAGTGGCAGCCCTGGCTCGATGCAGTACTCAAGGCCGACCCGCAGGACCTGCGCTACCTTTTCCGTTACGGCGCGCGTATCACGGACAACGAGATCCGCACGGCCCGCTTTCTACACGCCTACCCCTCGAACCTGCTGGAAGAGTTGGCGCAGCAAATCGTCACCGCCTACCTGAACGGCTTCATCAGGGACAACAAGGAGCGCGGTGAGCGGGACACCGTTTCCCTCCGCTACAGCATCGGGCAGGAGCCCCTGGCCAGGCTGATTCTCGCGGCATTGGAGACGCAGGGACTGCGACCGGTCGTCGGGTATCCCAACTTCACGCCGGTCAACCGCCAGTACAGTTACGATCACCGCAATCAGGCGGCGTACTGGGTGGACGCCGAATTACTGAAACTGGCGGAGGGTTGCCACGCCGACGCCTGCGCCCAGAACCAGCAGCTACTGGAGCGTTACTCCGGCACTATCGTTCTCGATGTTTTCGGCGAACCGCCCTTCTCGCCGGAAGTGAAACCGGAATGCCCCCTGTTCAATGACGAGCAGAAGCAGCTCATCAATCAGCACAACTACCGCTCCTCCGAAATCATAGAACGCTACCGGCCGCGCCGCAGCATCAGTTTCTCCGTGATCGCCTTTCCTTCACCCCAGATCGGCGACCGGTTCGAGGAGATCTTCGCCGACATCCTGCGGGTCAACATGCAGGATTCAGCGGAGTACGAGGAGATCCAGCAGCGCATTATCGATACCCTCGATCAGGCGGAATACGTCCACATCCAGGGACAGGGCGCGAATCGAACCGACTTCAAGGTCCGGCTGCAACCGCTGGCCGATCCGGAGCGGCAGACCAACTTCTGTAACTGCGGCGCCGACGTGAACATTCCGGCGGGCGAGGTGTTCACCTCGCCGCAACTCGCCGGCACGGAGGGACTGCTGCATGTCACGCGCACCTACCTGAACGGTCTGCGTTACGACGATCTGGAACTGCATTTCGCCGAGGGTATGGTAGAGGGCTATGACTGCGCCAATTTCGCCGACGACGCTGAGAACCGGCAATATATCGAGGACAATCTGCTCTTCCCGCACAAGACCCTGCCGCTGGGAGAGTTCGCCATCGGCTCCAATACGCTGGCCTGGGTGATCGCGCAGAAGTACGACATTCAGAAACTGCTGCCGATTCTCATTGTCGAGAAGATGGGTCCCCACTTCGCGGTCGGCGATACCTGCTGGGCACGGGAGGAGGATCACCAGGTCTTCAACAGCCTGGACGGCAAGGAGATCGTCGCGCGGGAGAATGAAAAGACTTCGCAGCGGAAAACCGACCCCATGCAGGCTTATACCTTCTGTCATACCGATATTACCCTGCCTTACGACGAGATCGGTTCGATCGCGGCGGTGACCCCAGCGGGCGAGCGGACGGAGATCATCCGCGCGGGGCGCTTCGTGCTGCCCGGCACCGAACGGCTCAACCAGCCGCTGGATGAGGCGGAGGGATCTCAGGCATGAACACGTTTTGCCACCGGCAGGGGGAAATCGCTGGTGGCTGAAGATAATAGCATATTGGGATTCAACAACCCGGAGGTAAAATGAAACTACTAAAACTGACGCTCCCGGCCCTGCTGACGTTCTTCCTGATCAATGGCTGCGAGCAGACAGGCGAGGTCAATCCGACCGCGATCTTTACGGTCGAACCGGCCAGCGGAACGGTCGAAACCGTTTTCACCGTGGACGCTTCCGCTTCCTCGGACACGGATACGCCAACGGATGAGCTGGAAGTGCGCTGGGACTGGACGAACGACGGCGACTGGGATACCGACTGGTCCACGACCAAGACCGCTGATCATCAGTATGAGGATACCGGCACCTATACTATTCAGCTGGAGGTCCGGGACGTGGACGGCAATATCGGTGAATCGGCGCAGAATGTGGCCGTCGCCCTGATGATACCGCCCGCCTCCACCTTCGTGATGAATTTCGAGGACTTCAACGACGACACCACCGAAGCGGGCGGCGGACATCCGTTTAAAGGCAACGAGGTGATGAGCATCGATCACTGGTTCTGGGCGGCCTCTCATGTCGCCGTCTGGAACGTGATCATCGCCGTCAACCTGATCGTACCAACGGCGGCGTTCCTCGCCTCCTTCCAGCAGACTCCGGAACAGCAACCGGACGGCTCCTGGTGGTGGACCTACGAATTCTGGGCCGGTCTGCAACTGCATACCGCCAGATTGGAGGGCCGTCTCGACGCGGAGGGCTTCCATTGGGATATGTACATCTCCCGCATCAACCAGTACGATGATTTCCACTGGTTCAGCGGCTGGTCCAATCACATGCAGACGGAAGGGACCTGGACGCTCAACCACGCCCCCGCCGATCCGGAACCCTACATCGGAATCGAATGGGACCGGGAAATCGCCACCGACTACGCCCACATCAAGTATACCAACATCATTCCGGGGTCACCGGATAACGGCGGTTACATCGAGTACGGTCTCGAGGACGATCCGGTCTATGGCGCTTTCTACGACCTCTACGGAATCGCCGAAGATCACCTGATGGAGATCGAGTGGAACCTGGATACGAAGGATGGCCGCGTGCGGGATGAATACCACTGGGACGATCCCGACTGGCGTTGCTGGGACGGCAACTTCCAGGATATCGACTGCCCGTAATACCGCTTTTAATCAAAACAAAAGCCCGTTCCGGTGATCCGGGGCGGGCTTTTTATTCTCCTCGGGGAATCGATGCCTTTCACGGTTCGCTACGGATTGATCACTTCCCGCTCGATCAACCAGTCGCGGCTGATTTCCACCAGTTGCCTGGTCAGCCATGGCTTGTCGGGGTGCATATGTCCCGCGTTCAGTACCACAGCCGTGTTCGGTTGGGGGGCCAGGCGATGCAATTTCCGCCAGCTGTAATTGGAAACCTGGTGGTCGTTGCGGCTGTTGATCAGCAGGAATTCCTCCGTCAGCCGCGGTAGATGCAGTGCCGGCTCGATCGGATAGACCGCCGTCGCCGCCAGCCAGGCCAGGGGATTGCGCCAGGGCGGTTCGACGTCGATCAGGTTGGTCTTGAACAGATCCTGGAGATCGGCGCCGGCGTAGGCGATCACTCCCGGCCGCAATCCCGGTTCACGCTGAGCGGTCACATGATAGATCGCCGGCAGAAAAAGCGCGCCGAAACTGTAACCGGTGACGGTAATCCGCTCCGGATCGACCCACGGCTGACCGGCGGCCCATTCTACGAATGCCGCCACCTGGGACGGCACCCGCAGTACGGCGCGGCGGATCGCCGGCAGCTCGGTAAGCGGTGTCCCCCGGTACCAGTATTCCGGCGTGTAGGGATAGTGATAGATGGCGATGGCATTGGCGCCGGGTCGCTCGATCAGCCGGAAGTTCGCCTCGCCGATCTCGAGGCCACCCAGCACCACGACCAGCGGCAGTCCCTCCGGCGGTACCAGCTGCGGCCGGCTCAGAGAGACTTCGATGTCGCCCACACCCTCGGTGACGAGCCGTAGATGGCGGTAGTGTCGCGGTTCCGTTGTGAAGTCGAGTGCGTAACTGCTGTCGCTCCGGATGGAGACATCACCGGCGGGCCGATCCAGCGCGGCGAGCGGATCGCGCAGCCGCTCCCACGCCGCCCAGCTGGCGAATAGAAGGAGCGGGATGGTGATCAGAAGCAGGATAGTGTTGATGATGCTTTTGATGATGCGCATGATGAGTTTCGATACCGATGCCGAATACCGATACCGAATGTGTTCGGAATCGGAACTCGGGATCGCTATCGGTAATAAAAACCCGCCCTGCCAAAATAGCGACAGAGCGGGTTTTTAGAAAGTGGAGACGGCGGGAATTGAACCCGCGTCCGGAAAGGAGCTCCAGGAATCCTCTACACGCTTAGTCCGTCTACGAGTTTTCGCCCCCTGCGAAGCCGGCGGACAGGCTCTTGGGAGTTATCCTCCGAAATCTCACGCGTCCGGCGGAGGAAATCCGGCCGCGCCAGCCGTTGAAATGGTGTCCGGACCGGGAGTAACGGCGCCCCCCGGAGGGACAGCTGCTTAGTTTATGTTAAGCAGCGAGTGCATAGTTGTCGTTGGCAACTAAATTGTTTTGCCGCTGTTTTTACGAGCAGTCGACATACCTCGGCGTGCAGATCCGTGTCACCACCAGCCCGTCGAATCCTGAACGTCCCCGAACTGCTGGTGCGCCAACGACCGTCAAAGAACACAGGTCGCCACCATTCCGGTGGACACCCTGCTCTACCAAGATAATAAATCGGAAGGATGTGGCTACTCATTTAGAGTGATGCGCAAATATACGTCCTTTTCCCAGGGAGTTGCGAGCATCACTTCATAGTCTTTCCAGAGGGCTTTGAACAGCCGCTACTTTTCACCGGGGAAAGACTATTCCAGGCCGGCCAGCTCGATGATCCGCTGCAGGAAGCTGGTTTCGGAGAGAGGGCTATCGATATAATCCACACCGTTGACCACCGTGCGGGGCACACCGCGAACCTGGTGCCGCTCCGCCAGTTCCGGGAATGTCTGGACCGCGATCATCTCGGCGGTGATCTCCTCCCGTTCACAGGCCAGCTGGTGTGCCAGTCGTACCGTCCCGGGACAATAGGGGCAGGAAAGGGTGACGAAAACCTGCAGCTTGACCGGCTCCCGCAGGGTGGCCAGGGACCGGCGCGATTCTGCGGTGAGACCGGAATCACCGTGCGACACCATCCGGACAGCTTCGAGCAGCGCGCTGAATTCGTAACCGGCCGGAGTGCCGTAGAAGCGGATGCCGCAGTCACGCTCCTCTTTGTCCAGCAGCAGCAGGGCCGGAGCCTTGTCGATATGCAGGCGCGCGGCCGTCTCGCGGTCCCGGTCGTAGTCTTTCGATTCCAGATGGAGGATGTCCGCGAGTTCCACCAGTTCGGTCAACAGCTGCCGCAGCTCGGAAGCGGGCTCTCCCGCCTCAAAGAAAAGCAGCTTCACCGGATCGGTTAAGCTGCTTAACATTTCCCGAACTATCCGTTGATCCTGCTGTGTGATGATCTCCATCTCTGCTCAGAGTCGGCCTGGGATCAGGCGCCATCCCGTTTAGCCGCACAGCAGCTATCACAGCTGCCTGCACCTTCACAGACGGGGGCCGGCTGTCTGCCTTTGCGCTTGTAGTCGGTTACGTAGAAACCGGACCCCTTGAACACCAGTCCGGCTCCCGCACCGATTTGTCGCCGTACCCGGCCGTCGCAGACCGGGCAACCGCTGCTGAACGGCTCGGCCGACATCTTCTGGAATAATGTGTACTCATGCCCGCAATCGAGGCATTTATAGGTGTAGCTAGGCATTCTCTATCTCCATGATTTCAAGACTATATCAACCGGGAGGCCACTGCATACCGCGCCCGCCGAGCAGGTGCAGGTGGATGTGAAAGACATCCTGACCGCCGTGACCTTTGCAGTTGAAGACCAGCCGGTAGCCCTGGGCCAATCCCTCCGCTGCGGCGATCTCGCGTCCCGCCTGGACCAGTTCGCCGATCAGCTGCGTGTCTTCCGGCTGCAGATCATCGATGGTGGCGATATGCTTTTTCGGTATGATCAGAATGTGAGTGGGGGCCTGCGGGTTGATGTCCCGAAAGGCCAGGATATTGTCCCGCTCCAGAACCACATCGGCCGGAATGGCCTTGTCGACGATGCGACAGAACAGACAATCGGACAAAACCGCCTCCTTTCACTCGCTGGTCAATCCCATCCCCAATCCTGGATTCCCATCCCACGATCCGGGATTTCCATCCCACGATCCGGGATTCCCATCCCACGATTCGGGATTCCCATCCCACGATTCGGGATTCCCATCCCACGATCCGGGATT
>CAZFEC010000060.1:0-7561 GCA_964517435.1 uncultured Bacteroidia bacterium | reverse complement strand
ACGATTCGGGATTCCCATCCCACGATTCGGGATTCCCATCCCACGATCCGGGATTGGATTGGAAAAGGTTATGCTATCAGGTTGTGAGGTAGTATACAAGCATTTTCTGGGGGTTCCGGCATCGATTTCAGCGGCGACTCGCAGCGCTAATCGCTGTCATTGTCGGAGTAGCGGCGTCTCACCGCCGCCGCGAGCAGGATCAGGGCGGTTTCCGCGCGCAGGGTGTGTTCAGCCAGGTTGACCGGGTGATGATTGGGCACACCGCGCATAACCTCCAGCTCGGCGGGGGAGAAATCCCCTTCCGGACCGACGACCAGCATGGCCACGGGCGGCTCCCCGGCGGAGGCGTTGAACGAGGGCAGTTTTCCGCCGCCCTGCATGCCTATGAGCAGCATGGCTTGGGTGTCGAACTCGGTAGCCGCCAGTTGGGTGAAGTCGCATTCCGGTTCCAGACGGGGCAGCCAGGGATTGTCCGACTGACGGCAGCCTTCCCGCAACCGCTGTTCCAGGCGCTCCCGCTTCCAGCTGCCGCGGGAAACATCGCACCGTTCAAAGACGCAGGGGATGATGCGGCGCACCCCGATTTCCGCCAGTTTTTCCACCGCCCACTCCATCCGTTCGCGCCGGATCAGCGGCAGCACGGCGGTCAGGGACGGGGGCGACGGTTGCATCTCAACCGTATCGATCAGAGCGGTCAGACGGTTTGCTTCCCGGTCCGTCTCCCGCACGCCGGCAATCAGCCGGGCACCGCGGCCATCGGTTAAACCGAGGCTGTCACCGCTCCTGGCACGCAACACCCGCAGCAGGTGGCGGGCGGTTTCACCGGACAGCTCGACCAGGTCGCCCTTTGCCGGCGGCGCGCCAGCCGCCGTCGACAGCAGGTGTAGTCCGGATAGTTTACTCATGGCGACGATGTTTGGTCAGCCAGTCGCTGGCCTCCTTCAGAAATGTCTTCTCCCGTTCGCTCAGCGAGTCGAAACCGCTCTCGCTGATACGCGCAAGCAGGTCATCCACCCGCTTTTCCACCTCCTCCAGTTTCTCAGCGTCGACCTCCCGGCGCCGCCGCTGTTTGTCCACGCGCTGCTGGTGCTTTTGCCGCAACCACCAGCCCTGGATGGTCTGCCAGCGCAAGTAGATGAAGCCCACCACCATGCCGCCCAGATGAACGAAGTGGGCGATGCCTCCCCCCGCTTCGCCGGCCGAGAAAGAGCCGCCGATACCGGAGAGGAGCGAGATGAGAAAGAGACCGAGAATAAAGTATTTCGATTTGACCGGCAGCAGCATGTAGAGGTAGATGACCCGGTTCGGGAACAGCAGGCCGTAGGCCAGCAGGACGGCGTAGATAGCCCCGGAAGCGCCGATGATCGGCACGTGATAGGTCAGAAAACCGAACAGCCCCGCCCCGATACCGGTGATGAAATAGTAACGCAGAAACGCCCTAGTGCCCCAGGTTCGCTCCAGCTCGGAGCCGAACATCCAGAGGATCAGCATGTTGAGCAGAAGGTGCCAGAGCCCGCCGTGAAGGAACATGTAAGTCACCAGTCGCCAGACCTGCGCCGCCTCGATGACGCTGGCGGGCAGCAGCGCCAGCCCCCGCAGTACGACGTGATACGGCATCAGCGACTGCAGGATGAACATGCCCAGGTTCAGTCCCAGCAGCCAGCGCACCCCCTGCGGCAGCAGCTGCCGCCAGGTGGGACGGTGTTGATATTGCATCTGCATTTAGATTCCCGGTTTCTTGGTTATGACGCGTAAGCGGGATGGATGTTCCTAACAATGTAGGGACGGTTGGCAAAAAGTCTCTCGCAAAGAGCGCCAAGGACGCGAAGAAGAGATTGTTGTTAAGAAGGGGTAGTGTGAACGCCCTATCTAGTTCACCATGCAAAATGCCAACGGTAGATAAATGGTAACGAGTACACAGTGTTGAAGTTACCAAGCGCCTATTCGGTGCGATTCGAAAAAAGCGCAACATAGACTTTTCCGTCCTTTGCGTCCTTGGCGCTCTTCTTGCGCCTACCGGCGCAAGGCGAATCAACGTATGGATTGATTTCTACCTCGCGCTTTCGAATCGGCGAGAGGTCTTTCTGTTAGTTCCCCGCCACGACGTAATAGAACCGCTTTTCCCCGCTGACCGTCGTTGACCAGCTGGTGCCGGTAGTAGTGGCGACGTAGCTGAAGGTGTCGTACGGCTCCGCGGCGTCGTAGATCAGGTAATGAGTCGCTCCGGGGGCCGCGCTCCAGATCAGAGTCAGGTTGCTGCCGCTGACGCTGATCGTCAGATCGTCGACCGGATCCGGGGTGACGGAGCCTACTTCGAGCGTTACCGGCACCACGATGCTGCTCTCGTCCTGATCGTTGGAGTTGATCGTGATGCTGCCGGTGTAGGTGCCTGCCGTCAGGTCGGTCGCGTCGAAGGTGACGGTCCGCATGTCGCTGCCGGAGGGCGGCACCGTGCCGCTGGTCTCGTCGATGCTGAGCCAGGGATCGGCCAGGCTGGTGGTGAACAGCAGCGCCAGGCCGCTGTGCAGGTAGGTGGCGTTGAACACCACCTGCAGGCCGTCGCCACCGTCCTGGTTCTCGATACCGACCGTGCAGCTGGTGTTCAGCGACACGGTCTGGTACTGACAGAGGATGGTGCCGTCGGCGTTCAGGATAACCTGGAAGGTTTCCGGATTGCCGGTGGGGTTGTAGTGATCCACACCGTCCCATTCGACGATGAAGCGGTTGTTGGCCGTATCGGCGTAATAGTAGATCGTGCCGCCGTTGGGAGGCGTGAGATCGTCCCAGAAGGGTGCGATCATCGTGTTGGGTTCGGCGCTGTTCGGAATCCCCTGGTTACCGTAAGCGTCGTCGGTGGAGGTGAAGGAGAGGAAACCGTTGGTGCAGATGCGCACTGCGTCGTAGTCGACGCCGTAGAAATTGAAATCGAAGCCAAGGTTGAAGGGGCCGTAGCTGGCGTCATCATCACCACCGGGTGAGGTGCCGACACTGTTGATCTCAACCCAGTCGAAGGCCGGTCCGCCCGGTTCGTCGCTGTCAATCCAGAGATAACCGTAACCGTCCGGTCCGCCCTGATCCCGCGCTGCCTGACCGGGGCGCGGATCGACTTCACCCTTGCCAAGCTCCAGGTATGATGCCCTGGTTGTTTCGCCGCCCCTGGTCACCTGGAGCCGCTCCAGGTGCGGCACGCTGGTAGCACGGCCGTCGGTGGCTAGCAGGATGCTGTACATCAGCTCGGCGTCGCCGCTGTTGTCGAGGGTCAGCGGTTCGGTGGTGGAGCTATCGGGCGCGAGGTTCACGTTGAAGGCGACCGGGGTGACGTCGATCTCAGGGTAGGTGGGCGGTGCCAGCGGTGGGAAGACGATGTAATCGATCCAGCCACAGTCGCTGCCATCGCTTTGGGAACCGTCCTTGTAGTAGGTCCAGGTTAAGGTGTGGACACCGCTGGTGATCGCGGTACTGAATTCGGTCCAACCCGCCTCGCCCGACCAGGAGGCCTGCTGGGCGCCGTCGATGTAGAAGCGGAGGAAATCGTAGGTCGCTTCCGAAGAAACCTTGTACTGGAAAGAGATATTGCCCGGAGCGGCTACCTCCGCCGTAAGGCTGAGTGAGGTTGTCTGGTTGTTGCCGATATCGCCGGACTGGGCGCAGAAAACGCCTTCGTAGGGAGAACCGGTGATGATCCAGGGGGCATAGCCGCTCATTTCCCAGTCGTATTGCGTAAAGTCGCCGCTCTCGAAGTCCTCGATCTGTAAACCGACGGTCAATGCGAAGTCCAGCTCGGTGCTGTAGTCACCGGCGGTCAGCGCCAGCGTGAAGGGCAACGCCTCGCCGACGGGGCAGCCGGCGTCAACCTGCAGCTGGAAGGGATCGCCGCTGTTCCAGACGTTGGCATCCGGATTGATCGTACCCCAGTTGCCGGCGGCATCGAGCAGGGTTACCTGGGGACTGGTAGTGGCCAACGTGCCGATGGTGCCGCTCGCAGGCTGGTTGCCGGCGTTGTACAGCTCCAGCGTCAGCCAGGCGGTCTCGCCCGGATCGAGCACGCCGTCGCCGCCGTCGTCGATCAGGGTGCCGACCAGTTGCAGATCGGGGTTGGGCGCGATCGGCGTCAGGGCGACATCTACCACGGTCGCGTCACCGCTGCCGACCATGATACCGCTGATCGTAGCGGTCTCATAGAACTGCTTGCTCACCACCAGCGTGTAGGTGCCGGGCAGGCAGAGGCGATGGTAGTCACCCACCACGGCGTCGCTGTAGGTCTGATAATCGATCCCCTGCAGTTCAACCGTCGCTGCCAGCGGTAGTCCCGTGTCGGCGTCGGTAACGATACCGCGGATCCCCTTCAGACAGTACTCCAGGTAGGAGAGCATCGACTCCCGGTTGTCGTTCCAGAGCCCCGGTAACTGGTCCGCGGGGGGCCAGCTCGCGTTGCTCAACTCAATACAGACTTCCATACCCCCTTCCCAGACATAGTTCCAGTCCTGCATGCCGCCGTAGATGCAGTACCAGTCGGCGCCGTTGGTGATGCCGTGGTAGAAGCTGCCGTTCCACATCGGGATATTATGAATCGAATAGGCCTCCGACATGACGATGAAGAGAGCGTCGTCCGGGCAGGCGGTATAGGTGTTGGTTCCCTCCGGGTTGCTGTCGTAGGGATAGTTCACCACCAGAGCGCCGGTATGGAAGTTGGCGGAGAGATCGAAGTTATGGTCGAAAGTCCAGTTCATCACCGCCGCGGTTTCTGCTTCCCGACCGGCCGGCGTGTTGACCGGATCGCTGTGCTGATCCGGGAAATTACGATTGAGATCGACGCCGTTGGCGTTGTAACGCGAACCGGAAGTGTTGCCGTCCGGATTCATCATCGGCAGGATGTAGAGATCGATGTTGTCGACGATGTTGGTGAAGCGCGGATCGACACCGTAGCCGCTCAGGATCAGGTCGCACAGTTCCAACAACAGTTCGGTACCGACCGGTTCGTTGCCGTGCATGGTGGAGATGTACTTGAATTCCGGTTCATCCTCCTCGACGGTGGGATTGTCGCTGATCTGCAGTACCCAGAGTTCGCGCCCCTGTACCGACTGGCCGGTGCTGAATAGTTGCGTGATGTCGGGATAGAGCGCTTCGAAGTTCTGCAACTCGGTGGTCAGCTGGGTGTAGTTGTGGTAATCGCGCCAGCTGCCGTCGGCGCGGGCGGTGGCTTCGAGGTGCTGGAACATCTCGTAGGCGGGATTCGGTATCCGGTAGGGGCGTAGGCCCTGCTCTTCCAGCTTGCGCAACTCGGCGTCGTGCAGCCACAGTTCAACCGCATCGCCGTAAACACGGTCGACATGGTAGTGGCCGCGGGCCAGCAGCTGCATCTGCTCGGCGGTGACGACGTCGATCTTCATCAGTTCCCGCGCGGGTTCCGCCGCCGAAGCGGTGGCGATCTGCAGCGTCAGCGCCAGCAGCAGCGCCGGTATAATCCACTTCGACATGGGGATTCTCCTTCTATCTGTTTGGGCAAGGGGATTGAGCAGCGCATGGAAAGCGTCTGTTCAAATCGCCTTATGTAACGCTGCTTCATCAAGTCAGCGTTACATGGAATGGGCTAATTGATAATATATAAGATACGGCTCCCGTGCTTTACTCGCAACTGGGAGGGGGGGGAGCAATCACAAATTCAATAACCTATCTCTTGACAACTATAGCACTGAGTGTTATACTAAAGTTGTGAAGAAACTGATTACGAAGACATTCAATCGTTGGGCAAAAAAGAAGGTTTCACGCGAACAACTCATTGAGGCAATTGACAATGTGACCGACGGCAAAAGCGCTGAATCCCTCGGACAACACCTGTGGAAGGTGAGAATAGCACGAGAGGGAGGAGGCAAGAGCGGCGGATTCCGGACTATTGTTGTTTATGTCAAAGACAATCGAGTGATCTTCATCTACGGTTTTGGAAAAACGAAGCGGATAACATCAACAAGGATGAGCTGCAGGATTTCAAAATCGTCAGTAAGATGCTTGTGGGTATGTCAAACGCCGATATTGAGAAGCTGATCGAGAACAAAGAACTGATTGATCTGGAGAAAGCCAATGAGTAGCCGAGTGAAGAAAGAGATGCGTGAGACTGTTCTCGGCATCATGAATAGCGGCGTAGAGACCTCTTTGAATGCCAGAGATCTCAAGCGCCTTGGCATCGACATTCCTGTGCCCAGGATTACCCCAAGACAGATCCAGCAGATCAGAAAGAGCCTGCGAACCAGTCAGGAGGTCTTCGCGCTGATTCTGGGGATATCGAAATCTACTGTCAGTCAGTGGGAGCGAGGCGAGAGAGTGCCGAGTGGTGTCGCTGCCGTACTGCTCAACACGATCAAGAGAGATCCGAAAGTGATTACTTACCGAGTCGCCAAGTAACGAAGAAAACGTGCCAAACCATACTCATTGGTCCACCCCCATTGACTCTACCTTCTTTACACAATCCGAGAACAAAGCTCTCTCAATTTCTCGATACTTCATGTGAATGATGACTTTTGAGCTGTCGGTTTCATACCAGTGTCCATCTAAGCGACGATATGAAACATAGTCCTCAATCCTATTTGCTTCAGGAATATCTGGGATTACAAGCCCTCTAGGGTATGGTCTTGTTGGTGATAAGAGGTCTCTTACAAGCAGTCTTCGCCAGTCTGGTGAATCACAGTGAGTAATTCGAACGGGATGCCTATCGCTTGACATAGATCCTGCTGGCCATGTTTGTTGTTCTGAATTGAAAGAGACGTAATTGTAGTAGAGAAGCCGATTCAGCAGGCTAGTGTCAGCTTTAGCCCATGCAACTCTGTCCCAATATTCAGGAAAACCATTGAATTCAGTCCTCAGCTCTTGAGGCAAGTCGGATGCCCATGGAATGTACGCAAAGCAAGCAACATCAATTCTTCTTACTAATTCGTACAACTCCTTTATCCCAATTATTCCGTCAATACTATTGCGTGAGCTTTTTTCTCCAAATCGGAGATCATCTTCGAACACTGGGTGTGTGAAGTAGATCCTAACTCTCAATTGGATAGGTGAGTTAAGGTCTCGGTAGACAGTCACATATTGCCCGATGTTGCGGTCATGTGGCCGTCTGAAACTTGTAGCATCCTGCAATATCAGGAAGATGGGATTGCGCTTTTCAAATCCTGATAATTTGTCGCCTGATTTTCGATAATCAAAGAAGTTGCTTATGCACTTGGCTGCAAACCATTGCATGTAGTACTTGCTTTCTATGAAGAAACACATACTCCAGGACTGAGGTACATGATCCCGGTGTTTGATGAAGAGGATATTATCTGATTTCAGCAAGCCGCCCAATTGGGTAGTGCTTACCGTCGCAGAAGTTATTGTTCCTAAGGAGTCTTCTCTTAAAGGCAGCTTCTGATACCAAGGGATGCCCAACAAAGATTTCAGCCCGTTTGTATTATCTAAATAGATGTCAACAGGGTAGTTCCACTTGTCATTATTATTTGAGATGTATTCTAGATACAGACTGTCGCTGAGTTTGTAGAATGCCCAGAATCTCTCTTCTTCGGTCGTTCCAGCA
>CAZFEC010000059.1:0-14740 GCA_964517435.1 uncultured Bacteroidia bacterium | reverse complement strand
CCTCCCTGACCACCTTCTTCGGTGTACCTTCAACCAATACGGTCAACTATCCGGCGACCATCTTCCTGGGCCAGAGCAGCATCACGGTGCAGGCGGAGGCCTATTCATACGTGGGTCTGAGCATGGACGGCGTGCTTTACGGTGCTGGTCTGGTGGACGCCAGCGGCAGCCTGACGCTGGACTTCGATACCTTCACCACGCCCGGCACGGCCGACCTGGTGATCACCCGCCAGAACCGCCAGCCGGTTCTGGGCACCATCGAGGTGGTACCCACCGCCGGTCCCTACGTGATCTACGAGAGCTGCACGGTCGTGGATGAGAACGGCGAACTCAATCCGGGCGAATCGCCGCCCCTGACCATCGCCATATCCAATGTCGGCGTCGAGACGGCGTACGGGGTTACGGTCAACCTGACGACGACCGACGCCTGGGTTTCGATCCTGGACGGTACCGAGTACTACGGCGACCTTCTGCCCGACGAGACGGTGTCGGTACCGGAAGGTTTCGAAGTACTGGTAGATCCGGATACGCCGGAGTACCACCAGGTGGTCTTCGATCTGGAAGCGGTCGACAGCGCCGGCCGGGAAGTCTGGTTGTCGAACTTCAGCCTGACAGTGTTGTTCATCTACACCGAGTACTGGTCGGACGACTGTGAAGCGGTCGGCGGCTGGACGCACAGCGCTCCCGGCGGCTGGGTCGACCAGTGGCATCTCAGCAGCGAGCAGTACCAGAGCCCCACCCACAGCTGGAAGTGCGGCGACACCGGCACCGGCTTGTATGCCAACCTGCTGGACGCCCGCCTGGTCTCGCCGGCGATCGAGCTGTACCCGAACTCCCGGCTCTCCTTCCAGCACAAGCTGCAGGGCGAAGTTTCCGGCGCCTATCCCGATTCCGCCTATGACGGCGGCCTCCTGGAGATAAGCCTCGACGGCCTCAACTGGTCGCAGCTGACACCAGCCAGCGGGGGTTACAACAAGTACTTCCGCTGGGAGTCCGGCGGCGGCAGCCCCGCCACCCATCCGTTTGACGGCGGCACTCCCTGCTGGTCGGGCGACTTCGACTGGCAGACGACCGAGGTAAACCTGACCGCTTACGCCGGGGAGACGGTCCAGTTCCGTTTCCGCTTCGGCAGCGATCAGGGCGGCGGTGCCGAGGGATGGTACGTCGACGACCTGGTGCTGGTAGGCACCGGCAGCGGCGCGCCGGATCCGGTGAACGACCTGAGTATTTACGTGCTGGATGGCTTTGTCTACCTGAGCTGGTCGGCGGTCAACGGCGCCGACAGTTATAACATCTACAGCTCCGATGTGCCTTACGGCGACTTCCTGCTGCTCGGCAGCACCGCCAATACCCAGTGGACACTGCCGCTGTCCGGCGGCACCGGGTTCTTCCAGGTGACCGCGGTCAGCCAGTAGATAACATCAAGAGGGAAGAGACCGACTGAGCTGAATCGACATAACCGCCGGCGGCCGGCTCGCTGCGACCAACCAACGCGGCGCGAAGGCGCCGGCGGTATACAACCGTGCCCGAGGAGTTATGATCACGCGCATCGCCGGAGCGTTCCTGACCGCCTGTTGTCTCCTCCCGGCAGCCCTGGTGTCGGCGGCGACTCTGACCGTCGATGCGACTCAACCGGCGGGTCCCTTCCCCCTCCACTGGAAGGGACTGGCGGATTGCACCGGCAACATTCTGAGCGGCGGCAATTACGACCGGGTCATCGGCGCGCTCGACTCCACCCTCTCCGATTGGCGACTGGCTGAAGATGAGGGCTGCCTGCGCCTGACCTATCGCGGACACCGGATCCGCTCGCTCATGCCGGACACCAGCGACTGGACCGCGGCCGACTGGAACTGGGAGGGCGTCGCCCTCGACACGCTGCTGGAGATTATGAACCCGGACCGGTCGCTGACGGTGGTTTTCCACCTCTGTCTGGGTTACCCGCTCTGGCTGGTCGATCCGGCCTACCAGGATACAATGACCAATGAAAGCGGCTCCTGGCAATTCGAATGGCTGGAGGGAGACGCGCGGCTGCCGAAGTTTGAGGGAAACGAGGAGGCGGGATTGCAGCACTGGAGCACCCTGGTGACGGAGTTCTGCAATCACTTCACCGCTAGCGGCCACCGGATCGCCATGACAATCATGGCGGAGCCGAACACCCCCTCCCACTGGTATCACGATCTGGATAATAACGATTCCACCAAATGGGTCGCCGCCAACCAGTACTACAAAGCCTTTGTCGACGGTGTCAACGCCGCCCAGGGGGGCGGGGAGATCCCGGTCGGCGGCCTCGTCTGGACGCTGGGCAACCTGGGGCAACTGCACCAGAACATGGCTGTCGCCCGCTACTGGAAGTATTACTGCGACAGTCTGACCGTACGCCGGGACGCTGTGGTCTATCACCATTACTGGCTGGAGCCGGAGAACTTCAGCGCCGTCGCCGACAGCCTGGCCGATGTCTTTCCCGGCGAACCGCTGTGGCTTACCGAATGGAACTACAACTTCAGCAACGCGATTCCGCCCCTGCTGTATGAGGAATTCGTACTGGGCGCCAGGGGTGCGGCGGGTAACCTGAGTTTCCTCGACCTGGACCTGACGGACCCGCTGCACGAGGTCATGACCTTTTTCGCCATCCTGGGCAAGAACAACGGTTACGGCGTCTGCCATTGGGATTTCGGCAGCGGCGTCGACGACTGGCTTTACACCGCTTCGGGACACGCGCTGCGCTGGCTGACGGCGGCCGGTCCGGAGGAATTGACGTTGGGCGGCATGCCGGGACCGGTCTCGGCGCGGGCCTCCAGCGGTGAGGGAGCGGTGCAAGTCCTGTTCTGGAACACCACCTCGGCCGCTGAGACGACGCAGCTGACGCTCGTTTTCGACGCGATGCGGGAGCACCACTATGAATTGTGGCTCCTGGACAGCCTGCACACTGTGCTGGTGCCCTTCCGACGCGCGAGTTCAGATATCGACACCGTCCTCCAGGTGCCGGTACCGCAGCTGGTCGACTCCGGAACGACTCTGGGCGCGGTTTTCAACACAAGCCTGGAACTGCCCGGCTGGGCGACCGCCTGGCTCCGGCTGGATGAGGATCTGGCGGCGGTGACTGATCTCACGATCACGATGATCGACGGCGCGGCACGGCTCGGCTGGTCGGCCGTCGACGGTGCCGCCGGTTACAACATCTACAGCGCGGCCGCACCCTACGACGATTTCCTGCTGCGGGACAGCACCGCTGAAACACACTGGACCGAACCATTCGGCATGTCCAGCGGTTTCTACCAGATAACAGCATTCGATTGATTAAGTAATAAGCGCCTCGATAATAAAGCCCAACCAACGAAGGAGTAACCATGAACACATTCACGCGTTTACTGGCGATCGCCCTGCTGCTGCCGCTGACGGCGACGGCCACGGTGATTGTACAGGATTACCATTTTGAAACACCTCAGCTGGTGCCGGAATTCTACGGCGACATCGTCGTGATGGAAGACTGCCGCACCAGCGGCACCCCCGGTGCACCCGCCCTGCCGACCTACGGCGTCAAACTCCTCCTGCCGCCCGGCGAAACCGCCACTTCGGTCAGGGTGATCCCCGGTGATCCGGTCCTGCTGACCAGCAGCGCCCAGGTGGCCCCGAACCAGGCACAGGTGCCGTTCAGCTACGAAGGCCAGATCGAGATCTTCGAACCGGATCCGGCCATCTACCAGCGCGATCAACTCTACCCGGAGGAACTCGCCACTACTGCCAAGACCCAGTTCTACCGCGGCCACGGCCTGGCCTGTTTCCTGCTGCAGCCGGTACAGTACAATCCGCTGCGCGGCGAGGTCTGGTGGTACCCCCATCTACGGGTCCATCTTACCACCAACGCCGATGAAGAAGCCGCCACCAGTTTCCAGGAACTCTACCGGGGCGATGACGTCACCGCCTCGCAACTCTACAAGATGGTGGACAACATCGCCCAGCTGGACGCCTATCCCGCCGACGACGAGAGTCGCATCGAGGATATGGATATGGTGATCATCACCAACAGCGCGCTGCAAGCCAGCTTCCAGACCCTGGCCGACTTCAACAACCGGCGCGGTATCCACACCTTCATCGAGACCACAAGCTGGATCTACGCCAACGTGGACGGCAGCGATAACCAGGAGCGGATCCGCAACTACATCGTCGATTGCTATCAGAACCTGGGTATCGAGTACGCTCTGCTGGGCGGTGACGGCGACCCTTCCGGCGGCGGCAATATCATCCCCCGTCGCGGCGTTTACGTCACTACGCACTACACCGTGCGCGAAACCGACACCAACCTGCCCTGCGACCTCTACTACGGCGGTCTGGACGGTAATTGGAACAGCGACGGTGACGGTCAGTACGGTGAGGAAACGCCGGAGGAAGCCGATTTCATCGCCGAAGTACATGTCGGACGTGCCGCGGTGGACAACACCAGCGAGGCGACGAATTTCGTCAACAAACATATCGCCTATCAGCAATCTCCCGTAGTCAACGACTGCGACGAAGTACTGCTGGCGGGTGAGCTGCTCTGGGACGACGACGGGGGGACCTGGACGTTCGGGCGCACTTACATGGAAGAGCTGCGCCTCGGCTCCTCCAACCACGGCTATACCACAGTCGGCATCGACAATCCGGGTGCGGTCGGTACCCTCTACGACCAGTACGACTACTATCCCGGCGAGTGGTCCGCCCTGTCCCATCTGAAGCCGCTGCTCAACGGCGGTGTCAACTATCTGAACCACCTCGGCCACTGCAATTACAACTATATGGCCCGGTTCTACAACTCCGACATTACCACCGGCAACTTCACCAATAACGGTGTCAACCACGGTTTCTACATCGTCTACAGCCAGGGCTGCATCTGCGGCGAGTTCGACAATCCCAATGACGACTGCATTTCAGAATACTGGACGGCTCACATTTCCACCGGCGCGGTGGCGATCATCTCCAATTCCAACTACGGCTGGGGTTACCACTACTCCACGCGCGGCTCCTCGCAGTACTTCGACCGTGAGTTCGTCGACGCCATCTATGGAGAGGACATCACCGGCATCGCCCGCGCCAACGACGACTCCAAGGTGGACTGTCTGCCCTGGATCACCGGAGACGACATGGCCAACCGCTGGTGCGCCCTGGAGCTGAACCTGTTCGGCGATCCCTCCCTCGACATCTGGACCGGAGTGCCCGGCACCCTGACGGCCAACTACAACTCCGCCTATGTCATCGGTACCGGCACTTTTGACGTGCAGGTGCCCGGCGTGACCGGCGCGCTGGTCGCGTTGACCTGCGAGGGTGAACTGGTCGCACGTGACTTCACCGATGGGGGCGGGAATGTGACCCTCACGCTCAATCCGGAACCGGTGGATCCCGGCACCATGGAAATCGTGATCACCGCGCATAACTACCTCGAGTACAGCGGCAGCGTTTCGGTGATTCCCCCGGCGGGCCCCTATGTGGTCTATGAGAGCCATGCCGTCAACGACGCCAACGGCGAACTCAACCCGGGTGAATCCCCCTGGCTGGACATCACGGTCAACAACTGCGGCGTGGAAATCGCCACCGATGTCACGCTCACCATCACCGAAAGTGATTCCTATGTGACGATTCTCGACGGCACTGAGTTTGCCGGCGACATTCCGGCCGGCTACAGCAGCACCCATCCCAACGCTTTCCAGATCCAGGCGCTGGCGACCCTGCCGGACGCTCACCCGGTCAATTTCACCCTGACCGCCAGCTCGCCCGTGCGCGAAACCTGGGAATCCACCTTTACGGTTATCGGTCATTCACCCGACCTGGTAGTGGGCGGTGTCACCGTACAGGACGGCGACAACAACCGGCTCGATCCGGGTGAGACGGCTGACCTCCTGGTCACGGTCGATAACGACGGTACCGGTCTGGCCAGCAACATCGTCGCGATCATCAGCAGCGGCGACGGCTATGTCACCATCAACGACGCCAGCTCCGGCCTGGGCAGCCTGCCGGGGGGCGAAAGCGGTGTTCTCACCTACAACATCACCGCCTCGCCAGCCACGCCGATCGGGCATGTCCTTACCTTCGATATCGACTTCACCGCCGACGGCTACACCAGCAGCGATGTGTTCGACGTCGCGGTGGGTCTGACGCTGGAAGACTTCGAGAGCGGCGGCTTCCTCAGCTACGACTGGGAGATGGGTGGCAACGTCGGCTGGATGATCAGCGCCGACAGCCCCTGGGAGGGCATGTTCTGCGCTCAGTCGGGCAGCATCGGCGACAACCAGACCTCGACGCTGCAGCTGACAACCAATGTCATCAGCGCCGACGACATCAGTTTCTACTGCCGGGTTTCGTCTGAAGCCGGCTATGATTACCTGCGCTTCTACATCGACGGCGGCCTGCGCGGCAGCTGGGACGGCGAACAGGGCTGGGCGCTGCAGAGCTACCCCGTTACCGCCGGGGAACACACCTTCGCCTGGACCTACGAGAAGGATTACTCAGTCAGCAGCGGCAGCGATTGCGGTTGGGTCGACTACATCATCTTCCCGCCGCTGGGCGCTCTGCCGGAGCCGGCCATCGCCGTCGATCCGGAGGAGTTCAACGTGTCGGTGCCGGACGGCGGTACGGATGAACGGATCCTGACCATTACCAACTACGGCGAGGCCGATCTCACCTACAACCTGTCGCTGATGGAAACCACCCGCGGCTTCCAGGACGACATGGAGAGCGGCGTCAACGGCTGGACGCACAGCGGTACTAACGACCTCTGGCACCAGACCACCCATCGCTCCCACTCCGTCACCCACTCCTGGTATTGCGGCAACGAGGGCAGCTGGGAGTACGCCAACTACGAGCACTGCTGGCTGGTCAGCCCACAGTTCTACGTCGAGAGCGAGGCCGACTTCACCTTCTATTACTGGATTGATGCGGAGATCTACGACGCCTACCAGGCCTGGGATGGAGGTATCGTCGAGCTCTCCCTCGACGGCAATAACTGGACACAGATCACGCCGGCCGGCGGCTACCCCTACACCATCTACGACAATCCCGATTCCCCCTTCCCGGCGGGAACGCCCTGTTACGCCGGAGTCAACGTCGGCTGGTCGCAGGCTTCCTTCGACCTGAGCGCCTATGCAGGTCAGAACGCACAGGTGCGTTTCCGTTTCGGCAGCGACGGCTATGTTGTCGAGGAGGGATGGTACATCGATGATGTCCAGATCGCCGGCATCACGCTCGACTGGCTTTCGGTCGCGCCCGGCAGCGGGACGGTTCCGCCCGCGAGTGACGATTTCGTCACGGTGTCTTTCGACGCCACCGGTTACGTCGACATCACCTTGACCGGGCAGATCACCGTGCTGAGCAACGATCCGCTGACGCCGGAGCTGGTGCTGCCGGTGACGCTGATCGTGGGCGGTACTCCGCCGCAGCCAATCGACGATCTGACGATTCAGGTCGACGCACCGATCGCCAGCCTCTCCTGGACCGCGGTTGACGGCGCTTCTCAATATCATATCTACGAGAGCAGCGAGCCGTACGGCCCCTGGACGCTGATCGGCACGAGCTACACCAACTCCTGGAGCCTGATCATGTCCGGAGAGAGGAAGTTCTACCAGGTGACCTGGGAGTGATAATCCCACAAAGATGGCCTAGATAAAGCAAAGCCCTCCCAACGTGGAGGGCTTTTTTTATACCCCGCGCTCCCGCCGGGTGGCAGACATGCCGGTTCGGTGGATTGATTGGTTGTGTGACATACAGCCCGCGGATATATTTCGTAAAGACAAAATAACCAAGGGAGATGCTCATGAATACATACCGGCTGAAAACCGTCGTCAACCTGCTGCTGGCCGGCCTGTTGACCGCGCTGCTCGGCGCCTGCGGCGACTCGAGCGACGACACCGTGAGACAGGCGTATGAGTTACGGATGGAGGGGAAAGCGGATTCGGCCCTGGTGATACTCAGCGAGATGGTCACGGCCGATTCGAGTAATGCGGACGCCTGGTTCGAGTACGCCCGCGCCATGCACCATTACGGTCTGGGTAATCCCCGGGCTCTGTTCGGCGGCATGCAGAGGCTGCGCTTCGCTACGGAGCAGGCGGTGCTCAACGCTCCGGACAATGTGACCTACGCTTTTTACAACAGCTATATCAGCTTTCTATGGGCGTACATGTCCTTTATGGTCGATCAGACGGTAGCGGCGGAGCGGGTGCGGGAAACGGTCAACGCCTACGAGGCGGTGCTGGAGTTAAAACCTGACTACACTGAGTCCATGCTGTTCCTGGTGGAGATCCTCAGCGCACCGGCCACGCTGGGCGGCGATTCGCTCCGGGCGCGGGAATACGCTGCCAGGCTGGCGGCGGCCGATCCGGTGCTGGGCGCCAAAGCGGAGGAGCTGTTGCTGCCGGAGGAAGCGAGCCGGGTCGAATACTGGCAGACTGTCCTCCAGGCGCATCCGGACGATGCCCGTGTCCTCGAGCAGTTGGGCAAATCATATCTATACCAGGATGAAATTGAAACCGGCATGAATTATCTCGAGGAGGCCATACAGGCCGATTCGAACCTACAGCTCCTGTGGCTGGATATGGCCCGGTTCTACCTGATGGCCGCCCGGCAGGATACTACCCAGGCGGAGACGGTGCTACCGGCGGCCACGGCGGCGGTGAAGCGCTACCTGGCGTCGGAACCGATCCGCCCCCTGCGAGGTTTCGCCGTCAACATGCTGGCCTGGATTAAGGAGGAAAGCGGCAACAGCGAGGCGTCAATGCAGCTGCGCGAGGAGGCTCAGGCGCTTGATCCCAACGTCTCGAGGGCGTTTGGCATACCGCCGGCGCTCCTGTTTGAGCAGCCGGAGGCGATCTCACACTACCACAGTTACTTTTTCCGGCCGTTCTAAGCGCCTGCCGGGCGCCCGGTAGAATGGCGGCTTTTCAGGGTGAAAACTGGCCGGTTTGGTCAGCTTCTCTGCCGTTGGGGCATTTCTACTACAGATGACCGCCGCAGGAGACCGCCGGGATCTCATCCCAATGAGTAGTGTAGCGCGGCGAGCAGAAGCGCCGCCGCATACTCCACTTCTGCTCGATACCGGCGGCCAGCAGGCGGACGGTACCCTGTCCGTGACGATCGTTGAGGTGGTCCAGGGATGCCATCAGGCGCTCCGTCCGCTCGCGTTCATCCCGCGTGAACAGGTCCTGCGTCGTCTTGTCACGCGGAACCAACGCGTCCAGCTGAATACCTACCTTGCGGTAGCGATAACCGGAGCGATAGATCCGCTGCAGCAGCCGGCCCGCCAGCTCGGCCAGTTCCGGTGTGCTGTCGGTCGCGGTCGGCAGCTCCTGCGCGACGGAATTGTAGTAATGCGAACCCGTCCCGAAGCGTCCCGTCGTCAGGTATACCGTCAGCATACCGGCGGCAAGACTCTGGCGGCGTAGTTTGAGCGCGGCACGTGATACATAATCGATCGCCGCTTCCCGCAGATCCGGCAACCCGGCGACCGGTCGGCTGAAGGAACGGGAGGAGCCGATACCCTGACGGGGCGCAGGGGCGTCCTCCAGGGCAAGGCAGGAGATGCCGCGCAGTTCCCAGACGGTCCTGAGCCCGGTCACTCCCATTTCACGCCGCGCCAGCTTGTCACTCATATCGCGCAGGTCGAGCGCGTTCTCGATACCGAATTCCCGCAGACGGCGACTGAGGCGGCGTCCGATCCCCCAGACGTCGCGAAGCTCTATGAGCGACAGCGCCAATGAGGTATCGGGCAGCGTATCGAAATCCATGACGCCGGCGACGCGTTCCGACTTCTTGGCGATCCGGTTGGCGATTTTAGCCAGCGTCTTGCTGGGCCCGATGCCGATCGAAACCGGGATACCGGTCCAGGTGCGCACGGTCCGCTGGATCCGCCGGCCCTGCTCCTCCAGGGAGCAGCCCCGCCGCGGTTGCAGCTCGAGAAAGGCCTCATCGATGGAATAAATCTCCAGGTGGGGGGAGAACTGAAAGAGAGCGGACATCACCCGGCGCGACAGGTCGCCGTACAGCGGATAGTTGGAGGAGAACACCCGTACCCCGAGACGCTCCAGCTCCCGGCGCACTTTGAACCAGGCGGCGCCCATCTCCACACCCAGCCGTTTGGCTTCCGCGGAGCGGGCGATGATACAGCCGTCGTTGTTCGACAGGACGACGATCGGCGTGTCCCGCAGTTGCGGTTGGAAGACGCGCTCACAGGAAGCGTAGAAGTTGTTGCAATCGACCAGCGCGAACATGGCATGAACAGCACTTCATCTATACACTGTGAATCACCTGTGTCACCACACCCCAGATCGTATACTCGTCGACGGCGGCTTCGCAGCGTGAGAAACCGGAACCCGCTTCCGACACCAGGCAGAGGCCGTCCCGCAACCGGCGCAGGCGCCCCACCCGCAGTTCGCCCGTTTTGACCGCGACCACGATTTTGCCGTTTTCCGGCGGCAGTGAACGGTCGATCACCAGCAGGTCGTCCGGGAAGATACCGGCACCCTGCATACCGTCTCCCCGCGCCCGCATAAAAAAAGTAGCCGCCGGGTGCCGCACCAGCAGACGGTGCAGATCGAGTGGTTTTTCCAGATAGTCCGCCGCCGGGGATGGAAAACCGGACGTGGATTGTTCAACATTGCTCCGCGACGTCAGTCCGCTTTCGTCGCTATTCATAATCAGCCTCAACGTTTAAGCGCACGAGCGACGAAAGTCATCCGGACGTGCTCTGTTCAACATTACTCCGCGACGTCGTACGATTCCGCACTACCATTGCCAAACCGCCCTCTTTTCCAGCAGCGGAATCGCTTTTGCCGCGTTTACACTATCTACCTATGTGAACTTCGAGCGGCAAAAGGGTCCGCTTTCGTCGCTATTCATGACCATCCTCCACTTCTGAACCACCGAGCGATGAAAGTCGCCCCACCTCACCGCTGCGCAACCTTGACACTCTTATACTGTATTTATGTACAGTATATAATAGCATTATATTCAGTATAGTCAAGCTTAATTAGCAGTATGGTTGGTTTTTCGGATGGAAGGGGGAGAATCGAGTGCAGTGCCGCGGTTCAGGACCGCAGCAGTTGCAGCAGCTCGTCCAGACAATACCCGGAACGTTTACCCAGTTTCCGCAACCGCGTGATACTCGCGGCTGTTGCAGTGAGTGTTTCCGGTGCAGGTTCGCCGGTGGCGAGGTAGTTCGCGAACGGCAACCAGTTGAGCAAGTTGTGATACAATTCACGGTTGAACCAGGTTACGCCGTCGTGTTCATTCACTTCCAGGTAGATGCGCACCTGGTACAGCGCGAGCGCGCGCTCGAGCAGGGGTGAGATTTCCTCAAGGCGGGTGTCCGGTTGTGTATCACACAGACCCGTGCTGATTTCCAGCAGCGCGCTCAGGAGACGCTGCCGCTCTTCGCCGTCACCTGGAACCGCGGCGGGGATCAGTTCACCCGGCAGCGATTCGGTCAATCCCCATTCCGCCAGGCAATCCTCACCAGCGTTAAAGCGGCTTCGCATACCGTGCAGCCAGGCCAGCGTCATCAACAGCAACCGTCCGGCCAGCGGCTCGCCCTCGGCCGTGAATGTATCACGTACCCACACCGCCCAATCGATGGTACTCGCGCCACCGACCGGCTGCAGGAGCCAATCGAACCGCGACGGCAAGTCAGTCGCGTCGTCCGCTCCTTCCCGCGGGAGCACCAGCTGCAAACCAGCGTCAGCCGCAGCCTGAGTCAAACTGGTCAGACCTGCGTGATACAATGCCGCAATCCGTCCTTCAACCGGCGTGCCGTCGGTGAACCAGTCCTCCTCCCGCAAGGCGACGAGCAGATCCTGCAACTCCTGCCGCAGCGGTTCCCGTCTCAGCAGCAGCAGTTCCCGGTCCAATGAGGGCACGCCCCGTCCGTCCAGGCGTTGCTCCAGCAGCGACCAGGGTTGTTCGTCGCTGTCGGGGACCGCCTGCCAATCGAGAAACAGGTGGCAGGCGTAAGCGTGGAGCCGCAGCTGCAGTCCCTGTTCCTGCAACTCCCCGCACGTGCGCAGATACTCCAGACCACTGCAATGGTCCCGGAAACGGTAGCATCCCGCCGCCTCCAGCCCCAGCGCCGTCACCAGGTCAGGCTGGTACGACTCTCCGCCCGCCGGTTTCACGGTTGTGCCGGTATGGATGCGTCCCGCCGTTTCGGTATAGCGATTGTGATACACGACCAGAGCCTGCTCTCCGTTCCGCCGGTTGCTGTAGGCGTAGACATCCTCGTCGACGGAGCCGTCCGCTCGGTGGAGATCGTAGAGCTGGAAGTTTTGCACCTCGGCGAACAGGTAGCGCCGGTGCAGAAGGGGATAGAGCAGCCGTTCGTGCCGCGCCATCAGCTCCCGGTCAGGTTGTTCGCCGGAGCGGGGACGGTGAAATTCCATACCGTACTTCTCCCGCAGGCCCTCCAGTTGCCCGTGCCCCAGCATCGGCAGGCCCGGCAGCGTCGCCAGCAGGATGCAGACACCTATGTACTTGTCGTCGCGACCGAACTGCTCGACGGCGGATTCCTCGTCGGGGTTGTTCATGAAGTTGACGTAGCGCTCCAGAATGCGGGCGTCCCAGGCCAGCGTCTGCTTGAGGGCGGCCCGGTACTTGCCGTTCTCTTCGTCCCGCAACATGTGCATGAAAGCGCTGTTGTAGACCCGGTGCATGCCAAGGGTGCGGACGAAAAAGCCCTCCATCAACCAGAAGGCTTCCGCCAGCAGCAGCGTACCCGGCACCTCCGCTTCCACCCGGTCCACCACCTCCCGCCAGAATTCCTGCGGAAAGCGCTGATTGAACTCCGCCTGGTTCAGTCCCCGTTCCGCCCGCGAGGGGATGTCGCCGCCGCTGCCGGGGGCGGGATACCAGAGTCGCTGAAAATGCCGGCGCGCCAGAGTCATGGCAGCGTCGAACCGGATCAGCGGAAAACGGCGGGCGACGCTGAGGATTTCCTGGATGATCGCTTCCCGCACATCCGGCAGAAGCAGGTCCAGCTGCGCGGTGTCGTTCCAGGGCATCTGGGTGCCATCATTGCCGTGGTAGATGTAGCTGACGCGACCTGTATCACGTTCCCGGCGGCGAAAGACGACGGAGGCGTCATCCCGACGCCTGTAACCGTCCTCCAACTGGATCTCGAGCCGTTCGTCGCCGCTGAGGTTCTCGCCGCTGAAACTGTAGTTGTAATAAGGCGGCTCCGCCAGCTGCACGAAGCGCTCCGGATGATGGCGTATCCATTCGGAGTCGATTCCGGTGTGATTGGGGACCATGTCTCCCGCCAGGCGGATGCCCCGCTCGCCGGCGCGGTGGCTCAGGTTCGCAAGCGCCTCTTCCCCACCCAGCTGCTCCGCGATCCGGTAGTTGAACAGTGAATAGGCCGAGGCCAGCGCCTCCCCGTCACCCATCAGCTGCTTGATGCGGCGTGAAGCGGGGCTCCGTTCCCAGACGCCGATCAGCCAGAGCGCCGTGATACCGCGTGCCGCCAGCTGGTCCAGCTCCGCGTCCGGCACCTGGTCCAGGCGCGCGACGTGGTAGCCGTACTCCCGGCTGAGTTGCTCCAGCCAGACGAAAGCGCTCTTGGCCTGCATGACCACACGCGGCATCCAGTCACTGTCGCGGCTGAAGCGCTCCGGCTCCAGCTCGCCGTGTTCCGGCAGCCAGGCGCGCGCCGTCACCGGTCCTGGCCGTCCGTGCCGGAACAGCTTCTCCTCCTCGCGGACGAAGTCCAGCGCCCGCAGCAGGAGGTCGTGCCACTCCTCACCCAGGAAGTTCCAGTTGGCCTGGATGAAGCGCAGTTGACCCGCCAGCGAATCCGGAGCGACTTGAGCCGGCTCCCGCAGCATTTCCAGCAGCGTCTTACCGCCGGGACCGAATCCCGGCTGCTGATCGAAGAACTGCTCCAGGCTCTGTATCACATTGTCATATTCCGTATCACGTCGCAGTTCCCGGTCATCCACCAGTTCCCGCAGCGAGCCGCAGGCGGGATTCTCATTATCCAGGCGCAGGAGCAAAAGCTCTTCCAGCGCCAGTAAAGGATGCGGTGTAGCGCCGGTCTGCTGCCGGAGCCATTCGTCGACGGGCAGCCGTCCCTGGTAAATGGCGGCAGGCGGAAAGTCGCTGGCAAAAGCGGTCAAAACCGCGGTCGGTTCCACCTGGTCGTACTGCTGCTGCAGGCGATCGTGCAGCCGGGTGAAAAGCGATTCATCCACTTCCTGCAGATAGTGTACGATCAGCAGATGCATCAATTCGTCCAGCAGTCCCAACGCGTTGAGCTCCCCGGCGTTGACCGGCTTCCCCGGCGGTTGCTGAGCACTCCGGTCGCGATTCAGCCGATCGGCCAGCTGGCGGACCGCCGTGAAATCGGTGCGGATCACATCCGCGGTCAGTGAGAAGAGGGTATCGTCAAACCGCAGCCGGCGGCGCACATCAGCCCGGATGTGAAATTCCCGGCGGGGTGGGCTTTCCGCCGGGTTGTTGTCAGACCGCTGCCGGCCGGTGTGTTTCCGTGGGGATTGCATTGACTGTCGGATCACCTGGTTTATGGTTACTTAATCTGTTGAATCTAAGCGATGAGTCACGATAAAGCAAACAACGGGTCGAGGATGACGACGTCCTGCCCGTTTGCGTATTACAAACACCAGCTTGCTAATTTGACAGGTTTATGTCAAATTGCGAACTGTACATTATATGATTGGTTGATTGTGTCCCTAATTTTGTGTAAAAACGACTGATCTCTTTTTCCGGACCGGCA
>CAZFEC010000058.1:0-15912 GCA_964517435.1 uncultured Bacteroidia bacterium | reverse complement strand
TTCTATACCCTGACCGCCACGGTCGCCTCCTACCACTGCGATCCGTACCTCTATCTGGTTTCCGACCCGAATCAGAATTGCGGCTACACGACAATTACCTCCGTCAACAACGGTACCATCTGCGAAGAGGAGGAACTGGTGGCCATCCCGGGACCGGGGCACTACTACCTCTATCTCATGCATGATCAGTATGAGCTGGCGGAAGGGGAATACGAGCTGACGATCCAGCTCGAGCCGTACGAGCCGCCGCCGGGCGATTACTGCGAGGAGTCGTTCCCGATCGATGTGCTGCCCTACAGCACGACCGGCACTACGGTGGACAACATCGACACCTACGGCAATCCCTCGCCGGATGAATGGTACGCCCTCACTTTGGAAGAATCGGGCAACACGCTGATTTCGATGTGTGCCGGCGGCACCGATTTCGATTCCTATCTGCGCCTGCTCAGCGACGATTGCGTGACTGAACTCGCCTCCAACGACGACGCCTGCGGCCTGGTGTCGGAACTGTTCCTCTACCTGGAGGCGGGAGACTACCGCATCTGCGTCGAGGGGTACTGGAATTACTCCGGCAATTACTCGCTCGATGTCACCCACGATCCCTTCACACCCGGTGTGGGAGACTTCTGCGACGATCCGCATATCGTCGAGGAGTTGCCGTACGAAACCACGGCCAGCAACCTGGACAACATCAACACTTACGGGATGGACACCCCGGACGAATGGTACCGCTTCGAGATCCTGGAGGAGGGGTTGGTGACGATCTCCCTCTGTGTCGGCACCACTTTCGACTCCTACATTCACCTGCTGATGGAGGATTGTTTCACCGTGGTCGCCACCGACAACTACGGTTGTAGCGGTAATTGGGGCGATCCCTCCTTCCTGATGCGCCTGCTGCAGCCGGGTACTTATTTACTCTGCGTCGAAGGTAACTGGGGCGATCCCGGCGGCGACTACACCCTGTCGATCGAGTGGGAGGAGTTCGATCCGCCGCCCGGCGAGTACTGCACTTCCGCCATCCAGATCCCGATGCTGCCGTACGAGGGCAGCGAGACCACCAGCGACAACCTGGACACCTACGGCAATCCCTCTCCCGACGAGTGGTACGAGTTCTCCCTGCCGATCGAGGGCAATGTCTACATCGGCCTGTGTCAGACCGGCTGGGACACCTACCTGCATCTGCTGTCCGATGACTGCGTCAACGAGCTGTTCAGCAACGACGACAGCTGCAGCCTGCAGTCGGAACTGGATGTCTTCCTGGAGCCGGGCACTTACAAGATCTGCGTCGAAGGCTTCAGCTCCAACCACGGCGACTACATCCTGGAGGTCTCCACCGATGTGCCCAGCCAGGGCAACAGCTGTCTCGATCCCTTCCTGATCGAGAGCTTCCCCTTCAGCGACGAATGGTGGACCTACGGCTATGGTGACACCGGGTTTGAACCTTCACCCGATGTCTACTACGAATTCCTGCTGGTGGAGGAGGGTGTCTACAGCTTCACCACCTGTATGGCTGAAACCTACGAGAACTACTTCGACACGCGCCTGCTGATCCTGGCGGAGGATTGCGAGACGATCGTCTACGCCAACGACGACGCCTGCGACCAGGCCTACGCCAACTGGTCGACGATCACCACCTGCCTGGCGCAGGGACTGTACTACCTGGTGATCGAAGGCTACGGGACGGCGTCAGGCAGCTACATTCTCGAATGCGACTATGTCGGCGAGTGCGATCCCTGCAATCCGCCTGAATGTCCCGACTGGGGTATCGACGAGGTGGAGCCGAATAACGGCGCCAACGGGAATCCGCCCGGCTACGACAACATCGCTTTCGGTGAGACCCACTGCGGGAACGTCTGGTCGAGTGCCTACACCCGCGATTCCGACTGGTACCAGTTTGAGGTCGCGGCGGATACGCATGTCGAGTTCCTGCTCGACGGCGAGGAGGGGCATTCGCTGGCGCTGTACATCATCGATGAAAACAGCGGTGCGCCTGAAATCATCGCGACCGGTTTCGCACAGGGCTACTGCGCCGACTACCTGGTGACCCATACCATCGCGGCTGCGGGCGTTTACAGCGTCTACGTCGCGTATGACGACTTCTACGCTTCCGGTCCCAGCAGCGTGTACACGCTGATCTGGCTCGATCCGCAGGCTGTTGAGGAAGCGGCGGTGCCTGCTGAGTACAGCCTGTCGCAGAACTACCCCAACCCGTTCAATCCGGCGACGACGATTGCCTTCAGCCTGCCTTTAGCGGGTGATATTGAGCTGGCGGTCTACGACCTGGTCGGGCGCCGGGTGGCGCTGCTGGCCGCGGGTGCCTGTCCCGCCGGATTGCACGAGGTTCAGTTCGACGCGGCCGATCTGCCCAGCGGACTGTATTTCTACCAGCTGCGGGCGGGTGATTACAGTTGCGTTAAAAAAATGATGGTGGTGAAATAAGAGAATAGTAGGGGCGGGTCTTAGACCCGCCCTTGTTTCGATACCCCTGAACGTGACAAAGGACAAGTAGGGGCAAGTAGACATCCCATAGGAGAAATAGTGCGAAGAGTATTATATCAACTGCTGACCTTAGCGCTGGTCGTTACCGCCATGGCAGCCGAAAACCGCGATCGACAGGGCGACTCCTGCGATGACGCGTACGAGATCGTCATGCTGCCCTACAGCAACAGCGAAACTACTACCGATAACAGTAATACCTACGGCAATCCGGCGCCGGATGAATGGTACGAATTCTTCCTGCCGGCGGAAGGCAATGTCTACATGAGCTTGTGCCAGGCGGATTTCGACACTTATCTGCGCTTACTCACCGGGAGTTGCAGTACCGAACTCGCTTCCAACGATGACGCTTGCGGGGGCTCGCTGCAATCCGAGCTGGATGCCTTCCTGCAGCCGGGTACCTACAAGATCTGCGTGGAGGGCTACAGTTCAAACAGCGGCAGTTATACCCTGGAGGTCAGTTCCGATGTCCCCACCCAGGGCAACGACTGTCTCAACCCTTTCCTGATCGAGGAGTTCCCTTACAGCCACGAGTGGGTAACCTCCGGCTACGCCGATACCGGTTTTGAGCCGTCGCCCGACGTGTACTACCACTTCCTGCTGGAGGAAGACGGACTCTACAGCTTCACCACCTGCCGGGAAGAGACCTACGCGGGCTATTTCGACACCCGCCTGCTGATCCTGGCGGAGGACTGCCAGTCGGTGGTCTATGCCAACGATAACGACTGCGATCTGGCCTATGCCAACTGGTCGACGATAACCACCTGCCTGGCGCAGGGATTGTACTACCTGGTGATCGAGGGGCACGGTACTGAATCGGGCAACTACATTCTGGACTGCGTGTATCTGGGAGAATGCGATCCCATGGCGGTCGAGGAAGCAACGGAACCGTCGGAGTACAGCCTGTCCCAGAACCACCCCAATCCGTTCAACCCGTCGACGACTATCGCCTTCAGCCTGCCGCTGGCGGGGGTAGTCGACCTGGCGGTCTACGACCTGGCCGGACGCCGCGTGGCGCTGCTGGCCGCGGGTGCATACACCGCCGGACGGCATGAGGTTGAGTTCGACGCGACCGGTCTGTCCAGCGGTTTGTATTTCTATCGCTTGACAGCTGGCAAGTTCGTTGAGACGAGGAAGATGGTGGTGGTGAAGTAGACGATCCCGATACCGAATTCCGATGCGCGCTCATTCGCGGTTTCGCATATCCATAAATGAGTACAGATGCTTCAGCCTCGGTATCGGTAGTCGGTATTCGAATCGATGCTGATTCCGAATTCCGACTTCGGTATTCTATTTGTATTTCCCCTCCGCCCGAGGTAAGTTGGAACCTGATTCGAAGGGGTACCACGCATGACCGTCGCCAATAGCCTGACCGCCTCGCGCATACTGCTGAGCCCGCTGTTCGTGATTCTGTTCCTCGGCTGCGAAGGCTTCTGGGCGCGTCCCGTGGCGCTGTTCCTGGTCATCATCATGGAATTGACCGACGCCTTCGACGGTTATTTCGCGCGGCGCCGCAACGAGGTTTCCGACTTCGGTAAAATCCTGGATCCACTCGCCGACAGCCTCTCCCGGCTGACAATCTTCATTACTTTCCTGGTCGCCGGTATCGCTCCCATCTGGATGGTGCTGGTATTTCTTTATCGCGATTCGGCGATCTCCACGATCCGTATCGTCTGCGCCTACAACAAGCTGGTACTGGCCGCCCGCACCAGCGGCAAGATCAAGGCGGTAGTGCAGGCCACAGCCATCATCTCCATCCTGACCGGCCGCATCGCGGAGTACTTCTGGCCGCAACTGCTGCCCTGGGCCGGGATCTATTACTGGCTGCTGATGGCCGCGGTCATCATCACCGTCTATTCCCTCTACGATTATCTGAAAATGAACTGGGGTTCGCTCAAACCCTTCCTGCGGTGAGGTCGTCGATGTTGCCCCTGTCTGAATTCCCCGCCGAGAAGCGCGCCGCGGTAAGCTGCCTCTTCGTCGACATCGATGATACCCTCACCACCGGCGGTTTGATCCCCGCCGCTGCCTTCAACGCCCTCTGGCAGGCACGGGAAGCGGGATTGGCGGTGGTGCCGGTAACCGGTCGCCCGGCCGGCTGGGTGGATCATATCGCGCGCCAATGGCCGGTGCGCGCCGTGATCGGTGAGAACGGCGGCTTCTGGTTCCAGATGCGCGAGCGGGGGGCGGGCCGGATGATGGAGAAGCATTTTCTCTACCCGGACGCGGAGCGCCGGCGTTTCCGCGAACTCCTGGAAGCGATCCGCCGGGAGGTACTGGCGGAGGTCCCCGGCTGTGCCGTCGCTTCCGATCAGAATTACCGCGAATACGATCTGGCGATAGATTTCTGCGAGGATGTGGAACCGCTGCCGCGCGAGCAGGTATTGCGCATCCGGTCGATCTTCGAACGACACGGCGCCCATGCCAAGATCAGCTCGATTCATGTCAACGGCTGGTACGGCGATTTCGACAAGGTTTCGACAACCCGGCTCTTCATTCAACAGGAGCTGGGAATGGATCCGGACCGCGATAACGGCCGGTTTGTCTTTGTGGGCGATTCGCCCAACGACGAACCGCTCTTCCGCAGCCTGGAGAACAGCATCGGCGTCGCCAACATCCGCGAACTCAGCGATCTGATGACCGACCTGCCGCGCTATGTCACCCGCCAACGCGGCGGGGAGGGCTTTGCCGAGGTAGTAGCGGCGCTGCTGGAGATAATCGCAGTGCCGAATGGCCATGATAAATCCGGGAGGGGAAAATGATAACCGTCACAGGAGGCGCCGGTTTCATCGGCAGTGCCCTGGTCTGGCAGCTGAACCGGCTGGGGGAAGAAGAAATCACGATCGTCGATTCGCTCGGCACCAGTGAGAAATGGAAAAACCTGCGTACGCTGCGTTTTCGGAATTACATCGACAAGGCGGACTTCCTGGCGCAGCTGCCGAAGCTGGGTCCCCAGCGCGCCATCATCCACCTGGGCGCCTGCACCGACACCACCGCCACCGATGCCACCTACCTGATTCGCAACAACTACGAGTATTCCAAACGGGTCATCGAATATGCGATCGAGCATCACATCCGCCTGATCTACGCTTCCAGCGCCGCCGTCTACGGCGACGGCACCCTCGGGTACGATGACGACCCGGAGCTGATCGAAAGGATGCGGCCGCTGAATATCTACGGCTACTCGAAGCAGATGGTGGACCACTGGGCGCACAACCGCAAGATCATGACTCATGTCGCCGGGTTGAAGTTCTTCAATGTGTTCGGCCCCAACGAGTACCACAAAGGGGAGATGCGCAGTGTCGTCCACAAGGCGTGGGAGCAGATCAAGGCGGACGGCCGGGTGCGCCTCTTCAAGTCCTATGATCCCCGCTACGCGGACGGAGAGCAGATGCGGGACTTCATCTACGTCAAAGATGCCGTCGCTGTCATCGTGCGGCTGCTGGAGATGCCCGCCACCTGCGGTTTTCTCAATGTCGGCACCGGTACCGCCCGCAGCTGGCGCGACCTGGCGACCGCCGTTTTCCAGGCGCTGGAGCTGCCGCCCTCCATCGAGTATATCGAAATGCCCGCGGAACTGCGCGGCAAGTATCAATATTTCACCGAGGCTGAGGTGAAGCGTTTGCGGGAAAGCGGCTGGGAAGAAGACTTCACCTCGCTGGAGGATGCGGTCGCCGACTATGTCCGCAACTACCTGGAAGCGGGCGCCTGGCTCGGTGACCCGCCGGAGGAATCCTCCCGGCATTAGTGGTTGCGCACCGTCCCCCCTGCTGATTGGTACGCGGCGGCGCCCGGCGGTTTCCGCTGGTTTTTCGCGTCCTTTCAGAAATGACTTGACTGGTAGTTGCGCAACGCTATATTTTTGCGGCAAAATTCCCGGAGGCTAAGAGGTTGAGATGAATTGCGACTATTGTAACAAGACTATTAAGCGAAGCGAGAGCCAATACGAATCGAAGCAGAGCGGTCTGGAAGGCGTCTACCACTGGACCTGTTTCACCAAGCTGGTGAAGGAAGTCAACCGCCAGGGCAAACAGATGCTGGAGAACAATCTGCTCGATGCCGGTATTTATCAGAACCCCGATAAAGCCGTCCCCGGTGAGCGCATCTAACCTCACAGTCGCGCGACGGTAACATCCAGGGCGGGCAGCGTGCCGCAGCATTGGACTCCAACCTCCGCATTCGCCTGGTGCCGCCTGCAGACCAAACACTACGAGAATTTCCACAAGGGAACGCTGGCTTTTCCCCGCCGGTTTCGGCCCGCGCTGACGGCGATCTACGCCTTCGCCCGCTACAGCGACGATCTGGTGGATGAGACAGAACCGGGACCGGCGGCGGTGGAGGCATTCCAGCGCTGGCAACGGGCGGTCGACGCTCTGGAGCACCACCGGGACGAACACCCCATTCTCTGTGCCCTGGACACCGTGATCCGGGAACATGACCTTCCGCTGACCCACTTCACCGACCTGCTGCGCGCGTTCGAACAGGACCTGCGGGTTACGCGCTACGAGACACTGGCGGATCTGCTGCAGTACTGCCGTTATTCCGCCATGCCGGTAGGCCGGATCGTGTTGCGGCTCTTCGGCGTGAGGGATGAAGCCCTGCAGCCACTGTCGGACGCGGTCTGTACCGGTTTACAGCTGGTCAATTTTCTCCAGGATGTGGTGCCGGACGCCGCCCGGGGACGGATCTATCTGCCGCAGGAGTGGGTGCGACCGGCCGGCATCGAAGCCGCCATCCTCGCCGGCGAGTATTCCCCCGCCTGGCTGCCGCCGCATGAGCAGCTGGCCCTGGAAGCAGCGGCGCAACTGACCGCGGGACGGCGCCTGATACCGCTGGTGCCCCGTGAATTACGGCTGGGCTTGCGCCTGTTCATCGGCGGCGGCGAAGCCGCACTTGCCCGGGTGCGGCGTTACGGTTTCAACCCGGCCGTCCGTCTCCACCTGAATCGGCTGGAAAAAACTGTAGTAGCGTTGCGGGCGATAATTTCGTAAACTGCGCCATGTCTCACCTGGACACCGCTTTTAACCGCTGCCGCGACTACACGCGCGAACATGCGGGCAATTTCTATCACGCTTTCCGAAACCTTCCCCCCGACCGGCGTCGCGGCATCCATGCGCTGTATGCATTCTGCCAGTACACCGACAGTATCGTCGACGGTGATGCGACGCACTCCGAGAAACGACGCCTACTCGCCCACCTGGACGAGCACCTGACCGTCGGCACCGATGGTGATGCCGGCACGGTCGAAAGCTGGCTGCTGCCGGCGTTGCGTGATACAATCGAGCGGTTCCAGCTGCCCCTGCCGCATCTGCACGATTTTCTCGACGGCATGAAGCAGGATTTGAGCCGGCACGAGTTCCGCACCTTCCGTGAATTGCGGGAATACGCCTGGCGGGTGGCGAGCGTAGTCGGCCTGTTGTCGATCGAAATCTTCGGCTACCGCGAGGAGGCGGTGAAAACCTACGCCGAGCACCTGGGTATCGCCCTGCAACTGACCAACATCATCCGGGATGTGCGTTTGGACGCCCGGCATGACCGCATTTACCTGCCACTGGAGGATCTGGAGCGTTTCGGCGTTACCCGGGAGGAGTTACGGAACGGAGCCGCCACCGAGCGCTATCAGGCACTGATGCGCTTCGAAACGGAACGCGCGGAAAGTTATTACCGGGCGACTTCCGGTCTGCTCGGTGCCGCCGACCGGCGATCGATGCTGCCTTCGGAAATCATGAAGAACATCTACCACCGCCTGCTGCAGAAAATCCGGCAGCACGGTTTCCCGTTGAGTGAAAACGTGATACGCTTGTCCTACTTTGCCAAGATATGGATCGCCCTACGCACCCGCCTGAGCCTCCTGCAACCGGGCGGCTAGCCGTCATCGGCGGCGGCATCGCCGGGCTTACCACAGCCTGGCTGCTGGCGCGCCGCGGTTGCCGGGTCACGCTTTTCGAAGCCGCCGCCAAACCCGGCGGGCGGCTCCGTGCCTGCGATCCGGAGTCGCGGTTTGACCCCGGTGTCCACCTGATGCTGGGCGCCTACCGTTCCACCCGCTGGTTGATCGAACAACTGGGGGTGAACGGGCGCTTCTATTTCCCCCACCCGGTTACACTGGAGCTGCGACGGCCGGACCACAGCGCCCGTCTCCATTACGGCCGCCTGCCCGGTACAGCGCGCTATGCCGCCGCCCTGCTGCGCTGCAGCCACTTTCCCTTCAGCGAGCGGGTGCGGCTGCTGACCGGCTGGCGCCGCCTGGTCGGTTCTCCCGGCGCGGCGACAGAATACACTTCCGCCGAGCAGTTGCTGCGGACCGTTCTGCGTCCCGGTCCCGCCCAGATGGACTTCTGGCGCCTGCTGGCGGTTTCTATTTTCAACACACCCCTGGCAGAGGTGGAACCCTCGCTGTTCGCTTCCGTCCTGCGGCGGCTTTTCGCGGACGCCGGGAGCGCCAATCCTTTCTTTCCGCGCGCATCGCTGGCCGGCGATCTGATCGAACCGTTGCACCTCAAGCTGCAGGAAACCGGTTGCGACCTCAGGCTGCGCACGCCGGTACAGGCCATCGAGCTGCGCGGTGACCGGCTGCAGGCGCTGTTCACAGATGCCGGCCGGGAGACCTACGATTATTACCTGCTGGCGTTGCCGCCGGAAAGGTGGTGCGGCCTGTTCGGAATCGCTGCACCGGTGTCGTACAACGCGATCGCCACTGTTTACTTCCAGAGCGATACGCCCCTGAGCACATCGCCGCTGATCGGCTTTCCCGGCGCGCCGGTACACTGGGTGATGCAATACCGGTTCGACGCGCCGCAACCGGAGCTCTACGCCGCGGTGATTTCCTGTTTCCGGGGAGGTGCCCGCGAGCTGGCGGAGGTCTGGCGCGATTTCCGGCAGAGCTATCTGCCGCGGACGGACCTGCGGGTTCTGCGCCGCGTCATCCATCGGCGGGCAACACCGCGCCAGGATGATGCGTTTCAGAGCTGGCGCTCGCGGCAGCAGCTGGCGGGGGACAACTGGTACACGCTCGGCGACTGGACCCGGTTCGACCTGCCGGCGACGATCGAGGCGGCGGTACAGAGCGCCCGGGATTCCGTACAGCCGTGAGGATTCTACCTCCCACCCCAGATTTTATTGGCGATATTGGTCGAACATCACAATAGTAGTTTCGCACGCGTAACCACTCAGGCAGAGGTGAAAATGCACGGTGAACGAATGGCGCTGATGGCGGGTAGCTGGTACCCGGACGATCCGTCCGAACTGCGCAACATGATCGAGGAATTTCTTCAGCACAGCCAGTGCGACTACCAGGGCGCCAAACCCCACGCGATGCTGGCACCCCATGCCGGTTACATCTACTCCGGGCAGGTAGCGGCATGCGGTTACAAGGCGCTGCGTGACGCCAGGTACGATACGATCGTCGTTATCGCTCCTTCGCACCGGGAAACTTTTCCCGGCGTGTCGCTCTTCGACGGCGAGGCCTACAACACGCCGCTGGGGCGCCTGCCGGTGGGCCGGGAGCTGCTGCGCGCCATCGCAGCGCACGGCGACGGCGTCAAGCTGCGGCTGAGTCAGAAAGGCCACCGCGACGAGCATTCGCTCGAACTGCAACTGCCTTTCCTCCAGGTCGTGCAGGACGACTTCCAGCTGGTGCCGATCGTAATGGGTGATCAGAATTACACCACCGCCGAACGACTGGCGGAAGTGCTCTTCACGGAATGCAGCACACGTCAGTGCCTGGTGGTGGCCAGCACCGACCTCTCCCACTTTCACAGCCAGCAGACGGCGGAGCGGCTGGACGGCAGGTTCATCGAGCTGTTCACCGCCAACCAGCCACAGCAACTGGCGGAGGAGCTGCTGAAAGGGAGCGTCGAGGCCTGCGGCGGGGGACCGGTTCTGACCGCGATGTTGTACAATGAACTCTGCGGCGGGTCCAGCTGCACGGCGATAACCTACAATACCTCGATGCGGATGACCCACGATGCCGACAACGTGGTCGGTTACTTCGCCGGAGTGATGGCTTGATGCTTACCACCGGCCTCATCGGTGTCGGGCGGGCCGGTGGTTCGCTGGCCCTGTCCCTGTCTGATCGCGGCTGCCGGATCGAATTCCTGGTGGATCCGGTTGTCACCGCTTCGCCACTGCCGCTGCCGCTGCTGCCCCGCCTTTCCGATGTATCACAAAGTGTCGACCTCGTTCTCGTCTGCGTACCGGACCGGGAGATCGCAACCGTGCTGGGGCAGCTCGCGGACCATCCCCGCCTGTGCCGCACCGCGGTGGTGCACCTCAGCGGCGCCGCCAACCTGGCACCGTTCGAACGGCTGGGCGACGACGTATTCTCCGGCAGGGGAATGCTGCATCCGCTCTATTCCTTCCCGGCGACGCCGACACCTTTACCGGACGGGCTACTCTACGGCATCAACGGCGACAGCGACGGCAGGCGGATCGCACAACGCCTGGTGGAACTGTTCGCGGGCAGGCAGGTAGTGATCCCGGCAGCGGCGGCGCCTTTGTATCACACCCTGGCGGTAATGGTCTCCAACTTCCCCCAGGCACTGGGATTGGCGCTGACCGGCATGGCCGACGAGGTGACCGGTGACGCCGAAGATCTGCCGGAGTTGCGGCAGGGACTGACGGAACTGATGCTGCAGTCGATCCTTAAACTGCAGACCGCGGCGCCGGACGCCGAACTGACCGGTCCCGCCCGGCGCGGCGACGCCCCCACCCTGCACGCTCATCTGGAGGCACTCGCCGGACAGGATCAGAATCTTATGGATTTATATCTTCGGTTCAGTCAGCTTATCCTGGACCGCTACCGAACCGAAATCCCGGCGGAGCAGTTCGACGCCTGTCGCCGGGCTTTGAAGGAATATGATCAACGTTGACGGTTTTGGAATGCCATTTGAACAGCAATTTGTATTGTCTGTTCGAAATGGTATTTGGAATGCTGCTTGAGTCAGCATTCCAACGACATCTACCGGAAACGGAAAGGACCGCTGATGAAACCCCGGCGTATTATCTGGGCCGACGACGAGATCGAGCTGCTCAAACCGCACATCATCTTTCTGCAGGAGCACGGCTATGAAGTGATGGCCGTGACCAACGGCAACGACGCGGTGGAGCTGGTCCGCAATCATCGCTTCGATGTGGTGCTGCTGGATGAGATGATGGCGGGCATGGACGGTCTGACCGCGCTGCTCGAAATCAAGGCGCACGACCCGCTGCTACCCTGTGTCCTGATCACCAAGAGCGAAGAGGAGAGCCTGATGGAGGAAGCCATCGGGCGGAAGATCGACGATTACCTCACCAAACCGGTCAACCCCAGCCAGATCCTGCTCGCCTGCAAAAAGCTGATCGACGCCAAGACCATCGCCGAGCAGAAACTGGCGCAGGAATACATCAGGAAGCTGCAGGACTTCTCCGACATTCTGGCGCAGGAACCGACCTGGCGGGACTTCATCGACATCTATGTCTCGATCACCGAGATCGAACTGGAGCTGGACCGGCATCCCGACCTCGGTCTCAACCAGACGCTGGCCGATCAAAAGGCTGAATTCAACGTCACCTTCGCCAACTATATCGAACGGAATTATCCCCGCTGGACCCGGGGAGAAGATGCGCCGCCCCTGTCCCCCAACCTCGTGCGCGATTACGTGGTGCCTCAATTACGTGATACAAGCGGCAGCGTGCTATTCCTGGTCATCGACTGCCTGCGGCTCGACCAGTGGCTGGTGCTGGAAAAGCAGCTGCGGGAGTACTTCCACATCAAGCGCGACCTCTACTATTCGATTCTGCCGACGGCGACCCCGTTCTCCCGCAACGCTATCTTCGCCGGGATGTACCCCGCCGATATCGAGCAATCCTACCCCGACCTCTGGTCGCGGGGGGTAGCCGACGAGACCAGCTCCAATCGCTACGAACGCCAGTTTCTCGACCGCCAGCTGGAAATCAACGGCGTACGGCTCAAACCGGAACACAAGTATGTCAAGGTGATGGATTCCGAAGAGTCGGAAAATGTCGCCCGCCGTATCAAATCCTTCATGAGTGTGCCCTTCGTCAGCATGGTCTGGAATTTCATCGACATCCTGGGTCACAGTCGCAGCTCCTCAGATGTGTTGAAGGAGATCGTGCCGGATGAAGCCGCCTACCGTTCCGTCGTCGGGGTCTGGTTCCGACACTCTTCCCTGCTGCGGATCCTCAAAACCTGGGCGGAGAACAAAGGCACCGTCATCATCACTACCGATCACGGCTCCATCCGCAGCCGGCGCGGCGCCAAGGTTCACAGCGACCGAGACGCCACCAGCGGACTGCGCTACAAGAGCGGGCGCAACCTGCGCGTAGACGACAAGCAGGCGATCTACATCGCCGATCCCGGCCAGTACCGCCTGCCCAGACAGGGCATCAACAGCACCTACATCCTCGCCCGCGAGGATTACTACTTCGTCTATCCCACCAACTACAACAAGTACGTGCAGCTCTACCACGACAGCTTCCAGCATGGCGGCGTGACGATGGAAGAGATGATACTGCCGGTCGCCGTAATGGAGAGTCGCAAGAGTGGCCGTTGAGCGGTTGTTGACGAACGAGGCGGCCACTGTCGCCGCCGGCCGGGCAGTTGGCGCGCTTTTGCCGGAGGGTTCCGTGCTGCTGCTGGCCGGAGAATTGGGCGCCGGCAAGACCACCCTGATCCGGGGCATCGCCGCGGTACTGGATGTATCACAACCGGTGCTGAGCCCCACCTTCGCCATTATTCACGAATACAGCGGGCGCCTCCCGCTCTTCCACTTCGACCTGTACCGCATCGCCGCGCCGGAGCAGCTTTACGAGATCGGTTATCTCGACTACCTGGCCCGCCCCGGCATCGTCGTGATCGAATGGCCCGACCGGCTGGGCGAGCTGGCGTCCACCGCCACCCACCGCCTGGAACTTGAGCACCATCCCGACGGGCGTCTGCTGCGGACCGCTGATTTTCCCGCCGCAGTACTCGAACAGCTTTAGGGTTCCGTTACCAGCTGTTGAAGGGGTTCTCGCGCCGATTGCCTCGCCCGACGTGACACAAAATCCGCTTCCGGCCGCCTCTTGAGCAGGCACTTCTCCCCGTCCCGGCCACGGATGACACCATCTCCCGATCTCTGAACCTGTTGTTTTCATGAGATTTCTAACTTGCGTTTCTGCTCCGAACGGTTTATTTGTAAAATGAACAAGACCTTATGATACCGAGGTCGCCATCTGGCATGGTTCAGCACAGTTCAGAAGCGGACCGGAATTCACCAAACCGGTCTTTAGGGTGATAACGCAGCAGGATCAGGAAGGATTGCCGATGAAGACTTTTATTAAGAAAGACATTGTAGAAATGGTCATGGAGAAGACCGGTTACAAGCAGCCGGAAGTGGCCCGCACGGTTGATTCCATCTTCACAGTGCTCCGTGAGATCATGACTGATGCCAATCCGGAGTGCCGCATCGAGGTGCGTGATTTCGGTGTCTTTGAAGTAAAGAAGACCAAGGCCAAACCCAAAGCGCGTAATCCCAAGACCAATGAGATCGTCTATGTCCCCCCGCGCCGCAAGACTCACTTCAAGCCGGGTAAGATCCTGAAGGAAGCTTTGAAAAGGGATCTGGCCGAACTCGGCTACAGCGAGTGAATCGCACCCCCCACTCATGCCGCTGCCCTGGCGGTACAGCAGGAATCGCAATATGAAACCAGTACCACTCGATCTGCGGGAGGAGCTGCTGGAACTCATCCGCCGCGCCTCCACTCAGCTACCGGCGGACGTGACCACCGCACTCCGGCAGGGGGACGGACAGGAAGCGGCCGGCAGCGCCGCGGAAGCCGCCCTCAAAATCGTGCTGGAAAACATCGAACTCTCCGCCCGGCAGAGCACACCCATCTGCCAGGACACCGGCACCCCGGTTTTCGTGATACATCATCCTTTCGGCTATTCACAGCTGGCCTTGCACGCCGACGTCGAGGCGGCCGTGGTGACGGCCACCGAGCGCAACTACCTGCGGCCCAACGCGGTCGACTCCATCGCCGGTACGAACTCCGGCAATAACCTCGGTTCCGGTCTACCCAGCCTGCACTGGCAGGAGTGGGAGCGGGAAGAGATCCGGATCGACCTGTTGCTGAAGGGAGGCGGTTGCGAGAATGTCGGTGCGCAGTATGCGCTGCCTTATGGCCCCCTGGGCGCCGGACGCGACCTGGCCGGTGTGCGGAAGGTGGTGCTGGACGCGGTGTGCAAAGCGCAGGGTAAAGGCTGCGGTCCCGGCATCATCGGCGTTGGGATAGGTGGCGACCGCAATCATTCCCTCTGGGTTTCCAAGGAACAGCTCTTCCGCCCGCTGGACGATCACAATCCCGACGCCCAGCTGGACGCGCTGGAGGAGCAGCTCGTGACCGAAGGTAACCGGCTCGGGATCGGACCGATGGGATTCGGCGGCGCCCTCACGCTGCTGGGAGTCAAGATCGGCGCCGCCCACCGGCTGCCGGCTTCCTTCTTCGTCAGTATCTCCTATCTCTGCTGGGCCGCCCGCCGCGCGACCCTGACCTGGCAAAACGGCGAGGTGACCTATGACTGAGTTGACCCTACCGATCAGCGAGGAACAGATCCGCGCCCTGCGGGTCGGCGACACCGTCGCTTTGAACGGCATCATCTATACCGCCCGCGACGCCGCGCATAAATACATGGTGGAAAACTTCGCCCAGGGTGAACCGCCCGCCGCGGAGCTGGATATGCTGGCGGAGCTGGAGCAGGGCCTGGCGGGCGGAGTCATCTACCATTGCGGCCCGGTGGTCAACCAGGATGCGGACGGCAAGTGGCATTTCATCGCCGCCGGACCGACTACCTCCATCCGCGAAGAACCTTACGAGCACCAGGTTATCGAACGCTTCGGCGTCCGCGCCGTCATCGGCAAGGGGGGCATGGCCGACAAGACCCTGGCCGCCTGCCGGGATCATGGTGCTGTTTATCTGCATGCTATCGGTGGTGCCGCGTCACTCATCGCCCGATCAGTGGTGGAGGTGGTAGATCTCTTCAAGGAAGATTTTGGCCTGCCGGAAGCTTTCTGGAAAATCCGGGTGGAGGATTTTCAGTGTGTAGTCACAATGGACAGCCACGGTGGCAGCCTGCACAAAGAGGTAGAAGCACTGTCGCAGGATAATCTGCAGAATATCCTCAAGTAATCTTCTCTCACAATATGAAATTGAAAAGCCTGGCGTCAGTCAGGCTTTTTTTGTGATTGCTTCCGGTAATGAGAAGCAGGTTTGATGCGTGAAACAGTTAGAGGCATAGCTTGAAAATATTGTAAGTAGTGAGTACTTTCAGTTGTACCGATTGACTTCTTATGATGTATGCAACAAATCGAAAACGCGATATAAATAAAGAGGTGGTCATGAGAAAGACAGCGTTACTACTGTTGCTGGCAACAGCAT
>CAZFEC010000057.1:4071-17180 GCA_964517435.1 uncultured Bacteroidia bacterium | reverse complement strand
CAGGGGCGGAAAGCTAAGCGCACCCAGCAGGCCGCTGAAAACCATGATGATCATAAGCGTGAGTCCAGGTATTCCTGCAGTATCAGCGCGGCGGCGTAGCCGTCAATCAATCCTTTATCGCGGCGCGGATTGCGCCCATGCTCCCGCAGCAGTTCGCGCGCATTTACGGAGGAGAAATCCTCCCGTACCCGGTGGATGGGTAAATCCCACTCCTGCATGGCGGTGATCAACTCCTCGATTTCCGGTACCAGCGTACCGGGAGTTCCGTTCCCCCTGATCGGTATGCCGATGACGATCTCCTCCACCTCATATTCCCGGCACAACTCCCGGAGCGCCACCAGCCGGGCGGCATCATCTTTGACCTTCAGCGTCGGCAGGGGACGCGCGATCAAGCCGGTCGGATCGGAAATCGCCACTCCGGTACGCACCCGTCCGTAGTCGATAGCCAGAATTCGCATGCAGAGAAGATAATCACCGGAGTGATTATGTAAAGGAGAAGAAGCAGGAACGGCCTGCGTCCCGGTTGAAGCTTAATAAGCAGTGGGCATAATCTGAATTCTGAAGAGAGTGCCAGCCTATCTGGCTATAATACAATGATATACGAGTGAAGGCGGCGATGCAGAGCCGACCTTGAGTAATTTTTTGTCTGTACCGCTAAAGATGGGATAAACTGGAACCGATATCTTTGAATGTCGGTCCATTACCTCCTGTCCGGGGAAACAGTTACTGTGCTCAAGCTGTGCTGTTTCCCCACCTTTTTTTTCGGGGCAAACAGCGAGTAGGCGCCAGTTACCTGGGATCGGCGTGCAGCCAGGCGTACGGTGTCGCAAACCACTTGCGAACGCCGAAACTGAGCGAAACGGGATTCACCCAGGGGCCATTGCCGGTCCAATGATTCTGGCTGTCGCGGGAATCGGGGATCTTCGCGAGGTTGAGATCAACGCGACCGAAGAAATCCATGGTTTTCGAGAGATCGTATGAAAGCCCGTAGCCCACATTTGCCGCAAAGCCGGTTTGAACGGTTCGCTCATGATCGATCAGTCCGCCGTAGTAGCGTACTGTAAGATCATAGGTGGCGGTTACGAAGCCGACACCGATGTCGATGAAGGAGCGGAGGTTGTCGGTCGAGTAGAACTCGTGACGCATGCCGAGAATGAGTGAATGGAAGCTGAAGACCCGTTCCACCCGCATGCCCATCCAGACTGACAGGTCCCAGCCGCCTAGAGGATCGTAAAAGCGTTGATATTCCGCAGGAGTAATAAGTGTTTCCAGCAGGGGAGTATAGCTGTAGTCGAACTTGACGATGACCGAACTGAAATCGTTGTAGCGATGCCCCAGGACGCCTTGACCGCCGAATCCCCAACTGTAGTTGCCGTATAGTTTAAAAACATCCCGAGCGGGATCGATATCTGTGTTCGTTGCATATGTTCCCCGGTTGAGCATGTAGTGACCATCAAGGCTCAACTCAATAAAATCTCGCGGCAAACCAAACAGGGTGGCTGCGCATGTCAACGTCAAAACCAGTCCCAGCGTCAGCTGCTTCATTCAATCCTCCAGACTATCCGTTGCTTGGCGAAGGTTTCAGGCGTTACACAGAACCTTATCGATCGGTACCGCCTCCACTCATCGCTGTCGTATTTTACAAAGAGTATTATCCAGTCCGTTTCCGGTTCTGTTTTCCACACAATTCTATTAATAAAGTGGATAAATCAATATCAAGTCCAGTTAAATGCAACTTTCAAGCCAGTTATAGCCCGTGGACAGGAGCCGAATCAGGTCACGGTCTCATCCCGCCGTTCCACCCGCACGATCCCCTTGATCCGCTTCAGGTGATGAATCACCTGATTCAGATGATCACGGTCGAGCACCTCCAGAATGAACTTACCGATGGCGAGGTTGTCCTGTTTACGCATGTTGAACTGCCGGATGTTGATCTCCATTCGCGCCAGCACTTCAGTGATGTCGTTCAGCAGGTTGCGGCGGTCCTCGCTGACGATGATGATGCGGGCCAGGAAGTAGTTGCTGTCCGCCACCGCCCACATCACTTCGACCAGCTTGTCCGGATTGGCGTGTACCATGTGCTGCGCGTTGCGGCAGTTGGTGCGGTGCACGGTGATGCCTTTACCGGTCGTGATGAAGCCGGTGATGGTATCGCCGGGCAACGGCTGGCAGCAGCGGGCGAAGTTGACCATGATGTTGTCCATCCCCTGTACCCTGATCGCCGAGGCGGGACCCTTGTCGGGTTTGATGAGGCGCGACTTCAATCGTCCGATCAGGCTGGTGCTATCGGTGGGATGCTTGACCTGGCGCAGCAGATCGCGCAGCTGCACTTCCCCCCGCGCCAGAGCGGCGTAGAGTAGCTCCTCCTTGCGGAAACCGGCTTGCTGAACCAGGCTGTGGATCTCCTCCGGTTGCAGTTGGAGCTTACGGCGGCTGATCTCCTTCTGCAGTATCTCCCGGCCCAGCTGGACGGCGGACTGATCGCTCTCATCCTTGAACCAGCGGCGGATGCGGGCGCGGGCGCGCGAGGACTTGACGAACTTGAGCCAGTCACGGCTGGGATGCTGCGATTGCGAGGTGATGATCTCGATGGTCTGCCCCGACTTGAGTTGCTTGTCGAGGGGGATGATGCGACCGTCCGCTTTGGCGCCGATGCAGTGCAAACCCACCTCCGAGTGAATCCGGAAGGCGAAATCGACCGAAGTGGAACCGGCGGGGAGCGCTATCAATTTACCGCCGGGAGTGAAGACGAAGATGTCGTCCCGGAAGAGGTTGTTCTTGAAACTCTCCATGAAGTCGGCGTCGGCCGGGGTCGCCTTCTGCTCTTCAAGCATCTCCTTGAACCAGTTGAAGAAGCTGTCCATCTCCGCGTCGGGAGCTCCCTCCTTGTACTTCCAATGGGCGGCGATACCGTGCTCGGCGATTCGGTTCATCTCCTCCGTGCGGATCTGTACCTCGAAGAGACGGCCGCCCGGCGCTACCGCCTTCGTGTGCAGCGACTGGTACTTATTGGATTTCGGAGTAGCGATGTAGTCGAAGAACTGGTCCGGCACCGGCGTGTAGATGGCGTGGATGGCGCCGAGGACATAGTAGCACTCATCCTTACGCTCTACGACGATCCGGATGGCGAACAGATCGAAGATCTCATCGAACTTCTTCTGCTGCTGCCACATCTTGTTGTAGATGGAGTAGTAGTGCTTGGCCCGGCCCAGGATGCGCGCCGGCACGCCGTCTATCTCCAGTTTGGCCCGGATCGGCTCGATGATCTCCTGGATGACGGCATCCCGTTCAGCGTGGGAAAGATCGATCTGGCGCGCCACTTCCGCGTACTCCTCCGGGTACAACACCTGGAAGGAGAGATCCTCCAGCTCTCGCTTGATCCGCGCCATGCCGAAGCGGTGGGCCAGCGGCGCGTAGACCTCGAGAGTTTCACTGGCGATGCGCTGCTGCTTGCGTTCCGGAACGAAGCTGATGGTCCGCATGTTGTGCAGGCGGTCGGCGAACTTGATGAAGATGACGCGCAGATCGGTCGACATCGACAGGAGCATCTTGCGGAAATTGACCGCCTGCTGGTGTTCGGAGCTGCTGAACCGCAGGTCACTGATCTTGGTGACGCCGTCAACCAGCTGTGCGATCTCCGGTCCGAATTCCCGTTCCAGTTTGCTGATGGAGATGTCGGGATTGTCTTCGACCACGTCGTGGAGGAGCCCCGCCACCAGCGTGTTCTGATCCATGCGCATCTCCGCCAGAATCAGGGTGACCTCCAGCGGGTGGATCAGGTAGGGTTCGCCGGAACGGCGCAACTGGGCGTCGTGAGCGCCGTACGCGAAGAAGAAGCCGCGCCAGAGCAGGTCCTCGTCAATGTCGTCGAAATGTTCGCGGTGGATATCGCAGACCTGCTGCAGCAGGTGCCGGAAGACATCCCGGTGGCGGGAATCGGTGATCTCGCGCTGGAAGCGCTCGCGCATCAGGGCGGTCGGCGACATGTGGCTAAAATCCGATATCTTCGTCCGCACCGCCGGCGGTGACGGCGGGAGGCGGTGCGCTCTCCTCGGAGACGTATTCTTCGAAGCGCTGGATGTGCTTGTGGAAGGTCAGTTTGATCTGCCCCACCGGTCCGGTCCGGTTTTTACCGACATCGATGATGGCCTGGTTTTCCACACTCTGGCCGGATGCGTCGGTCTGCCGGTAGACCTCGTCGCGGTGCACGAACATGACGATGTCGGCATCCTGCTCGATGGCGCCGGAATCGCGCAGATCGGACAGGATCGGCCGTTTCGACTCCTTACGCCGTTCGCTCTCGCGCGACAGCTGGGAGAGGGCGACCACCGGCAGTTCGAAATCCTTGGCCATCGCCTTCAAAGCCCGGGTGGCGCCCGCGACACGGAGCGCCTGGTTGTCGGCGTCGGGTAGATGCATCAACTGCAGATAGTCGATGAAGAGCAGGTCGACCTTGTCGCCGGTCATCGAGAGCCGCTGGATCTTGGCGCGCAGATCGGTCAGTGAGACGCGACTGGTGTCGTCGATGAAGACATGGTACGAGGCCAGGTTGGCGGCGGCGCGCGCCAGTTTGCGGGTCTGTGTATCACGTAGCGTCGAACCGCTCTTGAGCGGCGTCAGCGATACGCCCGATTCGATCATGATCAGGCGCATCCCCAGTTCCTTCCAGGTCATCTCGAGGGAGATGAAGGCGACCTTGCGGTTGTGGGCGGCCGCGTTGCGGGCCAGGTTGAGGGCGAAGGCGGTCTTGCCCATGCCGGGGCGACCGGCCAGAACGATCAGGCTGCCGGGATTGAAGCCGCCCAGCATGCGGTCGAGATCGGGATAGCCGCTGGTGATGCCCTGCAGACCGCCACCCTGCTGTTGGATCGACTCAATCTCTTTCATCACCTCTTTCATCCCCTCGGCGGTCGGGACGAAATCCTTCTGCAGCGACTGACCGATGGCGAGGCGATAAAGCTGGTCCTCGGTGTTGCGCAGCAGCTCGTCGAAGTCGGCGGTGGGCGCGTTGCTCTCCCTCTGCAGCTTGATGCCGATGCGGCTCAGCTCACGCAGCATGGCGTGTCCGTGCACGATCTCGAGGTGGTGTTGGATGTTGGCGGTCGAGGTGGCCACCGCCAGGCAGTCGGAGAGATAACCGCCGCCCCCCGCTTTTTCGAGGATCTGCATCTTCTCCAGTTCGTTGTGAACGGTGACCAGGTCGATCGGATGCCCCTCCTCAAACAGCCGTTGCATCGCTTTAAACAGCAGCTGATGCTCCAGCAGGTAGAAGTGATCCTGATGCAGATTCTCCAGCACCAGCGCGCAGGCATCCTTGTCGACCAGCATACTGCCGATCACTTGCTGCTCTGCCTCGCGGGAATAGGGCGGCAGCTGGGGCTTGGGTTCATTCATCGATCGACTCTCCTCGATAGAGGCTGCGGACCTGTTTCATATCCTCCCAGGCAGGCTTCTTCCAGTGCGGATTGCGCAGCAGCGCCGCGGGATGGTAGGTGACCAGCAACGGGATCCCGTGATAGTCGTGCACGGTCCCCCGCAGATCCCGCAGGGAGACGGCCGACTTCAAGAGGGTGTTGCCGGCGATCCGGCCTAGTGCCACGATAAGCCTGGGACGGATAATCTGCAACTGTTGGATCAGGAACGGCTCACATTGTGCCACTTCGGCAAGGTTGGGATCGCGGTTCTGCGGCGGGCGGCATTTCAGTACATTGGCGATGAAAACCTGTTCGCGGGTGAGACCGATCGCGACCAGGATCTTGTTGAGCAGCTGGCCTGCCCGTCCGACAAAAGGCTCGCCGCACGCGTCCTCTTCGGCACCTGGTGCCTCGCCGACCAGCACCAGACGGGCATTGGCGCTGCCGACCCCGAACACCAGGTTCCGCCGGGACTGTCCTAATCCGCAGCGCTGGCAGCTCTGCAGTTCCGTCTCCAGCGCCGCCAGCTGTGCGCCCGCTTCCTGATCGGCGGCGGCATCCGACATTGCATCACCCGCGGACAACTCCCCCTCGTTCAGGTAGAGCTTGTCACCGAAGAGAGACTGTTGACGCCAGAATTCAGATTTCGAATCGGTTTTCATATTGAGTTCATCCGCAGGGTGCCACCCGGCCCGGTCGGTACCGGAGCGCAGCGATCACTGTCAGACCAGCTGTTCCGCCAGTCTCTGTACCAGCTGCCAGGCGACAGCTTCCTTATCCCCTTCCAGTTCCGTCATGCCCCCCCTGGCATCCAGCAGGGTGAGCTGTGTCTCCTCACCCTCCAGTCCCCGTTCCGGGTGGTTGAGGCAGATCAGATCCAGCTGTTTGGTCTCGATCTTACTCTGAGCCGCCGCCTGCCCCGCCTCGGTTTCCAGAGCGAATCCGACCAGCAGTTGCCGCTCTTTGCGTTCACCCATTCGGGCCAGAATATCGGGAGCGGGCTGCAGCTCCAGGGCGGGAGCGCCGTCTTCCTTCTTCAATTTCTTCGCACTCGGTACCGGGGACCAGTCAGCTACGGCAGCGGTGGCGATGAAGGCATCGCACTCCGCGAAGTTGTCCGCCACCGCCTGCTCCATCTCGGCGGCGGTTTGGACAGCGATCACCCGGCAGGGAGGCGGTTTGAGGGCAGTGGGGCCGCTGATCAGTGTCACTTCCGCGCCCGCGACCAGTGCCGCTCCCGCCAGCGCGTAACCCATGCGGCCGGAGGAGCGGTTGGAGAGAAAACGTACCGGGTCCAGCGGTTCCCGGGTGGGTCCGGCGTTGATCAGGAGGCGGCAGCCCTGCAGGCAGCGGCGCTCCTCCCGGTTGGGACCGCCCGCGATCACCCAGCCGGCGGCTCGGGCGATCCAGGTGGGATCGGCCAGTTTCCCGGTGCCGCTTTCACCGCAGGCCAACCAACCACTGACCGGCGCCACCAGCTCGACACCCTGTTCCCACAACAGCTTGAGGTTGCGCTGCACGGCGGCGTTCTGATACATGCGGCTGTTCATAGCCGGCGCGAACAGCTGCGGACCGTCGAAAGAACAGATCGTGGTGGAGAGTAGATCGTCACAGATGCCGGCGGCCGCCTTGCCGATGATGTTGGCGGTGGCGGGTGCCACCAGCAGGAGATCGCCCCAGCGGGCCAGTTCGACATGTTCGATCTCGCGCGGCGCCGTTTCCGGAAAGGAATCGACCAGTGCCGGCGCGCCGCTGAGGGTGCTGAAGGTAAGCTGCGAAACGAAGCGGGTGGCGTTACGGGTCATGATCACGCGCACAACGGCGCCCCGCCGCTGCAACTCCCGCAACAGCTCCGCGCTCTTGTAGGCGGCAATCCCCCCGGTGACGCCGAGCAGGATGTTCTTACCGGTTAGCAGCGTCTCCACTATCCCCTTCCTCACCCTCGCCAGGCCCCAGGTAGTGGTAATCCAGTTTCTGCTCGAGCAGTTCCCGAATAGCTATATTGGTCGGTTTGGTAAACTTAGGTACTACGAATTCGTTTTCCGGTTCCAGGATGTAGTCGGGATCGCCCATGGTATCGAGGTATTCCTGGCGCAGCTGTTCGATCGTGTCGTGCTGGACCTGGTTGATCTGGCGCGCGCGTTGCGCGACGATCAGGATCGCCTCGTAAATGTTCTTGGCGGAATCCTGGAGGTCTGAAGCTGTCGTCTTCTGAAAGTCGGACAAAGTAGCTCCTTTCATTTATTGGCTGGGCGGCTCCGCCAGGATCTCGTCGATCAACGCGCTGAGCGCGGTGACGGTTTCCTTCAGCGGGCCGTCATTGCTGATGCGATGATGAAACTCCTGCGCGAACGCGAGTTCGCTTTCCAGGCGGGAGAGTCTCAATTCTATCTGCTGCAACGTTTCCGAATTGCGTTGTTCGAGCCGGTGCCGGTACAGCTCCGGGTCTGAGACATAGATGAAGATCAGGTGCGGCAGAACCAGTTTCCGACGCAGGGTCAGCGCGCCCTTCACATCCAGGTCGAAGACGGGATAGCGTCCGCGATCGATGATCCGATCCACCTCGCTGCGGAGGGTACCGTAGCGGTGGTCGTGCACCGGCTCCCACTCGAGGAAATCGCCGCGCGCCAGATGCGCGTCGAACTGCTCGTCGGAGATATAATAGTAATGCCCCCCTTCCGCCTCCCGTTCACGGGGCGGGCGGGTCGTACAGGAGACGGAGAACTCGAGATCCTGGCGGTTCTGCAGCAGCTGCTTGATGATGCTGGTTTTGCCGGTGCCGCTCGGCGCCGCGATGACAAACGCATGCGGTCGTAACTGTTGCGTCAAATCTACTCCAGATTCTGAACCTGTTCCCGCAGACACTCCAGCTCTTCCTTCATGGCGACCACCTCCTGAGCTATCGGCGCGGAGGCGCTCTTGGAAGCGATGGTGTTGGCTTCGCGGTTCATCTCCTGCAGAATGAAGTTCAGCTTCTTGCCGATCGGTTCCCGCGACGGCAGCGTAGCGCGGAACAGCTTGATGTGGCTGCGCAACCGGGTGACTTCTTCGTTGATGTCCAGTTTGTCGGCCAGCAGCGCCACCTCCATATCGAGGCGTTCCGGCGTCATCTGCTGCAGCCCCGCCAGCTTCGCCACCCTTTTCTGAATTGTATCACGTACGGTGCCGCGGTTGCGGTGGAACTGCGTGTTTACCTTCCCCAGGTGCGTTTCCAGTGTGCGCAGGCGGCCACGCAGATCGGCCAGCAGTTCCCGTCCCTCCTCCCGGCGCATACGGTGAAACCGGCGTAATGCCTGTCCCAGCACCCGCTGCACCAGTTGCCAGAGTTCCGGCTGTTCGCGGTTCCGCTGGGTGTCCGTAAGCAGGTTGGTGAAGTGGGGAAGATGCGACAGCGCCAGGTCGTTCGGCAGCTGAAATCGACGGGCCAGCCGGTCCGCTTCTTCCAGCAGTTGGGCGATCTGCTCAGGCCGGACGGTACCGAGCCCGCCGGTTTCCTGGCGTTTGACCGCGATGTAAACATTGAGCTTACCGCGTCGAACTGCTCCCTTGACCAGGTCTCTTATCTCCTGCTGGTAAAAGTAGAGTTCGCGTGGCAGATGTAGATTGAGGTCAAGAAACCGGCTGTTGACGGCGGAGACCTCGACAAAAACCTCCCATGGCGCTTTGGTGCCGTTGCCGCGGCCGAAACCGGTCATACTCTCGATCATGATGCCTCGTGCGCTGGGGGCCGGCTCCCGCAGGCCGGTTCAATGACTTTCATTCAACACAGCAATGACGCCCGACGGAGTGACGCCGGCCATGTATAGAAAATTCAAGCTTTAATTATATCAGTACCCCTGCTCTATTCCAACTAGAAAAACTGAGGGGGAGATAATCGTGGAGTGACTGTCAGCGATCGGTTATTTCCGCGAGCTGCTCGTCCACCGGGAGGGTATTCACCTCCTCCGGGCGCAACGGAACCCAGCTGATGGCGCCGGAGGGACAGAACTTCACGCAACGAGGATCGCCACCGCAGAGATCGCATTTGACCGGATACGTGGAGACGGAGTCGAAATAGATGTTGCCAAAGGGACAGGCGACCACGCACATCCGGCACTGGACGCAGACTTCGTTCTTCAGCTCGATGGCCCGGGTATCTTCGTTCCAGCGCAGAGCGCCGGAGGGACAGATGGTGGCGCAGGCCGCGGCGTCACACTGGAGACAGAGGAGGGGAGTGTTGATCTGATGGCGCTCATCTTCCTTGATCACGCTGATGTTGATACGGGATTTGCCCAGTTGTCCCTGCTGGCTGCCGTGCGTGAACGCGCAGGCGAGTTCGCATGACTTGCAGGCGATACAGAGGGCGGGTTTCACGTGATAGCGGTAATCCATCAGTACACCTCTTCCGGACGATCCAGGATGCGATTGCTGTCTCGATCTGAGATCGCATTGAATTTGTCGACGGTCTGTTTCTGTTTGCAGGCGGTGCAGAGCTGGAAGTAGCTCTCCGGCAGATCCTGGCGCTCGCTGAAATAGGCCGCCATCTGGGGAGTGATCTCCAGCGACGCGCCGCATTCCTGGCAGGCGAGAAGAGTGAAATCCTTGTACCAGATGCGGCGCTTGAGACCCCGCTCCTCGAACTCGATATGCCCGGTCGGACAGATCTGAGCGCAGACGGTACAGCCGATGCAGCTGTCCGCCGCGGTGCCGAAGGGAGTATCGATCCGCTTCCGGATGCCGCGCTCGACGGTGGAGATAGCTTGCATGCCCAGCGCGCTGCAGGCGCGTGTGCAGAGACCGCAGAGGACGCAGTCATCCCCCTCCGGGTCGATCTCATAGGAGCTGGTCACAACGCCATGGTCGGCGGCCAGCTGTTGTACCGCGGCTGCTTCCGGGCTGGAAGCCAGGAGCAGGTCGAGCAGCGTCCGGCGGATCTGCAGCACATCTTCGGAATGGGTGGCGACGATCAACCCTTCCTCAACCGGGTAGAGACAGGCCGTGACATATCTCTTCCAGCCGTCCCAGTTGGCCTTGGTGATCTCGACCGTGCAGAGACGGCAGGCGCCGGAGGGTTCGACCGCTTCGTGATGGCAGAGCGTCGGGATTTCGATCTGCAGACGCCGGATGACGTCGAGCAGCATTTCGCCCTGCTCTGCGCGTAGCTGCTTCCCGTTTATGGTCAGTCTTACCATGGGTGGCTCCTAGTGGACTTCAATAGCTGCGAAATTGCACACCGCCATACAGGCGCCGCATTGCGTGCACTTTTTCTGGTGAATCCGGTGCAACTTCTTCTGCTCACCGCTGATGGCGTCGTAGGCGCAGGCGCGTACACAGAGCGTGCAGCCGGTGCACTTCTCGTTGATTGTATATGTGATCAGGTCACGGCAGACGCCGGCCCGGCAGCGTTTGTCGACGATATGCTCCAGGTACTCGTCCCGGAAGTATTTCAAGGTTGAGAGCAGCGGGTTGGGACCGGACTGGCCCAGGCCGCAGAGCGCCCCCCGCACGATGACTTCCGACAGCTGCTCCATCTTGTCCAGGTCCCCCTCGACCGCCCGGCCCTCGCATACTTTCCCGACCAGGGTGTGCAACTGGTGCAGCCCCTCGCGGCAGGGAATACACTTGCCGCACGATTCCTTGACCAGGAATTCCAGGAAATACTTGGCGACATCCACCATGCAGGTCCGGTCGTCCATGACGATCATACCGCCGGAACCCATCATGGAGCCGTTGTCGGTAAGGGTATCGAAATCCACCGGCAGGTCGAGCATCGACTCCGGCAGACAGCCGCCCGAGGGGCCTCCCGTCTGCACCGCCTTGAACGGCCGGTCGTCGATGATCCCGCCGCCGACGTCGAAAATGATCTCGCGCAGGGAGATGCCCATGGGCACCTCGATCAGACCGGTGTTGCGGACTTTACCCACCAGCGAAAACACCTTGGTGCCGGTCGACTTGGGTGTGCCGATCTTGCTGAACCAGCCGGCGCCCTTGTTGATGATCACCGGTACGTTGGCGAAGGTTTCGACATTGTTCAGCACCGTGGGTTGATCGTAGAGGCCCTTCACCACGGAACGGACATACTTGGCGCGCGGTTCGCCGACTTCGCCGGCGACCGATTTCATGAGCGCCGATGATTCTCCACAGACAAAAGCGCCGGCGCCGCGGGCGATGCGGATGTCGAACGAGAAATCGGTACCGAAGATGTTCTCACCCAGCAGGCCGGTCCGGCGGCTGTCATCGATCGCCTTCTGCATATGCACCACGGCCAGCGGATACTCCTCGCGTACGTAGATGTAACCCTGGCGGGCACCCACGGCATAGGCCGCGATGATCATCCCCTCCAGGACCGCGTGGGGGTCCCCCTCCATGATGCTGCGATCCATAAAGGCGCCGGGGTCCCCTTCGTCGCCGTTGCAGAGCACGTAGCGCACATCGGACTCGACATCGGCACAGGTCTGCCATTTGCGGCCCGCCGCGAAGCCGCCGCCCCCGCGACCGCGCAGGCCCGACTGCGTGATCTCAGCGATCACATCCCGCGGTTTCATTCTGCGCAGCGCCTTGGCGAGCGCCGTGTAGCCGCCGGTAGCGATGTACTCGTTGATATCGTGCGGAGCGATCTTGCCCAGGTTGCGGAGCGCTATCCGCTGCTGATGTGCGAAGAAGCCCAGTTTCGGATAGTGCGTAATTTTGCGGCCGTCGACCGGGTCGGAATAGAGGAGCTGCTCGATCACTTCACCCCGGCGGATGGTGGTTTCGACGATATCCGCCACCTGTCTGGGTTTGACGTGGGTGTAGAAAATCCCTTCCGGCTCGATGATCACCAGCGGACCCTGCTCGCAGAAGCCGTGACAACCGGTCGACCGTACCGCTTTCACCGAGAAGCCTTTGATCCGCTTCTTCTTCATGACGTTATGGAACTCGTCCACGATAGCCTGGGCGCCGTTGGCCAGGCAGCCGGTGCCGCAACAGATCAGCGCCTTCTTGACGAACTGCTTGTCCCGGTCCAGGAAATCCCGCCGCACCTGCTTGAGCTGCTTGGTGGTTTTAATGCACATCTCAGCCCCTCTTCAGCAGTTTCGCGGCCTTGCTCACATTCAGCGACCCGTGATACTTCTCAGCGACGATCACCACCGGCGCCATGGCGCAGGCACCGACGCAGGCCACCGCCTCCAGCGTGTATTTCATGTCCGGCGTGGTCTGTCCCGCCGTTATGCCCAGCTGATGCTCCAGCTGATCCTGGATCAACCGGGCGCCGCGGATGTGGCAGGCGGTGCCGAGACAGACCTTCACCACCTTTTTGCCGCGCGGCTCCAGCGAGAAGGAATTGTAGAAGGTCGATACGGAAGCCACCTTGCTCAACGGCACGTTGAGGGCTGCCGCCGTCTCGGTCAGTGCTTCCGGCGGCAGGTAGTGGTATTCCTTCTGGATGTCCTGCAGAACCATAATCAGCGATTCGGGACTCTGCGGATGCCGGGCGATGATCTCGGGTATCTTGCTGAAGTCTTGACTCATACTCTATCCTTCTTTGAAGTCCTCCGGGAAGGCCTTCGTGAAAGCCTTCTACGGGCCGGGGTAACCGACCCGGTTGACGATTTCAACCGACTCGGTTGACGATTCCAACCGACTCGGTTGACGATTCCAACCAACTCGGTTGACGGTTCCAACCGACTCGGTTGACGATTCAGGACCGACGGCTGAGGTCGACCTCCTGAATGG
>CAZFEC010000057.1:0-3971 GCA_964517435.1 uncultured Bacteroidia bacterium | reverse complement strand
CAACCGACTCGGTTGACGATTCAGGACCGACGGCTGAGGTCGACCTCCTGAATGGCGGTGCGGCCCGAACGGAAACACTCGAGGTTCATCCCGGTGAACTGCGGTTTGGCGGCGAAACTCTCACGGATGTGTTCTTCAACCGCCTCGTCCGGAATAACGCCGGTTACAGCCTGGAAAGCTCCCAGAATGACCATGTTGGCCGCGCGGGGATTGCCCAGTTCCTTGGCGATCTCATTGGCCTTGACCAGGTACTGCTTGAGGTCATCCCGCTCACAGGTGACATCGATCAGGGAGCTGTTGATAATCAGCGTGCCGCCGGGCTGGATGGCGGGTCCGAACTTGTCCAGTGAGGGGCGGTTCATGGCGATGACGAGGTCCGGCGTCGAAACCACCGGCGACGCCACCGGCTCGTCCGCCAGCACTACCGCCACATTGGCGGTGCCGCCGCGCATTTCCGGGCCATAGGAGGGCAGCCAGCTGACATGCAGGTTGACCGACATCCCGGCGTAGGCGATGATCTGACCCGCCCGCAGGATGCCCTGCCCGCCGAAACCGGCGAAAATCGATTGAATCAGCATCTCTACTCCCCTTCCGGCGCTTTCAGAATACCGAGCCGATAATGCTGCAGGGTGTTGTTCTTGATATGCTCCAGCGACTGCTGCGGGGTGAGTCCCCAGTTGGTCGGGCAGGTGGAAAGCACTTCCACCAGCGAGAAGCAGCGGTTCTCGACCTGGTTCCGGAAGGCCTGGAGGATCAGCTTCTTCGTCTGTACCTGGTGCCGCACGTCGTGCGTCGAGCAGCGGACGATGAAGCCGGGCGTCGTCTGCGTCGCCAGCGCTTCCGACACCGAGACGGGATAGCCGGTTTGCGCCACGTTGCGGCCGTCGGGAGAGGTAGTGGTAACCTGCTCCGGCAGCGTGGTGGGCGCCATCTGCCCGCCGGTCATGCCGTAAATGCCGTTGTTGATGAAGATCACCGTGATCTTCTCCCCCCGGTTGGCGGCGTGAAAGATCTCGTTGAAGCCGATTGAGGCCAGGTCGCCATCCCCCTGGTAGGTGTAGACGATCAGGTCGGGGCGCGCCCGTTTGGCGCCGGTCGCCAGGGCCGGGGCGCGGCCGTGGGGCGCCTCCATGAAGTCGTTGTTGAGATAGTTGTAGGCCAGGACCGCGCAGCCGACCGGAGCGACGCCGACCGCCTTTTCACGCACCCCCAGCTCCTCCAGCGCTTCCGCCACCATCCGGTGCACGACACCGTGGGTGCAGCCGGGACAGTAGTGCATCGGGACATCTTTGATCCCGCCGGTTATCTTAAAGGCAAGCTCCATGACAGACCTCACTTCATCAGTTTCAGCAGTTCGGCTTTGACCTCGGCCGGCGTCGGGACGATACCGCCGGTACGGCCGAAAAAGGACACCTTGCGATTGGCCTTAATCGATAAACGCACATCCTCGATCATCTGGCCGGTGCTCATCTCGATGCTGATGATCCTGCGCGCCTTTCTGGCGGCGGCGTCGACCGCCGCGCCGGGGAAGGGAAAGAGGCTGATCGGACGCAGCAGTCCGACTTCGTGTCCCGCCTGTTTCAGTTCGTCGATGGCGGTGCGACAGATCCTCGCCATCATGCCGTAGGCAACCACCAGCACCTCGATCTTCTCACCGATGTTGTATTCCTCGCAGCGCACCTCTTCCCGCGCCATGCGGCGGTATTTCTCCACCAGCTCCAGGTTGTTCCGCTCCAGCTGCAGCGGGTCGAGAAAGAGCGATTTGACGATGGTCGGTTCGCGCCCCCTGGCGCCTGTGTTGGCGTAACTGCGGTCGATGTGCTCCGGCATTTTGTAGTCACGGAACTCTACCGGTTCCATCATCTGGCCGATCATGCCGTCGCCGACGATGATCACCGGGTTGCGGTACCTGTCGGCCAGGTCGAAGGCGTCCATTACCAGGTCGGCCGCCTCCTGGACGCCGGCGGGCGCCAGCACCAGCGAGCGGAAATCGCCGTGACCGCCTCCCTTGGTCGCCATGAAGTAATCGGACTGCGCCGGCAGGATGCCGCCCAGGCCGGGACCGCCCCGCACGATGTTGATCAGCACCACCGGCAGCTGCGAGCCGGCCAGGTAGGAAATCGCTTCCGACATCAGCGCCACGCCGGGACTCGAGGAGGAGGTGAAAACCCGCTCCCCGACGGCGGCGGCGCCGTAGACCATATTGATCGCGCCCAGCTCGCTCTCCGCCTGCACGAAGTTGCCCCCCACCTCCGGCAGCCGTTTGACCATGTACTCGGCCACCTCGGTCTGCGGTGTGATCGGATAGGCGAAGTAGTTGCGGCAATTGGCCTGGATCGCAGCTTCACCCAGCGCCTCATTGCCCTTCATCAGTACTTTTGCCATCGCAAGTTACCTTCCTTTGCCGCGGATTTGCCACCGCCCCGGCCTCAATAGTCGAAGTAGTGTACCATCATGCCGTTGAGACCGACCTGGATCACCTGGTCGGGACAGGTTATCGCGCAGGAACGACAACCGATGCAGTTGGGTTGATCGGCTACCTCAGCATAGAAGTAGCCCTTATCGTTGATCTTATCGGAGATGGCGAGCACCTGCTGCGGGCAGGCGTAAACGCACAGCTCGCATCCTTTGCAGCGCTCCTGCCTTATCAGCACTCTGGGCATATTACCTCGCTCCTGCCGGCGCGGGCCGGCGGTTTCTAGATCTGAAAGCGCCCGCGGGCTTTGCCGTATTGTACATTCGGTTCCTGCCACGGCGGCTGCATAAGGCGCCGTATCCGCAGCAGGGGTACGTCGTAAACGGTCGTATCGATACCCTCCGCCACCTGCTCTTCCACCGTCATGAAGAGGAAAGGCAGCGACAGCTTCGCCGCCAGCCGGCCGGTCACCTCGTAACCCTGATCGAGCACGCCGGCGTCTGTATCCTCCATCAGGTGCGCGTTGGCCACCAGCGCGGTGACCCGCATACCGGCCGCCGCTTCGATCTCCCGTATCATGAGGGTGGCGCCGTCGACCGTACTGGTGAAAGGGCGCAGGACATTTAGCACCAGGATGAAATCGGTCTCATCCGGCTGGATGGCATCGGCCAGCGACCGCAGCACACGCGCGCCGACATCGTCGCCGCCGACATCGACGATGACCTGCTGCTCCGGGTCGGCCAGCGAACCGCGTACCTCCGGCAGGATGATCGGCAGCTCGGCATAGTGCTGCTCCCCGCGCGGTGCGATCACATCGACGCCGGCGTCTTCCAGGTACTGCACCGCCTCACGGGAACGGAAATAGGGATTGACGATATCGAGATCGATCAGGGAGATCCGCGGCTGGAACCGCTTAAGGTAGACGGCCAGGTTGACCGCGACCTCGGTCTTGCCGCTGCCGTAGGCGCCGGAGATGATCTGGACCCGTTTGGTCAAATTATCAGCCAGGTTGTCCTTCGGCATGCCGGTCTCGCGCGGTGTTATGCCATCTAAGCAGCAATTGTGGATTGTCTGTTTCAGATGGCATTTGGAATGCTGCTTAAGTCAGCATTCCAAAATGTTCTCAACAGGGAATTCGCCGTTGCCATGCGGTAAACGGCAGGTCGCTGTGGTATTTCTCAAGTTATATCTAGCTTTTTAACTTAGATTCCAGCCTGAAAAACTACAAGAGAAAACTGGGGGAGAGGCTGTGGGAGGGGGTTGGGGGAACGTGAGTATTATTGCACGAGCATCATTTTATTGTGAACAACATCGCTGCCGGCGGTCAAACAGTAGATGTAGATGCCCGAGGACAAGGTGCTGCCATCAAACTCCACCCGATGCATTCCCGTCGTATACTTCCCCTCCGCCAACATAGCCACCCGCTGTCCTAGGATATTGTAGACTCTCAGCTGGACCTCCTGTGGGTATGGCAGAGCGAATTCGATAGTTGTGATCGGGTTGAATGGATTAGGATAATTCTGATGAAGTTGCACTTCCCTCGGCACCTGACCAG
>CAZFEC010000056.1:12863-17409 GCA_964517435.1 uncultured Bacteroidia bacterium | reverse complement strand
ATGTTGCACAACTCTCCACCTTATACCGTGGTCTGAATTCCGGGGAGTATTATACGGAATGAGAAAAAGGGTGTGAAATCACACCCTTATCTCGTTCATACCACCAGTCTAGGCCAAAACCGGCCGCAAACTGTTTCTAACGGCGACGTTTTTCGCCGCGAGGTTCCCGGCGGGGAGGACGGTCGCCGCGGTTATCCCGGTTGGAGTCTTCGACTCCTTCCGGTTTCGGCAGCAGCACCTTGCGGGAAAGACTCATCTTGCCGTTCTGTGATGAGAGCAGCTTCACCTGCACCCGGTCTCCGAGCTGCAGGTAATCCTCAACTTCCCGTACCCGCTTGTGGTCGATTTCGGAGATGTGCAGCAGACCTTCATGACCCGGAAGGATCTCGACAAAGGCGCCGAACTTCTGGATGTTGACCACCCGACCGTCGTAGACTTCGCCCACTTCCGGTTCGCGCAGCAGGTCTTCAATGATCTGGCGCGCCTCCAGCGCGTTGGAGCCGTCCTCGGCGCTGATCACCACGCTGCCATCATCCTCGATGTCGATCTTGGTCTCGGTGCGTTCGATGATGTCGCGAATGATCTTGCCGCCCGGTCCGATCACCATGCCGATCTTGTCGATCGGAATCTGGAAGGTCTCGATCCGCGGTGCGAAGTCGGAGATCTCCGGATTCGATGCGGCGATGGCATGACTCATCTTATCCAGGATGTGCAGACGCCCGGTGCGAGCCTGTTCCAGCGCGCGCCGCATGATGTCATAATCGATTCCCTCCAGCTTGATATCCATCTGGAAGGCGGTGATGCCGTCCTCCGTACCGGCGACCTTGAAATCCATGTCGCCGAGATGGTCCTCGTCACCCAGAATATCGGAGAGAATCACCGTCTGACCGTCGTCCTGGATCAAGCCCATGGCGATGCCGGCCACCGGTTTCCTCATCGGAACACCGGCGTTCATCGCCGCCATGGAACCGGCGCAGACTGTCGCCATCGAAGAGGAGCCGTTCGACTCCAGGATCTCCGACACGATGCGGATCGTGTAGGGGAACTCCGACTTATCCGGCGGCAGCATCCCCCGCAGGGCACGCTCCGCCAGGTTGCCGTGACCGATTTCGCGGCGGCTGGTGGAGAACACCCGTTTAACCTCGCCGGTGGCATAAGGCGGGAAGTTGTAGTGGAGCATGTAGTTCTTGTAATACTCCCCTTCCAGGTTGTCCACCTTCTGCTCGTCGAGACGGGTGCCGAGAGTCACGGTCGCCAACGCCTGGGTCTGGCCGCGCGTGAAGAGCGCAGAGCCGTGGACCCGTGGCAGGACATCAACTTCGCAGTCGATCTGCCGCACCACATCACTGGTACGCCCGTCAGGCCGGTGGTTCTTCTCCAGGATATTGCCGCGAGTGAATTCCTTCTGCAGGTCGTAGATCACGCTCTTGACGAGACCTTCCTCCTCCGGGAACTCCTCCTCGATCTCCGCCCAGGCATCCTGCTTCAGTTGCTTGATGGTCTTGTGACGCTCGGTCTTGTCGGTGATCAGGCAGGCCTGTTCGACGGTGGCGCTGACCCGCTTGGTGATCTGCTCCACCAGTTCGGTGTTGACCTCCGGCTCCGGCACCTCCAGCTTGGTCACCGCCACCTCCGCCAGGATCTCCTCCTGGAGGGCGATCAGTTTCCTGACGCCGGCGTGACCGAACTGGATCGCTTCGATCATCTCCTCTTCGGAGATCTCGGCGCCCTCACCTTCCACCATCATGATTTCAGCGGCGGAACCGGCCAGCACCAGCTCCAGGTCGCTCTCTTCGATCTGTTCGTAGGTGGGATTGATGATGAACTCGCCTTCATGACGAGCCACAGTCACCGCCGCCACCGGTCCGTTGAACGGGATTTCCGACAGGCAGAGCGCCAGCGAACTGCCGGTCACACCCATGGTGGCGGCATCGTGTTGACGGTCGGAAGCCAGCACGGTGTTCATGACCTGGACTTCGTTGAAGAAATGATCGGGAAACAGCGGCCGCAGCGGGCGGTCGATGATGCGGGCGGAGAGGATCTCCTTCTCGGAAGGACGCGCCTCCCGCTTGAAAAAACCGCCGGGGAATTTGCCGCCGGCGTAGGCTTTCTCACGGTAGTCGACGCTCAACGGGAAAAAACTCCGGTTGGCGACCGGATCTTCCGATGCGCAAACCGTACTGAGCAGGACGGTTTCCCCGAACTGCGTCAGCGCACTGCCGTGCGCCTGTTTGGCTACTTTGCCGATCTCGATGTGATACGGTCGTCCGTCGAGATCGATAGTTTTCTTGATATACATCTAAACTCCTTGAGGGCTAATCCGGCTACTTGCGGATGTTCAGTTTCGCGATCAGTTGCCGGTAGCGTTCGATATCCGTTTTCTTCAGGTAGTCGAGCAGGCGACGGCGCTTGCCGACCAGTTTCAACAGTCCGCGCCGGCTGTGGTTGTCCTTCTTGAACTGCTTGGTGTGCTCCGTGAGCTCCTTGATGCGGTCCGTCAGCAGCGCGACCTGGACATCGGTATTGCCGGTGTCCTGTTCGTTGGCTCCGTACTCCTTGATGATTGCCAGTTTCTCTTCCTTGGTCAAAGGCATCTCTTTCTCCTTTTCTCTATATGTGTTTTTTTCGTCGTGGGATCCGTCGAAACGTTCCGTCCCGACGGGCCCGCCCGTACCGGCTAGCCGGCTCAGGCTGACTACCATGAGTCAATATGACTCGCCTAACATTCAAAATCCTCGACCGGTTCGGTGAGCGAATCGCGTGCGATGTCGACCGCCTGCAACCGGTCCTGACGCAGTTGCGTGATCAGCTCATCTGTATCGCGAAAGCGCCTGATGGGGCGCAGCCACTGGATGAACTCGACCTGCAGCGTACGCACCGTTCCTCCGCGGTAGCCGAACAGGTGCAGCTCCGGTATCTCCCGCTGCCGGTCGAAGGTCGGCGCCGGCCCCAGATTGAGCAGGCCGACGTAACGCCTGTCCTCCACCAGTGCCCGAGTGGCGTAGACACCGGACGGCGGCAACAGTTTGCGCTCCTCCTCGATCTTCAGGTTCAGCGTCGGAAAACCGAGTTCGCGCCCGCGCCCGGCTCCGCCGACGACGTTGCCGGTAAAGAAATGCGCCCGGCCGAGCATGGCGGTGGCACCGTCGAGATCCCCTGCCAGCAACCGCCGCCGCACCTGAGTGGAGGAAATCCGCACTTCGTCCACCAGGATCGGCTGCACCACGTCCAGCTGGAATCCGTACCGCTCGCTCAGCGCCGCCAGCGTCTCCCGGTTACCGCTGCGTCCCCGGCCGAAAGCGTGGTTGTACCCGATGACCATCTCGGTCATACCGATCCGCTCCAGTAGGATCTCCCGCAGAAAGGTTTCGGCGTCCAGCGCCGCCAGCTCGCGGTCGAAGGGCAGCACGACCAGTCGTTCGACACCGGCCGCCGTCAGTAACGCCGTCTTCTCGACCGCATCGGTCAGAAGCAGCGGTGCCTGATCGCGCGGGCCGACTACCGTTTGCGGATGCGGTTGAAAGGTGACGATGGTGCGCAGCCGGTTATGCTCCCGGCCGCTGCGGCAGAGACGGCGCAGGATCTCCTGGTGCGCCAGGTGCACGCCGTCGAAGCTGCCGATGCTGAGTACGCTCTCCGCTACCGGTTCGATATGTTTAAGATCGCGGATGATTTCCATCAATCACTTCAGTTTGCGTTCCAGTTCCGCCGGTGTCACCGCCGTTTCCAGGCGATAATCGCCGACGCGGGTGCGTTGCAGCGACTGTACCAGCGCGCCGCAGCCCAACCGCCGGCCCAGGTCCCGGACCAGCGACCGGATGTAGGTCCCCTTGCCGCAGGCCACCCGCAATTCCAGCCAGGGCGACCGCCAGGCGACCAGCTCCAGTTCGCTGATCTGCACCGTCCGCGGTTGACGCTCAACCCGACGACCCTGCCGGGCCAGCTTGTAGAGCCGCTTGCCGCCGATTTTCAGCGCCGAGTGCATTGGCGGCACCTGCTGGATCGTTCCCTGGAACTCCGGCAGCACCGCCGCGATCGCTGCCCGGTCGATTCCGGTCAAACCGCAACTGCCGGTCAGGCGGCCGGTCACATCGTGGGAATCGGAAGTGCGTCCCAGCCGCGCCGTGAGGCGATACTCTTTTTCGCCAGTCATCAGTTCATCCTGGCGCTTGGTCATCGCACCCAGCAGGATCAGCAACACCCCGGTGGCGAAGGGATCCAGGGTACCGGCATGACCCACCTTGCGTACACCCGTCAGCCGGCGTACCTTCGCGACGACATCGAACGAAGTCCAGCCGGCCGGCTTGTCGACGACCAGCAGCTGCCCGCCTTCAGGGAGTTTCATCCGGCGTACCGGATTTTTCCGGCTTTTCAGGATTCATCCGGTTTTTCGGATTCATCTGACGTTCCGGAATCTTCCGGCGTACCGGAATTCTCCGGCGTACCGGATTCCTCCGGCGTACCGGAATTCTCCGGCGTACCGGATTCCTCCAGCGTACCGGATTCCTCCAGCGTACCGGAATTCTCCGGCGTACCGGATTCCTCC
>CAZFEC010000056.1:0-12763 GCA_964517435.1 uncultured Bacteroidia bacterium | reverse complement strand
GGATTCCTCCGGCGTACCGGATTCCTCCGGCGTACCGGATTCCTCCGGCGTACCGGAATTCTCCGGCGTATCGGAATCTTCCGGCGGTGCGCCCTCCTCGCGGCGATCACTTTCAATTCTGTTAAAGAGCTCCTGCAAACGAGCCGCTTGATCCAGCGACTCGTCGAGCTGGAATTTCAATTCCGGCACATACTTCAAGCGCAGTTCCGCCGCCAGGTGCCGCCTGATCTCGCGGTAGTGGCGCTTGAGAAAATCCAGTGTATTACGCCGGGTCTGCTCATCGCCCGGAACGGAGATGAAAACCCTGGCTTGCAGCAGGTCGGGCGTCATCCGCACTTCCGGAATGCTGATGATCCCGGGCGCGGGATCCTTCAGCTTGCGGGTCACGATCAGCGCCAGCGATTTCTTCACCTCGCCTGCAACCCGGTTTATCCGCTTCTGCGATGTCACAGCGTTTCCCGTTCAGTTCGGAGCAGATTCAGCTCCGGTTCGCCCGACACCAGGGCCAGGACCTTGTCCATCTGCTGCTGCAGGTAGCGCACATCGTTACCGACCATCGCCAGTCCCAGCGCCCCCCTGCCCCACTGCTGCTGAAAGTCGGTCTCCGCCACCGCCGCATTGAACCGGTTCTGCAGCCGGTCCTTCAGGCTGCGCACGACGCGCCGCTTGTCCTTCAGCGAGTGAGCGCCGGGCAGCAGAAACTCTATTTCAAGCAGTACGACTCTCATAACGGTTGTTTGTTCGCCTGCGACGTACATGCGTCACAGGTTCGGGATGCAACAAGTCATTTGCACTCACCTAGATCTCCAGCGTGCGCTTGATCTCGATTTCCTTAAAGGACTCTATCACATCGCCCTCTTTGATGTCGTTGAAGTTGGCGATCTGGACGCCGCAGTCGAAGCCCTGCGCCACCTCCTTGACATCATCCTTGAAGCGCTTGAGCGCCGCGATATCGCCGGTGTAGACCTCCACATTGTCGCGCAGGAGGCGCACCCGCTCGCTACGGGAAATCTTGCCGGAGACCACCATGCAGCCGGCGATGGTACCGACCTTGGAAATCCGGAACGCCTGTCGCACCTCGAGGTTGGCGGTGACCTCCTCCTCGATTTTCGGTCGCAGCAGTCCTTCCAGCGCCAGCTTGACGTCGCTGGTGATGTCGTAGATGATGCGGTAGATGCGGATGTCCACATTCTGCAGGCGCGCCTCGTCACGGGCGTTCTGGGTGGGGTGGACATGGAAACCGATGATCAGCGCGTTCCCCGCCACCGCCAGCATGACGTCGCTCTCGGTGATGGCGCCGACCGCCTTGTGGATGACATTCACCCGTACTTCTTCATTGGCCAGTGTCATGACCTCGTCGGCGATCGCTTCCACCGAACCGGCGACATCTCCCTTGATGATCAGCGAAAGCTCGCGGATCTCGCCCTCCTTGATATCGCGGGAAAGGCTTTCCAGCGACAGTTTGCGGATACGCTGCTGGGACTGCTCGCGCAACAGTTGCTGCTTCTTCAGCATCACCTGGCGGGCTTCCTTCTCGGTCTTGTATCCGCTCAGCGCATCGCCCGCCTGCGGTACGCCGGCCAGACCGGTAATCTGGACCGGCTTGCCGGGCCCCGCTTCCTTCATGACGACGCCGTTCTCATTGACCATCTGCCGAACGCGCCCCATCACCGCGCCGGCGACGAAGCAGTCACCCTTGTGCAGGGTGCCGCGCTGTACCAGGACCGTCGCTACCGCGCCGCGTCCCTTGTCCATCTCCGATTCGACGACGGTGCCGCGCACTTCGCCGGTGGGATTGCCGGTCAGTTCCAGCATCTCGGCGCGAAGCAGGATCTCGTCCATCAGCGTGTCGATGTTCTGCCCCTTCTTGGCGGAGATGTCGACGCTCTGGATGTCGCCGCCCCACTCTTCGACCAGCAGGTTCTGCGCCGAGAGTTCCTTGCGGACCCGCTCCGGGTCGGCATTCGGTTTGTCGATCTTGTTGATGGCGATGATGATCGGCACTTCCGCGGCGCGCGCGTGATCGATCGCTTCCAGGGTTTGCTGCTGCACCGCGTCGTCCGCCGCCACCACCAGCACGACGATATCGGTTATGTTGGCGCCGCGTGCCCGCATCGCGGTGAAGGAGTGGTGACCCGGCGTATCCAGGAAGGTGATATGGCTCTCGTTGTGCTGCACCTCGTAGGCGCCGATATGCTGGGTGATGCTGCCGGCTTCGGCCGCCACCACGTTGCTGTCGCGCAGGAAGTCGAGCAGCGTGGTCTTGCCGTGGTCGACATGTCCCATGATCGTGACCACCGGCTGCCGCGGCCGCAGGTCTTCCGGCTGATCCTCGATGACTTCTTCCTCCAGCTCCTCTTCGCTGGAGATGAATTCCACCTCAAACTCGAATTCGGCGCAGAGTAGTTCGATCAGCGTGCGGTCGAGACGCTGGTTGATGGTGATCAGCTGTCCCATTTCGAAAGTCTTGGAGATGAGATCGGCGGCGGACTGGTCCAGCAGCTGTGCGAGCTGCTGGGTGGTGATGAACTCGGTTACGCGCAGAATCTGGCGGTCCTCGTCGATCTCGCCGACACCCTGCACGCGGCGGTGCTTCTTGCGCCGGCCGCGGGCGTCCATTGCCTTCTCCGCTTCGCGGATGTTGGCCAGCATCTCCTTTTCATCGATCTTGACCTTACGGCCCTTGCGGCGGCGGCCGCCCTGCTTGCGGGCGGCGCCCTCCAGTACCTGCTCCGCCGTACTGGTGTCGCCACCCTTCAGAGTAGACTTGATGCTGGCGATATCTTCCGGCTTGCCCTTCTTCAGCCGGCGCGTGCGTTTGCGCTTGGTTTTCTTCTTGTCTTCGACGGGAGCGGCGGGCGTTGCCGCTTTCGGTTCCTTGGCGGTCGTCTTCTTCTCTTCCGCTTTCTTCTTTTTGGCCAGCGCCGCCTGTTTTTCCTCTTCGGTCGGCGCTTCCTCCAGAATACGACTGGCCTTGATCTTCGGCAGACCCAGTTTGTCGGTCGGCGGTGCCTCCGGCGCTTCTGCCACCGGGACTTCAACCGTCTCCGCCTCCTCAGCGGGGGGAGCCGCGGTATCCACATCCGTGGCCGCTTCCTGTTCCTCCGGTTGCGGTGGGATGACCTTCAGATCGTTATAGAGGTCCTTCGGCAGCTCGATCTTCTCTTGCGGCTTCTCCTCGTCCACATGCAGCAGCTCTTCCAGGCCCTGCTTGCGGAGATCCGCCGCTACGGCCGACTCGGCCCCCTCCACCGGCTCCTCCTGCTCCTGGCGATAGGCGCGATACTGAGCCGGATCGAATTTCTCGATTACCGCTTCCCAGGATTCCAGTGTCAGCTTCTTCATCGGCGAGGAGGGCACCGGCAGATCGAGTGACTCGAGGTGCTCCTGGATAGTGCTGGTGGCCAGGTTCAACTGTTTGGCCAGCTTGAAGAGCGTTACTTTTGATTTGGTAGCCAAATCAGTCCTTCCTTGTTGTCAGCAGTTTTTCGATGTGCCGCGCCAGTTCCCCGGCGGGGAGACCGACCACGCGAATTTGTTCCTTACCCAGCGTCCGTCCCGGCTCCGCCGGGTCTTCAATTACCAGTTGCAGATACACTCCGGTCGCCGGGACCGGCCGCGCATCCGACGCTACGACCAGCAGTGGCTGGCGTGCCTTGCGTACCTGCTCCAGGCCGATCAGCAGTTGGCCCGCCCGTCTGGCCAGACCCAGGTAACGGCGCACCTGTTCCCACTGATCTCGCGACAGCACGATGATAGTCGCGCCGGAGCCGGACGACTCAGGCCGGGGGCTGCTCATCCTCGGCATCCTCCACAGCGGCATCGGCGTCCGCTTCCGGCTCCGCTTCGAGAGCGGCGTCGTCAATTACTTCTGCTTCAGGTTCCGCGGTATCGCCCTCTTCCAGGGCGGCGGCGTCGCTTGCGTCCGCTTCAGGTTCCGCGGTATCGCCCTCTTCCGGGGCGGCATCGTCAATTACTTCCACTTCAGGTTCCGCGGTTTCGCCCTCTTCCGGGGCGGCGTCGTCACTTGCGTCCGCTTCAGGTTCCGCGGTTACGTCCTCCTCCTCCGCGGCAGGAGCCTTCTCCTCTGGAGATGGTTCCGGAGTCTCTTCATCCTCCGCGGCCGGTTCGACCTCAACCGCGTCATCTTCGGAGTAGCTGGTGAGAATCCCCACCGCCTCGGCGATCTGATCCTCGGTCAGGCCGGTACGTTCCAGCAGCAACTTCTGATCGGCATCCAGGACATCGTCCACGAACTCATAGCCCATGCTCAGCAGCGCGTCGCGGATCGCGTCCGGTAGTTCCGGAATATCCTGCAGCTTTGTATCCTGGAAGTAGCCACTCAAAAAGTGCTTGATATCGGTGACCTCCTCCTCGCTGAGCCCCGATTTAAGTGCGATGTTCTCGAGCCGGTCGTCCAGGACCTCTTCAGCCGTGGTGTAACCGGCGGCTTCGAGTCTGTTATACTGCTCGTTGGACAGCTCGTCGACCTCCAGCAGCGGCAATTCTCGATCCTGCAGCCGGTCGGCAATGAACTTGCTCTCGGAAGTGGGTACGATCTCGATACCGGCCAGCTGCTCCACCAGGCGGATGTTGATATCCTTCGGCAGGTCGCTGCTGTTTTCCGGCAGGTCACCGGGATCGACACCCCGCGCCTCTTCATCTTCGATGTTGCGCCGGATCTTGTCGTAGTCGGGATCGCTGAAGATGACATTAAGGCTGCCTTCGGTGCCGTGCTCAAGGTTCACCGGTTTGGTCGGCACCAGGGCGTCGCGCGCCAGGCGCACCTTGTCCTCGTTGTATTCGACGATATCGATTTTCTCCGTTCGCAGTTCCCGGACGATAGCCTGGATGCGGATCCCTTTCATCCCGACGCAGGAACCCACCGCATGTACGCGGGGATCGCTGGATTCCACCATGATCTTGCAGCGCCAGCCGGGAACGCGGGAAATGCCGCGGATATGGATGATCCCGTCGGCGATTTCCGGCACTTCCAGCTCGAACATCCGCTCGATGAAGCGGTTGTCCGCCCGGGAGACGATGATTTCCGGTTCGCCGCTGGTCTTCATCTGTACATCCTTGATCAACACACGGATGTGGCCGCGACGCCGGTAGATCTCGAACGGGATCCGCTCCTCGGCCGGCATGCGGAAGGAGACTTTCTCCAGGTTGAGCGTGACATCCCGGGTACGGGGATTGACCTGATAGACATCGGCGTAGATGATCTCGCCGATCTTGGCGTGGTATTCCTCGAACAGGGTCGCTTTCTCGACTTCGCGGGTCTTCTGGAGCAGCGCGTTCTTCAGATTGAGGATGGTGCGGCGGCCGAATTTACGGTAGTCGATCATCTCCACGAAATCATCGCCGATCTCGAGGTCGTTCTCAACCTCCTGGGCGGCGGTGACGCCGATCTGCAATTCCGGATTCTCCACCTCGTCGTCCGCCACTACTTCGCGCATGCGGAAGATCTCGATGTCGCCCCGCTCGGTGTTGAAGGTGACCGAGAAGGCATCCTCCTGCTCGTATTGCTTCTTAAGCACGGTAATGAAAGCGCTTTCCACGATCTCCACCAGTGCGTTGCGGTCCATCCCCTTCTTGTCCAGCATATCTTTGATAGCTTCGACAATCGACTCGTTCATGGAGTCAATCCTCCCTTGCTTTAGTTGGCTATATCCGCAAAGTATTTCCCAATCAAACTGACCTGGCTGCTCATAGCATTTCGGGAAATACTATAAAGTTATGTCCGTTACTTCTTGCAGACGGACGATCTGAACGCTCATAACTCGACCGGCTCAGAACTCCGGTTCGATTCTCGCTTCCAGAACCGAGGTGAACGGAACCTGCCGTTCCCCGTCCCGCAGCTCCAGCCGGATTTCCTCCTCGTCGACCGCCAGGAGGCGTCCGGTAAGCGTCAGTTCGGACTCCTCCGTCTGCACGCGCAGTCTCAGGTTGCGGCCGATGTTCTTGCGGTACTGCCGCGGCAGCCGCAGCGGCCGGTTCAGGCCCGGCGAGGCGACTTCCAGGGTGTAGCGGCCGCGAAACAGCTCCCGGACGTCGAAAACATCCCCCAGCTCGCGCGACCATTCGGCGCATTCATCGATTGTGATGCCGTCGTCGGTGTCGAGGAAAATCCTAACCAGCGGACCGCCGCGGCTGCTGCTCAACTCGACATCGACCAGGAAATACGGTTCCTGCAGCAGCGGTTCAATTACTTCGAGTATTTCGGTCCTGGTCATCCTAAAGTCCTCAATCGGCATCCTGGCGCCGCGGCACAGAAGTGCCGGACATAAAAAAACGGGCATAAGCCCATCTACAGGCGAACTGTCAATTACAGGCAGGCTTACAGGATTGACAGTTCGAGACGAAACACCGCCCGCAAGCGGTGAGTTTTGAATTATCAGTTCATATTCATCTTGAATTTGATTTGCTCCATGTACATTTCGATGTCACGCGCTTCAGGTGATTCCGGATACTGCTCCTGAATCTGTTCCAGGGTTTCCAGCGCTTCCTCCAGCCGTTCCGCCTCCTGCAGACAAAGAGCGGACTGGAAGAGGTGCCGGGACGCCCAGAAGTTCTCACTGGTCATCGTAGCGGCCTTGCGGAACAGTCTGGCCGCGCTGCCATAGTCGCCGTGCTGCTCGCTCCAGAGAGCCAGACCGGCGGTGGAGACGGCAGAGATCAACTCGTCGTCTCCGTATTCCTCCAGATAACGGCGCCAGGCTGCTTCAGCCCCTGCGTAATCGTTCTGGCGCCAGGCGCTCATTGCCTGGTAGTAAAGCGCGTACCCGGCGGCATTGCTAGCGGGATACTCCGTGATTACCCGCTCAAAGAAACTCTGCGCCTGCTCGTATTCATCAGCGCTGAAGAAAGCGGTGCCGCGGTTGAGCAGCACATTGGCCTGTCCCTGCACTTCGGCGCGATGCGCCATCCACATCCGGCTGCCGAACGCGAGGACGATCACGATGATCAACAGCGTGGTCAGACTCTTCTTGTTGTGTCTGACATAGTCGGCTGCTTTAATGGCGCCCTCTACAAAGGCGTCTTCCTGCAGCTCTTCCTTGGTCATGTGGCCTTTGTGTTCGTGCTTATCCGCCATTTAGTCGTTTCTCCAGGCTATGGTAAACTTTGCAAGCGAAAAATATATCAGTCCCGCCTGCCGCAGTCAAGGTTTTTACGGTGGGTTGTACGGAGAGCAAAGGACCCGCCCATGGCAGTGAGCGGGTCCTTTTGGTTGAGGTGATTCAGACGAACCGTTATGGCTAGCGGTCAATCTCGTGCGTTTTGGATGCAGCCGGCGGTGTCGACAGAAGACGCCGGTCAGGTTCGTAGTTGGGGGTATCGTTGATGTGGTTGTAGTCGATACCTGGAGGCGGATTCAGCAGGAAGCCGTCCTCATCTACAGCGGTCAGGTGGAGGAAGGCGCTGTCGAACCAGCCGAGGACATCATAGTAAAGCAAGCCGTTGCCGTCGTTGAACAGAACTGGCCAAAGGTCCTCAACATACGCACCTGAGAAGTCATACGGCTCGTACTGAGTTGTGTAAAGCCTGTAGAAATCGACCTCCAACGGGAAGCCCCAGACGTCTGTAGTTACTGGTGTAAAGGTGATCTCCACGATAGCGTTGCCGGGCGAGAAGTCGTAAGGCTCGATCGTCAGGTCGGTGATGGCGTCCGGCGGATAGGTCAGACCGATCCGCACCCGGTAGGTGGCGTCGAGGAACAGGTCGTCGGTGCCGTGCTTGAAGACAGCCACACCGTGAAAACCGGTGCTGATCGGCGTTATCGATCCGCTCTCACCCAGACCGGCGCCGTTGCTGTCCAGGAACACCTGCGCTTCGGTCATTCCGGCATAGACGGCGCCCGCATCAAAGATGGCGATACCGATGTCGGCGGCGGATTCATTACCCAGCAGAACCGGATATGTGGTACCGGCAGACAAGTGGATGTCGAAGGTGTGGATGATGTTGCCGGAGGGTATGGTGAATGGTCCGTACGGCTGGCTGCCGGAGAGATCCTGCAGACGCTGGCAACCTTCGACGGAATAGTCGTCGAGGGACAGTGTCGCCGGATACACGAAGTTGTTGCGGATACCGAAGTCGCGGACACCATTCATGATGTTGCCGTTCATCATCACGAATCCGGTGGTGCCGTAACCGGGGAAGGAGACGCTGACACCGTTCAGATAGGCATCCTCAGGATCGGTGGAGTGATAATCGTAGCCACCGATGTTCAGCCAGTCGTCGTTGTGGTGCGGTGTAACCGCCACTGCGGTCCAGAAGGCGTCGCTGAAAGCATAGCCGTCCTGATTTGAGTTCGGTTGGCTGATTGCGTCCGGATTTTGACTGTTGCGGAAATTAGGTGCCGGACTGCGTTGGGCGGGTGTCCGGTTGGCCAGAGTGTAAGGCGCCCAGCAGTACTGCTTGTAGAAATGGTTGTTGTTCTCGCCGTCAGGCAGCTCCTCCGCCACCTCCCCGTTGATGTCGATGCGGGCGCCGGTCTCATGGCGGCCCCCTTTAACATAGCCCAGGTCTTTACTGCTGAGGTAGGTAGTGCCGCCGGGGGCAACATTGATGACAAAATTGCCGGAAACATCGGTCTGCGGACCATCGAGATAAAAGGCGGTGTTGGACCCTGACTGGAAAGTACCGGTACCGATGTTGAGATAGCCGTTGTCGGCGTCTGAGTCACCTTCATTGAGGATGGCGGGTACGATTCCGACAGATCCCACGCCGTCGTTGCGAGCGACCAGCTCGTAGTCCCAGCCGCTGCGTACTGTGTGCGTCAGATCACCCTGCGGCGGACCCCAGTAGAGGTCGTAGTTGTAGGAAGCATTCAGATAATCGTAGTGATTCTTGCAGATAAGGAAGCCATGGAAACCGGTCTCGGTCGCGGTGAAGATTCCGCTCTCCGACTCACCGGCGAGCCCGCTGTTGTAGTAGGCAACGTAATCGCCGCGATCAAAGTAATCGGATGACGGGCCGTAGAAGAACACCGTCACATCCGCGGTACCGCCGGTACAATCGAATTTGAACCAGACTTCTTCACCGGCATCGAGATGCGTTTCGTAGATATCGAGGATCTCGCCGCCGGCGAGAGTTTCGGTATCAGCCAGCAGCTGGGTCACAGGCGGATGTCCCAGATAATTGGAACCATCCATCTCGATGGTATAGTCGTCGTCGGTATCATTGTAGTTCAGAATGCTGCACCAGTCACCATCGGCAACCGCATTGGTGTTCTGACCGACGATATCGGGACCGGAATCAGTGCCGGAATAGGCTTGGTAGATCGTGAAACCACTGGTGGCGGTGGGCGTCACGTTGTGCAGGAACATGTCATAGTCGCCGTTGATTTCCGGCATTACGGCCCAAACCTCCCAGAACCCGCTGGGATTACCGCCGTTATAGAAACCGTCCTTGGCGTACCAGGATACGCCCTCCGGGTCTTTCTTCGGACCGCGGGTGTAAGTCACCGGCACGTCGGCGGTCAACTGGATACCGTCCCAGACATACATCTCGACGAAGGTGTTGTTGGTTTCATCCCCCTCGGTCAGATCATCGTTGTAATCGGTTTCAAGCTTCCAGTAGTGGTTACCGCCCCTCACCAGTTGGGAGAAAGCGTTGACATAGCCGAAAACACGTGGATTCAAAGTGGTAGAAGTACTGCCACGGGCGACATCATCCCGGTACAGCATGCTGGTTGCCGGATCGGCAACTGCGAAGTGACTTTCGTTCCGGTAGGCCCAGCCGAAATAGGTTTCCGTCGGTTCCGGCAGCAGGTTGGCCGGAATCGTGTGATCACCGGCGGTGTTGTTGGGCACAATTTCCGCATCCCAGCCGCCCGGTTGATAAGGCGCCAGGTCGGGTGCCAGGATGCCGAACAGGTTCGGCATGACGCCGATGTCGACGGAGGCATCGGTATTGGGGGTGGGGTTGATCTGCAGCCAGTCGCGCAGCGTACCGGGAGCGATGTTGTCGCCGGTATGCTGGTCGCGCCAGATATTGTTCAGCACGCCGCCGCAGCCGGCCACGATCGGCGTGGCGCCGGAGGTGCCGCCGAAGTCGTAATAATACCACTCGTCCCGGTCGCCGCTGCCCTCCCAGCCTGTACCGGGACCGTAGGTAAGACCGTAACCGGCGGTGTAGATGTCCTCGCCCCAGCAGAAGCTGGTAAGGCGGGAACCGTAGCTGGTCCAGGAGATGGCGTCGTGGCCGTCACCGGAGACCGCCGATTCACAGGCGCCGACGATGATCGAGCCGGTGTCGGTCGACCAGTCGAAGGTGGTGCCGAAGACCGGATCATCCAGGTCGGTGCAGCCGTTGTGGGCGCAGATGAAGTAATGGATACCCAGTGCGACACCCGCCTGGATCGAAGCTTTGACGCCGGGATCGTACTCACAGGGCACGCAACCGTTCTGACCCGGATTGGAGGGACAGGTCTGGCCCGGAGGCATCGGATCGGAGTAGTAACCCCAGGAGGAGTTGGTGACCTCGCCGGCGAGCAGCTCCGAATTAGCTTCATCGTAGACTTCCGCCACTGAGCCGTACGAGCCGCTGTTGCGCTGGTATAGGACCATCCGCTGGTCGGCCAGGTAACCCAGCGCGCCGACGTTGTTGTCGTCGCAGGAGCCGAGGATACCCATGACGGCAGTGCCGTGATCGTTATTGGCATCGGGAGTACCGAGAGTACTCACCGTGGCGTAGGTAACATCCTCGTGGGTAGTCTGCATGCCACGCTCGAAAATGCCGGTCCAGGTACCGGTGCCGCTGCCGTCGACCACATCGGCACCGAACAGCAGCTGGGCGAAATCCAGATCGGTTCCCAGCGGTGCGGAGTCATGGTAGGTCTGGTTGGGAATGAAGTCCGGGGTGGTCCACCCGATATCGGTGCAGGTGGCGTCGACCGGAATCGATTCGTAATAGGCGATCTCCACTTCCGGCGCGCGCAGGATCTCCGCCAGCAGCGCTTTGGGATCGGCCGGCACTTCCGGCAGCCGGAAGACATGGAAACTGAACAGGTCGACCAGGTCGATGCCCGATTTGGCCTCCAGGGCGGCGATGCGTTCCTGGTACTCGACCTCCGAGGTCCTGGCCATGTAGAGTTTCAACGTAATCTCGGGATGGTCGACGAGAAAGGCCTGCGCCTGACTGATGTCGGTGTCACGCAGCGAACGCAGCTCGCCGTCACGCAGCCGCACCTGATCCTCGTCGAAGAACTTGACGATCAGTCGCTGCAGGTTGCGCGCCTGCGGGTTGACTCCCTCCGCGAAGAGGTACTTGTCGAACACCAGCCTGGGCTGCAGTTCCGTCGCCTGGGCGATAGCCGCGCTGCAGAGCAGCGAGATGATGAAGAGGAAGGATAAGCGTCTCATTCGGCACCTCCTTCCTCACCGGACAGGGCCCTGCCGGTGACGGGATCCCTCTGGACATCAGCCGGCTCATAAGGTGTGTTAGCCGGTTCGAGACCGAACTCGAGTACTTCCCGCAGCTTGGCGGCGTAGGCGTCGTTGCCGGCCGCGGTCGCCTCAGCGAGGAGGAGTTCCAGCTCGGCTCTTTGTGCATCTTTTTTCAGCGTCAGGAGCTGCTCATCGACGGCATCCCGTGCCGCGTTGTCAGCCGCCAGCGCGAGTTCCGCCCGCAAAGCCCGGTAACGCTGATTCCAGTCAGCACGCAGCTGCAGCAGAGCGTCCGAGGCGCGGTAGTCAAAGGCCGCTTGTCCAGGCTGCCGGGCGGTGATTTCGGTTCCTGTCGACTCGCTGTCGGTATCGCTGTAGGAGGGAGCGCTCACTCGCTCCTCCGCAAAGAGCGTCGACATCAGTCCGGCGAGCAGCAGGATGAGTGTACATTGCCACAATCGTCTCATCGGACACCTCCTTTCACCACGCCCGCTTCACCGGGCGGCAGATCGCGGGGCAGCTGGCGGTCGGTACCCGGCACCCCGTTTTCCAGCTTATCGATGTTGAGCGCGGTCCGCTGGGCGGATTTTTCATCTCCCTGCAACCGGTAGAGATCCAGACGCAGGTATTGCTCCGCCAGGATGAAGGCCTGCATCTGGGAGTTGTACTCCCGCAGACGGTCCGGGTACTCCGCCCGTTCGCCCCAGTCAAAACCGAGGGCAAAGGTTTCCCGGTCGGTAGCCAGATCCCGCAATGCCTGTATGATCACCGCTTCATCCTGGTCGATGAGGGCGGGTGCTTTCGGCGCCGCCGTCTGATCAAGCGTAGCGGCTGCTTCCGGCACCGCGGCCAGCAGCGATGAGGTTGACATCAGCAGGAGCGATCCGGCCAGGATCAACCCCCATTTGTACTTACGCATAACAACTCCTTTCGATTGGTACTTAATAATACCTGACCCGCGAGAACGTGATCCCGCCTGGATACAGAAAGGTCAGACTATTACAACTAGTGTGTTTGAAAATGTGGACATCGTTTACTGCTAAAGTCGAGAACTGCCAACCGGTCTTCTCCACCGGTATAAGGCAATCAGGTTTGTTTGGAGTCAGGAAAAACCTGGGCAAAGATTCAGGTAAGGTGCGACGGTCTGGCTGGAAGTTGGTCTACCATTACCATCCCTGATCTCCTCCTTCTTCCTGGAATTTAGTAAAAAATACATGAAATAACAATGCCTAATCGCAATTTCTCTATTTGTCAGAATCCTTCGACTTAACACTGGCTTGTCGGTTCCCTGAAACAGCACCGCCCTAACCGGCTGGAAGCGGTTGTTGGGTATCGATCCTGTCCAGCAACCGGCCCTGTCGCAGCATGAGCCA
>CAZFEC010000055.1:0-17472 GCA_964517435.1 uncultured Bacteroidia bacterium | reverse complement strand
AGCGGAGTTCACATCTATGAGCGGGCAGATGTGACTTCTCCAACGATTGGTGAAACGATTGCTGGCACTCGGCACACAATTCTGAAGAAGTCGGGCCGGTGGTTGAATATTCAAAGCAGTCATTATTCTGGCTGGGTGTATGAGCATTCAACAGGGGAGTCGCTATCCCCTGGAACGGTAGCGGGAACCGGAAAAAGAACAACAACCAGGCGATCAACACCAGGCTTCATGTCAGAGAAGGCGCTCCCGGTGCAATCAACGGAATCCGTCGTACAAGTAATGCGGGACACCGGCCTGCTGAAGCGGTTTGATATTGATGCAAACCAAGCATGGGTTTCACCCTTAATGTGGTACGGGCTTGATGTCCACACTAAGGAGCGTGCCGCGCGTATCCTTGCTCAGGCTTGTGACAATGCTGGATCCACCGGGCGGGTTGTGATATACGACAACATGAGCGGCAAGAAGCTGGCTAAATATAGCATGGCCTGGGGCTTTAAGGTCTATTAGCGGTCGGGTATAGGGCGGTAAGTGATACCTTTAGCAACACCCTTTCAAACAACAGAAGCGGTGAGGATGTCAGCGGCACGCCCAACGGCAACGCCAACCACGGCGTTAACATCGGCGCTTACGGCCAGCAGTACTATGGCGGTTTCTGCCAGTACAACGTCGTTTCCAATAACATCATCGCTCATAACTACCGCATCGGGGTGAACGTCTGGGAATCGCCCCTCCCCTATCCCGTCAACAACTGCGACTGGAATACGATTACGCAGAACTCCATCTACTGGAACGGCTTCGTCGATCCCGGTTACCTCGGCATCGATCTGCAGGAGGACTGGACGACGCCTAACGATCTCGGCGATCCGGATGAAGGGCCCAACATCTTCATCAACTTCCCAGTGATCACCGGCATCATCAACAACGTCGTCTCGGTCACCGTCAACGGCACCCTGGATCTCGACACACCTGAAAACCAGGCGACCGTTGAGCTGTTCCAGGTGATTCCGGGCGCTCCCGGCTACGGCCAGGGCGCGGTCTACCTGGGCAACGCGACTCCGAACGCCGCCGGTGTCTGGTCGATCACTGTTGCCGGCATTTACGGGACGGACTGGGTCACCACCACCGCCACCGACTGGATCGGCAACACGTCTGAGTTCTCGTTGAACATGCAGGTGCCGGGCGAGCCGCCGGAATGGGATTTCGGCGACGCGATGGATCCCACCTACCCCACCCTGCTGGCCAATAACGGCGCCCGCCATCTCTGCGGCAGTGTCTGCTACCTGGGAGGAGCGCCGGATTCGGAACCGGATGGCCAGCCCACGCCAATGTGCGATGGTGATGATCTCAACGGTGTCGCTGATGAAGACGGCGTAATGTTCACTCACATGTTCATAGCCGGCCAGCAAACATCGTTGACGGTATTCGCTTCCGTTAACGGTGTACTGGATATGTGGATCGATTTCGGTGCCGATGGTTCCTGGGCGCAACCTGGCGACCAGGTCTGCACTGCGTATCCTCTGGTACCGGGTGCGAACGTGTTGAACTTCACCGTTCCGACCGGATCCGCCATCAACACGCAAACCTCATCCCGCTTCCGTTTCAATACCTGGGGTCCCCTGGCCACCACCGGTTCCTGCAATCATGGTGAGGTGGAGGACTGGGATATCCCGTTAGAGGACAGCTTCCAGATTGATTACGGCGACGCCCCCGATCCCAGCTACCCGACCCTGTTCGCCAGCAATGGCGCCTCGCACGTCATTACCACCGGTCTCTTCCTGGGCAGCAGCGTGGATGGCGAATTTGATGGCCAGCCTAATGCTTCCGCCACCGGCGATGACCTGAACGGTGTCGACGACGAGGACGGTATCACCTTCACTACCCTGATCTATCCGGGACAGCCCTACACCGTGCAGATCGTCGCTACCATTCCCCAGCAGGGCGTCGTCTCCGCCTGGATCGACTTCGACGGTAACGGCAGCTGGGCGGAAGCCTCCGACAATATCTTCCCGGCCGGGCAAACCGTTGTGAACGGAATCAACACCTTTACCCTGACAGCACCTGCCACCGCTGTCGCCGGTTCTACCTACGCCCGTTTCCGTCTCTCGTTCGCCAATGTATTGACCCCCACCGGACAGCACTGGTGCGGCGAGGTCGAGGATTACGAAGTTGACATTGAAGGGGTGCAGCAACTCGATTATGGCGATGCGCCCGATCCCACTTACCCGACACTGCTGGCCAGCAACGGTGCCAGACATCTCCTTGGCAGCGGCCTATACATGGGCGCCCAGGTTGATGCCGAGACTGACGGACAACCGGATGCGACCGCTACCGGTGATGACCTGGCTAATTCTGATGATGAAGACGGCGTAACCTTCACCACCTCGATCATGGTCGGGCAACCCTTCACCTTCCAGGTAGTCGCCTCGATGCCGGGATTACTTGACGCCTGGATCGATTTCGATGGAAACGGCACCTGGGCTGATCCGCCCGACAGGATTCTGACGGCATATCCGGTGGTTACTGGAACAAACAACATCACGATCACGGCTCCCGGCAGTGCCGTAGCGGGCTGGAGTTTCGCCCGCTTCCGTATTTCCACCCAGGGTGGTATTTCCTATACCGGTTATCAATCGGTTGGTGAAGTCGAGGACTACCAGGTTGAGATCGAGGAAGCGCCGGATCTCGACTACGGCGACGCGCCTGATCCCACCTATCCGACGTTGCTGGCCAACAACGGTGCCCGCCACATCTACGATCCCACCATCTTCCTGGGCAACCTGATCGATATCGAAACGGACGGCCAGCCGAACGCCACCGCCACCGGCGACGATATTGCCGCTCTGGCGGATGAGGACGGCGTCACGCTATCGGCACTGGTACCCGGCCGCAACGCGACCGTCACCGTCACCGCCTCGGCGAACGGCTTCCTCAACGCCTGGATGGACTTCAACACCGACGGCGACTGGGCCGATCAGGGTGAGCAGATCTTCACGGATGCCCCGCTGGCACCGGGCGTCAATGCGTTGACCTTCATGGTTCCGGCCGGAGCGCTGCAGGATACCACCTTCTCGCGCTGGCGCTACGACACCGTGGGCGGTCTGACCTACACCGGCCTGGCCCCGGACGGTGAGGTTGAGGATTACATGCACATCATCCGCTGCGGCGTGGTCTGTCCGATCAACTCCAACAACGAAGCCGAGGTATGCGGCACCCTGCAGAACCAGGGCTGCAACAACCCGGCCGATCCGCAGTTCACCTACATAGCCTGCTGGGACACCGTGTGCGCCGAGACCTGGGCCGATACTAACTGGCGCGACACTGACTGGTACGAGCTGAATGTGCCGGTACCGATGCGGGTGCGGTGGACGATCGCTTCTGATATTCCGCTGCAATACGGTTTCGTGGAACCGATCACTCCGGGCTATGTCGACTGCGACAGCCTGACCGGTGCTATCGACCCCTGGGCGTACGTCGCTGCCTGCGGTACCAGCACGCTCGAAATCGATCTGACCGCGGCCGGCACCTACTGGTTCGTGGTCGGCCCACAGGTCTTCAACGGCTATCCCTGCGATGAAGGACCGTGGCTCTATTACCACTATATGGATTGCCTCGGCCTCTACATCGAGGTGACCATCACCTACGACGGCACCAATATCACGCTGGAATGGAACGCGGTTGAAGGCACAGATCGCTATATGGTCTACAGTTCATCCGATCCCTACGCCGCCTTCCCGGTCGACTGGACTCTGGAGACACCCGGCGGTGTTGCCACGCCCACCTGGTCCGAGACCTATCCCGGCGGCATCAAGTTCTACCGCGTGGTTGCGGTGATGGATGTGCTGGCGAGATCATCGACGCCGGAGATGGATCTCAAGCTGATCCCGAGTGACAAGCAGCTGAAATGATGAAAACAGGATAACGCCTGTTCGATAACAGGCTTAGCGAAAGGAATATTCAGGGGCGGTTCCGACTGATCGGGATCGCCCCTTTTTATAGTACCCCGATCCTTAATCTCAGGTCTGACAGGGAGCGCCCGCGAATCGAGTGAACAGCGGTTGAGATACTACATCAGGGTTCAGATACTCTCGCATCTTGCACTGGAGAAACTGCCTGATAATCTGTATATTCGACCTGTGGAGAAACCTGATGGAGGTCGGCCCTGCCAGACTGATTCCATCACCCGCCAAACCCGCCTGTAACGACCTTCCACACCGGACCGACATTTAAACCATACCACAACAACCGCTTCCAGGCTACGTCCCGGGAGTGACATTGGAAGTGATCTCACATCGCACGAAGGGGGGTATCCCATGAAGCTGTTCAAACTGATTTCGCTCTGTAGTCTGTTCATCTGGCTCCAGACGGCTACGGCAAACACCTACACCGTGCTCAATCCCAACGACAGCGGCACCAACAGTCTCCGCTGGGCTATCGACCAGGCCAATGCCAATTCCGGTCCGGATGCCATTCAATTCAATATTGGCGGCGGCGGCATGCATACGATCATGTTAAACACGCCACTGCCGGCGCTGACCGATACTGCCAGCGTGCTGATCGACGGTTTGTCGCAACCCGGAGCATTTGCCGGTACTGCCCCCCCTCAACCGCCAGCCCGCTGATCGTTCTGGATGGGTCTTACATCCCTTTCACCTGGACACCTTTCGCTCATGGCATTCATATTCTGTCTCCCGGCAACACGGTACAGGGTCTGGTAGTGCAGAACATGCCTAACGATGGAATCTGTATCGAAGCCACCTTTGTCTCTTCCGGCAGCAGCCACAACCTGATCTACTGCAATTTCGTCGGGACCGATCATCTCGGAAATACAGCGCACGCGAACGGCCGTCATGTAGGTACACTTATACCGTTGTGGGGCGGAATTCGAATTGTCTGTCCCTATGACAGTGCCGGTGTGGCCGATTTCAACCAGGTGGTTGGTAACCTTTGTTCCGGTAACAATATTGAGGGTATAGCGCTCCAGAACAATCCGCCCCTGCCGGACGATGTCGGCTGGAATAATGTGCTCAACAATTATGTCGGAACCGATATCTCAGGTGTTCACCCGCTGGGAAACGGGCGTTGTGGTATCTATCTGGGTGAAGGAACGCACCACAACCTGGTGGATGGTAATCTCTGCTGCGCTAATGGCTACGACGGAATCAGCCTCAACGGTTTTGAAGACAACCTGTGGTATACGCACAGTAATACCATCTCCAATAATACCGTTGGTGAGAATGTGCTTGGACAGTCACTGGGCAATCTGAACCACGGCATCTCCCTCGGCGCATACGGACCCGACACTACCCTTTACGAGGGTTTTACTCAAGATAATCGGATCGCTAACAATATCATCGGATTCAACAGCCGTTGCGGCGTGATGGTCTGGGAACAGCTCTATCCCCCAGATGTAACCAATGCTGATTTCAACATTATTACCCAGAACAGTATCTACTACAACGGGTACACTGGCACGGGCTACCTGGGAATAGACCTGCAGGGGGATGGATTGACTACCAATGATGTCGGAGATGGAGATCCGGGTCCCAACAACTTCGTCAACTTCCCGCTGATCACAGGTGTTGTCGACAACGGGCTCACGGTTACCATCTCCGGCGTGGTGGATATCGACACCGATCCCGCTCAGGCCACCATCGAAGTTTTTCAGGCAATTCCCGATGCCACCGGTACCAATCATGGACAGGGAGCCTATTACCTTGGCAGCACCACGCCTGACGCTGCCGGCAGCTGGAGTGTCACCGTCACCGGCGTGTCGGGGCAGGACTGGATCACCGCCACGACGACCGATAGATTCAACAACACCTCGGAATTCTCCCTGAATGTACAGGTACCCGGCTTCGCACACTGGGATTTCGGCGACGCCATGGACCCCACTTATCCCACCCTGTACTCCAGCAACGGCGCGCGGCACATGACCGGCAGCCCGTACTTCATGGGGACAACTCCCGATTCCGAGCCGGATGGCCAGCCTTCACCGCAATGCGACGGTGATGACCTGAACGGGCCGGATGAGGATGGCGTGATGTTTACGCACATGTTCATCCCCGGTCAGCAGACATCGCTGACGGTGTTCGCTTCCCAGAGCGGGATGCTCGACATGTGGATCGATTTCGCCGTCGATGGCTCCTGGTGGCAACCGGGGGACCAGATCTTCAGTGCCTATCCGCTGACCGCTGGTTCTAACCCGGTGTACTTCACGATCCCGGCGACGGTACCTGTCGGTGTTTCAACCTCCTCCCGTTTCCGCTTCAGTTCTGGAGGGGGATTGGCGGTTACAGGGGCCTGCAACCACGGCGAGGTTGAGGACTGGGAAATCACCTTCGAGGAGGAGGCCTGGGGGATAGATTTCGGCGATGCGCCACCCCCCTATCCCACACTCTTTGTCAGCAACGGCGCTTCGCATGTGGTATCCACCGGTCTCTACCTGGGCAATAACGTGGACACTGAGTTCGACGGTCAGCCGAGTGCCACCGCCTCGGGAGACGACTTGAACGGATTCGACGATGAGGATGGTATTGGCTTCCTTTCGCCGGTGATTCCCGGTGCACCGTTTACGATCCAGGTGACAGCCTCGCTACCGGGCATTCTGGATGCCTGGCTCGATTTCGACGGCAACGGCAGCTGGGCTGAGGGTGCCGACAATATTCTGCAGGGTGTGGCCGTCCCAGCCGGTACAAACTTATACACTGTCACGGCGCCCGTCACAGCTCAGCTCGGCACCACCTACGCCCGTTTCCGACTTTCCGACCAGGGTGTGGCTTCATATACAGGCCAGCACTGGTGCGGTGAAGTGGAGGATCACCAGGTGATGATTATTGAGGGGGAGTTCGATTACGGCGACGCTCCCGATCCCACCTATCCGACGCTGCTGGCCAGCAACGGCGCCGTTCACTATCTCAATACAACTATAGTCCTCGGCACATTGATCGACGCTGAACCTGACGGTCAGCCGGATGCCACCGCGACCGGCGATGATCTGAGCAACCTGCCCGACGAAGATGGCGTGACCTTGACAGCGCTGGTACCGGGCCGTCAAACTACGGCCACAATCACTGCCTCTTCCTTCGGGCGCCTTAATTCCTGGCTCGATTACAATGCCGACGGGGACTGGAGTGATCCCAATGAGCAGATTTTCACGGATGCAATTCTGCTGCCCGGCCCAAACAACCTGAGCTTCAATGTCCCGTTGGGAGTAACTCTGGGCAATACTTTCAGTCGCTGGCGTTTCAATACCATCGGTGGCCTAAGCTACACCGGTTATGCGACAAACGGTGAGGTGGAAGACCATCAGGTGACTATCCGCTGTGGTATCATCTGTCCGCCGGGTTCAATTCTGGAAGATGAGCCTTGCGGCACCCTGCTCAATCAGGGTTGCGATTCGGACGATCCTGTCTTCACCACCATCGCGTGCTTGGACACCATGTGCGCCGAGACCTGGGCCGACACCAGCTGGCGCGACACCGACTGGTACGAGCTTAACGTGCCGGTACCAATGCGGGTCCGGTGGACGCTTGCTTCCGACATCCCGCTGCAGTTCGGTTACGTGGAACCGATTACGCCGGGTTATGTCGATTGCGACAGCCTGACCGGCGTTATCGACCCCTGGGCCAACGTCAATGCTTGTGATACCAGCACGATTGAAGTCGACCTGACCGCGGCCGGCACCTACTGGTTCTGGGTCGGTCCGCAGACCTTCAGCGGCTATCCCTGCGATGAGGGACCGTGGCTGTACTACCATTACATGGATTGTCTCGGCCTCTATCTGGAAGTCACCATCACCTACGATGGTACCGACATCAGACTGGACTGGGATGCGGTGGCAGGCGCGGATCGCTACACCATTTACAGCGCCACCGATCCCTACGCCACCTTCCCGGATGATTGGACGGTGGAAGGGACCACCACCGGTACCACCTGGAGTGAGACCTATCCCGGCGGCATCAAATTCTACCGTGTCGTGGCGGTGATGGATGTGGTCGCGACCGCTTCCGAGCCACACGAGGATCTGAAGCTGATTATGAGTGATAAGCAGTTGAAATGATGAAAACGAAGTAGCCTCTGTCGACAGGCAGGCTGAACGGAAGGAACAACCAGGGGCAGTTCAAAACGGTTTGGGCTGCCCCTTTCTGCATCAGCTCTGAGCTGCGTCTGGCCTGCTCAGGTCTGATCGAGAGGTTTCAACTCGACCAGGGTTGCTCCCCACTGACCGCCACCCATGCCGCCCGGCTCGTAGGAGACCACCTCCGGCAATCGGCTCAGAATGGCGTGCACCCGCCGCCGCAGTACACCGCGACCCTTGCCGTGTACTATGCGGATCTGCATTATCCCCTGACGGCGGCACTCCTCGATGTAGACCGGGATCAGCTCCGCGACATCACGCGGATTAAAAGCGTGCAGATCCAGAGTCCCGTCGATAGGATCTGCCTCTGGCAGGGATTTCCGATATCGCACCACCTTGAGCGGGACCCCGAAATCGAGCGTTTTCTCAGCTCCGTCGAGCACAAATCCCATCGCCTCGTAAAAACGTCGCGCCTGGCCGTTCGCCTCGAACACCCAGAGCACTATCTCTCTGTACCCTCTTGCGGCCAGTATCTGCTCGCCGTAGCGATACAGTTCACCGCCGATTCCCTGCCGCCAGCGTGAAGGCGCCAGGTAAATGCCCCAGATTTCACCGGTGGTTTCCCGGTCCAGATCTTCATCCCGACAGAGGCCGAGTGTCACAAACCCGACCACCTCACCGTCGATCTCCACCAGGTGAGTATCCTCAGCCTCTTTCGAGAGTAGTTCCCGGAACCGCTCCGCGCGCCGGACGTAGTCCAGTTGCGCCAGGTAGGGATCGGGCACCAGGCCGCGGTAGGCGGCACGCCAGGCGTCAATATGCAGCCGGGCCAGCGCGTCGGCAACGGCGGGCCGCGCAATCCTAAAGATAAGCTCCTGTTCATGCAAGGCAGATCGCCCCCCGCTTCAGCAGTCCTTCCAGCGCGATGGGTCAATTATCCACCGGGTTACAGCAATTTCGCCGCGGCCCGCGGTCGGGGTGCCTTCACTACCAGCACCCGCAACTCCTCATCGCTATCGTTATACCAGCAGTGAGGGATGTCCGCCGGGCTGTCAATAATGGTGTCGGCACCGACCTCCCGTTTCTCATCCCCTACCTCAACCACTCCCGTTCCCGCCAGCACAAAGAAGAACACATCGACGGGTGTAATATGACGTCGAAGCGCTTCGCCCGGCTTCAGCCGCAGGTGAATGGCCTGTACGGCGGATTCGTCATGAAGCAGTTTGGCTTCTACACCGTGTGGATTCTCCTTAAGGGGAGCCTCATCCAGATTCAGAGTCTTCACTTTCGTCTCCACTATGATTATGTCTGAACAATCAGCTTTCTGAGGTTCTCAATAGAGCGCCGACAAACTGACATACGCCTGCAGTATGAATCCCATCGCGAAGAGCAGGAAGCCGATCATGCCGGCGGTTCCCTTCTCCAGACGCATGACTATCGATTTGATGATCCTGGGACCGAAATCGTTGATTAAACCGAGACTAAGGATCAGGATCAGAGCTTCCGGGAAGTGGAACGCCACATCCAGCTTGACCAGGACCAGCAACAGCGCCACCAGCACGAGATAAACGATGAAGGTGGCTACCCGGTGCCTGCGGATCGCCTCCGCCACGCGCAGCAGGTGCTCCTGCCCTATCGCTTCGGCTGAAAGCAGAAAAGCGCCGGCCAGCTCCAGGTAGAGCCCGGCGAAGGTCAGCGCGTAAAGAAGCCCGTTATCCTGCATGAAACCCTCGGATTATGGTCGATATCATCGCAGCGGTCATCATCTGACGCAGCGCTATCCCGCTGCCAGTGCACTCTCCCGCCGGCGCGCCACCGCGATCAGCTCGCAGGGGTGCCTGGTGCCGTAGGGTGACTCATCGAAATCGGCGTAGAGCTGCTCCAGCTCGAAACCGCAACGCCAGAGCAGGTGTTCCAGTTCGTAGCGAAAGAGATAGCGCATCGGAAAAGCATGCACCAGCCGTTCCTTGCGACCGTCGGGATGTGTCACATAATAGATCAGCTCGACGTGGATCACCTGGGCGGCATAGTCCCGGGTGACCGTGCGGCACCAGCGATCCACGCAGGTGCCGTCCGGCAGCGTGATCTCGGTGCCTTCTGACTGCTCCTCCCCCAGATTATCGGCGGTGAGCAGCTTCAGGGAGGGATCGAACACATCGAGAATGAGCTGCCCTTCCCCCTCCAGGTGCCGGTACAGGCAGGCGAGACAGGCTTCCTGATCGGCGACGGTGAGTAGATGCTGGAACGGACGAAACGGTATTGTGATCAAACGGAAGCGGCGGGAGAGATCGAAGTCGCGCATGTCGGCCAGGGCCAGCTCCACCAGAGCGCGCACCGACTCCGACTCCTTTTGCACTTCCCGCCGGCAGATCCGGAGCATCTCGGTTGAGGCGTCCAGACCGACGATCTCAACGCCGGCCCGGGCTGTGTCCAGCAGCACGCGACCTGTACCACAGCCGACTTCCAGCACCGGACCGCCCATCTTCAGCGCGGCTTCGGTATAGAACCGCACATCACCGCGTTGCTGATGATGCGGGATTAAATCGTAATAACCGGCGATGAAGCTGCCGCTGTCGTAGCCGCCGCTGATGTCCATGCCTGACTCCTGGATTGGGTCGATACCCCACCGGTACCGGTATTGCGCCGCGGGTTAGAGGCGAGTAGGCGCACTACCTTGTCGCCCCCTGCTCACGGTCGGTCGCGTCCACCAACCAGCGCTGGTAGTCCGCGGAAACCGCGGCGATTTCGACCGCGATGATTTCCGGAACCTCATAAGGGTGGAGCCGGCGGATGCTCTCGGCAACGGCCGCGAAGTCCTCCGCCCGGGCCTTCGCCGTCAGGAGCCATTCCTCGCTGTGCTCGATTTTCCCCTGCCAGCGATAGTGACTGCCTTGGGGGCCGGAGACCTGCACGCAGGCCGCCAGCCGCTGATCGATCAGCTGGCGGGAGATCTCATCCGCCTGGGGGCGTTCGGGCAGGGTAGTACTGATTTGGATGAAGCCGGTCACACTATACCTCGGTCTGTCTTCAATCTTACAACCTTAATTTGTATCACACCACCCGTCCCTTCACTCCTCACCCCGCTTACGGCCGATACCCAGCTTTTCCATCCGCCGGATCAGGGAATGGCGCGAGATGCCCAGCAGCTGCGCCGCCCGGGTCTGGTTGCCGCCCGCTGCCTCCAGGGCGTTCTCGACCAGCTGGCGAAGGTGGCTGGCGATGTTGAGGTCACCGGCGGGGGGCGGTTCGACGCCGGTACCGGCGCCCGGCAACTGCAGCTGTTCGGCGACCAGGCGGTCCCCCTGCGACAGGATGACCGCCCGCTCCACCAGGTTCTTCAATTCCCGCACGTTGCCGGGGAAGCGGTAGCCCTGTAAGGCCTGGAGAAAACCGCTGTCGATCACCGGCACCGGTTGACCGCTGCGGCGGGAGAACTCGCGCGCAAAGTGCAGCACCAGCGGTTCGATGTCCTCCACCCGCTCCCGCAGCGGCGGGATGTCGATGTGCATGGTGTTGAGGCGGTGCAGCAGATCGAGCCGGAAGCGCTGTTCCTCGATCAGCCGGTCGATATCCTGGTTGGTCGCGGCGACGATCCGCACATCCACTTCGATCTCCTGGTACTGTCCCAGGCGGCGGATCTTCTGCTCCTCGATGACGCGCAGCAGCTTGGCCTGCAGGCTGGGAGGTGTGTCGGCGATTTCATCCAGGAAGAGGGTGCCGTCCCGGGTCAGCTCGAAAAAGCCCTTGTGATCGCTGACCGCGCCGGTGAAAGCTCCCTTGCGATGACCGAAGAACTCGCTTTCCATCAGGTGCTCCGGAATGCTGGAGCAGTTGACGGCGAAGAAGCTACCCTGGCTGCGGTCGCTGGCGTGATGGATGATGCGCGCCACCGCCTCTTTGCCGGTACCGCTTTCGCCGGAGATCAGCACATTCACGTCCGGGTAGGCGGCGGCGTTCATCGCCTGGTCGAGCACCGTCCGCATCGCGTCGCTCTCACCCACCACCTGCCGCTCGATCCGCTCCTCCAGGTCGCGGCTGATCAGGGAATAGCGATCCTCCACCGTCTGCAGTCGCTGCTGCAGCTCCACGAACTTCTGCGACCGCTCGATCGCCACCTGCAGGTCGTCATGCTGGAACGGCTTGCGCAGGAAATCGATAGCACCCTCCCGCAGGGCGGTGATCACCGTTTCCATATCGCCGTGACCGGTGATCATGATCACCTCGGTGCCGGCGTGCTCCGCCCGGATCTTTTTCAGTACCTGCAACCCGTCCATCTCCGGCAGCCGCAGGTCAAGAATGACGATATCTATCTGCCGCTCGGCCAGGATGGTAAAAGCCTCCCGGGGGCGATGCGCTGTCTCGACGGCGAAACGGCGACGTTCGAGAAACTCCGAAAGCTCCGCAGTCACCCGCGGTTCATCGTCCAGAATCAGCAGTGTCAGCGGTTTCATAAGGTATCCTCCAGCTGGCGGAAGCGGTCCTGGGTATGGGAATTATTGCCGTTGGCGGAGGGCAGTCTGGTCCCCGGCAGCGGCAGCTGTATTGTAACGGTCGTCCCCTCACCCGGCCGGCTGGCGACATCGATGATGCCGTCCAGCTCCCGCACGATTCCGAGTGAGATCGATAATCCGAGTCCGGTTCCCTTACCCGGCTCCTTGCCGGTAAAGAAAGGCAGGAAGATGTGGGGCAGCTGCTGCGGATCGATGCCGGCGCCGTTGTCACGGCAGGTGATGACGATGACTTCGCCCTGACGAAGAGTCGTTAATTCAATCAGGCCGCTACGGCTCCGGTCCAGCTCCTCCCAGGCGTCGCGGGCGTTGCTGAGCAGGTTGAGGATCACCTGTTCGAAGCGATATGTGTTGCCTTGCACCTCCGGCAGCCCGTCCGCCAGTTCCAGCTGCAGCTCGATGCCGTGCGCCCGGTACTGCTCCCGGATCATCCCGGCCGCGCTGCGGACGCTGTCGTTGATCGAGAACGGCTGCTGCTGCTGCCGCGATTGCTGTCGGGAGAAATTGCGGATGTGGTCGACGGTGCGGCGCATGCGGGCGGTGTCCTCCCGCAGCAGCGCCAGCTTACTCTCCAGATAGTCGCTGTCGGCGTCGCCATCCGCCAGCGCCAGTTTGATGTTCTCCAGAGTGAAGACGATGCTGTGCAGAGGCTGGTTGATCTCATGAGCGATGCCTGCGGCCAGCTCACCCAGCGCGGCCAGACGCGATTGCTCGATCGCCTTCTCTTCCTGGGCACGGCGGGTGGCCACCTCGGCCTGCACCCGCTCCTCCAGCGTGGCGTTCAGCTCCGCCAGTTGCTCGCGCTGCCGGGTCAACAGCCGGTTGAGCCGCAACCGCGCCCGGTAGCGCCAGATCAGCACCAGGATGAAGGCGGCGATGAGCGAGATGATGACCAGCAACAGGTTGCGGGTCAGCCGTTGCTGCTGGAGCGCCAGCGCCTGGATTTCGGTGTGCGCCGTCAGCATCTCGATCTCCCGCTCGCGACGATCGGTTTCGTACTTGACCGCCATCTCCGCCATATTGCGGTCCCAGCTGAGCCGGTTGAGGCTGTCCAGCAACACGGAAAACTCGAGACGTTGATCGTGCGCCAGCTGGAAACGGCCCTGGCGGTAGGAGAGATCGCTCAAGCTCCCGAGGGTGTTCTTGAGCAGCTCCAGGTCGTTCAACCCGCGAGCCAGCTGTTCGGAATGACGCAGGCAGGTTTCCGCCTCCGCCAGCAATCCCGCTTCCAGTTGCAGGTTGCCGATATTCTGGTAGGTGACTGCTATCCCCCGCTTGTCGCCGAGAGATTCCTTGACGGCCAGCGACTGTGAATACATCTCCAGCGCCTGCTCCGGTTGCTGGAGATAGCCATGGATGTTGCCCAGGTTATTGAGGGCCTGGCCGCGGCCCGGTTGATCGCCGATGGCGGTGAAGATCGCCAGGGCGGACTGCTGGTGTTCGAGCGCGGCGGTGTAGTCCCCCATCTCGTCGTAAACCGCGCCCAGGTTGCTCAGGATCTGCGCTTCGCCCTTGCGCTTGCCAAGGCGCTGGTAAATCGCCAGCACCTGCTGGTATGCGGCGGCCGCCTGCTGCCACTCCGCCATGGTGAAGTAGATGTTGGCCAGGTTGGTCATCGCGTTGGCGATAGCGGTCGTGTCCGCCAGCTGCTCCTGGAGCCGTAACGCCTCCCGGTAGTGGGACAGCGACCGCTCCAGCAGGTGCAGGCGGAAGTAGGCGGTGCCCAGGTTCAGCTCCAGTTTCGCCTGCTGACGGCGGTCGCCGAGCGTCCGGAAAATCTCAACCGCTTCCTGGTAGTAATCGATGGCGGATTCCGGCTCCTCCAGATAGAGGTGGGTGCGGCCCAGGCTGGCCAGCGCTTTACCGACGCCGAGGGAATCGCCGCACTGCCGGCGCAGCTCCACCGCGCGGGAACTGCTGGCGATCGCCTCCGGCCAGGCGTGCTGCCAGTTGTAGACGATCCCCAGGTTGTAGAAGAGATCGCCCTGCAGGGCCTGCCAGGCGGCTTGCCGGTCTGAGGGGATATCGGTCGCGGTAGCGAAGTCGAGGGTTTTGCGGTACCAGAAGAGCGCCGAATCGAGCTTACCCTGAATATACCAGCTGTTGCCGCGGGTTTTCCAGGCGGTGGCGATGATCTCCGATTGTCCCTGGGCGGCACCGGCCGCCGCGGCCAGACCGGCAAAGCGACGGCTGCTGTCCGGATTGAGGCGCAGCCATTTTTCCGCCAGGTTCAGCGCCAGGCCGCCGCGGGCTGATTCCGGCGCGGTTTCGAACCGGATCTGCAGCTCCTCCAGCGAGAGGTCTTCCACCGAATTCGCCGGTAAGCCGGAACCTGTCGATAACAGGATGAAAACGCTCAGGAGGAGGGATAAACGCCGCAACCGTGATTCCCTTTCGTACTCAGACCTCTGAACATACTAAGAAAGCGGACTAAGATGACAGTTTTCCCGCTGCTACCTTTGCTCACTCACGCTTGGCGTGAATGGCCTGCTGAGAATATCACAATAACCGTGCCAGCTGTCTAGGAGCCTTTGGCAGGTCGCGTTCGCTTAAACGGAGGCGGTTTTGGACCGCGCAGAGAGTGCGATATCGCGCAGGTAGTCCGTTTACGAACAGAATCTGCCGGCTCTGAGGGTCTCTCGCAATCAACCACTGTAATGCGTATCTTTTAGTACTTAGCAGCCCAACTGAACGATCATATCTTCCTGGAGCAGATCATGTCAAACTGCGTGGCACATTTTCACGGCAATCAGGTACGCTTCTTCATCATCAGTAATATCATCCTGCTCGCGTCGATCGAGGTCTGGGGCACGCCCCGCCTCTGCGCCGAGTGGGAGCCCTGCATCGGCTCCCTGATCCGCTGGCCGCTGGGTATTCCCTCTACGCTGGTAGTGGAACTGGCGGAGGAAGATTCCCTCTTCGTGCTGGTGGAGACGGCTGGGCAGGAAAGCAGCGCCCGCAGTTCCTTCAGCAGCTGGGGTGTCGATCTGAACCAGGTTCGTTTCATCTATGCCGACACCTACTCCCACTGGACGCGCGACTGGGGACCGCATTTCCTGTTCGACAGTAATCGCGATCCCCGCGTGGCGGATCCTATTTTCGAGGGGTATCCCTGGGTGCCGGGTTGCAATCCGGTCGCCGGTCTTGCAGCGTCTTCAACCGAACCGGAACGTCCCTATTCGGAGGATGACGCGGTGAATGCAGTCTTCGCACTGGAAGTCGGCTGCAGCCTGCTCCCCTTCCCCGCCTACCTCACCGGCGGTAATATCATGACCGACGGCGCCGGCACCGCGTTTTCCACCGCGCAGATGCTGGCGGAGAACAGCGGCCTCTGGAGCGAAACTGAATTCCGTGATCTGGCGCACGATCAACTGGGCATCGAGGATTACCAGATCCTGGCCAACCCGGAGATGCACGGCATTCAGCATATCGACTGCTACGCCAAACTGCTCAGCCCCGCCAAGGTGTTGATCAAGGAAGTTCCCGCCTGGCATCCGGAGTACGCCTGCGTCGAAGCACTGGTCACCCATTTCGCCGCACTGGAGAGCAGCTGGGGACGCCCCTGGGAGATCGTGCGGGTGTTCTGCGACAGCTACAGCGGCGACGATGTCGGCGCCTATACCAATTCGCTGATTCTCAACCGCAAAGTGCTGGTACCGCTGTTCAACATCTCGTCGGATCAAGACGCGCTGGATGTCTATGCCGAGGCGATGCCCGGGTATGAGGTTATCGGCTTCCCCTGGGGCAGTTGGTACTACTACGACGCCCTCCACTGCCGTACGCACGAGGTGGTCGATATCGGTATGTTGCACATCCGGCACCAGCCGCTCTGGGGCAACGCGCCGGCCGGTGTTGAATATGAAGTCATCGCCGAGCTGATTCCCTACAGCGACACCGGTCTGATCCCCGACTCGCTGCGGCTCTACTACCGGGTCGATGGTGGCGATGTAAACAACAGATCCCTGATGCCGACAGGTGGTGATCTCTACGCCGCGACAATTCCGGTGCAGCCGGAAGGCAGCGAGATCCGCTACTGGCTGCAGACGTCCGATTCCTCCGGGCGCAGCGCGCACCACCCGCTGACCGGTGCCGCGGATCCGCATCTCTTCTACGCCGGCGAACCGCTGCCGCCGCAATTGACCCTGCAACCCGTCTCGCTGTCTGAGACACTCAGCAGCGGCGCGTCAACCCAGGTTCCGCTCTTTATATCCAACAGTGGCGGTGGAGCTTTGCCCTGGCAGATCCAGATCGTACCGACTTCGGGGGCAGTTGTCGGAACCGGCTCGCGCGACCTGACCGGTTCTTATCTCGAAGGTGCCGATACCAGCTTCGTACCGGGCACCACCCTTGACTGGACCTTCTGGGTGTACAACAACAGTCCCGACGAGGAGTATCTGATCGATATCTACCTGCATTTTCCCGCAGGTGTTACCGTCAACAGCAGCGGGCCGTTCGTCGGTGGTTCCGGCGGTGACATGACCAGCAACGGCAACACGGGCGAGGCTATCACACTGCACTGGCACGGCGAAACCACCAACGGTTGGGGAGTGATCCAGGACGGTGAGAGTGCCGGCGCCCAGGTGAATGTCAGCATCGCGGCGGAGGTCATGGATGATCTGCTCTTCAGCTATCGTCTGGAGGGGGATATCTGGGGCGGGACGCCCCATTTTGTGGAAGGGGATTTCACCCTCGCCAACCTGGGGCTACCGGTGAGCTGGCTCAACCTGGAACCGACTGCCGGCGTGGTTTACGGCGGACAGACCGATACCGTGCAGGTAACCTTCGATGCTGTTGATCTCCTGCCGGGGATCTACAATTGCGAGCTGATCGTGAACGCCGTGCAAACGGTACCGGTTACTCTCGAGGTAGCCACCCCGGCACCGGCAG
>CAZFEC010000054.1:0-18066 GCA_964517435.1 uncultured Bacteroidia bacterium | reverse complement strand
AAAACAGCTTTTTCAATGAGTTCTATGCGAAATTCTTTATGAGAATCGGTATAATAGCCCCCTTTAACGCTCTTCGGCTTGTAAGCAACAAGCGAGACATCCCCCCGTGCGAACTCGCGGATGCCGCTGCCTGTCTTCAATCTGAGTAATCGTCGCGAGGGCATCTCTGGCTGCAGGAAGAGCTCCTCCAGGTCTTCGCGCGTCAGAATCGATCCATCCGGCAGGCGCATGGCTGTGATGTCAGCTGGCGTAGCGTCGATCGATTTCGGCAAAGAGCCGAGTTGTCGGGAATATCGATGATGAAAACCTGGGTTGTCATCCAGATAACCACGGATCTTGAGCCCTACATAATCGTAACCGTAACCTGTGAGGAGGCAGACCAGGCTGTCAGTGAGTGCATACGCCGATGCCATGGACACGATTACTGTGTCTCCCACGACAGGATAGGATGGATCTGTATTGCCCAGATTCAGGATAAACTCATCAACCTGTTCCTGGTATTGCTGTGGATCCGTTTCTGCGAGTTCGAACAGCATCCCCTCAATCCGCGTCCCGCCTTTGTTTATGACGGTGAATCTGCACCCGAGCATGGACGAATCCACCTTGTCAAATGCGATCGGTTTGTAACCGAGGGTGCGTCTGGCCTGACCGGCGGCCAATCCCATGCCCAGAATAGTACAGCAGCCGTTGAAGATGAGCAGTGCAGGCATCAGGAAAGCGATGAAGAATAGTCTGGGATTCATGGTCAGGGTTGGGATTCTCCCGCTCCAGAAGGTTCCGGTGGCATGGCGGGTTGCATCTCGCCGATGCTGGAGGGAGCAATAATCTCGCCCATCACATCACCAAATGCGTCGCCAATGCCCATTATGGCTGAATAAATCAAAATCGCATCCAGCGCGGCACCGGCCAGGACAAACCAATGGCCCTGTATCTTCTTCGGCTTGTAGAAGATCAGACTCACATCGTTGACCGGGATCTCTCTCTCAGCTTCCAAAGCCTCCACACGCATTACCAGGTTTGAGGGGGCCTGCGAATAGGCCAGTGTTTCACCCAGCTCAACTCCGGTGAGTGCCTCGCCCGCCAGCGGTCGGATACAGTTAATCTGTGCGGTTGTGGCTTCAATAACAGGGGGAGGTGAAAAGAGCCAGCGTGACAGATGATCGGATTGCTCATTCGCAACTACGACCTGGTAATCGATAAATTCCAGGTTCACCCGATTGTACCCGTAGCCATTCACACGGCAGATCAGGCTGTCGGAGGGTTTGACCATGCGAGCGTACGCTACCACTACGGTATCGCCCGGCTGCGGCAGCCGGTGTGATACGGTCTGCATATGGAGGTAGTCATCAAACAGCAAACGGTACTGATCCCGATCCATCTGTGTGATGTCGGTAAGCTTTCCCAATACGTTCACGCTGTCCTTCAGTGTTAGATAAACATCTCCACCCACCTTGAAGGAATCCACCTCCGCCGGACTCAGCAGCCGGAATTCGTTGGAACCGGATGACAGCGCCGCGGCCAGGCCGAAACCGAGCAGCGTACAGCAGCCGTTGAGGGTGAAAAGTGAGAAGAGGAGAGCGAGGAGGAGTGACGAACGTACTCTACGATATGATGTTTTATGCATGATGGGCGTCTTAGACAAGTGACGAATGATGCAAAACGACTCCTGTCTTCTGTTTTCTCACCCTACCACCCCCGCCACCATCTCGATGATCGTTTCCTGGTCCAGCAGCTGGTTGTTGAGCACCATGGTGTAGCCGAGGGGATCATCGATGGAGCGGTTGAACGATTCCTGGATGTAGCTGCGGCGGGCGCGATCGCTGTTGCGGACGATTTCCGCCGCCTGTTCCGGTGTGATCTCCTGCTGGCGCGCCACCCGCTCGACCCGCCACTCCCGGTCGGCGACGATACGCAGGTGGATCGAACCGGGCAGATCGCGGGCGATGAAGTTGGCGCCGCGCCCCACAATGATGACGCCGCCCCCTTTCGCCAGGGCGCGGATGTTGTGGACGATACGGTGGAAGAGGGTGAGGGTTTCGGGGTGGACACCGAAGGTGGTCTCGAGGTAGTCGCGTAATTCGTGGACCTGGTTGTCGGCGAACCCGGACAGGAAACGCTTGGAGATCTTCATGTCGGAAGCGATCTCCTCCAGCACCTCCTGCCCGTAGACCAGCCATTCCCAATCTTCGCTGCTGAGGCGGTGCCCCAGCTCCTGCGCCAGCGACCAGCCGTTACAGCCGTATTCGCGGGAGATGGTGATGGCCGGCAGCGCCGGCGCCGGCGTCTCGCGGGTCTGCTGCATGCCCCAGAGCTGCACCTGGCGCGTAACCATGCGTTCGGCAGCGTGTGATTTGTCAGCCATCGTTCACCTCCCTTTGCAGCCGCTGTTTTAGGGCAATATAGACTACCAGGAGCGTTCAGGCAAGGAGGGGATAATCATTGAACCGCGAATAAACGCTAATTGACGCCAATGTCAAGAGTTCGGGATCGAGATTCGCCATCGGGATTCGGAATTCTTCAATCCGATTTACTGTTCTCGATTTCGAGGAAAGCAGCTATCCCTCCAGTAACTCAAATATTAGCGTTAATTCTGGTGCCTTCGGCACAAGGCGAACTTGCCTGTGGGTTTGCTCAACCGCTACTGGTTCGAAAGTGCGTCCATTCGCGGTTTAGGGGAGGATTCCAAAAAAAACGGGATCACGCAAGCTGCGCAACCCCGTTTTATTTCACTCGAGCGGCGAAACCCGCTCGTATGCAGCAGTCTTCTATTCCGACTTCTCGTCGGCCGAAGCCATCGCGTCGAACGACTCGAAACCGACGAACTCGATCATGGCCAGGTCGGCGTTGTCGCCGTGGCGGGGACCGAGCTTGATGACGCGGGTATAGCCGCCGGGCCGGCCCTCGTACTGCGGACCGATGTTGTCGAACAGCTCCTTGACGGCGCTGCGATCCCGCACCCGCTTGTAGACTTCACGCCGCGCCGCCAGGGTGTTCTTCTTGGCGAAGGTCACCATGCGCTCGGCAAAACCGCGCAACTCCTTGGCTTTGGCGGTGGTGGTCTTAATCCGCTTGTGCTGGATCAAGGCTACGGTCAGGTTGGCCATCAACGCTTTGCGGTGTGCCGCCGTACGATTCAGTTTGCGACCGCGCTTCTGGTGTCTCATGATAACATCCTATCTAGTCTTCTTCACCCTCGTCGCCGAGGTACATCTGCAGATCCATACCGAAATCGAGACCCTTGGCGCGCAGCACGCGGGTCAGCGCTTCCAGCGATTTCTTTCCGAAATTCTTGAACTTGAGCATATCGCTCTCGGTGCGGCTGACCAGGTCGCGGATCGTCTTGATCTTGGCTTCCTTGATGCAGTTGGCCGCGCGTACGGAAAGCTCGAGTTCCTCAACCGGCTTCATCAGCAGCTTCTTGATTTCCAGCGCGTGCTCGTCGACGATCGGCTCTTCCACCTCTTCCGGCTGCAGATCGAAGTTGATGAACAGCTGGACATGCTCCCGCAGCACCCGGCCGGCCCAGGTCAGGCAGTCGTCCGGGGTGATCGAACCGTTGGTCCAGACCTCCAGAATCAGCCGCTCGTAGTCGGTGCGGTGACCGACACGGGTGTTCTCCACCCGGAAAGTGACATTGGTGACCGGTGAGAAGAGCGCATCCATGGGGATGGTGCCGATCGGTGCGTCGCTGAGCTGGTTCTCATCGGCGGTGAAGTAACCGCGGCCGCGGTTAATGGTCATCTCGATATCCAGCTTGGCGCCCTTGTTGAGTGCCGCGATATGGTGATCGGGGTTAAGCACTTCTACCTCCGCCGAGGCGTTCTGGATGTCGGAGGCGATGAATTCATGCTCACCTGCCAGCTTGAGGTAGATCTTTTCCGGGCGTTTGCTGAGCAGTTTAATCTGGACCTGCTTCAGGTTGAGCACGATGTCGGTGACATCCTCGGAGACGCCCTTGATGCTGGAAAACTCGTGTTGCACACCGTCGATCTTGATCGAGGTGATCGCCGCGCCCTGAATCGAGGAGAGCATGATACGCCGGAAAGTGTTCCCCAGCGTGACACCGAATCCCCGCTCCAGAGGCTGTACGATGAATTTGCCGTAATTGCTGGAATAGGAGTGTTCTTCCAGCTCGATCGCTTCCGGCATCTGCGGTGTCAGATTGTTCATTGTCTACCCTCTTACTTGGAGTAAAGCTCGACCACTAATTGCTCGTTGGCGTCCACCTGTACCTGATCGCGAGACGGCAGGGACTTGAAGATTCCCTCCATCTTCGCCTTGTCTAGGTCCAGGAATTCCGGCAGTGAGCCCTCGCGCATCTTCTTCATCGATTCGTGGATCAGATCGATCTTGCGGCTCTTCTCGCGAATCTTGATGATATCGCCCGGTCTGGACTGGGCGGAGGGGATATCGACCGTCTTGCCGTTGACCAGGATGTGGCGATGGCGGACCATCTGGCGCGCGGCGGCACGGGAGGGTGCGAAACCGATGCGATAGACTATATTGTCCAGCCGGGATTCCAGGAGCTGCAGGAGGTTCTCGCCGGTGACGCCCTTCATCTGGCTGGCGCGCTTGTAGTAGAGGCGGAACTGCTTCTCGAGCACACCGTAAAAACGGCGGATCTTCTGCTTTTCACGGAGCTGCAGACCGTACTCGGTTTTCTTGGGCCGGCGCCGGTCCAGGCCGTGCTCACCCGGAGGCTGGATCTTGCGTCCCTCCAGCGGGCACTTGGGCGACTGGCATCGGTCCCCTTTCAGGAACAGTTTGATGCCTTCTCGACGGCATAATTTGCATACAGGATCGCGGTAACGCGCCATATTATCACAACCTCCAGTCTAGATTCTACGTTTCTTCTTGGGGCGGCAGCCGTTGTGCGGCAGCGGCGTCACATCTTTGATCGACATCACCTGCAGGCCGGCGTTCTGAAGCGTCCGGATTGCGGCGTCGCGCCCCGGACCGGGGCCCTTGACATACACGGCCACTTTGCGCAACCCCAGGTCCATCGCCCGCTTGACCGCTCCCTCCGTCGCCATCTGCGAGGCGAAAGCGGTGTTCTTGCGCGAGCCCTTGAAGCGGTTCTCGATGCCGCCGGAGGCCCAGGCGATCACGTTGCCGTAATTATCCGTCAGGGAAATGATCGTGTTGTTGAAGGTGGCTTTGACATAAGCACGGCCGTTCGCTTCGACCTTGTTCTTCTTCTTAGTCTTCGCCTTACTCTTGGGAACTTTTGCCAAGTGATCCTCCGCTCTTATTTCCGCTTGACCGCACCGGAGGACCGTTTACGGCCCTTGCGGGTGCGTGCGTTATTCTTCGTATTCTGACCATGTACCGGCAACCCGCGACGGTGGCGCAGCCCCCGGTAGCAGCCGACATCCATCAGCCGCTTGATGTTCATGGTGGTTTCGGTCCGCAGCGTACCTTCGATCGTGTAGTCGCTGTTGATTATGTTCCGAATCTTGGTGGTATCGTCATCGGTGAGGTCCCGCACCTTGATGTCGGGATTCACACCGGCCTTCTGCAGTATCTCATTGGACCGCGAACGACCGATACCGTAAATGTAGGTCAAACCGATTTCGACTCTTTTATCGCGAGGTAAATCGATGCCAGCGATGCGCGCCAAACCAGCCTCCTCTTCCTTTAGCCTTGCCGCTGCTTATGTTTCGGGTTCTTGCAGATCACTCTCACCACGCCCTTACGGCGTATGATTTTGCAGTGCTCGCATATCCTTTTAACAGAAGCTCTTACTTTCATGACAGTATCCTACTTGTGTCGGAAAACTATGCGTCCCCGGGAGAGATCGTACGGCGAAATCTCCACCGTCACCCGATCACCGGGAAGTATCTTGATGAAATGCATGCGCATTTTGCCCGAAATGTGAGCCAGGATCACATGCCCGTTCTCAATCTCCACCTTGAAGGTGGCGTTGGGGAGCGTTTCCAGAATCACTCCCTCGCTCTTGATAACACCCTCTTTAGCCATCAGATTTCCGTCAATATTCGTGGTTCCGCTTCGGTAATCTGTATTTGATGTTCATAATGTGCTGACAATGAACCATCGGCCGTGACTACTGTCCAGCCGTCCGGTTTGACCTTGATCCCCCCCTGGCCGAGATTGATCATCGGTTCCAGTGCAAGGCACATGCCCGGTTTCAACAGCTGTCCGACACCGGGGCGGCCATAATTCGGTACTTCCGGCGGCTCGTGCAGCTGCGCGCCGACCCCGTGGCCGACCATCTCCCGCACGATGCCGAAACCCCAGGGTGTCACCACCTGCTGAATGGCATAGCCGATGTCACCGACCCGGTTGCCCGGCAGAGCGGCGGTGATACCGGCCTGGAGCGCCTGGCGGGTGACATCCAGCAGCTGCTGCGCCTGCGGTGAGCATTCACCGACCAGGAAAGTGCGCGCTGCGTCGCCGTGATAGCCGCCCAGCCTGGTGCCGACATCGATACCGACGATGTCGCCGCTCTGCAGCTGCCGTTCACCCGGCAGTCCGTGCACCACCTCTTCATTGATGGAGATGCAGGCGGCGGCCGGAAACGGCTTGACGCCGGGGCTGCCGGGAACACCGATAAACGCCGGTTCGGCGCCGTGTGACCGGATGAACTCTTCGATGCGTCGATTGAGTTCGCCGGTGGTTACTCCCGGCACGATCAGCGGTTCGATCAGCTCGAACGCACGCGGAATGATCCGCGCCGCCTGTTGGATCTGCTCGAACTCGCGACCGCTGTAGATCTGTATCATTTCAGAGAATTACAGACCTGTTCGAATACGGCCGTTACCGGATTGTCACCGTCAACGATTTTTAAGAGCGATTGCTGTTTATAGTACTCGATCAGCGGAGCGGTCTTACGACTGTAGACCTCCAGCCGCTGTCGTACGGTTGCTTCCACATCATCCGGCCGCTGCCGCAGCTGGCCGCCGCAATGATCGCAGACACCCGCCGTTTGCGGCGGCGAAGAAATGGCGTTGAAATCGGCGCCGCAATCCGCGCAGGCCCAGCGGGCCGTAATGCGCTGCACCAGCTTCTCGTGCGGCACTTCGATGTCGATGACGCCGTCGAGGCTGCGTCCCAGCCGGGGCAGCAGCACGTCCAGACCTTCCGCCTGCGGAATCGTGCGGGGAAAGCCGTCCAGGATGAAGCCGCCGGTGGTGTCTTTTTCCTGTAAGCGCCGTTCGATCATGGCCAGCATCAGTTCATCCGGCACCAGGTCGCCCCGGTTCATGTACTCGGAAGCCTGGCGGCCCAGTTCGGAGTCCTGTGCGATTTCCCCGCGCAGGATGTCGCCGGTTGAGATCTGCGGGATCTCGTATTTCTCGACCAGCATCCTGGCCTGCGTACCCTTGCCGACGCCGGGACCGCCCAGCAGAATCAGATTCATGCTAGCGTCTCCCCTTCATGCGGCCGCCGCCCTTCATCAGACCATCGTAGTTACGCATGGTCAGGTGCGATTCCACCTGTTGCAGCGTATCCAGCGCCACGCCGACGATGATCAACAGGCCGGTGCCGCCGAAGAACGACGCGGTCGAGTAGGAGAGCTTGCTGCCAAACAGATCGCCGGAAAAACGAATCAGCAAATTAGGGAATATCGCTATAAATCCAAGGAAAATGGATGCCGGCAGTGTAATCCTGGTCAGGATGTTGTCGATGAAGTCGGCGGTACGCTTGCCCGGCCGGACACCGGGGATGAAGCCGCCGTGTTTCTTCAGGTTGTCCGCCACATCGGTCGGATTGAAGGCGATGGCGGTGTAGTAGTAGGTGAAGAACACGATCATCAACCAATAGAAGAACATGTAAACCAGGGAGTTGAAATCAAACATGCGGGTGAGCGAGTCGCGAAAACCTCCATCCGGCAGGAAAGTCACCAGGGTGGAGGGGAGGAACATGATCGACTGCGCGAAGATGATCGGCATTACGCCGGCGGTGTTAATGCGCAGCGGCAGTACCGTGCTCTGACCGCGAAATTCACGCCGTCCGACTACCCGCTTGGCGTACTGGATCGGGATGCGGCGTACGCCGGTCGTCAACAACACGACCGCCATGATGGTCAGCACCATCAACGCGAGCAGGAACAGCTCCGCCAGAATCGGACGGGTGCCGGCGCTGAGCTGCTGGAATTCATCCAGGAAGGCGCGGGGCAGACCCTCGATGATGCCGATCGTGATGATCAGCGAAATGCCGTTGCCGATACCGCGGGCGTCAATCTGTTCACCCAGCCACATCAGCACCATGGTACCGGTGGTCAGCATCAACATCGTCAACAGGTAGAAACCGACGCCGGGATGCATGACGATCGGCGCGCCGGAGGGGGAGGTAACGCTGAGCAGAAAGGCGGCGACGCCGCTGGCCTGCAGGGCTGAAATCAAAACCGTGCCGTAACGGGTCAGCTGGGTGATTTTCTTGCGGCCCTGCTCGCCTTCCTTCTGCAGGCGCTGGAAGTAGGGAGTCACCGTCCCCAGCAGCTGGATAATAATCGAGGCGGAAATATACGGCATGATGCCGAGACCGAAGATCGCCACCTTCTGGAACGCGCCCCCGGTGAACATATCGTAGAGGCCGAAGAGCGTGTTCTGACTCTGCTGAAAGAACTCGCTCAGGGCGGCGCCGTTGATACCCGGGGTGGGAACGTGTACGCCCAGCCGCACCACCAGGAAGATACCCAGGGTGAAGAGGATGCGTTCGCGCAGTTCCTGAATCTTGAAGATGTTGACGATTCGTTCAATCATAGCGTTTTGACGCTTCCTTTCGCAGCTTCAATCTTGGCAAGGGCGGAGCGGGAAACATTAACACCGATGAAATCGAAGGGGCGGGTCAATTCACCGTCACCCAGGATCTTGACCGGAGTGGAGAGGTTGCGGATCAGCCGGTGCTGGTACAACAGGTCGGGAGTGATCTCTTTGACCTCTTCCGGCAACTTGGCCAATGCCGCCAGGTTGACGACCTGGTTTTCCTCCCGGAAACGGTTGAAGAAGCCGCGTTTGGGGACGCGCCGCTGCAGAGGCATCTGTCCGCCCTCGAACCAGGCGCGTTTCTTGGCGCCGCTGCGGGAGAGCTGGCCCTTGTGTCCACGGCCGGCGGTACCGCCGTGTCCGGAAGCATCGCCGCGGCCGATTCTCTTGCGGGGGCGCCGGGCGCCCGGAGCCGGTTTCAGTGACCCGAGATTCATCTTATTCCTCTTATCCAATAATCTCTAACATGCGAAACAGGAAGAAGCTCTCGCCAAGATTGCAAAGAAAGAACTAGGTCTGGAAGCAGCTTGCTCAGAGTGTTGCACAATTCGCAGGCAGTTTGATGTTTTCCACCATTCCGCTTGTATGTCTGAGCTTTCTATTCTCCAACAATAGATCCCTCTTTGCTTCCTTTGCGTGCTTTGCGAGAGGTTCTCTTTTTATGCTTCAACTTCTTCAACGGTAACCAGGTGGGATACCTGGTTGATCATGCCGCGGATCTGCGGCGTGTCGTTATGCTGCACCACTTGGTGCAGGCGGTGCAGGCCGAGCGCGGCGATGGTCAGTTTCTGCTTCTGCTTGCGACCGATGCTGCTGCGCACCCACTTGATGTTCAGTTTTTTAGCCATGACTATCCCGCTACTCGTAGATTTCCTTGATTGATTTGCCCCGCGTCCGCATAACAGTCTCGGGACTCAGCATCTCTTCCAGACCGCGGAAAGCCGCCTTGACCATGTTGTGCGAGTTGGCCGAACCGAGCGACTTGGTCAACACATCGTGGACGCCGAGACATTCCATGACGGCGCGGACCGGACCACCGGCGATAACGCCGGCACCGGGGGCGGCCGGTTTCAGCATGACGCGTCCGGCGCCGTACTTGCCGATGATCTTGTGGGGCAGTGTGCGGCCCGCCAGGGAGAATTCACGCATCGACTTGCGCGCCAGCTCGGCGCCCTTGGAGATGGCATCGGTGACTTCGCGCGCTTTGCCCAGCCCGAAACCGACTTTGCCGTTGCCGTCGCCGACAACCACCAGCGCATTGAAGCCGAAGTGACGACCGCCCTTGACCACTTTCGAGACGCGGTTGATTTCGACGATCTTCTCAATCAGTTCGCTGTCGGTTACGGTCCCGGTGCTCTGTCTGTGCTTATCCAATGATGGTCTCCTTTAGAATTCCAGTCCGCCTTTGCGAGCGCCTTCAGCCAGGGACTTGACCCGTCCCGTGTAGATATATCCGCCGCGGTCGAAAACGACCTGCTTGATCTCCTGTGCGAGTGCCCGCTCCGCCAGCGCCTGACCCACGACCTCACTCTGCTCGGTACGATTCTTACCGGCCTTCAGTTTATCAATCAGGGTTTTATCCAGTGTGGATACGCTGACCAGCGTCTTGCCCTGTTCGTCATCTATGATCTGCGCGTAGATCTGCGTATTGCTCCGGAAAATCGCGACACGCGGCCGGTCGGTGGTGCCGCTGATCTTGCTGCGGATAGCCTTACGGCGGCGGTGGCGCAGTCTCAGTTTATTGACCTTGATTTTCTTTTTGCTGTTCATGCTCTGTCCATTCTTGACTGAATTGAAGCCTCCGCCTAGACCTCGGCGGTCTTGGCGGCCTTGCCCGGTTTGAGGGGCACATGCTCGCCCTTGTAGCGAATGCCCTTGCCCTTGTAGGGTTCCGGCTTCTTGAGGTTGCGGATGTCGGCCGCCACCTGCCCGACCAGCTGCTTGTCGATACCGCTGATAATGATGCCGATGTTCTTGATCAGGTCCAGCTTGATCCCCGCGGGCGGTTTAAACAGGATGCCATGGGTGAAACCGAGCTTGAGCAGGACATTCGACCCCTTGGCTTCGACGGTATAGCCGACCCCCTGTATTTCCAGCTCGATCTTGAAGCCATCGGTGACGCCTTCCACCATGTTGGCGATCAGGGCGCGCATCAGACCGTGAGTGGCACGATGCTGCTGCGAGTCGGTTTCCCGGTTGACGACGAGCTGCTGGTTTTCCTTATCCAGCTCGAGGCTCACACCGGCGACCAGAGCTTGAGTCAACTCACCCAGCTTGCCGGTGACCTTGACCTGCGCCTGGTCGAAAGTGACCTCGACACCTTCAGGAATGGCGACCGGTTTCTTTCCTATCCGTGACAATGCTGACTCCTCTTCTTACCAGATGTAGCAGAGAACTTCTCCGCCAACCTTTTCCCGGCGCGCGACCTTGTTGGTGACGATGCCCTTGGGCGTGGACATGATGGCGATGCCGAGGTTGTTGTGAACGCGGGGGAGCGAACGCATATTGGCGTAGTGCCGCAGTCCGGGCGTGCTGATGCGCTTCATCCCGCTGATGGCCGCTCTTCCCTCGCTGTTGTATTTCAATACCACCTTGATCGTACCCTGAGGACCTTCCTCGCTGACGCCAAAGTCCTTGATGTATCCCTCGATCAGCAGAATCTTGACGATGTCTTCCTTCATGCTTGAACGCGGAATTGTCGTGACTTTGTGTCCCGCCATCTGCGCGTTGCGAATCCGGGTCAAGAGATCGGCAATCGGATCTGTTACAGGCATTTCTTTCTCCTCCTGGCCTACCAGCTCGCTTTTCTCACGCCGGGAATCTCCCCTGCCAGCGCCATCTGGCGCAGGCAGATCCGGCAGAGTCCGAATTTACGATAATAGCCGCGCGCCCGGCCACAGCGGTTGCAGCGATTGTAGCCGCGCACTTTGAATTTCGGTTTCCGGTTGGCTTTCTCGATCCAGCACTTCTTGGCCATATCGTCCTACTCCTGTTCTTTCCGCTTGATGAACGGCATACCCAGCTTCTTGAGCAGGGCATAGGATTCGCGATCGTTCCTGGCGGTGGTGACGATGCTGATATCCATGCCGTGCATTTTCTCAACCTTGTCGTAGTCGATCTCGGTGAAAATGACCTGCTCCTTGACGCCGAAAGTGTAGTTGCCGCGTCCGTCGAACGACTTGTCGGGCAGACCACGGAAATCGCGGATGCGGGGGATGTAGATCGACACCAGGCGGTGCATGAACTCCCACATGATGTCACCGCGCAGTGTTACCGAGAGGCCAACCGCCATACCGGCACGCAGCTTGAAATTGGAGATCGCCCTGCGCGCCTGGTTGATCACCGGTTTGCGCCCGGTAATCTTCTTCAGTTCCTCCACATAGGAGTCGAGCAGTTTCTGATTTTCGTGCAGCTCGCCGTCGCCGACATTGATCACGATCTTCTTCAGTTTCGGCACCTGCATGATGTTCGTGTAGCCCTGGTCCTTGGACAGGCTGGGCACGACATGTTCTTTATAGAAATCCTTCAGTTGGACTTGGACACCCATGTGAACCCCTTAAATCACTTCGTTGCAGGTCTTGCAGAAGCGGACCCGCTTGCCGTCGTTCAACACCTTGACACCGGTCCGGGTCGGCTGGCTGCACTTGGGGCAGACCAGTTTGACGTTGGAGATATCGATCGGCATCTCTTTTTCCACGATGCCGCCGCTCTGCAGTTTGGGACTCGGCTTGGTATGGCGCTTGGCCATGGCAACACCTTCGACCAGAATCCGCTTGTTATCGGTAATCACGCGCAGGACTTTGCCGGTCGCACCTCTGTACTTGCCGGCGAGCACCTGAACCTTGTCATCTTTCCGAATACGCATCTTTTCCTCGCTTACGTCTGTCAGGCTACAGGACTTCCGGAGCCAGCGAGACGATTTTCATGTATTTGCGTTCGCGCAGCTCGCGCGCCACCGGTCCAAAGATACGGGTGCCCTTCGGCTCCCCCTTTTCGTCGATGATCACCGCTGCGTTCTCGCCGAAACGGATGTAGGATCCGTCGCGCCGCCGCATCTCCTTGCGGGTGCGGACGATCACCGCCCGGACTACGGTACCTTTCTTGATCTGTCCGCTGGGGAGAGCGCGCTTGACACTGGCGACAACCACGTCTCCCACCCTGGCATAGCGCCGTCTGGTACCACCCAGAATGCGAAAACAGTTGATAACCTTTGCGCCGGTATTGTCCGCGACAATCAGCCTTGTGTTTTCCTGGATCATGGCGTCACCTATTTCACTCTTTTCACTACGCCCATCACGACCCAACGTTTGTGGCGGCTGAGCGGACGGGTTTCCATTATCCTGACTGTATCACCGATCTGGAGCGTCTCAAACTTCCCCGGATCGTGGGCCATGTATTTCCTGGTCGACTTGTAGTACTTCAGGTAGACCGGATGCTTCACTTTGCGTGCCACGGAAACAACGACGGTTTTATCCATCTTGTTGCTGACAACCTGACCGATACGGACCTTGCGGTTTCGATTACTCGTAGTTGTTTCAGCCATCACTTCGCCTTTCTGATGTTCAACTCGTATTCCCGCAGAATCGTGGTCAGACGTGCCAGATCGCGACGGGAAGATCTCAATTTTGAGGTGTCATCCAGCGAACCGGTGCCGTGGCGATAACGCAACTCCAGCACCTCTTTCTGCAGTTCGATAAAACGCGACTGCAGCTCCTCCAGACTGAGCTCTTTGTATTCCCTGGCTTTCATCGTTTACACCTCGTAGTAGTCGCGCTGGACAAATCTGGTTTTGATCGGAAGCTTATGTGAAGCCAGCGTCATGGCGCGATGAGCTTCCTTCTCCGTAACACCTTCCACCTCAAACATCACCCGGCCCGGTTTGATGACGGCAACCCAGAACTCCGGTGCGCCCTTGCCTTTACCCATCCGGACTTCGAGCGGTTTCTTGCTTACCGGCTTATCGGGGAAGATGCGGATCCACACCTTGCCGCCACGCTTGATGTGACGGGTGATGGCGATACGGGCCGCTTCAATCTGCCGCGATGAGATCCAGGCCGGTTCCATCGCCTTGAGGCCGAACTCGCCGAAGGCAACGGTATTGCCGCGCTGAGCTTTGCCCCGCATGCTGCCACGCTGTTGTTTCCGGCGTTTAACGCGTTTTGGCATTAACATGATCGCGTTTCCTTATTTCTTCCGGGGTTTTTTGTAATCGATGCCGAACTTCTCGCCCCTGTAAACCCACACCTTGACGCCGATGACGCCGTAGGTGGTGCGCGCCAGACCGACGGCGTAGTCGATGTCGGCCCGCAGGGTGTGCAACGGCACGCGGCCTTCCTTGTACGATTCGACGCGCGACATGTCGGCGCCGCCCAGCCGGCCACTGCAGATGATCTTGACGCCTTCCGCGCCGGCCCGCATGGTGTTGGCGATCGCTTTCTTCATCGCGCGACGGAAAGAGATCTTACCTTCCAGCTGCCGGGCGATATTGTTGGCGACCAGTTGCGCCTCCAGATCCGGCTTCTTTATCTCGAATACGTTTACGTTCACATCCTTCTTATAGCGGTACTTCAGCTCCGCCTTCAGGGTGTCCACCTCCTTGCCCTTGGGACCGATTACCTGGCCGGGACGGGCGGTGTGGATCGTCAGCACGATCGCCTTGGGATGCCGTTCGATCTCGATGCGGGAGATAGCCGCGTTGGCCGTCTTGGGACGGGCCATGATGTAGTTGCGGAGATCCTCATCCTCTTTCAGCTTCTCGGCGAAATTCTTCTCATCGAACCAACTGGATTTCCAGGTCCGGTTGATGCCGAGGCGCAGGCCGATGGGATTGGTTTTCTGACCCAATTAATCCTCCTTATTCTCTGTCTGGACCTCGGTTTCCTCCTCAGCCTCAACGACGGCGCTGCTCTGGCCGATCACCAGCGTCACATGGCTGGTGCGTTTGAGGATCCGGGTAGCGCGTCCCTGCGCGCGGGGTCGAAAGCGCTTCATCGTGGGACCTTCATCGACATAGAGCTGCTTGATCACCAGCTCGTCCACGTCGGCGCCTTCGTTACCCTCCAGGCTGCTGAAGTTGGCGACGGCGGATTTGAGCAGCTTCTCGAGCGGTTTCGCCGCGTACCGGGGAGTGTAACGCAGGGTGACCAGAGCGTCGTTTACCTGTTGACCGCGCACCATGTCCGCGACCAGCCGCACCTTGCGGGGCGACATGCGCAGGAAGCGAAGTCTGGCGGTGGCATCCAAAGACATGAGTGACTCCAATACTATGAGGACTTATCCCCTTTTCTCCTGTGACCGTAGAAAGTACGCGTGGGTGAGAACTCACCGAGCTTATGTCCGACCATGTTTTCGGTGATGAACACCGGCACGAACTTGCGGCCGTTGTGTACAGCCAGAGTCAGTCCGACGAACTCCGGCGTAATCATCGACCGGCGGGACCAGGTCTGGATGACGCGACGCTCACCGCTCTGCTGCATCTTCTGCACTTTCTTCAGCAGGTGGTCGTCGACAAACGGTCCTTTTCTTACAGATCTCGGCATGATGTCCTCGTTACTTCTTGCGTCGTTTGACGATATAGCGATCTGACGGTTTGTTCTTCTTGCGGGTCTTGTAACCCTTGGCCAGCTGGCCCCAGGGGGAGACCGGATGACGTCCGCCGGAAGAGCGACCCTCGCCGCCGCCCATCGGGTGGTCGACCGGGTTCATGGCGACACCTCGCACATGCGGGCGCCGGCCGCGCCAACGGGTGGCGCCGGCTTTACCCAGCTGGATGTTCTGGTGGTCGAGATTACCGACCTGACCCAGCGTGGCGCGGCATTCAGCCAGGATGCGACGCATCTCGCCGGAGGGCATCCGCAGGGTCACATATTTCCCCTCCTTGGCCATCACCTGGGCGGCGTTGCCGGCGGAGCGGGCGACCTGCCCTCCCTTGCCGATCTTCATTTCGATATTGTGCACGAACTCGCCCAGCGGAATGTTCTTGAGCGGCATCGCGTTGCCGAACTTGAGTTCGACATCGGGGCCGGACTTGACGGTGTCGCCCACTTCCAGCCCGACCGGCGCCAGTATATAGCGCTTCTCGCCGTCGGCGTAGTGCAGCAGTGCAATGTTGGCGCTGCGGTTGGGATCGTATTCGATGCTTTGCACGATGGCGGGAACGCCGTCCTTGTTGCGCTTGAAATCGATGATACGATAACGCCGCTTGTGACCGCCACCAGCATGGCGCTTGGTGATACGGCCATAGTTGTTACGTCCGCCACTCTTCGTGAGCGGCGCCAGCAGCGATTTCTCCGGCTTGACCGGGGACAGCTCGGAGTAGTCCAGACTGATCTTGAACCGGCGCGCCGGCGTTCTGGGGCGATAGGTCTTCAAAGGCATGGGTTGCTCCTACAGTCCTTCCACGATTTCGATCTGGTCCCCTTCCTTGAGGGAGACGATCGCTTTTTTCCAGGCGGGACGCCGGCCCTCGGTACGCCCCTGCCGCTTGAGCTTGCCGCTGTAGTTCATGGTGTTGACCGACTCGACCCGCACCTTGAAGCGCTTTTCGACCGCCCGTTTGATCTCGATCTTGTTGGCGTTCTTATCCACCACGAAGGCGTACTTGTTTTCGTTTTCCTTGTAGTTGACCATCTTCTCGGTCAGCAGCGGCTTAATCAGGATGTTCTGCTTGTGCGTCATTTCTGCAACCCCTCGATTAAGGCCTCGACGGCGGATTTCTGCACGAAGATGATCTCGCTGTTGACCAGGTCACGGACCGAAGGCATCATGACCGGCATCAGGTTGAACTTGTAGATGTTGCGGGCCGAGAGGTACAGGTTGTCATCGTTGACGGGGGTGAGAAACAGCACCCGCTTGCCGGTGGCCTCGAAAGCGTCGGCGAAAGCGACCATTTCCTTGGTGCGCGGCTGTTCCAGGGTGAAGTCCTCGACCACCCGCAGGTTGCCTTCCGCCAGCCGGATGGCATAAGCCGAACGGCGCGCGGCCCGCTTGACCTTACGGTTGACCGCTTTCTCGTAAACCCGCGGCTCCGGGCCGAAGGTGGTGCCGCCGCCCCGCCAGATGGGTGAGCGGATGGTACCAACCCGCGCCGCGCCGCGTCCCTTCTGGCGCCAGGGTTTGCGACCGCCGCCGCGCGTCATGCTGCGGGTCTTGGTGCTGCTGTTGCCCTGGCGGCGGGCGGTTTCCTCGGAAACCACGCTTTGATGGATCACGTGCAGAAGCGGTTCCGCCGGAAACAACTCGTCCGGCAGGTTGACCACTTCACCCGATTCCGTACCGTCGCGTTTATAAACCTTCAGTTCCATCGTATCACCTACTTGCGAATTTCTACCAGACCCTGGTTGGGACCAGGCACCGAACCCTTGACGAAGATGTGGTTCTTCTCCGGATCCACATGGACGATCGTGACGCGCGGCATCGTGACCCGGTTGTGGCCCATGTGACCCGGCATCCGCTTACCCGGCCAGACCCGGGAGGGATCGGAGGAGGCGCCGATCGAACCGGCACCGCGGAACGACTCATGCACGCCGTGCGACGCCATGAAGCCGTGAAAGCCATGGCGCTTCATCACGCCGGCGAAACCGCGCCCCTTGGAAACGCCGCTGACCTGAATTTCGTCGCCCGCCTCGAACAGGCCGGCGTTGATCTCCTGTCCCAGCTTCAGATCTTCCAGCTCGAAATCCCGGAACTCGCGCAGGTGGCGCAGGTTCGAGGTTCCGGCCTTCTTGAACTGTCCCTGTCGGGGACGGTTGACCAGCTTGGCCCGGATTTCACCGTAGCCGATCTGCACGGCGTCGTAGCCGTCCTTCTCGTCGGTCTTGATCTGCGTGACGAAACAGGGTCCCGCCTCGATCAGAGTGACCGGTATCGCGATGCCCCCCTCTTCATGCAGGGTGGTCATGCCAATCTTTTTGCCCAGAATTCCAATCATCACGACTCCAAGACTTACGATTTAATTTCGATGTCAACTCCGGCCGGCAGTTCCAGCTTCATCAAGGCATCGATGGTTTTGTTGGTGGAGTTGAGGATGTCGATCAGACGGTGATGAATGCGAGTCTCGAACTGCTCGCGCGATTTCTTGTCGACATGCGGCGAACGATTAACCGTGTACACCGAACGTTTGGTCGGCAGGGGAATGGGCCCGGAAACCATGGCGCCCGTGTCACGGGTTGTCTTGACGATCTTTTCGGTCGACATATCGATCAGATTGTGATCATATGATTTCAGTCTGATCCGAATATTCTGTACCGCCACCGTATTCTCCTTAACCTTATTCGATGATTTCGGTTACCACGCCGGCGCCGATGGTGCGGCCGCCCTCGCGAATCGCGAAGCGCAG
>CAZFEC010000053.1:13095-18697 GCA_964517435.1 uncultured Bacteroidia bacterium | reverse complement strand
GATTGGCTTAGTGCTGTTTGAGCTTCAGCTTAAACAGCACACGCTCAGACGAAGCTTCGCTTCGTCACCTACTGCTTAACGTGTAATCAAAGGCACTGACGAAGGTACGCAAACTCTGTTTGGGTAACTTCGTCTAAGCTCAAATCTCTGATTTGAGCCAATTCGCGGAATCTCAATTTATAATCGTTTGAGCAGGAGAAGAAACTGCAAGACAAGTCTGGCAGTTTCTTCTAAACTCAAATCGAAGATTTGAGTCGGTGGCCATAGCGGTGGGGGTACACCTCTTCCCATCCCGAACAGAGTAGTTAAGTCCACCAGCGCCGATGGTACTGCAGGGGCGGCCCTGTGGGAGAGTAGGACGTCGCCGATTTTATCATTAGAAAACCCGCCCAAAAGGCGGGTTTTTTTATGAGGAGGTATGGAAAGCCATGCCGCGCCTGAACCGGGCAATCCTGGCGTAGCTTTTATTACTAGTACGGACGATTTTTAAAGAGAAAGCTTTCTAGAAGCGTGTTTTATTACTATTTTGCCCAATGTCAGGCAAAATCGGATCCTGGCGTGTGAAAAGGAAGCTAATGAACGAATTTATCCGTCATCTTCAATCAATTGTGCAGGTTCCGGAGCCAGTTCTCCGCAAGATCGTGAATGAAGTGCGGGATTTCTACTCCCTGCCCAGCCGCGATTTTATCCGCAGGCGGCATCAGGAGTTACGGCGGCAGGGCGCTCTGCATAACGAAGAGATCTATCAACTCATTCAAGAGGAACTGAAAGATAGACGCTTTCCGCAGGAGATGTCGATACGCCAGATTCGGCGCGCCATCTACGGCTAATTCAACTGTGTCGAAAGCAATGTTCTCAAACAAAACAACCAGGGACACCGGATGTCAGGAATAGTTGGTTACATCGGTAAAAGAAACGCGATCGAGGTGGTGACCGAAGGATTGCGCGTGATGGAGCGCGTGGGGCTGGGCGGTGATTCCGTCGGTGTGGCGCTGCATTCCGGGAGCCGTATCAAGATCCGCAAAAAGGCGGGCAGCATCAGCGAACTGGTGCCGAAGCTTCCCAAGACCTTCCGCGGGAATCACGCCATCGCGCATACCCGCTGGGCAACCTATGGCAAGCCTTCCGATCGCAACGCACATCCGATTCCGGATTGCGCCGGCGATCTGGCTATCGTGCACAGCGGGCTCCTGGTCAATTCCGAAGCGCTGCAGGTGGAGCTGGAGGGGGAGGGACACCGTTTCGCCACCTCTACCGACAGTGAGGTTTTCGCTCATCTGATCGAGAAATACTACGAAGGCGATCTGACCGAAGCGGTCCGGCAGACGCTCCTGCGCGTGGAGGGGACCTACAGCATCGCCGTGATACACCGCCGGGAACCGGAGACCATTGTCGGAGCCGCTTCCGGTTCCTCCCTGATCCTCGGTATCGGTGAGGGCGAAGTCTTTCTAGCTTCGGACGTGCAGGTGCTGGCCGCCCACAAGTTGAAGATCTACTACCTGCGCGATCAGGAAATCGTGACCCTCACGCCGGATGCCTTCCATGTATCACATCTGACGCTGGAGCCGGACTCCGAGCGGGCTGTCGATGAAATCCCGGAGATGGCTGAAACGGCAGATTTCGGTGATTACGACTCCTTCTTCGAGAAGGAAATGCACGATCAACCCGCGGCGGTACAGCGAGTCCTGTCGGGAAGGCTGCTGTTCGATTACGGGATCGTCCGCCTGTCTGGCGTTGAGCAGCTGCAACCGGACCTGCTGCGGGTCAAGCGTATCGTCATCACCGGGACCGGGTCCTCCTACCTGGCGGGCATGGTCGCCGCCAACTGGTTGCAGACGATCGCCCAGGTCCCCGCCACTTATGTCAGGGCGGGGGAGTTGGCCAGCGGCAATCCCATCATCGAACCGGATACCCTCTACATTGCGGTCAGCCAGTCGGGCGAAACCATTGGCACCATCGAAGCCGTGCAGGAGATCAAAATGCGCGGCGGCAAGGTCATCGGCATCCTCAACCGGATCTCCTCACCCCTCTATCGGGAAACCGACGCCGGCATCTATACCCGGGCCGGGATCGAGTACGCCGTACCGGCGACCAAGTCCTTCACCACCGAGCTGGTTACTTTCGCGCTGCTGACAATCCTGCTGGGCCGGATGCGGCATGTATCCGCCGCCCAGGGTAAAAGCTATCTGCGCGAACTGGAGAAGCTGCCCAAGCAGATGGAACAGATGCTTACCCAGAAGAGTGAGCTCGAAAAACTGGCGCGCAAGATCGCGAATACCGACTACTACATCTTCCTCGGTTTCGGGCCTTTCTTCGGGATCGCCAAGGAAGCGGCTCTCAAGGTGCATGAGATGATCAACGTCAGCGCCCAGGGCCTCTCCGCCTCGGAATTCCATCACGGGCCGATCGCCACCATCAAACCGGATACGCCGATTATCATGTACATTCCGGATGATCTCTACCTGGAGCGCAATCGACGCATCTATTCCCGCCTGATGTCGCGTGATACAAAAATCATCGTGGTTACCGACCGGCGCCGCGAGGAATTCAAGGACGCCATGGCGGTGATTACTCTGCCGCACGCGCATGAATTCGGCTATCCGGTTGTCGCCATCATGGCGATGCAGCTGCTGTTCAAGGCGGTTGCGGGCCTGAAACAACTGAATGTGGATCATCCGCCCCATCTCCAGAAGGTGGTTAATGTCGAATAAACGATCTCCTGAAACGCGGAAGCCGGCCGCAGATGCGCGCCCGGCCGACCAGACCGAACTGCGGGAGACCCGCTTGAGCAGCGAACTGGTTTACCGCGGCCGCATGGCGGTGGTCTACACTGACCAGGTGCGCCTGCCGGACGGCTCCAGCAGCACGCGGGAGTACCTGCGCCATACCGGCGCGGCCGCCATCCTGCCGCTGCTGGACAACGGCGATGTCGTTCTGATTCGGCAATTCCGCTACCCGGTCGGCCGGGTACTGTGGGAGATCCCCGCCGGCAAACTGACTCGCGGCGAAGAGCCGCTGAGTTGTGCTCAGCGCGAGCTGAAAGAGGAGACCGGGTATACCGCCGGTACGTGGCAACCTCTCTTGTCCTACCACCCCTGTATCGGATACTCAGACGAAGTGATACATATCTTTTTGGCGAGGGATTTACAGCCCGGGCCGGTTGAACTCGACCAGGGTGAATTTCTGACCCAGCATACTGTCAGCCAGGCGGAAGTGCAGGAACTGCTTTCGACAGGGGCCGTCACCGACAGCAAAACCCTTATTGCCCTGCAATGGCTGTTGCGGCGCTATCCCACCGTCGGCCTGCAAACCAAGCTCGAGGACCTGTAAATGCTTAGAAAACGCTGGACCGTACTCGATACTACCGGCCAGGGCAGCGTCATCCAGCGACTGCGCACCCTCCGCAATCTGGACGAGCATACGGAGACCATCCACGATCCCTTCCTGTTGCCCGACATGGAACAGGCCGTGGAGCGGTTCCTGACCGCCGTTCGCAATCGGGAAAAAATTCTGGTTTTCGGCGACTACGATGCGGACGGCATCACTTCAACGGCCGTTATCCTGGAATTCCTGCGTTACCTGGACCTGCCCTATGAGTACATCCTGCCGCACAGGGTCAAGGATGGTTACGGCTTGCAGACGCACTCGGTGGATCGCATCCGTCAGAGCGGCGCCAGGCTGCTGGTGACGGTCGACAACGGCACCACCGCCCACGCCGCCCTCGAACAACTGGCGACCGCCGGGGTCGATGTAATCGTGCTCGACCATCATCAACAGGACAAGGAGCTGCCCCGCGCCATCGCGATCGTCAACGCCAACCGGCACGATTCCCGTTATCCTTTCAACGGTCTGGCTGGTGTCGGAGTCGCCTGGAAGATGCTGCAGGCACTGGAGGCGCCCGACCTGGACAGTTACCTCGATCTGGTCACCATCGGGACAATCGGTGATATGGTGCCGCTCCTGGGTGAGAACCGTATGCTGGTCAAACGGGGACTGGAGCAGATAAACCGGGCGCCGCGACCCGGCATACGGGCTCTGCGCGTCGTCACCCGTCTGCAGGACAAGGCGATCGACGCCGGTCATATCGGTTGGATGCTGGCACCCCGCATCAACAGCGCCGGACGCATGGAGAGCCCCGATATCGCACTCGAACTGCTGCGCTCCCGTTCTCTGGACGAAGCGATGCCGCTGGCCAACCAACTGGCCAACCTCAACGAACAGCGTAAGGTCGAGCAGCAGGAGGGTCTGGAAGCGGTTCTGAACGAGATCGGCGAGAGTTGCGACCGCGGCCAGATCGTCCAGCGAGTCGGCGACTGGCACCTGGGCATCATCGGCTTAATCGCGGCGCGCATCTCCCAGGAGTATTCGCTGCCGGCGCTGGTCTTCTCCCGGGTGGGGGACGGCCTGCTGAAAGCCAGCGGCCGTTCGATCCAGGGCTTCGACATCACCGCCGCCATCGCCCGCCATGCCCACCTGCTGGAGGAGTACGGCGGTCACAGCGAGGCAGCCGGTCTCACCATCAAGGAAGTAAACCTGGAGGAATTCATCGCGGCGATGGATGCCTACGCCAGTGAAATCATCGATGAGGAGATGCGCACACCGGAGCTGGTGATCGATCTGGAGTTGCAGCCGGGCGAAATCGGACTTCCCCTGCTGGAGGAACTGCGGGAACTCGCCCCCTGGGGAATGGGCAATCCCAAACCGCGCTTTCTGTTGCGGAACTCACGCCTGCTGCGCAAAAACCTGTTGACGGGCGGCAAGCACCTGAAACTGCATCTGGAGAACGACGACCGCGAATTTGAGGCGATCTGGTGGCAGCAGGGTCCGCGGGGCGCCGATTTGGAATACGGCAACCGGGTGGATGTGGTGTTCCAGCTGCAGGCCAACAGCTGGAACGGGCGCACCAAGGAGCAGTTGATTATTGACGACCTCCGCAGCTGACAGACTGGACCGTCTGATCGAGCAGTTCCTCAATCACAACCTGCTGGAACGGGGACTGGCGCTCAACACGGTGCGGGCTTATGCCGCCGATTTGAACCGCTATTCGGTCTACCTGCACGAGCGCAGATTCACCTCGCCCGACGCCGTCACCCTCGACGATATCACCACCTATCTGGCCGGTCTCCTGGACCGCGGTCTGAGCCGTGCCAGCCTCCGGCGCCACATCACGGTCATCAAACTGTGGCATCGCTGGCTGAAAGCGAGAGGGGAAGTGGCCGTCGATCTCGCTTCCCGCGTCGAGGCGCCCCGGGTGGACCGGCCGCTGCCGTACGTCCTGTCGCCGGAAGATGTCCGTACCATTCTATCCCGCCCAGATACCACCCGCGCCCTCGGCATCCGTAACCGCGCCATCCTGGAATTGCTTTACGGGGGCGGTCTGCGCATCTCGGAGCTGATCGGCCTCAAGAGCAGCGATCTGATTCCCACCGAACGCCTGCTGCGCATCACCGGCAAGGGGGATAAGGAACGCATCATTCCGCTGGGCCGTCAGGGCTGGCGCTGGCTGGATCGCTACCGCCGCCACAGCCGTCCCGGGCTGCTGCGGACCCGGACACCCTATCTCTTCCTCAACCGGCAGGGGAAACCGCTTTCCCGCATGGGG
>CAZFEC010000053.1:0-12995 GCA_964517435.1 uncultured Bacteroidia bacterium | reverse complement strand
GGAAATTTAGGAGGACGCTATGAAGAGCAAATTCCTGGGCGGTAGCCTGCTGACGCTACTGCTGCTGAGCGGGGTCAGTCTCGCTCAGATTGATCCCTACATCAATATCCAGATTCTCGGGCCGTTTGAGATCTACTACATCGGCGATCTCGATCCCGCCGGACGAGGCGCCGGCACCGCCTGGCTGGATGTGCAGCTCTACGGTTTTGAAGGCGCAGCCACCACGGTGACCATGGACTTCACACATGAAACAGAGTTGATTTTCACCGGTACCAGCAATCCGCTCTATTTCTCCGATGGCGATTACCTGCGCTTCACCAACCTGGATTTTTCCCGCCAGGAGTTCATCTGGCAGGGGGGGAGCGTTGAGATCGAAGATTGGGATTTCAACGAGGACTACCTGGAAGAAGTGGACGGTAACGCGCTGGCCAGCGGCATGTATCGGGTCACTATCACCCTCACAAACCTGGATACCGGTAAAACCTTCCCCAAAATGATCAGCTTTACCGCAACCAACCCGGACGCGGTCTGGCTGATCAGCCCCCGCGATGGTTTCACCGTAACGCTGCCGGAGCCGGTTTTCATCTGGTCATCGGCGGCACAGTTATTCCGGATCAGGGTATGCCGCGCCGAGGAGGGGCAGATGAACGGTGAGGATGTCATCGCTAACCTGCCGGTCTGGGAAGAGGAATTGAGCGGTTACACCGCGACCTATCCACCGGGGGATGTGCAGGAATTGCAGAACGGTGCCACCTACTACTGGCAGGTCTACGCGCTGGTCAGCACTACTTCCGGTGATCTGGAGTTTGCTTCCGAGATCTGGAGCTTCAAATATTCCGACGAGGGCAACTACCTCGAAGAAGAGACCCTGGAAGTTCTGGGCAATCTCTTTCCGGGAAATGCGGGCGAGGTGCTTAATCAATTGGTCGGTTATCACATGAGCGGCACGATTATGGTAGACGGCATGCCGTTGGATTCAGGCGGTCTGGAAGACTTCCTGGACAGTGCCCGCAACGGTGAAGTAGAAGGTGTCAATTTGTCAGTCGAGTAGGAGGCATTCATGCGAAAGACAATCTATGGAATTCTGGCGTGCCTGCTGCTGGCTACCGTTGTTCTGGCCGATACCGCCAGTATTGCCGTTACCCTGAAAGCAATCGGGCAGAGCGAATTACTCCGGGTGGATGACACCAACTACCTGACCATCAATAAGGGAGATCGGATCAACCTGGGCGATCAGATCAAGACCGGCGTCAACGGTACCGTGGCTTTGATCTTTCAGGATGACATGAGCCAGCTCAAGATCAGGCCTGACAGCGAAGTGATAATCGGCGGTCGCCGTGTGGAGCGCAATGTCGAAAAAATGGTGGAACTGCCGCTCGGCCGGCTCTGGGTTGAAGTCACCCGGCAGGACACCGAATTCCAGATTGCGACCCCCACCTCCGTCGCCAGTGTGAAGGGGACCCGGTTCTGGGTCATCGTCGATGAAGACGGTGGCACGCGAGTGGTGACCAGGGAAGGAACCGTCAACCTGCGTAATACTCAGTCGGGCGAAACGGCTGATGTCGAGCCGGGTATCACCGGCGTCTCGCGCGCGACAGGCGAAGTCACCACTCACGACACTACGCCGCAGGAGCTGGAGGAGTTCTCCGAACGCACCCTCCACGAAATGGAGATTCCCTTCCAGAACGATCAGGATGAGCAGAAGACACTGCGCATCAGATACTACGATTGAGCAGCGGGAAGGGGAGAGTGATTTCTTCCCTTCCTGTTTTAATATCGGTTAGCCTGCGCATCGCGAGGAAGTCAGGCGTTTCGTAGTCAACGGCTGGTGCAACGCCGGCCCGGGTATTCAGCAAGCACAGCAGGATGGTACTATGCGAAAGACAGCTCTGATCCTATGCGTATCTGCGTTTATCGCTTCCTCACTTCTAGCGGACAGCATTCAGCACGAGCCACCCGCTTTAATCACTAGTGGCAGTGTATTCATGCTTGAGTTTGAACCGGCCGGCATTGCCGGCGCACCGCTATCTGTCGAATTGTACTACCGTACGACGGATCTGCAGGAATGGGTAGTACTCGATCTGATGGGACACTGGAACAATGAATGCCTGGAGGTTAACCTGGAGCCGTTGCCGGCCGGTACTCACTTCTTCGAGTACTACCTCAAGTTGGTAACGGCGGAGGGAACGACTATCACTGATCCCGAATTCGCCCCCCAGACTGCGGTTCATCGCGTTGATGTTCAGTCTCCCACACCACTGACCGGTGAGCCGGTGGCGCTGATGACACCGCTGAATTATACCGATGATGAGCAGGTTCTGATCGCAATTTCTCTCCAGGAACCGGTACCGGCGGCGGATCTGGAGATTACGCTCGAGGGTGAAGACATCACGCAGTACTGTCAGATCGATCCCTGGATTATCACCTATCTGCCGGATCCGGACCAGCCACAGCAGGGACAGCTCATCGTTAAGGTCCGCCGTACAGCAGCTGAAACGGACAGCTGGTTCCTGGGGGCTATAGCCGTGAAGCCACGGAGCTGGGGTTTCAAACTGCAGGCGAACACCTTTGAAACGATTCATTTCGAACAGGTCGCCGAGCGGTGGGAGAACTACCACCGCTTTGGTGGTAATCTCACTTGGTCAAAAGGATCTCAGAAACTGGAACTGCATCTCAACCTGGCGGTGAAGGACTGGCAGGACGAACAACTACAGCCACAGAGCCGGTTTTCACTCAAGTACAGTGTACCGATGTTGACAGTGGCTGCCGGTGATGTGTATCCCCGTCTGAATCAACTGGTACTGCACAGCACCCGCGTGCGAGGCGGCGAGATCGATTTTCACTCCCCCTTCTTCAGTCTGCAGGCGGTCGGCGGCAATCTGCGCCAGGAGATTCTGGATGATAACGATGTCGCGCTGGCAATGCAGAGGACTATGTGGGCCGTCTCCCCCCGTTTCGGCAATTACCGGAAGGTCAGTACCGGCTTGATCCTGATGAAGGCCTGGGATGTGGAAGTTGACAGCAGCAATGTACATCCCCAGGAGAACCTGGTGCTGGGTGCGGATTTCACCATGCGTCTTCTGCGCGAACGCCTGCTCTGGTCCACTGAAGCGGCTTTCTCCTTGAGCAACACCAACACTTCCGCCGCAGTGCTCTCCGATGCAGATCTGGATACCCTGGACTGGAACTGGCCCAGTTTCCTGCCGACGCCGGAGAGTCTGGAAGGGTTCTTTACAGTCAATCCCTACATCTCTCCCACCAACCCGCTGGATCTGACCTCGTTGGCTTACCAGTCAAGGTTGCAGTTGAATCTGCCCGGCAATATCCTGACCCTGCGCTGGCGCCACCTGGGGAGCGACTTCGAATCATTCGGCAGCGGCGGTGCGGTCAACGATCTGGAGGGTTTTGAAATCGCCGACGGCTTCAGTTTCCTTCAGAGACAGTACTATATCCACCTGGCGGCCAACAGTTACACCGACAATCTCAACGGCTCGCTGGATGACACCTGGAGCACTACCCGCAACAGCTCCCTGCAGGGAAATATCTCCTGGTATCCCGTGCAGGATTGGCCCACGTTGCACTTCAGCGGTCAGTTCACCAAACGTCAGAACGATGTCGATAGCGACTCAGAATACTACACCAACCTGACCGGGAATCACCTCAATCTGCGGGTGGATCACCGTTTTGACTGGATCGGGTATAAGCACCGTTTCAACACCCAAGTAACCCGATACAGCCTGGTGGATGATATGCCGGGTGAAGATGAGAAATCCTCAGCGCTGAGTTCCATCTCGCCCACGGTAGCCAGCGGCGGAGTTATCAACTCCGGCAGCAGTTCCTGGCAGTGGGCTTCTACAGTGCGGACGGAACTCTCGCGGCGACTGAACAATCGTATCTATCTCTCCCTGTCCTCTACCGACTATGCCGCAGGTGATCAGCGCAGTTGTCTGCGTTTACAGGATAAGATCCGTTGGCGCTGGTTGCAGAATTTGGATCTAAACGGCGCACTGGGAGTGAGAATGATCAATGGCGACAGTGACAGCTATCTGCGTTGGCGACTGCAGGGAAGCGCTAACTGGATCTGGCGCCGCGATTACAGCTTCAGGATGCAGCTGCAACAGGTTTTTTACACCGGCACCGAGGATTTGAAGCCGGACTTCCGGTTGCTGTTGCATTTTGAGCAGCGTCTGTTCACGCGTTAAACAGTAAAGGTGTGATTGGTAAGCATTCTCTATACACAGGCCCGGGTTCAACCGGGCTGTTGCCCTGAAAGGAGAACCATTCAGGGCAGCCAAAGTTAACGCTTTACTGAACTTAGCAACATCGATCGCTTCGTTTCAGGGTTTTTCAACCATTGAAATTATCCGATAAAGTTTTAAACATCTTGTCGAGTTGTTGCTTCTTTGTCAATAATATCCTACCTTTTTACGGTTTTCTGCTCACGGCTTTCAGGTGCCCTTGGAATGCCGATTGGAAGACAGCGAAACAGGAGCGGTAATCGCGTAACGTCGTTCGCTAAATAATACTCTGCCTGCGGATGTGAGTGGATTGCGATTTCAATGCACCATAGTAATTGCTCCACGTCCGTTAATCGGTAGGTGTCCCCGACAGCATCGCCATGCGGAAGAGCCGGATACCGGTGGCCGCATCCGGTTGGGGCAACCGACAGGCAGCGATGGGGGAGCTGATGCATCCGGTCGCTCAACTGGATAAATCCGGTTTGTTGTCGCCGGCCCGTGCCCGGAGTCATATCGCCGGACTGGAGCTGTTACCGCTCACCCCCCCCGTCGCCATTCTGATCGAACAGATTCTGCTCGATCCCGGCCGCGCCGAAGACTTCCGTTTCCTCGTCGACAGCGATCCACTGCTTCTGGTCAATCTTTACCGGTGTGACCGTTCTCTCTTTACCGGCCAGGCGATCTCACCCGATCGCATGTATCCGGAAGAGGATCCGCTCCTGCGTTCGCTCCTGCTGGCCTGGACGCTGGAGCGGGGCGACCTGCAGGTGGTGCAGCAGGAAGTCATGGAACAGTTCGCCCTGCACAGCCTGCGCACCGCCGTCCTCAGCCGTGCCATCGCCGCCCGTACTCAACCTGGTCTGGAGCGCACCGCCTACCAGACCGGTCTGCTGCACGATCTGGGAAAGGCGCTGCTGCTGCTGGTCGCCTGGCAGGAGGTGGTGCATCTTTACAAGGTCACCCTGCAGTCGGGGGGCGAGATCTACCAGGGAGAACTGCTGGCGTGGAATTACTCCCACGCCCAGACCGGTGAATGGCTGCTTTCCGCCTGGCGGGCGCCGGGGGACATCTGCGTCGCGATCGGCGCCCATCATCAGCCGGAGCTGTTGAGAGACGACAGTGCTCCCGCGACGCTGCTGGCCTACATCGTGCATCTGGCCAATCATCTCGACACCCACGCCGCCGGGATGATCCACGAGCCGGTCGGTGAAAAACTGGACGACAAGGTCTGGGAGATCCTGGATTTGAATCCCTCGGCGCTGGATCAGCTGGTAAGGGAAGCGGAGGGAGAAACGGCCAGGCAGCTGCAGCGACGACGGGAATTATGGTCGCAGACAACCGGCACCGTCCGGGATTGACCGACGGTGGTCACCGGTTTGTACGGATACAATTATGGCAAGCTTGCGTAAGATAATCGAACGGATCCAGGAGCTGGACAAGCGACTGGCAGTCGGCCAGACCGGTTCGGAAATCTGGCGTGAGACCGACCGTCTCCTGGCCGACATCCTGCGCGACCTCAAGTTGCAGACCGCCCGCGAGCAGCTGATGGCGGGATCGCTGCGCGAACTCTCCCGCACCTACCTGTTGCTGATGCGCGAGATCGCGCTCTTGAGCAGTGTATCACATCTGCTGGAGAGCAGCGCGACCACGGACGCCCTTTTCGACGAACTGCCGGATCTGCTCCGCCGCGAATTCCGCGCCGATTCCGCATCCATCATGTTGCTGGATGAAAGCACCAGCACGCTCGAGATCGTCGGGGCCAGCCTGACGGAGGAAAGCGAAGAAACCTCCGGTGTTTCGATTCCACTGGGGGAAGGAGTGGCCGGCTGGGTCGCCCGCTACCGCCGTCCCTGGCTGGCGCGCGACACGGCCCACGATCGCCAATTCCATATCTACCCGGAAGCGCAGGTGGAGCCCCGCTCGCTGTTGACGGTGCCCATCTGCCGTCGTGAGCATCTCTTCGGTGTCCTCAACCTGGGCAGCGGTACGCCACAGTTCTTCACGCAGCGCCAGGAGCAGCTGTTGAGCATGGTGGCCAACCTGCTGGCGGTGACAATCGGCAGCGCCCGCCTCTACGAGGAACTGGAATCGCAGATACAGTTGCAGAACCGTGAACTGATCGAGGTGCGCGATTTCCTCGAGAACGTGATACAAACCTCCGACGATGTAATCGTCGTTTTCGACCGCTACCAGAAGATCCTGCTCGTCAGTCCCTCCGTGGAACGGGTATTCGGTTATCAGCCGCAGGAGCTGGTTGACAGCCATGTGACGACGTTGTTGACTGAGGAAGAGGATTTCGCCCGTCTCCTGAAAATGCTGGAAGAGGAGGAGGTCCTGCGCGATCTCGATCTGACCATCCCGCACCGGGACGGACACGGCATTCCCACCGCGCTGACCGTCTCCCGGATGATGCACAACGAGGAAGTGGTCGGCTATCTGGCCATGATCCGCAATATCGAGCGTCGCGCGCATCTCTACCGGGAGCTCGCCCGCGCCAACGAGCGCCTGCGGGCGCTGTTCGAGGCGTCGCAGCAGATTTCCTCCACGCTGGACATCAACGAAGTGCTGGGGTCCATCGTGCAATCGACGCTCTCCCTGCTCGACGCCGACTCCGCCATTCTGCTGCTCTTCAACGAGCAGAGCGGGGAGCTGGAGCCGATCGCCAAGGCGGGCTCCGGACCGCCGACCGAAACCTACCCGACCGATTCGGCGCTGGGGATCGTCGCGCGGCAGGGGAAGGCGCTGCTGCTGGAGGACAACCGCACCGTACGCCAGTTCTTCCCGGAGACCGGCGAGCGGATAGAGTCGAAGATCGTCATTCCCCTCTCCGCGCAGTCGGAGATCCTGGGTGTGCTCGATATCGATTCCCTGCGGACGGAGCGTATCTTCAGCCAGGATGACCGCAATCTGGCTCAGTCCTTCGCCCAACAGGCTTCGCTGGCGGTGGCCAACGCCCGCCTCTACGGCACCACTCACATCGAACGGCGCCGTTTCCAGGATCTGCTGGCGCTGTCGCGGCGGGTCACCCCCGGCATGACCCTGGCGGAGGTGCTGCCGCTCTACTGCGAGCATGTCGTTCAGCAAACCCGGGCGGAAACCTGTCGCATCTACCGTTGCCAGGATGATGAGTTCAGCCTGGCCGCCCAGCAGTCGGCCGAACCGGAGCAAGAGCTGGCGGATGTAATCCTCCCCGAGACTGAACTCGCTCGCTGCCTCCGTGAGCAACAACCGCAACTGCTGGAGCCGATCGGTACCGATTCCCGCTGCCGCGCCATCTGTTTCCCGATCGGCAGCCGTGAGCAGGAAATCCCCTTCGGCGTTCTGGTCGTAATCCTGCGGCAGGTGACGCTGACGGCGGAAGAGCGGGAGTTCCTGCAGGTGCTGGTCCTGCAGCTGCTGAGCCTCATCAACGATATCCGCCTGAACGCGGAGGTCACCCAGACCAAAAACTACCTCGAGGAATTGATCGCCAGTTCCGTCGATGCGATCATATCCACCGACGCCAAGGGCAATATCGATCTCTTCAGTCGCGGCGCCGAGCAAATGCTGGGCTACACGGCCGGGGAGATACTGGGACACCCTTCCGCGGTACTGGTTGTCGATCAGGAGGCGCTGCGTGAGTTCCTGATCAAATACCTGCACAAGGGCGAGAATCCGCCGCCCTACGAGCTGCAGCTGATGCGCAAGGACCGGACCACCTTCTGGGCCAGCCTCAGCATCTCCTGGCTGCATGATGGAGAAGGCAGAGTCATCGGCTCCCTGGGTATTTCGAAGGACATGACCGCCAAGCATAAGCTGGAGGAGGAGTCACTTAAAGCGATGCAGCTGGCCACGCTGACGCAGACGGCGGTCACTTTAAACGACCGCATCAACAATCCGCTTGGAGTTATCCTCAACAATGCGGAGTTTATGCAGCAGATGACCGGTGAGGTTTCCCGGGAGCAGAAGCGCGCTCTGAACACAATAATCAAGCAGGTCCGTGAGATTCAGGGCATCATCGTCAAGTTGAAGGAGATCTCCGAACCGATCATCAAGAATTATGCGCTCGAGGGTGAAACGATGATCGACCTGGAAAGGTCGGAAAGCAGTGCTAAGACGAAGGGGAGCAAGCCGGCCAAGAAGACAAGTCGCAAGCGCCAGCCCCCCAAGCGCGGCAAGGAAAAGTAATGAGTGAACCGACGCGGGTTCTCGTCGTTGACGATGTCGAGGATATGCGCGATATCCTCAGACAGTTCATCGAAGTGTACGGTTACGAAGCGATCACAGCGACCTGCGGCGATGAAGCGCTGGAGATCTTCCGTCAGACGCCGGTGGATCTGATTATCACCGACATCATGATGGACAACGGCGATGGATTCGAATTGGTACAGGGCGCCCGCAAAATCCGGCCGGAGATACCGGTTATCTTCATCACCGGTTACGAGGTGGACAACGCGCGGGAGCGTGCCGCCGACCTCGGTGCCGACGGTTTTCTCGCCAAGCCGTTCAGTATCCAGGAGCTGAAGCAGCTGATCGATAAGATACTGTAAGCGGTTTCTATCCCACCACTTATATTCTTCCTTTTCTACAATCACATTAGTGTTCATTAGTGGTTCTATGATTTCAACCACAAATGAGTACGAATGCTTCAGGATCCGGTATCGGCCTCGGTCTCGGGATCGATATCGAATCTGAATACCGATACTGAATTAGGCATTCTATCTCCTATCTTCTGCATTCTGTCTACTTGTCGCAGCGTCTGCGTCGCTGCAACAAGCGAACTAACGTTGCGGTCAGTTCAAACGATTCCTCAATCGAATGCTGCCTTCTTCATTCAAGAATTCCCCCAATCGCCCGATAGGTATGACAGGAGCCGTCTGAACCGTTGATATGGTCAGTAGCACTCCCGCACCAGAGATCCCCCCGGTCGGGAGCTGCGGTCCGGCGGCCATTACAGAGGGGAGGACAAAATGGCGGAGCATGTAGACAGGGTTATCCCTGGGAATCCGATCTACTATGATCCCAAACGGGTCCGGCGCAAGAAGGATAACGAACGCCGGCAGCGTCCACCGCTGGAAAAACGGCCCCGGCGGGATTCAGTGCCGGAAAAGGTGGACACATATGCCTGAGCGGGTGATATAGCTGCCTTCCCAGGTTGATCGTGCAAAGGCGGATATTTATGCCTGAAGCTGGTAAGATTTGCCTTTGCGACGTCCCGGTAACGGACCGACCAGGAATCTAAACATTTAATAACACGGCATCTAACTGCCTGGCAGATTCTGTCATGCTTTTTGCCAACTGCACCAGCAGTGAATAACACTGCCGCAGTGAGACAGGATCAAGCAGGAGTAGTTGATGCCAGTTGGTAGTATCTCAGGCGTAGCTTCCGGCATAGACTGGCAATCGACGGTCGATGCCCTGATGGAGATCGAGGGTCGTCGCAAGGCGATGCTTGAAATCCGTCGCGATGATTACCAGGTTAAACGCTCCGCCTGGCAGGATGTCAACAGCAAACTCCTGCAATTCAAAACGTTGGCTGAAAACATGGACTTGATGGGGGAGTTCCTCACCAAGGCTGTCAGCTCCAGCGACTCCGACATCGTCACCGCCACCGCCGTCAACAGCTCCTCCAGCGGCAATTTCGAACTCCTGATCAACCAGCTCGCCCGCGCGGAAAAGGAAATCCACAGCGGTTGGGCCGACATCAACACCACCGCCGTCAATAACTCCGGCGGTACACAGACTTTTGTCTACGTCTATGGCACCACCTCCCCGGAAACGATAACCGTCAACATACCGGACGGCTCCTCGCTGGGTGATATTCGCGATCTGATCAACGGCGACTCCGACAATCCCGGCGTCTCCGCCACCATCATCAACGACGGTTCCGGGGGAGCGACCGCCTACCACCTGGTGCTGACCAGCTCCGAGACCGGCAGCGATAACTCCATCACTATCGACGATACTACCACCCTGGGTGACGGCACCAACTTCGACAGCGCTGCCTGGACCCAGACCCAGGCCGGCGCCAACGCCCAGATCCGGGTGGACGGCTATCCCGCCGCCAGTTGGATCGAAAGCGCCTCCAACGATGTCGAGGATGTGATCGAAGGGGTGACCATTCACCTGGCCAATGTTACCAGCGGCACGCCGGTAGTGCTGACCATCAACAATGATGTGTCGATCGTCAAGAGTAAGATTCAGGATTACGTCGACGCCTACAACGAAGCGATGACCACAATCGCGACCTATAATTTCTACAACGAGGAGTCGGAGGAGCAGTCGATTCTCTTCGGTGACAGCGGTCTGAACAAGATCAAACAGAAGTTACAGACGCTGATCAGCTATCCCGTCACCGGACTCGATCCCAACAACTCGCTGCAGAGCCTGGGTGAGATCGGCATCTCCAGCGGTCTGGACGGTCTGATCTCAGTTGATGACTCCGAGCTTTCGGAAGCGCTCAGCGATCACTTCGACGAAGTAGGTGAGCTGTTCACCTTCAACTCCGTCACCGATTCCAACTATCTCGATTACTTCTATCGCACCGAGAAAACGCACGGTGGCGAGTACACGGTGGTTGCTAATTACGACGGTTCCGGCAACCTCACCAGCGCCACCATCGACGGGCACGCCGCCACCATCGAGGATAACTATATCATCGGTGCGGATGGCCAAGCAGAAGAGGGTCTGCGTATCATTTTCACCGATCCCGGCGATGGTCCCAGCTCCCAGACCGCCACCATCCGTCTTTCGATGGGAGTAGCGCCGGAAGTCGCCAACCGGCTGGCCCTGATTACCGACCCTACCGACGGCACCGTCACCCAGGAAACCGACCATATCGATACCGTTATTGAAAACCTGAACGATCAGATCGAGGATCAGGAGCGTCGCCTGGAGATGATCCGGGAACGGTACATCCGCGATTTCACCAATATGGAGCTGCAATTAGGGCGGCTCCAGCAGCAGAGCCAGTATCTTGCCAGCCAGTTGACCAGCATCTAAACGCAAGGGAGTAGCATGTCCAGAACGACACCACTCGAGACTTACAACCGAACCCGCGTGCAGACCGCCGATCGCGGTCAGCTGCTGCTCATGGTCTACGACGCCGCCATTCGCTTCAGCCGTGAAGCGAGGCGCAAGATCGAAGAGGGGGATGCGGTCGGCAAGGGGGTGATGATCGACAAAGCCTACAGCGCCGTAGCCGAACTGCGCAAGACGCTGGATATCGAACAGGGCCAGGAGATCGCCCGTTCACTGGACCGGCTGTACGCCTACCTGCTGCGCCAGATCACCATCAGCAACATCAAAAACGACGCCGGCGCGCTGACGGTGGTGTTGCAGATCCTGGAGGACCTGCGCAACACCTGGGAACAGGTGATCGAACAGGAAGACGGTACCCGCCGGCCGACCACTCGTCCCCGCGATGAGGTGGCTCTGTGAAAACGACGGCTCCGGTACCGCTGCCGGTAATGCTGTACCGCAGCGCCCAGCGACAGATTGAACGCAAACCGGTGACGCCGGAAACGGCACCGCCGACGAAGACGCCGCCCCCGCGCAATTCCGTCACGGCGGGCAGGACCATCGATCTGATAACCTGAAACGGCAAAACGACCGGGAGGATTCGTGAATATTCAGAAGACACAGGCCTCAACCACCGCGCGTGAGTTGCAGGCGCAGGAGTTGCAGAAAATCCGGTTGGAAGAGCAGCTGCGGAACCGGCGCGGCGGTCCGGTGCGGCACGACGCCGACCGGTTGCAGGTTTCCCGCCGCGGGCGCCAGCTGCAGGAACTCAGCGAAACGCTGCTGCAGCGTTTACAGGAGCTGCCGGATGTGCGGGAGGATAGAGTAGCCGCCGCCCGGGCGCGGGTGCAATCCGGTTACTACACCGATGGACAATTCAATCTAAAGCTGGCTGGTAAAATGCTGGAAAACAGTGATCTCAAGCAGGCGCTGAACCTGCCCGGCGAGGAAGTGCCTCAGACCGACTATCGCGACAAGCTGATGCATGAGGTTAAGGGCAAGCTGGACAGCGGCTTCTATTCCGCCGATGCCGTCATGGATTTCGTAGCCGACCGGCTGCTGCAGATCTACACTCCCGAGGAGGAAGGGGGCGGCGAGGTGGTGCAGGCGTAAGTGGAGCCTGTGTCCCCCGTCAAAAGTGTCCGAGATGTTTTGACGGCAAACACCACTCCCAGGTGGCGGCCAGACCTTCCCGCAACCCCACCCGCGGCTTCCAACAGGAAAGTACTGATGTAACTTATAACAGTTGGGGTAATACCCCTGATCCTAGTCCATTCCTTCCTTCTTGCTGGGGTTTAATCTACTACGATCCGCTTCACGACTGGGGGGGGCAATACCATCAGATCCATGTATTGATGATTCAGTACCAGGCGAAATGTTTGCCCTTGGAAGCTGGTACGAAGTAAGTGGCGAAACGCAGTTGGCAATTAACACTTATAAAGACATAGTCATGATCTACCCTGGCCACCCATTTGCTTAGCGTTCCATTCATCGCCAGAATTACATCGCTGACAAGAACTACGAAGCTGGAATGACAGTGAAAGCAGGATTTCTTGAAGCTTTGGCTGAAATCGGTGATGTCAATCCTGATTTGACCTATTTTCTTGAAGGTAGTTATTGGGAACTCTATGGCAAACTTGTTGACATAGACTATGCTTACTCCAACCTATACGACTTGTTAGATCAGGCTACGGATGAAGATGTAAACCCCTCCCCATTGTCAAGACCAATAATCGGCTTGCTTAAGGTGGAAAGTTG
>CAZFEC010000052.1:0-20070 GCA_964517435.1 uncultured Bacteroidia bacterium | reverse complement strand
CAGCGTGCTGCTAAGCTGGTCGCCGCTACCCGGTGCGTCTGCTTACATGCTGCACGCCTCCCCCGATCCCTATTTCACGCCGGGTGCCGGCACCCTGATCGCGACTCAGACGGAAACCTCGTTTACGGCGCCGGTGAGTGAACCCCTCCGCTTCTTCCGGGTGGTGGGAGTAATGGAATGAGCGGGGAAATCGCCGCGGTTCTGACCGCTGTCTGCTTCGCCTATAACGCCATCCAATTCAATATCGCCGGACAGCGTATCACATCGGTAATCGTAAACCGGATGCGCATCCTGTGGGCTCTGCCGCTGCTGATACTGCTGCACTGGCTGCTGCTTGGCACGCTGCTGCCGCTGGATGCGGATTGGGAGCGGTTCGGCTGGCTTTCCCTTTCCTCCCTGATCGGCTTTGTGCTGGGCGACGCGGCGCTGTTTGAAGCGCTGGTCCTGCTCGGGGCCAGGCTGACCGTGCTGCTGACCACGCTGATACCCTTCTTCGGCTCCCTGATTGCCTGGGTATCCCTCGGGGAACGTATCACGTTGGGCGAGTGGCCCTTTATTCTGCTGACTATGGGCGGGGTCGCCTGGGTAATCACGGAACGACCGCAGGGAGGCGCTACCCGTCCCCGCCGTCTGCTCCTTGGTCTGGCATTGGGATTGTTCGCCACCTTTGCCCAGGCGCTGGGGCTCGTCTTCAGCAAACTGGGCTTGAGCGGCGACTACCCGGCGCTGTCCGGCACGCTGATCCGAACCGCCGTCGCGGTTATCCTGCTCTGGCTGCCGGCCGTGGCCCGGAGGCGCATCTGGCACGACTTCAAGGCGCTGCGGGACGGTGTCGCCCGGCAGGCGCTGTTGAAGGGCACCGTGATCGGACCGGTTATCGGGGTTACTCTTTCGCTCTACGCGGTGCAATACGCCAGGGTGGGAATCGCTACAACTTTGATGGGTTTGATCCCTATATTTCTGCTGCCGCTGGCGCGCATCATATTGAAGGAACGCGTGTCCTGGCGCGCGTGGCTGGGCACTGGGCTGGCGATTACCGGAGCCGTAGCCCTGATGTTGTAACCGGTCCAGACAAGCAGTCTGCAATCTGGAGAGGACAATGAAAACAAGACCAGCCGTCACCATTGTTTGTATCACGCTGCTGATCGGATTGCCGCAGCTGCTGGCGGCCAGTCAGGGCGTCCTGCGTGGCGTTGTCCGGGACGGCGTTACCCTTCAGCCGTTGTACGGAGCCAACGTCGTCATTATCGGCGGCACCGCCGGCGCCGCCACCGACTCCAGCGGCAGGTTCGAGATCATTCCGGCGCCGGTAGGGACGATGCAGCTGCGGGCCAGCCGTCTGGGTTACGGCCCCCGGGTGCAGACCGCCGTCGTCGTGCACGCCGAACGTATCACGCAGGTCGACTTCGATCTGCAGCCGCGGCCGGAACAGATGGATACGGTCGAAGTGACCACGCACGCCGAATACTTTGACGCACCCCGCGAGATGAAGGTCAGCACCCAAACCATGCGCTTCGAGGAGATCCGGCGCGCGGCCGGCGGTATCGAGGATATCCAGCGGGTCGTCCAGCAGCTGCCCGGCGTCGTCTCCACCAGCGACCAGGACAACGAGGTGATCGTGCGTGGCGGCAATCCCAACGAGAACATGTTCCTGCTGGATGGGCTGGAGCTGCCCAACATCAATCACTTCGGAGTGCAAGGTGCGGGCGGCGGGCCGATCGGTATGCTCAACAACGATCTGGTCAAGGAGGTGGATTTCCTGGCCGGGGCTTTCCCCGCCTGCTGGGACGGCAAACTCTCCAGCGTCATGGATATCTCGCTGCGCTCCGGCCGGCGCGACCGGTTGCAGGGGAATGTAAACCTCTCGATGGCCGGCGCTGGTGCCCTGCTGGAAGGCCCGCTGGGCGAGAAGACCTCCTGGATCGTCTCCTACCGGCGCAGCTATCTCTCGCTGATACACGGCAGCGTTGGACTGACAGCCATTCCGGAGTACTGGAACAGCCAGCTCAAGGTGACGCACCGTATCACGCCGTTCCAGAAGCTGATGATCAACGGCATCTTCGGCAGCGACTACATCAGCTTCAGCGATTCGACGGAGAGCGCCTATTCGCGCGGTGCGGAGGATGTCGACAGCCGCGGTCACGAAGGCGCTTTCGGCCTGACGCTCGATTCCTACTGGTCGCCGCGGCACTACAGCCGTACCGTGCTGGGCGTTGCGGAGAACTACTGGGATGTCCTGGTCAAGCAGGATGAACAGGAGTGGGTCGACATTGACAACCTGGAACGCCTCTGGCAGCTGCGCACCGACCACACCTGGCAGCTTTCTCCGCGTCTGGAACTCTTTACCGGTGCTTACTGGAAGTCCTTCCAGAGCGATTATGCCGAAGAGATCGCCGCCGACACCGTCCACTACTACGATCCCAACGACACCTCTGACGATCCCGATCCGATCGGCTTCGACCCGGTACATATGACGCCGGAGCATATCGTCAATTGGTCCGGGTACGACCAGATGCCGGGTGGCTACCTGGAAGTGAAATGGCGACTGGGCAAGTTGTTTCTGCGTCCCGGCCTGCATCTGATGTACACTGCCTGGAGTGAACAGCTGACGGTTTCGCCGCGCCTGGCGCTGGTACTGCCCTGGTCCCGGTTTAACTGGAAAGCGGCCTGGGGCCGCTGTCACCAACCGCCCTCGCCGTCGCTGACGCACATCTACAGCGCCGACCACGAACTGACTCCCGCCTACAGCGACCAACTGGTGCTGGGCGGTGAATGGCGGCCACGCGATGACCTCAAGATTACCCTGACCGGCTACCAGCGCTGGTTTCGCGAGCTGCCGATCAACCATGCATCGACCACCACCGACAGTCTCGACGGCAGCTTTCACTACGTCAATGAAGGGGAAGGGGACTCACGCGGCGTCGAGTTCTTCATGCATCAGCGACTGACCCGGGGCTACTACTTCCTGGTCAGCCTGGCGCTGGCCTCGGTGGAACGCATCGACCCCCGCGATGGCGTCACCCGCCTGCCGGACAGCTGGGACTACCGCCACATGGTGTCACTCAGCGGTGGCCGCAAGTGGCCGTTTCACCACGAGCGGTGGTACCAGAATTTGAAGAAACAGTGGTGGTTTCACCTGCTGGACTGGCTCCCCGTCGCCCCCGCTGATGAATTGGAACTACTGCTGCACTACCGCTATCTGGGAGGGCGGCCCTATACCGAACTGACCTATTATCCGGAACTGCGGCGATGGTTGGCCGACGGTGCGGCCCCACTGCACGGGACCCGTTATCCCACCTACTCAAGGCTGGATGTCCGGGTCGACCGCCGGTTCTTCTTCGGGCGTACCAACCTGGTTACCTACCTGGAGGTGGAAAACCTGTTCGATCATAAGAACCTCTTTAAATACGATTACACCGACGACGGCGAACGTCTGGAGATACTTCAATTCCGCCGCTTCATCGTAGGTGGCGTCGTCTGGGAATTCTGATCAATTGAATATGTGAGACAACTTCGATGAAGCTTTCCCCGGAAGATCAGCGTCATTTGAGCGAGAGAGGTATCACACAATCCATGCTCCAGGAGCAGCTGGGGCGCTTCGCGGAGGGGATCCCCCCGGTGCGGGTGGAACGCCCCTGTATTGTTGACGACGGCATCAGGCAACTTGACGCCGGGCAGCGGGCCAGGTTGTGCCGTCGTTTCCGGGAGGCGCTGGATGCGGGACGTATCACGAAAATGGTGCCGGCCTCCGGCGCCGCTACCCGCATGTTCCAGTCGCTGCTGGGAGTTCTGGAGCGGAACGAGTTCGTCACGGTCAACGACCTCGAAGCCGTAGGCGACCGCGACGCTCACGTGCGTGATACATTGACATTTCTCCAGGATATTCAGCGCTTTCCGTTCTATCCCGACCTTGTGCGATTCGCTGCCGGACGGGGGGCCATACTTGACGTCGAACTGCAGGGGGGCGACTTCCGGAGCCTGTTGACCGATCTGCTGTACGCTGAAGGGCTGCACGCTGGAGGGATGAATTACGCCTTCCTGCCGAAAGCGCTGCTGCGGTTCCACCGCTACGGCGACCGCTCCCGTACGGCGCTCGAGGAGCACCTGCTGGAAGCGGTGAACTATGCCTGTGATACAAAAGGGGTCGTCCGGCTGCATCTGACGGTTTCACCGGAGCACGAAGACCTCGTGCGCCGGCGGCTCGAGGAGACCGCCGCTCTCTATCTGCCGCCTGGCGGCAGGCTGGAACTTACCTTTTCACATCAGCATCCCCATACCGATACGGTTGCCGTCGACCGGGACAACCAGCCGTTGCGCGACGAACATGGCCGGCTGCAGTTCCGTCCCGGCGGTCACGGCGCACTGCTGGAGAACCTGGAGGAGCTGGGCGGCGACGTCATCTTCATAAAGAACATCGATAATGTGGCGCACGAACGCCACCTGGCGACGACCGTCGAGTACAAGCAGGCTCTGGGCGGTTACCTGCTCGAAGTGCAGAGCGCTATCTTCCAGCGGCTGGAGCAGCTTTCCCAAACGGAACCGGATACCAGTCTACTGCGGGATACGCTCGCGTTTGTTGAAACAGATCTCGGTTTACAGGTTCCTGAACCGATCCGCAACGCTGCTGACCCCGAACAGCTGGCCTGGTTGATCAGTCGCCTCAACCGCCCGTTGCGTGTCTGTGGACTGGTGAAGAACGAAGGGGAACCGGGCGGTGGACCCTTCTGGGTGCGGGATGCCACCGGCCTGGCCACACTGCAGCTGGTGGAGCTGGGGCAGATCAACGCCGCCGATTCCCACCAGGCCGAGCAACTGGAGGCGGCGACCCACTTCAGTCCGGTGGACCTGGTCTGCGGCGTGCGCGACAGGCGCGGACGTCCCTTTGAACTGTCCCGCTTCCAGGATCCGGACAGCGGCATGATCAGCCGTAAATCGTTGAACGGCCGGGAACTGAAGGCGCTGGAGCTTCCCGGTCTCTGGAACGGCGGTATGGCCTTCTGGAACACCCTGTTCGTCGAAGTGCCTCCGATCACCTTCAATCCGGTGAAGACGGTGCTCGACCTGCTGCGCCTGCCTCATCAGCCGCATGACTAACATTCAGCTGAAGGAATCAACATGAGCAGCCGCCTGTTCAGTGAGCTGAAGCTGCGCGATCTGGATTTCCGCAACCGGATCTTCATGTCGCCCATGGTACAATATGTCGCGGAAGAGGGTTGTGCCACCGAATGGCACCGGTTACACTACGCCACGCGGGCGGTCGGCGGTGTCGGCCTTGTGATCCTGGAGGCGTCCGCGGTCCATCCAGACGGACGCATCTCTACGGGCGATCTGGAACTGAGCGGGACGGAGCAGGCGGATTCGCTCCGACCGCTGGCGGCTTTCATCCGCCGGCAGGGCGCTGTCGCCGGTATCCAGCTGGCCCACGCGGGCCGCAAAGCGGGGAAGCTGCCACCCTGGGTGCGGGAAGAGCCCGACGCCCCGCCGCTCTGGCGGACGGTGGCGCCCAGCGCGCTTCCCTTCAAGCCGGAAGACCCGCCGCCGCACGAACTCACGGCGTCCGAGATCGACGAACTCGTGATACATTTCCGCGACGCGGCTCAGCTGGCACTGGGAGCCGGTTTCCAGGTGGCGGAGATCCACATGGCGCACGGCTACCTGCTGCACCAGTTTCTCTCACCCCTCGCCAACCGGCGCACCGACGCCTACGGCGGTTCGCTCGACAATCGCCTGCGGTTTCCGCTGCAGGTCGTCGCCGTGGTGAGGGAGGTCTGGCCGTTGGAGTGGCCGCTCTTCGTGCGCATTTCCGTTACCGACTGGGTAGACGGGGGATGGGACCTGGAACAATCGCTGGTGCTGGCCGGCAGGCTGCGGGAAGCCGGTGTGGACCTGATCGACTGTTCCAGCGGCGGGACCGTACCGAAGGCGCAGATTCCGGTTGCGCCCGGTTACCAGGTGCCTTTTGCTGCCGCGATCAGGGAAGAGGCGGGCCTGGCCACCGCCGCCGTCGGTCTGATCACGGACCCCGTCCAGGCGGAGGAAATCATCGCATCCGGCAGTGCCGACGCGGTATGCCTGGGCAGACAGTTGCTGCGCGAACCCTACTGGCCCCTGCGGGCGGCTCATGAGCTGGGGGCGGAGGTCGAATGGCCGGCTCCTTACACGCTGGGTTGCTGGCTGTAGTCGTCGCAGATTCCCCAGATTGAACATCTCTTCATTTCCGCAAAAACACGGTTGATATCCGACGACCTCAATCACAAGAGAACTAAAACGCAAATAAATCACATATAATATTAAAGATAATATAAAATATTAAGAGTGGCATCTACAGGAAAATGCCCGTATCTGGGCAAATCGCGAATATGTTCAGTTTTTGTAATAATTTTCTTGCCTGTTCCCTCCCCCGATATGATACTCTAGTTCCCGGAGCGCGGTTTTTACCTGAAGTGGCTCTGCAAGCGTCTGTTACAATCGAATAGAATTGGCGGAGGAAGCATGAGAGATCAACGAACCCGCGAGATGCTGGATCAGGACATCCGGCGTTGGGTCGAACAGCATGGCCGCGACCGGTCGGCTCTGATCGCGATACTGCACAATGTCCACCGGAAATACTCCCAGGTTTCGGATCACGCGATGGAGGAGATCGCCGACTACCTGGGGATCCACCCGGTGGAGGTCTACGGCGTGGCCACCTTCTACTCCTTCTACAACGTGGAGCCGAAAGGCAAGAAGATCATTCGTCTGTGCCGCACCATCTCCTGCGACATGCAGGGCAAGCGGGACCTGGTCTACGCGCTGGAAAACCGTTTCGGTATCCGCTTCGGTGAGACCACCAGGGACGGCAAGTGGACCCTCGAATACACCAGCTGTATGGGTTGGTGCGACCAGGGACCGGCTCTGTTCGTGAATTACAAGCCTTACACCAAGGTGACGCCCGATCAACTGGACGCCATCCTGGCCGAGTAGAAGGAGAACATCATGACTGATAGAAAAGGACCAATCCTCTTCAGACCCTACACCGCCTTCAGCGGCATGCGTAAAGCCTTCGCCATGGGTAACGCTGCGGTGCTCGCCACGGTCAAGGCGGCCGATCTGCGCGGACGCGGCGGCGCCGGCTTCCCGGTCGCGCTGAAGTGGCAGTTCGCCCTTGGTGACATCAGCGAAGATCACCAGGGTTACAGCGAGGAACGCTTCATCGTCTGCAACGCCGACGAAGGGGAACCGGGCACCTTCAAGGACCGTGTCCTGCTGGATGAGCACCTGGAGCTGCTGCTCGAGGGGATGATCATCACCGGCTACACCATCCGCGCCTCGAAAGGCATCATCTACCTGCGTGGGGAATACGCCTTCATGTGGGACCGGATCAAATCGACCATCCTGCAGTGGCGCGAGGAAGGCAAGCTGGGTAAAGACCTGGACGGCAAGGGTTTCGATTTCAACATCCACATCCGCATGGGCGCCGGCGCCTATGTCTGCGGCGAGGAAACCGCCCTCATCGAGTCGATGGAGGGCTACCGCGGCGAGCCGCGCAACCGCCCCCCGTTCCCGGTCAACGCCGGTTTCAACAACCGTCCGACCGTGGTCAACAATGTCGAGACCCTCTGCCTGCTTCCGCACATCCTTAACGACGGCGCCGAGTTCTTCAATAACATCGGTACCGAGGAATCGACCGGCAGTAAGCTGTTGAGCGTCTCCGGCGACTGCAGCCGGCCGGGCGTCTACGAAGTGCCCTTCGGTGTAACGGTCCACGAGGTGCTGGAACTCGCCGGCGCCACCGGCGTTAAAGCGGTACAGGTCGGCGGTGCTTCCGGCGTCTGCCTGAACGCGCACGAATTCAACCGGCGCATCTGCTTCGAGGATGTCCCGACCGGCGGCTCGGTCATCGTCTTCAACACCACCCGCAACATGCGGGAAGTGCTGGAGAACTTCCTCGGCTTCTTCATGGAAGAGTCCTGCGGGCAGTGTACACCCTGTCGCTACGGCACCGAGTGCCTGCTGGACGGCATTCTGAAGCTGAGTCGCGGCGAGTGCAACGGCGACTACCTGGCGGAACTGCTGGACCTGTCGGAGTCGATGGCGATCGCCTCCAAGTGCGGACTGGGACAATCGGTCGCCAATCCGTTCCGTTCCATCATCGAGAAATTCCGCGGCGAGATCTGCGGCAGATAGCGAAAAGAATGTATCACGTTCCGATGTGATACATCACCAATATAGGAGTTTGAAATGGGCAGCTTTGATTCCACCGAAACTACCCGTATCCCCACTTCCCATCTGCAGCAGCAGATAGATACCAGCGGCAAAGCCGATGTGGAAGTATCGATCAACGGTCAGAAAGTCACGGTTCCTTATGGTACAACCATTCTCCACGCGGCGCGGCGGGTCGGTATCAAGATTCCGACCCTCTGTCACCATGACGACCTCTGCGTCGTCGGTGTCTGCCGGCTCTGCCTGGTCGAGGTCGAAGGACAGAAAACACTGCAGGCCTCCTGTGCCTATCCCATCACCAGTCCAATCACCATTAAAACCCACACCACCAAGGTGCGCAAAGCTCGTCGCCACGTGCTGGATCTGATGCTGCGCAATCACTACGGCGAATGTTACGCCTGCCGCCGTAATCAGAAATGCCAGCTGCAGGACCGGGCGAAGGAGCACGGCGTCGATTTCTTCCGCTTCGGTCATATCACCGAGAAGCGGTTCGAGGAGGATCTTTCCTCGTATGCGGTCGTGCGTGACCCCGACAAGTGCGTCCTCTGTTACCGTTGCGTGCGCACCTGTATCGATCTGCAGGAGGTCGGCGTACTGGAATTCATCAACCGCGGTTTCGAGACGCAGGTGTCCACCTTCATGGACAAGCCGCTGGCGGACGTGATCTGCGTGAACTGCGGTCAGTGTATCAACCGTTGTCCCACCGGCGCGCTGCGGGCCAACGATCCCTCCGATAACGTCTGGCGCGCGATCGAGGATCCCCAGAAACATGTCATCATGCAGACGGCGCCCGCGCCCCGCGCCTGCATCGGGGAGGAGTTTGGTCTGGAGGCGGGCCACTCGCTGACCAAGGAACTCAACACCGCCATCCGGATGGTCGGCTTCAACCGGGTTTTCGACACCAACTTCGCCGCCGATCTCACGATCATGGAGGAAGGCACCGAGCTGCTGACCCGGCTGAAGGATGCCCTGGTGGAGGAGAAGGATGTCGCACTGCCGATGATCACCTCCTGTTCGCCCGGCTGGGTCAAGTTCTGCGAGCACTACTACCCCGATCAGCTGGACCATCTCTCGACCTGCAAATCGCCGCAGCAGATGTTCGGCGCGTTGCTCAAAACCTACTACGCCGAAAAGGTCGGGATCGACCCGGCGGATATCGTCACCGTCGCACTGATGCCCTGTTCGGCGAAGAAGTTCGAATGCAATCGGCCGGAGATGCAGGATTCCGGTTTCAAGGATGTCGACTACGGTTTGACCACGCGTGAAATCGCGCAGATGATCAAGGAATGCGGCATCCATCTGCCGGGCCAGGAGCAGTCCGACTTCGATCACCCGCTGGGACTCGGTTCCGGTGCCGGTCTGATCTTCGGCGCCACCGGCGGCGTGATGGAGGCGGCTATTCGTACCGCTTACGAAATCGTCACCGGGCGCGAGGTGCCGTTCGACAACCTCGCCATCACGCCGGTGCGTGGAATGGACGGCATTCGGGAGGCTTCGGTTCTGATCGAGAATCCCCTCGAGCAGTGGAAGTTCCTGGATGGCGTCGAATTGAAGGTAGCGGTGGCGCACGGCACCGCCAACGCCAAGCAGATCATGGAGCAGGTCAAGGCCGGTGAGGCCGACTATCACTTCGTCGAGATCATGGCCTGTCCGGGCGGTTGCCTGGGTGGCGGCGGCGCGCCGATTCCGACCAACGACGAGATCCGTCGTAAGCGCGCTCAGGCCCTCTACCAGGAAGATGCCGGACTCGAGGTCCGCAAATCTCACGACAACGCCGAAATCAAGCAGCTCTACGCGGAATTCCTCGGGGTGCCGCTGGGTGAGAAGTCACACCAGTTGCTGCATACGCACTACACGCCGCGCGGCAAGCGGATCGGCGGGTAAAGATTGGGGTCGGACCAAATTGCCTGTTCAGGGTCGGTTCAGGGTCGGACCTGGCTATCATGTTGAATATGCGGGGATTACGTCGTTTTTTAGGGTGAAAACCCGCCTTAAATAGCCATTTTTCGACTGAAAACGAGCTGTTTGCAGGGCAAGGTTGGCAACGCTCTAATTGTTAATTTTTCGTGACTTATGTCTGGTAATACTGCGATGGCCAAAGCAACCGCTTTCAATGAGCGTAAAGCGCCCGTCACCTCCTTTATAGATGCGGAGCTCCTCGAGCGCCAGCTGCACGACTGCCTGCCGACACCGGCAGCCGTCGAGCGGATCATCGCCAAGTCACTCGACAAGCAGCGCCTGGAACTGGAGGAGGTGGCGACGCTGCTCAACGTCCGGGAGGCGCGCCAGCTGGAAGCGATTTTCGCCGGCGCGCGGGAGCTGAAGGAGAGGATCTACGGCAACCGCATCGTCCTCTTCGCGCCGCTTTACATCGGCAACGATTGCGTGAACGACTGCCAGTACTGCGGCTTCCGGCGCTCCAACCGGGAAGCGCGGCGCGTCACCCTGACCGAAGCGGAGGTGCGGGGGGAGCTCGACGCGCTGGAACGGACCGGTCACAAACGGCTGATACTGGTCTTCGGCGAGCATCCCCGGTACGATGCCGAGTACATCGCCGACATGGCGCGTCTGGCTTACTCGATCAAACAGGGGCCGGGAGAGATCCGCCGCGTCAACATCAACGCTGCGCCACTCTCAGTCGAGGGCTATCGCCAGGTGGCCGCGGCCGACATCGGCACCTACCAGGTGTTCCAGGAGACCTATCACCGCGCGACCTACGAGCGCTACCATCCCCACGGAACCAAGAGCGATTACGACTGGCGGCTTCACGCCCATGATCGCGCCATGGAAGCCGGGTTGGGGGATGTTGGTCTCGGCGCGCTCTTCGGTCTCTACGACTGGCGTTTCGAGGTGATGGGACTGGTAGCGCACGCCATCCACCTGGAGCGGAAGTTCAAGGTCGGTCCGCACACGATCTCTTTTCCCCGCTACCAGGCGGCGCAGTCGGTGGTGACGCCGGACCACCTGGTCGGCGATGAGGAGTTCAAGCAGCTGGTGGCGGTGCTGCGGCTGGCGGTCCCCTATACCGGCCTCATTCTGACCGCGCGCGAAAGCGCCGCCGTCCGGCGGGATGTGATCGAGCTGGGCTGTTCACAAATCGACGCCGGGAGCCGTCTCGAGCTTGGTGGATACCGGGAAGAGCGGGGCGAGCAGGAGCTGGAGCGGGAGCAGTTCGAACTCGGGGATGAGCGGTCGCTGGAGGAGGTGATGCGGGAGTTGCTCGCGAACGACTACATTCCCTCCTTCTGTACCGCCTGCTACCGGCTGGGGCGCACCGGTGAGGAGTTCATGGGATTCGCCATCCCCGGTTTCATCCAGCGGTTCTGCACCCCGAATGCGCTCCTGACCCTGAAGGAATACCTGATGGATTACGCCGGCGCTGCCGCCAGGGCGGAGGGGGAAAGCGTGATCAAAGCGCAGCTGGCCAGGATCGACGATGAGAAGCTGCGCCGGCAGCTGGTCGAGCGGCTCGGGCGTATCGAACAAGGGCAGAGGGATTTGTACTTCTAGCCCCGGTCGGGGTCGGACCAAATGAACGTCTTGAAAATTTGTAAGATAGATACAAAAACAACCAAAAACAGTTCCCGGACAGTTGTTTTTCTTTAATTTAACGCAAGAAAGAAATAACTGGCCAGGGATCGCACTTATTTCCTTGATAAACAATTGCATAACAGCTAATCAGCCTGGATTTCGACCTTATAGTACTGTTTATTCAACATTAGGCATGGTCCGACCCCGGGTTTTACGATTAACCATCTTGCTTAAGGCGTGTTTTTCAGGCGAAAAACCATCGTTTAAGGGTTGGAATCGCTAGTTCATCCTGTATATTTAGTTGTTTATCATACCTTTAAGCAGGTCCGACCCCGGGTTTTGTTGTTTTTCTTAGAGATATGTCAGCAAACCGAGAACTATGAAAACCACCGCCCAGGCCAACCGGCTCCATATCGGCATCTTCGGACGCCGTAATGTCGGCAAGTCCAGCTTCATCAACGCCATCACGGCGCAGGAGATCGCTATTGTCTCGGAAGTACCCGGCACGACGGCCGACCCGGTCTACAAGTCAATCGAGATCCTGCCGAAGCCGGGCCCCTGCGTCATAATCGACACCGCCGGGCTGGATGATGTCGGGCGGCTGGGAGAGCTGCGCAAGCGCAAGGCGCACCAGGTCCTGAACAAGACCGACCTGGCCATCCTGCTGCTGGCGCCGGCGACCGGTTGGGGTGAGTTCGAGGCCGAGCTGCTGGCGGAACTCAAGCGCCGTTCCCTCCCCACCGTCATCATCGTCAACCAGATCGACCTGGACCGGGAAGGCGCCGAGCGTGTGGCCACCCGGGCGGCTGAGACCGGCCTGCCGGTACTGCAGGTCAGCGCCGCCACCGGCGAGGGGGTGCCGGAGTTCCGCGGTCGCATCGACGAGTTCGCGCCGCCCAGGATCGAGGACCTGGCCATCACCGAGGGTATCGTCGGCGCCGGCGACCTGGTGCTGCTGGTCATCCCGATCGACGATGCCATGCCGCGCGGCCGGTTGATCCTGCCGGAGGTGCAAACACTGCGCGACCTGCTGGACCGCAACGCCACCGTCGTCGTCACCAGGGAGGTGGACCTGGAACGCTCCCTGGCTGCTCTGGAAAGGGATCCGGACCTGGTCATCACCGACTCGCAGGTCTACGATTACGTCGCCGCACACCTGCCGGCGCATCTGCCACTGACCAGCTTCTCAATGCTGTTCGCCCGCTACAAGGGCGACCTGCCGGAGCTGGTGCGAGGCGTGCACCGGCTGGAGCAGTTGGATCCGGACGCCCGCATCCTCATCGGCGAGGCCTGCACCCACCACCCGCAGAAGGACGACATCGGCCGGGTCAAGATCCCCCGACTGCTGCGACAGCGACTGGGCGACGGCATCACCATCGAGCACTCCGCCGGCGGCTCCTTCCCGGAGGACCTCTCGAGCTTCGATCTGGTCATCCACTGCGGCGCCTGCATGATCAACCAGAAACAGATGCACTGGCGCATCGACCTGGCGCGGGAGGCCGGGGTTCCGATCACCAACTACGGCGTGTTTTTTGCCTGGACGAACGGTATCTTGGAGCGGGCGCTGGCGAAACTTGTGGAACGCTGACCTGAGGCAGCGTTCCACATGGCATTTTGAACTGACGGTAGCCACCGCAGTTCAGATCCCATTGAATCGGCCAGGCCGAAAGGCCGGCAGCCCGGAAGCAGCGTTTCACATGCTGATACTAAAGCGATGCTTGTATATTGGGTAGCAGGTTCAGCTGCGCAATTGAAGCATCGTACGGAGCAGACTGTTCTCACTGCTGCTCAATCAGCATTGATCAGCCCGCCCCACTGTCAAACAGAGTGGCTCTGTAAACAGCACCGAGGAGGAGAACATGCCGTCCGGTAATCCCTACGTAACTCCAGCACTGTTCAAGTTCTTCCGCGAGCTTGCGGAGAACAACAACCGCCCCTGGTTTCTGGAGCACAAGCAACGCTACGAAATCGAAGTGCGGGAACCGCTGCTGCACTTCATCACCGACTTCGCCCCCTACCTGAAGAAGATCACTCCCCACCTGGTCGCCGACACCGCCCGTTCCGGCGGCTCGCTGTTCCGCATCTACCGCGACGTGCGCTTCAGCAAGGACAAGCGCCCCTACAAGACCGGCGCTGGAGTACATTTCCGCCACGCCCAGGGCAGGGATGTCCATGCGCCCGGCTACTACCTGCACCTGGAGCCGGGCGAGATCTTTGCCGGCGCCGGCATCTGGCAACCTGACAACCCGACCCTGACCAGCATCCGTGATGCCATCGTGGCGCAGCCGGACCGCTGGCGTAAGGTGGTGAACGCCAGGCGCAAGCTGCCGGTGCGGGTTTACGAAGGGGATAAGCTGAAGCGGCCTCCACGCGGTTACGATCCCGATCATCCGCTGCTGGAGGAGCTCAAGCGCAAGGACCATATCCTCACGATCGACTATAACCAGAAAACGGTCTGCGCGGAGGACTTTATCAAGCAGTTTCACCAATTCTGCCGTGAGACGGCCAGTTACATGCAATTTCTGACCGAAGCGATCGGATTGCCCTGGTGAGAATGTGTCACAGTTCCGCGGATTGAGCGTCTGAAAATCGGACTCACCATGCTGACCCGCCCCGAAATCATCGACCGGCTGGAAGTCGACGATCCTACGCCGCTGTTTGAGGAAGCCGACCGCCTGCGCCGCGAACGGATGGGGGGCGCCGTCTACTTCCGCGGCATCATCGAATTCTCCAACTACTGTACCTGCAGCTGCGCCTACTGCGGCATCAGCGCGCACAACCCCCAGGTCCAGCGCTACCGCATGCCGCCGGATGAGGTGGTTGAGCTGGCACTGCAGATCGACGCGCTGGGGATCGGTACCGTCGTGCTGCAGTCGGGAGAGGATCCGCATTTTTCCACGGGCGAGATGCTGGAGGTGATTGCCGCCATCCGCCGGCAGTCGCAGATGGCGATTACCCTCTCGATGGGGGAGCTGCCGGCGGGAGACTACGAGCGGCTGTGCGATGCCGGCGCCAACCGCTACCTGCTGCGCTTCGAGACCTCTGATCCGCGGCTGTTCAAGCGGCTGCACGACGGTCACACCCTGGCGCAGCGGCTGGAACAGGTGGAGCTGGTGCGACGCGCCGGTTTCCAGCTCGGCACCGGCTTCCTGATCGGGCTGCCGGACCAGACCCTGTCGCAGCTGGCGGACGACATCCTGCTGACAGCAAGGCTTGAGCCGCCGATGATCGGCGTCGGGCCTTTCATTCCCCATCCGGAAACCCCGCTTGGCGACGCCCCCGGCGGTAGTCTCGACCTGGCGCTGCGGGTGGTGGCGCTCCTGCGCCTGACCAACCCCGACGCGCACATCCCCGGCACCACCGCCCTCGACACCCTCGCCTCCGACGCCCGCGAACGCGCCCTGCAGGCCGGCGCCAACATCGTCATGCCCAATTTCACGCCGGAGCCCTATCGCCAACACTATTTCCTCTATCCCGGCAAGCCGCTGGCCTCGGCGGTAGCGGCGGAGAGCTACGCCGCCATGCGGGAGCGGGTGCTGGCGATCGGCAGAGAGATCGGGACCGGTCGCGGCGACGCGGTACGGGTAATCTCGAGCGAGTGACCGCGAACACAGCGCTTTTTCCCCTGGAATACCTTATTATTAGCACGAACCAGGAAGTGTTCGCGCAGATCCACACATAAGCGAAGTATAAACTGATACTTCAAGGAGGGTGATAATGAGGAAAACAACTCTTTTGGTTGGATTGCTTTTTGCCGTGGAGTTCGCGCTGGCTCAAGGATTCCAGGTTATCAGCACCAGCCCGGTCGAAGCGGCGGTCAATGTCCCGCTCAACACGACGATAAGTTTCACCTTCAGCGAATCGGTCGACACCAGCTATCATTTCGAAATGGATGATGATGAAATACTGCCAATCGGCCTACTGGGTCCGGAACCGTTTGATTCCGCAGAAGTTATCAGCTGGGAGATGAGTCCCGATCTAACAACTATCTACTTTGAAGTTGCTCATACCGAGAACACCGATTTCCTCTGGCTCATCATCGGCGCCTTCAGCGAGGGTGGCGATCCGCTCAGCGAGCCGTTTTGTCTGCACTACTCCACCGCCGGCGATCTCGGACCCTGGACTGTGAGCGGGACTGTCTCCATCGATGATGGCGATCCCACACACGCCCTGGTGGGGTTGATGGACTGTTCCCTCTTCGACCAGGAGGAGGACGGAGGATCCCTGCTGGCTGGAACTTTCGTTCCCGACGCGAGCGGTGACTATGTCATTCCCTATGTGCGGGACGGTGTTTACTGGCCGGTGGCCGCTTACGATCTGGACGGTGACGGCGAGATCGATCCTGATGAAGGCGACTTGCTCGGCTTCTGGGATCCGGATGGGAACATGGATCCCGACAGTCTCATCATAACAGGTGACCATGTTGACGGCATCGATATTGCATTGTTTTCCTTCGAAGAGCAAATGGTAACCGCGCACGAATACCTGGAGGAGGCCTTTCTACTGGCCGGGGATTGGGCGGACGATCAGGAACTACGGATGATCGGTTCCGCTACCGATATGATCGAACTGGACGGCACCTCTCCCGCCTGGGGCTACATGTTCTACTCGCCCAGCGGGGAGTTCTTCACCAACATCGTCATCTCTTACTTCTTCACTCAGATTGATACCAGTTACGAAGGACCTTTCCCGGAAGGGATGATCCCGATTCCGGAATACTTCATAGACAGCGACGAAGCGATGCTCATCGCCTGGATGGAGGCAGGCAGCGACTTCGAAGACGAGTATGACATCGAAGCGCGCTGGCTGCATGGTGGCAATTTGATGTGGATGTTCCCGGATGACCCGGAGAGAGTGGCCTGGATCGCCAGTTGGTCCGGTTATGACAACTACGGCACGGAATTTGAAATGCATGTCGTCATCGACATCGAAACCGGCGAGATCATCGACGTCATCTGGGAGGAGGATGTCGACACGCCTGGGCGAGAGCAGCTCCCGTCACTCTGCGAATTGCAGCCGAACTACCCGAATCCGTTCAATCCCGCCACGATGATACCCTACCAGCTGAGTCAGGCAGGCTGGGTGCGACTGGAGGTCTTCGATCTGCTGGGACGACAGGTGGCGCTGCTGGTGGATGCGTGGCAACCGGCCGGTTTCTACGAAGTACGGTTCGATGCTCAGGATTCAGAGCAGGAACTGCCCGCCGGTATTTACTTCTACCGTTTGACAGCTGGTGAGAATACCAGTGTCAGGAAGATGACGTTGATGAAGTGAAAATGGCCGCTCCTGGTTTGCTGGACGGCCAATATGAGTAATGATTGACAAAGTAGGGGCGGCCGACGGTCACCCCTTTTTTACGTCATCCCCGCCCCTGAAGCGAATCCGCTGAAGCGAAACCTGTCGGTTTCGAATGCGGCTTCGTACGCGCGGGGATGACTTAGAGAATATGTCGTTCGTTGTCAGACAATTCCTCCCCTTGAACCTCACCCCTAAAATCCGTATTTTACAGTAATCCTCCGCAGCCCTAGCTCCACCCCTTGTTGCGGCTGCACCTGCGCCCAGCTCAGAATCCTTGGAATGCTGTCTGAAGCAGCATTCCAAATGCTATTTGGAACGGACAATGCCTATTGCCGTTTAAATAGCAGTTGTGCACTAAACGCTTAGCGAACTCTAGTTTTCTCAAGTATAGATTCAATGTGCAACTTCGAGGGAGGAAAGTATGCGTAAGCATGTGACAACACTTCTGACGATCCTGACCTGCGCAGCGAGCGCCGGTCTGCTGCAGGCGGGAAACATCACCGACAACCTGGCTGAGCAGATGTGGCAGCTGGAGCCGGGCGAGACGATCCGCACCCTGGTGATGATGGCGGAACAATACCCGACCTATGAACGGGACCTGATGATGCACACAGCCCGTGTCCCGCTGGCTCAGCGGCACGAGCAGGTGCTGACCGAATTGCAGGAGCTGGCTGCAACCACGCAGCTGGAGGTGAAACAACTATTAGCCGAACACACCCGCAGCGGCGAGGTAGCCTCCTGGCACCCCTTCTACATCGCCAACATGATCGCGGTGGAAGCGACGGAGGAGGTGATCCGCCAGCTCGCGACCCGCGATGATATCGGGGACATCTACTTCGACTATCCGGCCGAGACGATCCAACCGATCATCCAGGAGGATAACAGCCGCCCCTCCGGCAACGGTCTGCCGGTGATCAACGCGACCCGGGTCTGGTACGAGCTGGGCATCATCGGCACGGGAGCGCTGGTCTGCAACCTCGACACCGGTGTTGACGGCGGGCATTCCGCCCTGACCGACCGCTGGCGCGGCAACCATGAACCGGCGGCGGAATGCTTCTATGATCCGGTGCTGGGTCAGAGTTACCCCTACGACTCCGGTTCGCACGGCACTCACACGATGGGTACGATCACCGGTATGTCGCCGACCACCGGCGACACTGTCGGCGTGGCTTTCGGCGCGGAGTGGATCGCCGCCGCCACCTGCGATCACCCCCAGGGCGGGGGCATCGAGGGCACTATCACACTGCTGTTTCAGTCTTTCGAATGGGCGGTGGACCCGGACGGTGATCCCGGCACCATGGACGATGTGCCGGATGTGATCAGCAACTCCTGGGGTATTCCGCACGCCTACCGGCCGGAATGCGACGAGACCTACTGGGTGGTGATCGACAACTGTGAAGCAGCCGGTTCGCTGGTGGTATTCGCAGCCGGTAACGAGAGCACCCAGGGTTTACGCTCTCCCGCATCCCGCGCCACCAGCGAGTACAGCACCTTCTCCGTCGGCGCCCTGGATATTTCCAATCCGGAGAATCCGTATGTGGCTTCCTTCTCGAGTCGTGGGCCCTCCCACTGCACGGCCGATCCGGTTCTGATGATCAAACCGGAGGTCTCGGCCCCGGGTGTCAATATCTACTCCTCGGTTCCCGGCGGCGGCTTTGAGGGCGGCTGGAGCGGTACCTCCATGGCTTGTCCCCATGTGGCGGGACTGGCGGCGCTGATGCGCAGCGCCAATCCTGGTCTGGATGTTATCACTATGAAACAGATAATGATGGATACCGCCATCGACATTGACGCCACCGGCAACGACAACAACACCGGCTGGGGTATGATCGACTGCTACGAGGCGGTACTGCTGGTGATGACCGGCGCCGTGTATCACGATCACGAGATCACCTCCGACACCAATGGCAACGGCATTCCGGAAGTGGGCGAGACAATCGAGCTGAATGTCAGACTGCGCAACATCGGCAATGAAACAATCACCGATGCCACCGGTCTGCTGACGAGCCCCTCCCCCTGGATCACTTTCACCAATGGCTTCTCCACCTACGCCGCCTTCGGTCCGGGGGAGGTGCAGGTCAACGACACCCCCTACAGCCTGGTCATCGACAGTGAAGCGCCGCCGATCTTTGGGACCACGATCACCTTCCTGGTGACGGTGGACGGCACGGAACGCGACTTTACCTTCGACTTCCCGGTCGGCCAGCGGGAACTCTATTTCATCTACGACTGTGAATCCGGCACGGGCGACTGGACGCATCACGCGGCGGACGGCTGGTTTGACCAGTGGCACCTGAGCACGGAGGACGCCTTCAGCCCGGTCACGAGCTGGAAGTGCGGTGACACAGCCACCGGAACCTATATGAACAGTCTCGACTCACGTCTGGAAACCGGTGCTGTCCAGGTGAAACCGATCTCGCAGCTGGTGTTCCAGCACCGGATCGACGCGGAGACTTCCGGCGCTTACCCAGATTCCGCTTACGACGGCGGTTTCGTAGAGATTTCAACCGACGGCGTTAACTGGACCCAGCTGGCGACAGCCGTCAGCGGTGGCTACAACAAGACCTTCCGCTGGGAGTCGGGCGGCGGCGCACCGGCTACCCATCCCTTCCCGGGCGGTACCCGTTGCTTCTCCGGCAGCTTCGGCTGGCAGGAAACGGTGTTTGACCTCGACGCTTATACTGACATGACCGTCCAGTTCCGTTTCCACTTCGGGTCCGACGGCGGTACCGGCCTTGAGGGCTGGTATGTGGACGATGTCGCCCTCTGGGGTTATGTCGCGGGGCAGGGCGATCCCCTGGTCATCACGATCAGTTATGTCGATCCCAACGTGGTGGTCACCTGGGACGAAGAACCGGCCGCGACCGGCTACAAAGTCTACCGCAGCAGCGAGCCTTATGGTGTCTTCGAGCTGGTCCAGGATGGCCCGCTCAATTCGTACACAACTCTGCCAGACGGGCAGTATTTCTACTATGTGACCTGGTATTCGAATCCGTGAGGTTTGAACTACCCATAACGTCTATTCGCTTGTTGCGATGC
>CAZFEC010000051.1:0-20074 GCA_964517435.1 uncultured Bacteroidia bacterium | reverse complement strand
TTTAATCTACAGAAAAACACTTAAGCGAGTGTCCATTTTTTCGGGACCACCTCTGGCTTCTACCTCGAATTCGAAGTGCATATCAATATCCAGGGTGAAACCGTATCCACCGGCAAGTATTCGCACGGTTATGCGATTCCGCTGTTTGTCGAATGCGAGTATCTCGATATGGAGATTCCCACCCAAATCACTTTGGAGCAGAACTACCCCAATCCTTTCAATCCGGCCACGACGATCGATTTCAGTCTGGTTGAACCGGGCCCCGTGAACTTGACCGTCTACGACATGGCGGGTAACCGGATCGCCACCCTGGTTGACGGGCAGCTTAGTGCCGGTCAACACAGCGTCGGTTTCAACGCCGGAAATCTCGCTTCCGGTATCTACTGCTACACCCTCAAAACCGGGGGCCAGCAGTTGACCCGCAAGATGGTGCTTATCAAGTAAGCGTCACTGGAAACCGTTATCTGAAACCGCAAAGCCCCCTCCCCGCCGGGTGGGGGCTTTTCTTTCTCGATGGTAATCCCTTCCACCAGGTCTGGTGTTCTCTCAACCTCTGCTTGCATATTTCATGAGTTTACCTTTAACTTCCAGACGATAAACCAAGGAGATGCAGCATGAGTGAGAAAGAAATCGGAGTGATCACCCACTATTTCGGCAAGATCTCAGTGGGTATTATCGAGTTGAGCGACACGTTGAAGGTCGGCGACACCATCCACATCAAGGGCGCCCACGACGATTTTACCCAGCCTGTCGAATCGATACAGATCGAACATGAATCGGTACCGGAGGCGGGAGCGGGGGATCTGGTCGGCATCAAAGTCGCACAGCCGGTCCACCCGCACGATGTGGTGTTCCTCATAGTCGAATAGCCCACCGCTGATTCTGGCAAACGGAGTAGAGCAAACGCCGCGATTACACCGGCGCCAGCCCGCTTGCCGGCCTTATAGATATTACCACGCGTATTACCACGCGAGCTCACTTGAGAGCGACAGCTCGTAAAAGTGGGCGTTCCTCTCATATATAACCCGCAGGAATCGTCAAACCGAAATAGTCTCATTTTGAAGACAACCTCTCAATATCGCCATCCGAATTTCGATACTATTGCTGAATAAGAATAACCGAATCAGCCAAGTACTTCAGAAACAATACCCTGAAGCGATGCTCAGAGAAAAGCAGATGGGTCTTTAAACGATGACAATGAGCATCGTACATTAAACCGGTGTGCCAGATAGTGCTTTCAGAAGGATACCACAGCGGTCATCGGTAGATAAATCAGATAACCTGAGATTCGACTCAGAAGGGTGCAAACAAGCACATCTTCAACTTCAATGAGTTGTTCAACATCGGACATGAGTGAACAGCGCCATAATTATTGTGCAAGCTAAAAATATCGATGATAAGCAAAATATTATATATGAAAAGGCGATGAATTTTAGTTATCAAGGTGTGAGATCTGCTGATTGACCAGTTTTCAGCAATTTTGCCTGTATCCTTTAACATTATAAAATACAATAGCTTGTGAGTTTGGCAGACACTCAAGAGTTCAATTGAGTTTGGCATTGTTTTTGCATTAACCTTAGCACCAAGTTGTGCTTGTATACTCATAAGCCGGGTTCAGAATACTAGACTCGTGAAGATATTTCGAATCAGTTAGTCTTTTAACCACTAGAACCTCTACAAAACCAAAAGGAGTTTGTTATGAAGAAGGTCCTTATTCTTACCCTAATCGGGGCTTTGGCTTCTATGGCCTGGGCGGCGCCGATTGAAATGACCAAGCCGATTCTCGAGAAAACAAGCCTTAAATCCCAGTCTAACACCATGGCCGGCAATGATAATTGTCCCGGTCTTCCGGTAGTTTTACCGTTCACCGAGACCGGTACAACTGCGGACAATGGGGATTTTAACGGCAATGGTTCTCCGGATGAATGGTATGAGTTCGCCGCCCCCGGTGGCTCCGACATTACGGTTTCCCTTTGTGGTTCCGCTTATGACACCTACCTGCGTATCTATGCCACTGACTGTGTCAGCGAGCTGTACTCCAACGATGACTCCTGCGGCACGCAGTCTGAGCTTGTCATTACCGCCATGCCCGCCGGCACCTACGAAGTTTGTGTTGAAGGCTGGAGCACCAACTCAGGTGATTTCGTCATCCTGATCGAAGAGGACACTCCTCCGCCCCCGCCGACCTGGCCGCCTGTGAATCCGACCATTATCACTGGTATTCCGTACGCTGCTTGCGGCACCACGGTTGGCGGCGTCAATGACTACGACGCTGTTTGCCCCTACGGTGGTTCCACTGCGGAAGATGTCGCGTATTCGTACACCCCGTTTGCCACTGAAATCGTCGACCTGACCCTCTGCAATGACGATGATCTCTGCCCGACCGACTACGACACCAAGATGTACATCGCCGACGGCACCTGGGATACGGTTTCGGATCCGCTGTACTGCAACGACGACGCCTGCACCAGTAACACCGGCACCTCCTATGTCAGTGAGCTGGTTGGTGTCACGTTGAATGGCGGGACGACCTACTACATCATCATTGACGGTTACGGCGGTTCTGCGGGCAACTACAACCTGCAGATCACCTACTGGGAAGAGCCTCCTCCTCCGCCTCCCTTCGAGGAATGCCCGGAAAACACTCTGTTCGGCCAGACACCTGTGCATCCGGATGAGGCATGGTCCGGTACCACCAGTGATATTGCACCTGGCTACAAGGTCTATGACAACTACTGGGATGTCTTCGAGCCTATCTGCGACCTCCACTGGTGGGGCCTGATGGCTTACTATGATCCGACCTACGGCTGGATGGCCTGCGTCGAAGATCCGATGCCGTTCCTGATCGAATTCTGGTACAGTTATCTCGATGCGATGCCGCTCTGCAGCTACCAGATGCTGGTAACTCCGGTTGACACCGGCTTCATGTACGGTGGCTTCCCGCTTTACTACTTCTCGGTTGTTCTGGATCCCTGCTGCTACACGCAAGATAACGGCTATGTGAGCATTCAGGGTATTGGCGATGTTGAAACTTGCTGGTTCCTGTGGGCTGGTGGTGTGCCCGGTGATCTCTTTGCTATCCAGGGTTATCCCGATGGTACCTTTGCGACCCTCGACCACGACATGGCCTTCTGCCTGACCTGGGGCGACGTGACTGATGTCGACGTGCCGCGCAGCATCGAGCTGAACCAGAACTACCCGAACCCCTTCAACCCGACCACGACGATCCAGTACAGCCTGACTCAGCCTGAGACGGTCAACCTGTCCGTCTACAACCTGGCTGGTGAGCTGGTGACCACCCTCGTCAATAATGAGGTTGTTGCCGGTACCCATACCGCTGAATTCGACGCCACCAACCTGCCCAGTGGTGTGTACTTCTACACCCTGAGCGCTGGCGACTTCTCCCAGACCAAGAAGATGGTCCTGGTGAAGTAACAGCGGTACTTGTACCCTGGAAGATTAATAATCTTCGATATAGAGAGTCCCCGCTTTGGCGGGGACTCTTTTTTTACATTCAGTCGATGAGAAGCCCCGCCCCTACCGGGGCATGATAGGATGCCACCCTTGCCGACAGGTGATAAAAAAGCCCGGGTTGACCGGGCTTTTGTGCTCTTGATCAGTGCTGGATTCCGCTGGTGCAGCGTGTCGGGCGGGGTGAGGAAGACCGGCAGCTCCCCGACAGGGGGGAATCATTCTCGGATGCCGAACCGATCACGCTGATAACAGGCACGCTGTTCCGTAGACTTCAATACCATCGCCACCGGAGTTACTCGCGAACAGAGAACTCCGCGAGGGATTCTCCCCCTGCACACTCGCCGGATAGCGCAGGACGAAATCGTCTCGATTTACAGATTACCACTCAATTTCGCCATCCGGGAATCCGATACATCAGGTAACGCGATACATCAAGCATAGCGTCATAAGTATCGCAAAACCGTATCAGAAGGGTGCAAACGGACAGCTATTCAATCCCAACTGGTTGTTCATTATCGAACCTGAAAGAAAAGCGCCCAATTCATCATGTGAGTGCAATAATTAATGCGGAAAATATGGCACCAGGTTGTGCTTGTCCATTGATAAGCCGGGTTCAGTGGCAGATCGGAACTCGGAAAGACACGCAAACAGTTGACTTCTAACCACTTTGACCTCTACAAAACCAAAAGGAGTTTGTTATGAAGAAGGTCCTTATTCTTACCCTAATCGGGGCTGTGGCTTCGATGGCTTGGGCTGCTCCGGTGCAGCTTGCCAAGCCGCATGCCGTGAAGGCCAGCCTTAAGTCCCAGGCTAACACCATGGCCGGCACCGATGCCTGTCCGGGTGTTGCGGTAACCATGCCGTTCACTGATACCGGCACCACGGCTGACAACACGGATACGTACGGCAACTCTGCTCCGGATGAATGGTACCAGTTCACCACCGGTGGTGGCCAGGATGTTACGGTTTCGCTCTGCGGTTCCGCTTTCGACACCTACCTGCGCATTCTGGACGCTAGCTGCACCACCGAGCTGTACTCCAATGACGACGCATGCGGTCTGCAGTCGGAGATTATCGTTTACGCCATGCCCGCCGGTACCTACAACGCCTGCGTTGAAGGTTACGGCTCCCACTCCGGTGATTTCTTGGTCAACATTTCCGAAGCCGGTGCTCCGCCCCCGCCGGCCTGGCCGCCCGTGAATCCGACTGTGATCACTGGCATTCCGTACCAGAATTGCGGCACCACGATTGGCGGCGTCAATGACTACGACGCTGTTTGTCCCTACAGTGGTTCCACTGCGGAAGATGTCGCGTTTTCGTACACCCCGTTTGACAATGTGATCGTCGACCTGACCCTGTGCAACGACGATGATCTCTGCCCGACCGACTACGACACCAAGATGTACATCGCCGACGGCACCTGGGATATGGTTTCGGATCCACCGTACTGCAACGACGACGCTTGCAGCAGCAACACCGGTACCAGCTACGTCAGTGAGCTGACCGAAGTTGCCCTGACCGGTGGCGTTACCTACTACATCATCATTGACGGTTACGGTGGTTCTGCCGGCAACTTCAACCTGCAGATCACCTACTGGGAAGAGCCGCCTCCTCCGCCTCCCTTCGAGGAATGCCCGGAGAACACCCTGTTCGGTCAGACTCCGAATCCTCCGGATGGCAACTGGACCTTTGTCACCAGTGACATCGTTCCCGGCTACAAGACCGCCGACAACTTCTGGGATGTCTATGAACCGATCTGTGACCTCCACTGGTGGGGCACCCTGTTGATCTACGATTTCGGTTGGTACATCTGCTTCGAGGATCCGGTACCGTTCCTGATCGAGTTCTGGAACAGTCTGTCTGATCCTGCACCCGCCTGCAGCTATATCATGTATGTCAGCCCGTATGACACCGGTTTCCTGTATGCCGACGTCTATCCGATGTACTCCTTCGATGTCGTTCTGGATCCCTGCTGCTTCCTGGAGAACGGTTACCTCACCATCCAGAGTCTTGAGAGCCAGTGCTGGTTCCTGTGGCTGAATTCACCGTTCGGAGATGGCTTCAGCTGGCAGTTCCAGACGGATGCCTGGGTCGAGAATTACTATGACATGTCCTTCTGCCTGACCTGGGGCGACGTGACTGATATCGACCTGCCGCGCAGCATCGAGCTGAACCAGAATTACCCGAACCCCTTCAACCCGACCACGACGATCCAGTACAGCCTGACTCAGCCTGAGACGGTCAACCTGTCCGTCTTCAACCTGGCTGGTGAGCTGGTGACCACCCTCGTCAACGGTGAGGTTGTTGCCGGTACCCATACCGCTGAGTTCGACGCCACCAAACTGCCCAGTGGTGTGTACTTCTACACCCTGAACGCTGGCAACTTCTCCCAGACCAAGAAGATGGTCCTGGTGAAGTAGTCAAAACCGTGGAGCGGTTTTGACTTTGGACAAACGCTGCGCGTTTGTCAGCAAGTTATACGATTGAACTGAGTACTAACTATCATCCATAACAGAGTCCCCGCTATGCGGGGACTCTTTTTTTGCATTCAGTCGATGAGAAGCCCCGCCTTCAGGCGGGGCGATTTGTTTCTAGCCCCAGGCTAGTATAAAGCCGCCCCTACCGGGGCATGATAGGATGCCACCCTTGCCGATAGGTGATAAAAAAGCCCGACGTCAGCCGGGCTTTGTATTCTCTGTTTGTGCTGGCGTTACTAATGCAGCGTGTCGGGCGGGGTGAGGAAGACCGGCAGCTCGCCCGCCGTGGGGGGCTCGTTCTCCGACAGCGACTGCATCACTTCCAGGAAATCCTGCAGATCGTCGCCGCTGAGTCGCTCCTGGGCGAACCAGGCGACCTGTTGCAGCATTTCCTCCAGTTCCACCGGCGCGATCGCTTCGTTGTTCCGCAACCGCATGAGTATCCCCTGCGCATCCTGATCGAGATAGCTCTTCTCCACCGGATGCAGCACGCGGAAATGCTCGGGATGGTGTGCCAGGCCCTTGCTGACGGTAACACCGGGGGCGCGCGCCACGAGCCAGCGCAGGATCGATTGCAGATCGCTCTGCCGGTAACCCTTGGCCAGGAGTTCCCGCTGGATCAGCTCGATCTCGTCGTCGTCCAGATGGGAGAGATCCGCCTTGTGAATTATGTTGAGCAGGATCTCGACAATCTTCTGTTCGATGCGGGTGGTCATGGTTCCTCTGCTTGGTGCGTCACCGTAGTTGTTGGACAACCGAGAGTGATCGACATTCCCCTGCTTGGTGATCACCGGTGCTGGTTGGGCAGCTGTGACGGATCAGGTTCATCCTCACATTACATCTCAGAATAGTATTTCCACCCCTCTCTTCCAAGCGAAACCACCCGCACCGGCAGAAAGAAACAATGCGACCGGCATGTATCACGTTGCCGCCGTCTCTCCCTGGTCCGATAATTGCCTGCTGATCGCTGCCGCCGGCTCCCGCCCCGGTGTCGCGGCGGCGGTGACAACGGCGGGATAGCTGTAGGAACCTGCTTGAACCAGGTGCTTTCCCGCAGCAGCATTCCGCAGGAAAGGGGGAGACGATCAGCGGTGAATTGAAGAATGGACAGACTGTCAAGACGGCGTGTCCAACCCAGCCGCAGGCGGGAGAACCGGTACCCGGCGCACCGGTAAAACACCTGCTGGCCGAGGGGGTGACCGCTCTCTCGCTGGAACAGCTGCTCGCCGTCGTAATACACAGCCGCAGTCACGGGGAGAGCAGCGTTCGAATGGCACACCGGCTTTATGCCGAGTACGGCGCCCGGGCGTTGACCGTGAAGCTGAAAGTGCGGGAGTTCGCGCAGCTGGCTGAGCTGCCGTTACCGGCCGCGGCCCGCATCGCCGCCGCCGTGGAGCTGGGCCGGCGTCTGTTCCATCCCGGTTGCAGCGATTTCCCGGTCATCCAGGGACCGGCGGATGTCTACGCTTACGTCTGGGAGATGCGGCGGCTGCGGCAGGAGCATTTCCGCTGTCTGTACCTGAACACGCGGCACCGGGTTTGCGGCGATCGCACGGTTTCCATCGGTTCCATCAACAGCAGCCTGGTGCATCCGCGCGAGGTGTATCACGGCGCGGTGGAGTATTCCGCCAACTCCCTGATCCTGATTCACAATCACCCTTCCGGCAACCTCGAACCCTCCCGGCAGGATCTGCGGATCACCCGCCAGCTCCAGGAAGCGGGGCGGCTGTTCTCAATCTCGGTACTGGATCACATCATCGTCGGTCGGGAGGGTTACTTCAGCTTCAAGGATCACGGCCGGTTGTAGCGAGGGGGCGACGCGTTCACTCCTGCTCGGCCAGGCTCTGGAGCCAGTTGGTGATGCTGCTGAGGAAATAATCGCCGCTCTGACCGGCCAGCATGTTGGGTGAGTAGCCGCTGTAACCCCGGTCGATCGGCCTCACCAGGGAGCCGGCGTGTTGCAGCCGGATAATGGTGGCCTGGCGGGGGTGGTTGCTGTTCAGCATCCGCGCCAGGTAAGTCTGATCCTCCCAGGTGGCGCCGGGATCCAGATCGCCCCGCACGACCAGCACCGGCGTAGTGAGCTGCCGCCAGGGGAAGGCGGGGCGGACGGCGGCCAGTTGCTGCCAGTAGGTGTAGTGGCGTCCCAGCAGCCGGTCGTCGTCGAAGAAACGGGTCGCCACCCGCGGTTGCAGATCGTTGATTTCAGCGGGTGTCTTCCCCTCCACCAGCAGCAGGTGGAGACACTTCTCCCAGTCGCGTATTTCCTCCTCGACCGCCACGAAATCGGTGGAGCTTTCCAAACGGTCGCGCCGGTAGGAGGCGAGCATCTGTTCGAGGAAGAAAACCGACGTCGTATTATAGGTGATGATGCCGCGGGTCGGTACCTCATTGGCCAGCAGCGGTGCAATAATGCCGCCCGAACCCATACCGAGCAGGAAAATCCGCTGCGGATCGACGCCCGGGTACCCCTGCAGGAAACGCAGCGCCTCCCGCAAGCCGAACCATTCGCTGTTGAAGTCGAGCTCGCCCGCCGCCGCCGTTTCGCTGTCACCCTGGCCGCTCCTGTCCACCCGCATGGTGATGAATCCGTTGAGGGTGAGATGATAGAGCAGTCGCTGCAGCGGATTCTCCGCTTGCCCGCCCAGGTCGAGCGAGCCGCTGTCCCAGTTCTGCAGGACCAGGAGAGCGGGGAGCGGCTGAGCGTTGGGACGCGAGGCGGAATGCGGACGGGTGATGAGGGACTGCCAGCGCCCGGAGGCGGTCGTCAGCGGCTGGTAGATGATTTCGAGCTGGAGGCTCTGCTCCAGCGGCGCCGGCTGCATCTGTCCCTGGAGCCTTTTAGTTTCGCCGTTGCGGCAGAGGGTGAAATCCAGCCGGGTACCGGCGGTAAAGGCGTGCTCCGATTCGACCAGGTCGCGGTTCGTGCACAGCTCCCGGTCGTTGATCGCGAGCAGCAGGTCGCCGGCGAGGACACCGGCCGCGGCCGCTGTGCTACGGTTCTGGACCGCCTTGATGATCATCCCGCCGGTGTGGTTCCCGCACAGCTGCTCTCCGTTCGCCGGCTGCGGCAGAGCATCCACGCCCAGACGGCCGTGACGGGGCAACGGTTCAGCGGGGATCAGGGGTGACGCCGCCGCGATCCCCAGCCACAACAAGCTACCGGCGGCAAACAGCGACAGCAACCGTATACCTCGATACAATCCGCGCATAGTGATCCCTCGCTTATGATACTCCGGCCTGCCGCAACTCCCTTGAGTCGCGACCGCACCCGTCATCCGGACGGTGATTCCCGGTTAAGATAGCGCCTGACGTTGTCAAACACACGCGTCTTGTATCGGATTGGTCGCAGTGCGACTCAAGCGGACGGTGGGCGCAGCGACTGCTCGCAGGAGATGCCGAGTCTTTGTAAATCCGCCAGCATCCTTGCCGGTTCCACCCAGAGTGCCTGGAAATGCAGGCCCGGTTCCGGCTCCGGCTGGTCGAGATACTGCAGCAGCGCCGCCACCGTCGCCGCCGCGGTGAAGTAGTAACCGTCCGGGTGGGTCAGCCGCAGGCGCAGTTCCTCCTCCCGGCCGCCGGTACGTCCCCGCGCCTCCAGTTGCAGTATCGTCGCGTAGGGCGGACGGGAAAACCAGTGCAGGCTCCAGACGAACAACCGGGCGGCGGGACGTATCGCCCGTCGCGGCCAGATCCGCAAGGCGCCAAGCATCAGTGGCAGCACCAGGTAATCGGTGACGGGATTGAAACCGCCGACATGGAAGCCGGTCTCGCGCAGCCCGGGGAAGAGGCGGGGCAGCGCCAGCATTTCCTGCAGGAGCATCGGCGTGCAGGGGCGTGCGCCCCAGGGCGCGCCGAAGTCAAACCGGAGCAGTTGCCGGCCGGAGGCCAGGGAGACGCGCCGCCATTTTTCCTCGCCCCACACCAGCGGCTGGAACTCGGTGAACTCCTCCACCATCTCCTCCGCCGTCGCCAGCGAGGCGTTCACTTCCCGCCAGTTCAGCTTGATCAGCGAGCCGACCTGAGCGCTCTCCAGTTCCTCCAGTTGCCGTCCCGCTTCCCGCACCAGGACCGCGGCCAGGCCGGGATGGAAACCGCCGTCGGTGATGAAGCAGCATCCCTGCTGTTCGATACGGGATTGCAGCGAACGCAGCGCCTGCAGTTTGCTGCTGGAGTACTGGATGTCGAGCCAGTCGCAGCCGGCGGCCAGGGTGGCGGTTGCTGTCGCCATCGCCTGTCGTGCCGTGCCGGAAGCGACGATCAGCAGCCGGACACCGGCCAACGCTTCCGTCAGCGTCGCGCTGTCTCCCGCATCGACTGCCCGGCAGCTGACCCGTTCGCCCGGGTAGGTATCGTTCAGAGCTGATGCCAGTCGCTGGAGTGGATCGAGACGGCGTCCGCCCAACCGCAGTCGAACATCGGATTCCCGCAGCAGCAGGTCGGCGATCAGGCGTCCGGTGGCGCCGCTGGCACCCAGGAGGAAGAGCAGGGGAGTTTCCATGGCAGAAACCTGATTAGTGACTGTTGGGGCGTGGTGCGCGCAAGCGGTCCAGCCGCAGCCGCTGCCGTTCGTCGAACAGGCGCCGGGAAGCGATCCAGACCGCACCGATCGTGCCGAAGCCGGAACTGCAGGCGATCAGGAAGAAGATCAACAGCTGGTACTTGACCGCTTCCAGCGGCGGGCTGCCGGCCAGGATCTGGCCGGTCATCATGCCGGGCAGTACCACCAGCCCGGCTACCGACATGGCGTTGATGATCGGGATGAAGCCGCTGCGGGCGCTTTCACGGCGCGCCGACTGCACCGCCTCCGACCAGCGTTCGCCCAGCGCCAGGCGCGACTCGACGATCGCGCGCTGTTGCCAGATCGCCTGCGTGAAGCGATCCATTCCGATGGCGATGCCGGACATCGTGTTGCCCAGCAGCATGCCCAGCAGCGGGATGGCGTATTGAGGCTCGTACCAGGGTTGGGTGCCGACCATGGCGGTCAGGGCGAGGGCGGTCAGCGCGAAGGAGGGCGCCAGCATGGCGCCGGCGCCGATACCGTAGCCCCACCAGCCGGTAAACGGTCGCTGCTGCCGCTGCAGCACTTCCCGGGCGGCGACGAGCAGCATGAACAGCGCGATCAGGATCACCCAGATCAGGGCGACATGCACGAACAGCGCTTTCAATACCAGGCCGATCAGCAGCAGCTGCACGGTGGCGCGCGCGGCGGCGATAAGGATCTGTCCCGCCATGCCCAGTTTAAGCCGGAAGGCCAGGAGGGAAAGCAGCAGGACCAGCACTCCGGCCAGTATCAGATCGACGGGAGAGAGGGCGATGACGCTCATAACGACTCGACCTCCTGCAGGCGGCCGGCGACGATATCGTAATGCCGCTTGGCGATCCGCCGCCGCTGCGCCGGGTCATGCGTCACCCAGATGACGGCGCAACCCTGCTGCTTCAGCCAGCCGGTCAGCAGCCATTCGACCCGGTCGCGGTTCTCGGCGTCCAGGTTGGCGGTCGGCTCGTCCAGCAGCAGCACGCGGGGGCGGTTGGCCAGCAGGCGCAGCAGGCTCAGGCGCTGTTTCTCCCCCGCCGACAGACGGTGAATGTCCCAGCTCAGCACCTCGGCGTCGAAACCCAGTTCCGATAATGACAATCCGTTCCGTAGCGGGAAATGCTCGCCGACGGTATCGTACCACCAGCTGCTCTCCGCCGGCAGAAAGCCGACGCGCCGGCGCCAGAGGTGCGGCTCGGTCTCGCTGCAGGGTACTCCCTCCAGCAGGACTTCGCCGCGGTGCGGGTCGAGGTCGCAGAGGGCGCGCAGGAGCAGGGTTTTGCCCGATCCGGAAGGGCCGGAGAGCGAAACGGTCTCCCCCGCCTCCAACCGCAGTTGAAAGGGTGCGATGGTGTAATACGAAAAATCGCGCAGTTCGAAGTGAGACATGGGCGTCCAGCCTGGTTGCGGCAGCGTCGCCGTCGATGACAACTTCAACTTCGGTAAAAACAGCAGTGATAGCCAGCAAAATGGCTGCCTGTCACGCGCCCGTGCTTTGTATCACGTCCCCTCGCCGGCGAACACCGCTCCGGGCCGCCGCGACGCGATTGACTCTGGCGTGTGGACAGCGTAACTTCTGGCTCGATAATGCAGAGACAACGCGAAGCGAAGGCGGAACGACCGTGCACATCAAGCCGCGCAAAAGCCTGGGGCAGAACTTCCTCACCGATGAGTACTACGTCGAAAAGATAGTCGACGCGGTGCGGATCGAGCCGCAGGATTTCTTCCTCGAAATCGGGCCCGGCCGGGGGGTGGTCACCGCCTGGCTGGTGAAACGGGCGCGGCGGGTGCTCGCCGTCGAACTGGATGCGCGGCTGTGCGCGCTGTTGCAGGAGCGGTTTGCTGAAAGCATCAACCTCGAAATCCGGCAACAGGACTTCCTGGAGTTCGATTTCAACGCGCTCGCGGAAGCGCAGGTCAGGGTGATGGGCAACATCCCGTATCATATCACCAGCCCGATCATGTTCCGTCTGTTCGAGGTGGCGACAGCGCCGGACGGGCCGCGGGTGAGTGACCTGACCATCCTGATGCAGCGGGAGGTGGCGCAACGTATCACGGCGCCGCCCTGCACCAAGGCCTACGGCGTACTGTCGGTCTTCAGCCGCTTCTACTCGACGCCGGAGCAGCTGTTGCAGGTACCGGCGGGGGCGTTTACCCCCCGACCGAAGGTGGAGAGTACGCTGGTGCGGTTCGCCTTCCCGGCCGAGCCGCGCTATCCGCTCGTCGACCGGCGTCTCTTCCAGCGGCTGGTGCGGGTCAGTTTCAACCAGCGTCGCAAGACGCTGCGCAATTCGCTGAAGGCGCTGCCGGAGTTCAAGCCGTTGCTTCCGCGCCTCGAGTTCGATCTCTCCCTGCGGCCGGAGGCGCTGGCTCTGGAAGACTTCATCGCTTTGTATCACGAAATCGAAAAGGTGCGAGATGAGTGACGGTATCACCCGCGAGTCGATCGCGCAGCTCATTGACGATCTGGAAGCGGCAAGGTTTGACCGCGCGCGCGAGTTCACCGAACGTGAACATCCGGCCGACATCGCGCTCCTGATGAGTTATCTCGACGACGAGCTGCTGCAGCCGGTCTTCGTACTGCTCGAGGAGGAGAAAGCCGCGCAGGTGATGGTCGAACTGGACGACGCCACCCGCGAACAGCTGCTGAAGAACCTACCGGCGGAGACGCTGGCTCCCATCGTCGACGATATGGAATCGGACGACGCCGTCGACGTGATACAGGACCTCTCCGACGTCGACAAGGCGGTCGCGGAGGAGGTACGCCAGCGGCTGGGTGAGGAACAGCGGGGCGAGGTCGACCTGTTGCTGGAGTACCCGGAGGACAGCGCCGGCGGCATCATGGCGGTGGAATTCGTCGCCGTCAACGTCAACCTCACCGTCGGCGACGCCATCCGCGAAATCCGCCGGCAGCGGGACTGCGCCGACCGCTACTACCAGGTGTTCGTCGTGGACGACAACTACCGCCTGGTCGGGCATGTCACCCTGCAGGAGCTGGTGCTGGCCACGGACGAACAGCCGCTGCTGGAGCTGGTGGAGCAGGAGATTCTCAAGGTTACGACGGACACCGACCAGGAGCGGGTGGCACATCTGGCGCAGAAGTACGACGTCATCACCGTGGCGGTTGTGGACGAGCAGGATCACCTGCTGGGACGTATCACGCCGGACGACATCCTCGAGGTGATGATGGAGGAGGCGGAAGAGGATATCGCGGCGATGGCCGGTACCGGCCAGGAGGAGGTGACCGATCTCTCGACGCCGCATATCGCCCGGCAGCGGCTGCCCTGGCTGATCTTCGGACTGGCCGGCGGCATCGTCAGTGCCTGGATCATGAGCTGGTTCGAAGGTTCGCTGGCACAGCTGCTGCGGGTCGCCTTCTTCGTACCGGTGGTCATCGCGATGGGGGGCAACATCGGCATCCAGTCCTCTTCCATCGTCGTGCGCAGCCTCGCCCTGGAGGAAGAAACCTTGCGGCACATCCCGCGGCGTTTGTGGGTGGAGCTGAAAGTGAGTATAATAAACGCGCTCATCCTGAGCGCTCTGCTCTTTGCGGCGATCTACTTCTGGCAGGGAGTGTGGCTGGAAGCGGCCGCCATCGCCGGTTCGATGATCGCGGTCATCCTGTTTGCGGCTCTGGTCGGGACCCTGTCGCCGATGTTCCTGCATCGCCTGCGGATCGATCCCGCCCTGGCCACCGGACCCTTCATCACGATCTCCAACGACATCACCGGTCTGCTGATCTACCTGTTGATCACCACCAGGTTGCTGCTCTGATGCTGGCGCGGGAACGGGGTATTCTGCTGCGGACATTCAAGTACGGCGACACCAGCCTGATCCTGCACTGCCAGACCCGGGAACACGGCATGATCTCGCTCATCGCGAAGGGTGTGCGGCGTCAGGGATCGCGGCTGGCGGCGGTGTTGCAGGAATATGCTGAATTGGAATTGCTCTTTTACTACCGCGAACAGCGGGATCTGCAGCAGCTCAAGGACGCCCACCAGCTGCGGCAGTTCCAGCGGATCGTCGGCGACTACGAGAAGTTCGTCACCGGTTCGGTCATGCTGGAGCTGCTGGACCGCCTGCATCCCAGCGGCAGCAGCGACGGCGAACTCTACGACCACACGCTGGAGTTGCTGGCGGCGCTGGATGAATCAAAGCGGCATCACTGGAACTTTCTGTTCTACTTTTTCCTGTACCACTTTTATCGTATGGGAATCGCTTTTCACCCGGAGCGCTGCCTGGAGTGCGGTTGTGAGACACCGGCGCCGGACACGGACGACGTGGCGATTGACCTGACGCGGGGAGGCGTTTACTGTGAGGATTGCCGGCCGCCGGCGGGTGTTCATATTGCATCACAAAACGTGATACACGCCGCCCGCTATCTGCTGACGGTGGAACCGGCGGCGGTTAACCGGCGGGGGATCAGCGAGGCGACCGGCCGGGAGCTGTTCCAGCTGCTGGACCTCTACCTGCGGCAGCATGTCGACTACTACCGGGGGTTGAAGTCCGCCGAGCTGCTGCTGAAGACTGCCGGTGCGGATGCGAACGGAGGTGAGACGGAATCCGCTACGGACGATAACTAGCTAATCAAATAAAGGAACACCGATGGCGAAAGATACCAACCTGATGGATGCCAGCCTGGAGAAAGTAGTGGCGCTCTGCAAGCGGCGCGGCTTCGTCTTTCAATCGAGCGAGATTTACGGCGGTCTGAACTCGATCTGGGACTACGGCCCCCTGGGCATTGAACTGAAGAACAACCTGCAGCGGCAGTGGTGGAACGCCATGGTGCACCGGCATGAGAACATCGTCGGCCTGGACGCCGCCATCCTGATGCACCCCGATGTCTGGCGCGCCTCCGGCCATGTCGACGGTTTCACCGATCCCCTGGTGGACTGCAAGAAGTGCAAGAGCCGTTTTAAGGCCGACGACCTGGAGGGAGAAGTCTGCCCCTCCTGCGGCGGCGAACTGACCGAGCCGCGCAACTTCAACCTGATGTTCAAGACCTTCATGGGACCGGTGGAGGAACAGGCGTCCACCATCTTCCTGCGACCGGAAACCGCCCAGGGGATCTACGTCAACTATCTGAATGTGATCAATTCCTCCCGCATGAAGCTGCCGTTCGGCATCGCCCAGGTGGGAAAGGCTTTCCGCAACGAAATCACGCCGGGCAATTTCATCTTCCGCACCCGCGAGTTCGAGCAGATGGAGATGCAGTTCTTCGTGCGACCGGGTGAGGACGGCACCTGGATGGAGTACTGGCGCCGCCAGCGCTTCGACTTCTACCTGGGGCTGGGCATCCCGGAGGATAAGCTGCGCATTCACGAGCACAAGGGGGACGAACTGGCGCACTACGCCAAGGCGGCCTACGATATCGAGTATCAGTTCGCCTTCGGCTGGCAGGAGCTGGAGGGGATCCACAACCGCACCGACTTCGACCTTGCCCGCCATCGCGAGCACTCCGGCAAGAAGCTGGAGTACTTCGACGAGGCGTCAGGCGAGCGCTTTCTGCCCTACATCGTGGAGACCTCCGCCGGCCTCACCCGCGCCATGCTGATGTTCCTGGACAACGCCTACTGCGAGGATGAGATCGAAGGGGAGAAGCGGGTGGTGATGAAGCTGCACCCGCAGCTGGCGCCGGTCAAGGTGGCGGTTTTCCCGCTGGTCAAAAAGGACGGGCTGCCGGAGATCGCCCGCAAGATCGTCGACGAGCTGCGGCCGCACTGGAACTGCTTCTACGATCAGAGCGGCGCCATCGGGCGGCGTTACCGGCGGCAGGACGAGATCGGCACCCCTTGGTGTATCACGGTGGACTACGACACCAAGGATGACGACACCGTTACCCTGCGAGATCGTGATACACTGGCGCAGGATCGTGTCAAGATCGCCGACCTGCCGCACATCATCTTCGACAAGATGAAATAGCAGAAAGCCGACTTGGGCGGCTTTCTGCATGGTGATTAGAGCAGACGGTATCCACCGCTGCTCAATCACCATCAACTCCGATCGACGGTTTGTCACCATGGAAAAGGTCTGTCGACGTTGCACCGCCTGCGGTCTGATCGACCGTCCCTACGCCGAACAGCTGGAGCTGAAGCAGGAGCGGCTGGTGCAGCTGTTCGAGGGAAATCCGGTATTGCAGCCGATCACCAGCGCGCCGAATCCGCTGGGATACCGGTTGACCGCCAAGTTGCGCGCGGCGGGCAATCCGCTGCGGCTGGGTATCTACCGGCCGGGTACGAGCGAGGTGGCGGATCTGGCACACTGCCCGGTGCAACATCCCCTGATCAACAACATAATCGACGCGCTCAAGCAGCTGCTGGAGCGGTACGAGACGCCGGTCGCTTCGCTCGATGGCAGCGCGGGTTTCCTGCGGGGGGTGCTGTTGCGGGTGGATCCGGTTGCGGAGCGCGTCGGTATCGTCCTGGTGACCGCCTCGCGGAAAAAGTATCACACGCGGGAGTTCCGCCGCCTGCTGGGCGCGATCGGCAGCACGCTGAATTCTCTCTACCTGATCCAGAATTATAACGACACCACCGGTAATCGCTTCCTGGGAGAGCGGGAAGTGTTGCACGCCGGCCGTCCGTATCACGTTTTCCGGTTTCGGGAGCGGGAATACTCGCTGCCGGCGACCGCCTTCAGCCAGGCCAACGGGGAGATGGCGGCACGGGCTTATGAAGAAGTGCTGGAGCAGGCACAGGCGGGGCAGGGGCGCGTGGCGGAGTTGTACAGCGGGGCGGCGATCGCCGGACTGGCACTGGCGGAACAGGGCAGGGAGGTGCTGGCGGTGGAGATCGATCCGGCCTGCATGGAGGCGGCGCGGCGTTCGGCTCAGGAGCAGGGACTGAACCAGTTCTCAGTTCTGGAGGGTGATGTCGACACGCATCTGGAGGCGTTACGGGAGTACGCGCCGGAAACGGTACTGGTCAATCCGCCCCGCAAGGGGTTGACCCCGGCGCTGGGGCAGCTGCTGCGGGAGTTGAGCTGCCGGCGTTTGGTCTACATGTCCTGCAATCCGGAGACGCTTAAGCGGGATCTGGACGAGCTCGCGGACGAGTTCCGGGTGGTACGCCTGCAGCCGCTGGACATGTTTCCCCAGACGGAACATATCGAGGTGGTGGCGGGGTTGGAAAGGGTAGATGAGTAGACGTGTTGCGGGCTGAAACGTGCTGAAGCATGGTTTGGCCTGATTCCTCAAGCCTGGGGCTAACGATTGCTTCGCAATCACCACCCCAGGCTGGACAAAAGCACCCCCAGGGGGGTGCATTCTGAACCCATACAATACTGGTGTCTCTGATTGTGACGCTCCCCTTTTTCCTTTGGATATGCTGGGGGCGGCGGATAGATTAGGTGCAATGCTGACTTAGGCAGCGTTGCACATGCCATTTGGAATAGTCAATATTCATTGCTGTTCAAATGGCATTACATATTTCGAGCGGAGCAACTGCTCCTGCTGGAGAAGTGTCCGAGTGGCTGAAGGAGCACGCTTGGAAAGCGTGTGTAGGCTATCCGTCTACCCCGGGTTCGAATCCCGGCTTCTCCGTTATAATGATATAAGTACTTGATTATTAAAATCAAATATTGTAAAATTACGGGGCGCGTTGGAAAAACGTCAACGCGTCCCTTTTTTATGTCTGGAGGTAGTGATGAAGGCACCTAAAGTGACCAAGCGCGTATATCCGAGCGGCAATGTATCCTGGCAGGTCAGGTACGTGGAAAACGGTGAAGCGAAGTACAAGCACTTCCAGAAGAAGACCGACGCAGAGAAAGCCGTCAGCGTAATCCATGCAAATCAACTCAAGGGTACACTAGGATTGCCGGAGAGTGCCACAGTAGAAATCAGCCTGTCTGATGCGATTGAACGATTGTTCCGAGACAAAAAGGAGCGAGTCGCACCATCCACATTGAGCCGGTACAATATCTACGCCAGGCATCTCCGGGAGTTCTTCGAGAAATATTTCCCCAACATCAAACTTCTCAATCAAATCAAGAAGACTTACCTGGAGGAGCATCTCAGCCAGCTCAAGCGCGAGGGTATCAGCAGCAACACAATTAACGGGCACATCCGTTTTCTAAAGATCCTGTTCAACTATGCAGTCGCTGAAGAGCTTATCAGGGCCAATCCCACCGCCAAGTTACAGAAGTTCAAGGTACAGAAGGATGGCAATGTTGAATACTGGGAGGAGGATGAACTGAAGGATATCTTCGCCACAGTGATTGAACACTGGAGAGATCCAATCCAGTTTCTCTACCTGACCGGCTTGCGGAAGGGGGAGCTGATCCATCTTACCTGGAGTGATGTCGAGGTTGATGGTGATCGTGGTGAAATCACAATCCAGTCAAAGGATGGTTGGGAAACGAAAAATAGCACCAGCCGCAAAATACCATTATCTCCAGATGCCGTTGCGATCGTTAAACGCTGCAAGAAATACAAAGAGCACAACTGGGTGTTTACCGGCCGTGAGGGTAAACAGATCCATCCCGACAGGATTTATCTGGCTCTGAAAGCTGCTCTAAAGGAGCTGGGATTAACAGGGACAATCCATAAGTTGCGTCATACCTTTGCGTCGCACCTGGTGAAGAAAGATGTGGGGATTGAGACTGTATCACGTTTAATGGGACACAGCGATATCATGATGACAATGCGGTATGCACACTTAACACCGTATAAAGCGCAGGAGGCAGTGAATAAGCTAAGGTTGTAGCTAAAAGCAGCACCAAGTCTCCCTGATGCTGCTTCTGTAGCTACTTATTAGCAGCGCCGTTTTTCGGTTCACCTTTCGGTTTCTTCTCCCGTCTCCACAGAAATATTTTGATGATGATCGGTCCGATGGCCTGTAGGGCTCTTGTGCCGTGACGGCACAAGGCGCTTAAAGGTGGTAGAAGGTGCTTACCGGTACTAGCTGCGAACCTCAGTATGTGCTGCATGATGCTCCTTGTTGGTTGATTGTTTGTCGCCTGGGTCGTTGAAGTCACGGTCGTTCACTTCTTTCATTCTGGCCTTGAATTCTGCTCTCATTTCACGCACTTGCTGTAACTCTTCTTTTGTTATTACCCGATCAACGGACATATCGATCTCCGCCCACCTGTACCCGTTCTTCGAAATGTCCTCCAACCTGAAACGTGTGACAACTGCGAAGTAGGGTGCACCAGATTTGGCCAACTTACGCAAATGGGACTTCCACCGTTTGATACTGGTCGGTGATAGTGGGAAGACCACGAGACTGGGTGTCCCTTTGGTCTGTGTCAGGATGAACAGTCTCACCTTGGGTTTGCAACGCCCCTTACCGATTGCAGATTCAGGGCACTGCAGACAGGCGTTGAATAGAGGGTTGTTGACTACAGGTACTCCCTCGACAGCTGCACACTCCGGAAGATGCTCACCTTCATTGAACAGCGCCCGGATGAGTTGTGCCTGTATGACAATTCCCTCCAGACCTTTGTTCAGTGGCGTTTCCTGTGCGATGTCATCTGAGAAGTAGGCTTCACCTGTGTCGATGTACATCTTGTGCTTCCCGTTGGTCTGATGGAGTACACGTACGCGTGGCGGTTCCACATGGATACCTTCCATCATCTGTGCCACGTCCTG
>CAZFEC010000050.1:0-20946 GCA_964517435.1 uncultured Bacteroidia bacterium | reverse complement strand
CCACCGCGCAGATGCTGGCGGAGAACAGCGGCCTCTGGAGCGAAACTGAATTCCGCGACCTGGCGTACGACCTGCTCGGTATCGAGGATTACCAGTTCCTGGCCAACCCGGAAACCCACGGTATCCAGCACATCGACTGCTACGCCAAGCTGCTCAGCCCCGCCAAGGTGTTGATCAAGGAGGTGCCCGCCTGGCATCCGGAGTACGCCTGCGTCGAAGCGCTGGTCGCCCATTTCGCCGCGCTGGAGTGCAGCTGGGGACGCCCCTGGGAAATCGTGCGGGTTTTCTGCGACAGCTACAGCGGCGACGCGGTCGGTGCCTACACCAATTCGCTGATCCTGAATCGCAAGGTGCTGGTACCGCTGTTCAATATAGCGGCGGATCAGGACGCGCTGGCGACCTATGCCGCGGCGATGCCCGGCTACGAGATCATCGGCTTTCCCTGGAGCAGCTGGTACTACTACGACGCCCTCCACTGCCGCACGCACGAGGTGGTCGATATCGGGATGCTGCACATCCGGCACCAGCCGCGCTGGGGCAACGAGCCGGCAGGCAGCGATTACGAACTCACAGCCGATCTGATCCCCTGCAGCAGCGCCAGCTTGATCCCCGATTCGCTGCTGCTCTGCTACCGGGTCGACGGTGGTAGTCTGATTACCGCGCCCCTGCTGCCGGCGGGAGGCGATCAGTACACAGCGACAATCCCGGCCCAGCCGCAGGGCAGCGAGATCAGCTACTGGCTGCAGGCGGCCGACTCCTCCGGGCACAGTGCGTGGCACCCGCTGGTCGGGGCGGAGGATCCGCACTTCTTCTACGCCGGCGTACCGCAACCGCCGGAACTGGCCGTCCAGCCCGCATTGCTGTCGGAGACGCTCGGCAGCGGCTTCTCCACCCAGGTACCGCTCTACATCGCCAACAGCGGCGGCGGCGCGTTGCCGTGGGAAATCCAGATCGTGCCCACACCGGCCGTTGCGGGTGGTTCGCGGGATGTGTCCGGTTCCTATCTCGAGTGTACCGACAGCGGTTTCGTACCCGGCACCACTCTCGACTGGACTTTCCTGGTGCACAACAGCAGTCCCGACCAGGAATATCTGATCGACATCTATCTGCTCTTCCCGGCCGGCGTCACCGTCAACGGCAGTGGACCTTTCGTAGGCGGTTCCGGCGGCGATATGGCGAGCGATGGCAACACCGGCGAGGCGATCACCCTGCACTGGCACGGTGAAACGGCCAGCGGCTGGGGGGTGATTCAGGACGGTGAAAGCGCCAGTGCGGTAGTGAATGTGACCATCGGCGCGGAGGTAGCGGGCGATCTGCTGCTCGCCTACCGCCTCGAAGGGGATGTCTGGGGTGGCAATCCTCACTTCGTCGAAGGTGATTTCTCCCTGACCAATCTGGGTTTGCCGGTGAGCTGGCTCAGCGTGGAACCGGCCACCGGAGTGGTTTACGGCGGTCAGACCGATACCGTGCAGGTAACCTTTGATGCCGCCGGCCTGTCGCCTGACATCTACACTTGCGATCTGGTTGTCAACGGCGAGCAGATAGTACCCGTCACCCTCACGGTGACATCGCCGGCGCCGGCAGGCCTCTCGATAATACTGCTGGCGGACTCTGTTCTGCTCAGCTGGGAAGCGGTGCCGGGCGCAACCGGCTACCAGGTATATGTTGCGGATGAGCTCTACGCCCCCTTTGCCCCGGCTGCCGGTGGTACCTACGACGGCACCACCTGGACGGCGCCGCTGGCGGGTCAACAGCGCTTCTACCGGGTGACGGCGCTGTTGCCGTGAGTGCGGGGAATCGGTTTGGCGTAACACTCTACTTCATTTCATCGCGATAACAAGTGGTCGTTTTTCGCCTGAGAAAAGGCCGTTTAAAGCGAGTTTTTATCGGTTTTTCGGGCGTTCCCTCCGTATTTACAGCAACTTAATCAGGTCCGACCCTGGACGATGATACAACGCTATTGGAATTTCCCTTCCACCGATCTAGAATTATAGGTCTATGAATTTAGATAAATCCAATAAACATAGAGTATCTCTGATGAGCAGATTTCTAACCTCAACCCTGCTGTTGCTTCTGCTGTCCGGCCTCGCCACGGCGGAGATCCGCATTCACGGGTACGTCGTCGATGCCGGCAGCCGCGAGCCGTTGATCGGGGCCAACCTCAATGTGTTGAACCAACCCTACGGCGCCGCCACCAATCTCGACGGCTACTACGTTATCGTTGGACTACCGCCCGGACTGCACGAGATCCGGGTCAGTTACCAGGGTTACAAACCTGCCGATTTCAACCTGGTGGTCAACGAATTCGATGAGATCTACCAGGACTTCGAGCTGGAGGCTTCGCCCCTGGTCCTGGAGGAGGTGGTGGTCACCACCGAACGGGAAACGCAGGAATTGCAGAAGATGGAGGTCTATACCGGGGAAGTGCGGCTGAACAAGGCGATGATGAAGATGACGCCGATGCTGATCGAGTCGGACGTGCTGCGGTCGTTTCTGTACGTGCCGGGCGTCCTGCCCAGTAATGACTTCTCCAGCGACCTCAATGTGCGGGGCAGCTCCGGTTCGGAAAACCTGATCATGCTGGATGGAGTGGAAGTCTACAATCCCAACCACATGGGGGGTGTTTTCTCCTCCTTCATTCCGAGTACGGTCAAGCACGCCGACCTGCAGCGCTCCTCCTACGGCGCTGAACACGGCGGCCGCCTGGGCGCGGTAATGAACATCGTCACCAAGGAGGGCAACCGCCGGGAATTCAGCACCGATATCACTCTGGGACTGCTCTCCTCCAGCCTGCTACTGGAGGGCCCCGCCGGCGGGCTCGGTTCCTGGATGCTGGCCGGGCGGCGCACCTATCTCGACCTGGCCAGCAAGGCTTTCACCGATACCGAAATCCCGTACCACTTCACCGATTTCCAGGCGCGGGGGAATCTCGATCTCTCCCAGGATGACCGTCTCTCCTTCACCGGCTACTACGGCGACGATGTCTTCGACCTGGGCTCGATCAAGTTCAGCTACGGTAACCGGGCCGTGACCGGGAACTGGCGTCACATTCACAATTCGGCGCTGTTCTCGAAACTGATCTGCTCCTACACCCGCTACTTTTCCAGCTTCGATTTCGGCGGCGATGAGATGCTGCGGGAGGAGAACGCGCTCAACGACGTCACCCTGCGGGCGCTGACCGAGTATCACTGGCGGGATAAAGTCTACCTGGAAGGGGGTATCGTCCTCAAAGAGGTTAAGACCTTCTATGACTTCTGGTACGCGACCCGCCACGAGGTGAGTATGGACATGGCCATGTCGGAATTCTCCACCTACCTGCGGCTGACCTGGAAGCCGACCTACCGCTGGATCATCGAACCGGGATTGCGGCTCGCCTCCTACCGGACGGAAAAGATGCTGGAGTTCGAGAACAACCGATACTACCTGCGCCTGGAGCCGCGCCTGGGCGCCAAGTACTTCCTCACCGACCGGCTGCGCGCGAAGGCGGCCTGGGGATTCTACAACCAGGGGCTGATCAAGGCCACCCGCGACGGCATGTTCTACAGCGCCGTCTGGACGACACTCGACTCCACCGCCGCGCCGGCCAGCGCCTACCACTATGCACTCGGATTCGAATTCGATGTGGACGAGAGCACCTTCCTGGAGATCGAGGGGTACTTCAAGGAGATGGCCAAGCTGCGGGAGATGAAGATCGGGGAACTGGCCGATGAATACAATTACACGGCGCAGGACATGTTTCACTTCGGCGACGGCAACGCCTTCGGCGTGGACCTGGCGCTGCAGCGCACCCGCGGCCGCTGGACCGGGCAGGCCGGCTACTCCATCAGCTGGGCCTACCGGCAGTTCGACGAACTGCATGACGGCGACCCCTATTACACCGCCTGGGACAAGCGTCATAACCTGCAGCTGCTGAGCAGCTTCCGCACCTCGTACCAGGAGAAGCCGCGTCGCTGGCCGCTGGTCAAGTGGGGCATCTTCAAGTATAACGAGACCGATATCAACCTGACGGTGCAGTCCTCTTCCGGCCCCCGCTACAACAAGCCGGGGATGGCTTACCTCATCGAATCCGGTGCCAGCCGCGGCTCGGAGCTGTTTCATACCTGGAACAACTACAACGGATCCCGGCTGGATCCCTACCTGCGAATCGACCTGGCCTACGCCTGGATCCACAACAAGCCGAACTCTTCCTTCCAGATGAAAATGGGGGTGCTGAACATTCTCAACCTGCCCAACTACTGGAGCATCACCTTCGACGAGAGTGTGAATCCACCGGAAGAGAACAAGACCAAGGGCGCCCCGCTGATGCCCTCCTTTGAATTGAACTGGAGATTCTGATCATGAGGATAGTGTACTTCCTGCTTACCGGTGTGGTCTTGAGCGTTCTGCTGACCGCCTGTGACGGTCTGCCTCCCGACGAAGAGGAGCTGGAACCGCGGGTTTATCTGTCGACCTTCCTGGAGCCGGGCGACAGCGGCTGGCAGCCGATCTACCTGACCCACATGGTGTCTGACGGAACCCTGCTGAATCTAGCCAACACTTTCGTACCGGATGCCGAGATTCTGCTGATCAACCAGACCAGCGGTGATTCGGTGGCGGCCCAGCTGGATGTCGCTGCATATTGTTACCGTTTCTCGCGCGACAGCCTGGCGTTGAATCCCTACGATGAGGTCACCCTGCAGGTTTCCGGCAGTTGGGAGCAGCTGGCGTTCAGCGGGGAGGCGTCGACGGTAATCGTTTCACCGGAGTCTTTCGATTTGATTCTGTCGGATACACTGCCCGACACGATAATGCTCCATGACGAGACCCTCGAGGAGGGGCTCAACGATCCGACCGCATTTTATCTGAACTGGGCACATCTACAGGAGGACCAGCTGAGCTATCGTTACCAGATGCGCTTCAACAGCGAAGTATATGATACGCTCAGCGAGGAGTGGATCGACACGCCGGAGGAGCGGTTGCACTGGCTGCGCGCCGATGAAGAGCTGGCCTGGCAGTGGGACACTTCACCCTGTCTGCTTTCGGTACCCTCCATGTGGACCGGCCGGGATATGCGGGCCTCCTGGGGCGCTTTCGTCTATGTGGATGCGGTCAACGATACCCTGATCGACGGCAACGAGCGCAAGCAGGGTTACTACCGGGTGGAGGTGCTGCGGTTGAACGAGGATGCCTACAACTACCACTTCTCTGTGCATCAGTGGATACGGATGTTCGAGTGGGATCCGATCAACTTCAACCTGGTCGGGGATGGTGTTGACGGGGTGGTGGCTTCCCTCTGCCGTAAGGGCTTCCGTGTACAGATTGTTGACGGATGGGGAGATGACTGATAATTGGATTCATATCTGAATCCAATTATCAGTTCAGCAGTTCAGCTTCGCTGAACTGCACATGTTCAAACAATCGATACCTGGGGTTGTCCCGCTGCAGCGGGATTACCCCAGGTTATTTTCATCAGTTCACTGCCGTCACCCGATAGAACCGGGTGCCGGTGGCGGGGGCGGTCCAGGTGGGACCGTCGTAAGTGCCGCTGAGATCCTCCGTGAAGGGACCCTCGATCACCGGGCTGGAATAGACGTGATATCCGGTCGCGCCCGGCACCGCTTCCCAGGTCAGCGTGACGCTACCCTCTCCCCAGCTGATCGCGACGACGGGAGGATTGGGCGGGGGCGGATTCACCGTATCGAAGAAGAACTTCATCAGACCCGCCGAGTAACGGATCGCCAGCGGTATCAGATCCTGCGCCAGCAGTTCGGTCTGTGACAAACCGCCGCTGTTGGGTGCATACTGATCGGCGGCGGGATCGTCCGGATTCCAGCTGGATTTCTCGTAGAGCGGCACCTCATCGGTCCATTCCACATACACATAGTCATAGTTGTCCGGATTGCCGTAGCTGGCGCCACAGCTCCAGAACTCGTCGTCCCCCAGCGAACCGGCATAGGAGAGGGGGCAGGAATCACCGAAACTCTCATCCCAGTTGCCCAGATCGGGCGAGTCGATATCCCACTGGTACTCAAAGGCCCAGAAATCGTAAATCCAGTCCAGGTCGGGGTACATCTCCTTGAAGATGCCGCTGGCGTTATCGTGGTTCGACAGGTCGCAGTAGTAGCGGTTGCGATAGTAGGAGAGTCGCCCCATACCGCAGTCCGGAAAGGGAACACCGGGATTCGACCAGAAAGTGGAGAGATCGGTCAGCTGAATCAGTGACGCGGCCGGATCCGGCTCCGGCAGCGAGCCGCCGCCTGAGAGCACCGCCTCGCAGTAGTTTTCGAGATTATCACCCGGCGGATCGGTGATGGAGAGGGCGTGGATGTCCAGATGGGTGTGAGCCGGCACCGCGAGATCCTGCACCAGGTGCAACACATGCCCCAGCGCGAAGTAAGCATCCCAGGTCTGAGCGGCGGCATAGTGACCCACGGCGTCGAGCCAGTCGTAATCGTTCAGCGGATCGGATCCGTCGCCCCAGGTTAGGGAGTTGCAGAACGATTCGATGCATTCGGTGATGTGGGGGGGGTAACCGGGCGACTGCTGCAACCCGGCGCCGTCGGTCGGACGGTAGAAGTGGCGGTTGAAGCGCTGGGTGGCACCGTCGCCGTCGTTGTCCGCGTCGAGCGCGTCCTCGTGCGTAGCGCCTTCCGCCATCGCGTCGACATAAGCCGCCAGTTCCGCGTACTCACCGCCCGGATATTTGGCCTGCAGGAATTCGTTGGCCCGCCGGGTCAGCCAGGGATGCGTATAGACATCATCAAAACGGATCTCGGTCGTGAGACTCACAGCGATCAGTGCCGACAGATCATCGCCCTGCCGGCTTGTGTCTCTTATCCGCACGACCACAGCAAAGGTGTGCGATCCCACCGGTGGTGTCCAGGGCAGATACAGCCGGCGCTGTTGAAACGGCTGCAGAGCCGGCAGTGGTAGCGACCGGTAGATTACCTCACCGTCGATCTCCAGATCGAGCTGAAGCGTCGTCCGTTGTCCCGAGGCCGGATTAGCCAGATCCAACAGGAGATAGGGGGTGATGCCTTCCCGGCCGTAACTGCTGCCACCGATGCGGGGCGGCTCCAGTTGCAGGCTGGACGCCGCGGGTGCCGTGTTGCCGCAGGCAACTCCAGCGCCGGTAAGGAACAGCAGGAGGATCAGCAGACGTTGCGTCTGTTTCAGGCAACTGTGACGGTTGAACATTGGCCATCTCCCTCTTCGGTTACGCAGCTGTGCGGAAACAGTGACAGCTCCGGTCTAAACTCCCTCTTCTTTCCAATGCGGTAAAGATACGCACAAAAGTGCTCCCATCAAACGGCTGCAAGTGCTGGTAACATTTTCGGTTGCAACCATCGCCGGCTTAAGGGTAGACCTGTCGACAGGCGTGTTTGGAAAAACCACATCGACACCAGGCTGTCTGACACCGGAGAAATCACCCTGCCCGAACTGCGGCATGGCTTGATTGCTGAATTTTCCGTTCATTGATCACAATCGGACCTGTGCGGTACCTGCGGCAGAGATGCAGACGGTGCCGGTTCCTGTATAGTATTTCTCGCTTCGATGCCAAAGGCATCGCTTCATCAGTAATTGACAGAGTCACCCAAGATGTCTAAAGAAATACTATAACCGATGCACGATATAACGTCTTCAAAAGGGCTTACTTGCGAGCATCGGCATAATCGCGAAGGGAGTGGCATGAGAGAACGCATCACGACGACAATTACGGCTGTCATTCTGATTCTGCTGGCCGGCAGCGCCCTGCAGGCGGCACCGGTTGACAACGGCACCGCCAGACAGGTAGCCCTGGCAAAACTGCAGACACTGCCGGGCTCCACCGGTTTCAGCCTGTCCGAGGTGGTACCGTCAGATCCGGCTGTACCGCTTTTCTATATCTGCCGCACGACTCCCCGGGGATACCTGGTGATCAGCGGCGACGATGGGCTGCCGCCGGTCATGGCGTTCTCGCTGGAGAACAGCTGTGGTGACCTGGATATCAACCGCAATCCGCTGCTGAGCCTACTGACGGCAGACCTGCGGTCGCGGTTGGCACAAATAGATCTCCTGCCGAATGCGCAGCGCCGGGAGCAGGAGCGGCAGTGGCGCGATCTGCTGGCTGGCGCCACGGCACCGTAACGGACGGAATGGTGGCCGCCGGAGGGCACTACTCCCACCGGTGGCTGGCTGGAGGCAAACTGGCACCAGAGTTTCCCCTTCAACATGTTCTGCCGGATCGATTTAGGCAGCGGCCAGCGTAGCGTGTCCGGGTGCCCCTCGGTTACCCAGGCGGCGATCCTGGACTACCACCGCACCATCTTCGGTACCCGTTTCGATGACGGCGACGATTACTACCACAATTACAACGGCAACAGCTACTGGATCGACGATGACTGGGAGGAGTACGATTTCCCCCCCTTCCCGACCCTGAATGTTTATCTGGAAACGCTGGAGGGACACTGGGCGGAGTCGGTGCCGCTGACCAATGAGGACAAGGGTGCTCTGACTTTCGCGGCCGGAGTGGCGGCTCATCAGGTTTATCATCCGGGGGGATCGGGCACCTTCGGTGTGAGTCAGGCTTATGACGCGTGGTTGCGGTTCGGTTTCACCGGTATCGAGCTGCTGAACGAAACCAATGAGGATCTCTTCGAACGGATGGCGCAGAACATGATGGACGCGCTGCCGGTGCATTTCGCCGTCGTGACGCCGGAGTGGGACATGGGGCACAACCTGGTGGTGGACGGCTACAACACGGACGACTACTATCATCTCAACTTCGGCTGGGGCGGGGTGTACAACGGCTGGTACCTGTTGCCGGAGGAAATCCCTTACGGTCTGACCGTCGTCGAGGGGGCAATCTGCGATATCGGAGCCGGTTTGCAGCCGGTGACGGACGCACCTCAACTCGCCGCGGATTACCAGCTCGCCTGTTCACCCAATCCCTGCAACCCTGCCACCGAGATCAACTTCCGGCTGGACAGCCCCGCCCGGGTCAACCTGGCGATTTACAACTTGCGGGGCCGGCTCCTGTGGATGCTGACGGAGGCTCCCTTCGCCGCAGGCGCCCACAGCGTCCGCTGGGAGCCGCACGTGGCTTCCGGGATTTACCTAGTGCGTCTGAGCAGCGGTAACACGGCGGAAACAGTGAAGGTGAGTGTGGCGAAGTAGGAGAGTGACTGTCTCCTACAACAACCAAGTCATCCCCGCGAAGGCGGGGATGACTTGTTCTAATGTTTCTGTCTTCTATCTTCTGTCTTCTACTCTGAACCTTTTCCCTGTTTCCGGATTATATATCTGGAAGCAAAGGGAGGATAGGATGAGAATCAGCCCCGCAATCATCATTTCGCTGCTGTTGATCGGTGCACTGTGGCTGGCCGGTTGCAGCCGCGCACCGGAGACGCTGAGCCGCCCGGAAGCAATCGTCAGCATGCGGCAGGTCTGTTACGACCAGACCACCTACCAGGATCTGGCCACCCGCTGGTCGGAATACTACCGCGTGTTCCCCTCTGAAGCGGCTTACGCCAACTGGATGTACGCCGCCCGCTACGCTAAGGCGGCGGACTACATGGAGCTGCTGGAGAATGGAGTGCAGCAGTACCCGGCCAATCCCACCCTGCTCTACCTGTACAGCATGCGTTTCCACGGCCAGGCGGATTGCCGGGAGGCGACCCAGTACCTCGAGCGGGCTATCAAGCTGGCGCCGGACTACAGCGATCCCTGGTTCAGCCTGGTGATCAACTACATGCAGGAGGGTGAGATCGAGCAGATGGATCTGGCGCTGGCCAAACTGCTGGAGCTGGATGCCATCCAGGATGTGGTGATGGACTACAACCATAATGTCCTGGCGCTGCTGGAGCCGAACGCGATCCTGATCACCAACGGTGACAACGACACTTACCCCGGCTGGGTGCTGCAGCGGGTGCTGGATTACCGGACTGATGTCACCATCGTCAATCGCTCTCTACTCAATACGGTCTGGTATGTCAAACACCTGCTGCAGCAGGGCGAACTGCGTATCATCGAGCTGGCCGAGCTTGAGCGGCTCCGGGAACAGACGCCCCCGCCCTGGAGCGATACGCTGATCGTGCGGCTGGCGGAGATGGGCGTCGGCAAGAGGGTACCGGTTTACTTCGCCCACACGCTCTACTCTTCCCCCCTGCTGGAACCGCTGCAGGAGGGGGGCGACCAACTGGGCCTCTGCACGCGGATCACGCCCCCGCTGGTGCCGCGCGTGGTAGAGCTGGAGCTGCTCGCCCGGACCTGGCTGGAGGAGTTCCGCTGCGGCAGCCTGCAGAGCTGGGGTTTGCGCTACGCCAAGCGGATGCAATCCCCCCGCTGGCTGGTGACCAACTACGGCGGCGGTCTGGTCCACCTGCTGGAAGACCTGCAGCGATACACCCCCGACCGGCTGCTGCCGCTGTTCGACTGGTATCGCGAGTGGATTCTGCCTCTGGTGGAACTGGAGATGGGGGAAAGTCTGAATAGCGCCTGGTGCCAGGTGCTGGAGGATCCCGTCGGCTGCGACTGGTGCCGTGAACAGGGGCTCCTGCCGTGACCGAAGAGTGGGAACTGCTGCGGCGGGCACGCGCCGGTGAGGAATCCGCCTGGCAGCAGCTGACCGACCGCATTCAACCCCAACTCTGGAAGTGGCTGCTCCTGACCTGCCGGCAGCCGGACCGGGCGCGGGAAATCACCCAGGCGGCCTGGGTGCGGCTTTACCAGGCCGAAGTGCGGGATGAGAGCGGTTCGCTGCGGGCCTACCTCTTTCGCATCGCCCGCAACCTGCTGCTCAAGGGCTGGCAGCGGGAACAACGCCGGACGGAACTGGAACCGGACCAGCTGACCACGCCGGACGACGGACCCTGGGAGGAGCTGGTGCGCGCGGAACGGGATCGCTGGCTGCTCCGCGCGCTGGCCTCGCTCAGCCCGGAGCAGCGTGAAGTGCTCGAACTGCGTTTTTTCGGCGGCCACTCCCTGGCGGAAATAGCCGCCGTCCTTGCGATTCCGGCCGGCACGGTCAAATCACGCCTGCACTACGGCCTTAACGGCTGCCGTGCCTTCCTGGAGCAGAAAGGAGTCGAACTATGACGCATCCTGCTACGGAGCGACTGCAGGATTATGCGCTGGGTGTCTTGACGGGTGAGGAAGCTGCGGCTCTCGCGGCGCATCTGGCGGAATGCGAGGAGTGTTCCGCCCGCCTGCGCGAACTGGAACAACTGCCGGCAGCCCTTGCAGAGATCGAACCCGCCCTGCCCCCACCGGCGGCACCCCTGCTGCAGACCCGGCCGCGCCCCTCAACGCTATCGAAGCTGCTGCGGATCGCCGCCGCCCTGGTGATCGGTTTTGCCGCCGGTCTGCTGGCCGCCCGGCAGAGCTGCGGTCCGCTCGTCCTGGTCCTGGATGATTATGCCGCCACCGCGGCGCCGCTACCGCTATCCGGACAACCGGTTACCTGCGCGGTGGTGGACCTGGTGGGATTTGCGAAGGAATAAGAATCTCTTGCAAAGGACGCAAAGGACGCAAAGGAAATTGAATGTTGAGGATAGTTGGTTCAATTAAAAGGGTGGAAGCAGGGAATAGTGGAACGCGACGCGTCCAATCACTCGGGAACACCCTAAGCTGGCCATTTTCCTAATCACGGTTCTTTGCATTGCAGTCTTTGGGAAAATCTTCTCAAGACTCATACACAACGTCAATATTCACACCTCGATTTTCATCTCCTCGCTGAAAAGAAAGGGCAGATTATTTTCCGCTGCGATTTCCCCACCATTGTTGCAAAACTGCTAACTCATTTATATTCTTATTCTTTAGTGTGAACTCGATCTGCCTTCAGAGGAGTGGGTGCCTTGCCGCGGCACGCGAACTCAAACTGGCCTGAATATTGCCAACCTGGTAACAGATCGACAATTCCGGAATATCAATAACGTAACCTACCTCATCCCGGGGGCATCATGCGTAAACCGATTCCGTTCTTCCTTACCCTGATCATACCCTCCCTGCTGCTGGCCGGTTGGGTGGACATTCCAGCCAACTACGATCGCGAACTGTTCGAGATCACCGCCGACGACGGCGGGCGGACGCAACTCACTTTCGCCCTCGGGGGCTACGAGCTGGAGCCGGTCCTGGCCGGCAGCCGGCAGTTTCAGCAGATCGGCTATCCCGGCGAGGGTGAATTCCTGGAGGTGGGTAAACCGGATCTGCCCCGTTTCACGCGGCTGATAATCATACCGGACCGGGGTGAAGTTTCGTATCAAATCGGGCATGTTTCGGAGATGACCGTTCCCGATCTGGATATCTACCCGCGACAGCCGCTGCAGAGTGAGAGCCAATCCACCACGAACCGGCTGGCGCTCGACGCTCCCTTCTATCGCAACGGCGAACCGTTCCCGTCCCAGATCGTCGAACTGGGCGAGCCGGCCATCCTGCGCGACCTGCGGGTGGTGCCGGTCACGGTGAATCCGTTCCAGTACGATCCGCGGCGCCGCACGCTGCGGGTGATCGAGGAGATTGAGATCACCGTCACCACCTCCGGTCCGGGGGGAATAAACGCCAAGACCAGCTGGCGGCAGCCCTCTCGCGCGTTCCGGGATCAGTACCGCGCCGCCCTGCTCAATTACGAATCGCGCACCTCCAGGGAACAGGCGTTCCAGCCCCCCTGCTACATGTTCATTTACCCGGACAACGCCACCATCCTGACCAACCTCCAGCCGCTGCTGGACTGGAAGCGGCGCAAGGGCTACGATGTCCATGTGGCCAGTACGGCGGAAACCGGGACCTCATCCTACAGCATCAGGAACTACATCCAGGATGCTTACGACACTTGGAGCAACCCGCCGGCGTTCGTCTGCCTGGTGGGAGACGCGGAAGGCAGCTACAGCCTGCCCACCGGCTACATGGACGGAGGTGAGGGAGATATCTACTACGTGCTGCTGGAGGGGAACGATATTCTGGCGGACGCTCACGTCGGGCGCCTCTCCATCGACAACATCACCCACCTGCAGACCATCGTCCACAAGATCCTGCACTACGAGATGGAACCCTACCTCACCCAGACTGAATGGTACAACCGTGCCTTGGTCGTGGGTGATCCCACTTCTTCCGGGCCCTCCGTCGTCGACACCAAGCGCCAGGTCGCCGACATGATCAGCTACCATGCGCCTAATATTGTTCCTATACCGGTATACTCCGGCTCCTGGGTCTACCATATCAGCACGAACATCAACAACGGTGTCAGCTACTTCAACTACCGCGGTTACTACAACATGAGCGGCTGGGACAACGGCGACATCAACGCCCTCAACAACTTTTTAATGCTGCCAGCGGCGGTATTCCTGACCTGCGATGTCGGCAGCTTCGCCAGCGGGGAAGCGCGCAGTGAAACCTTCCTGCGCGCCGGAACGCCCGCCAACCCGAAAGGGGCGATCGGAGCGATCGCCACCGCCACCGCCTCAACCCATACCTGCTTCAACAATATCGTCGACATGGGCATCTACGGCGGCATCTTCGCCCAGAGCATTTACAATCTGGGCGGGGCACTCAACTACGGCAAGCTGGTGCTCTACCAGAGCTATCCGCAGAACCCCTCCAACTGGGTCAACCGGTTCTCCTACTGGAATAACCTGATGGGGGATCCCGGCCTGGAACTCTGGACTTCCGTCCCGCGGGAGCTCAGCGTCGACTGCCCGCAGCAGGTCCCGCTGGGCAGCAACTACCTGGAAGTGACGGTGACGGACGACACCGGTATGCCGGTGCAGGAAGCCTGGGTCGCCCTGCTGCAGGAGGCGGAAGGATTCTATTCCTCCGGCCTGACCGGCTCCGACGGTACGATCATCCTGCCGGTCGACGCGGCGGGTGAGGGGGAGGTGCTGCTCACCATCACCAAACATGACTGCCAGCCCCATCTGGACGAGATCTCAGTAGTTGCGGGTGAAATCTTCGTCAACAGCAGCACTTACACTATTGATGACGACAACTCCGGCAGCTCCTCCGGCAATAACGATGGGATCATCAATCCCTCCGAACAGATCGAACTGGGAGTCAGCCTGCAGAACTTCGGCAGCGTTACCGCCAGCGCCATCACCGCCACCCTCACCAGTGCGAGCAACTGGGTCACCATCACAGACGACTTCGAGGAATACGGCGATATCCCGCCCGGCGGTTCGCTCTTCTCCAGCGATGATTTCGACTTCACCGTGGCGGCGAACGCGGTGGAAGGCAGCGAGATCCGTCTCGATCTGGAGATCACCGATGAACTGGACACCACCTGGTCCGACCTGATCTACCTGTATGTCGCCGGCCCCTACCTGAACCCGACTGCCTACAATGTGATCGGTGGCGACGGCCGGCTGGATCCGGGCGAAACCGCCGAACTGGAGGTGACCGTAGCCAACATCGGCAGCGTCGGCGCGGACGCGGTCAGCGGCCTGCTGGTTTCGGACGACCCCCGGATCACGGTTAACGACGGCGACGGCTACTACGGTTCGATCGCGGCCGGGGGCCAGACCACCAACAGCGACGACCGGTTCGAGGTGACCGCTTCCACAATTCTACTGCCGGGGACGCAGATCCCGCTCAAGCTCTTCTTCGATACGCCGGCGGGATACGATCACAGCGGCGCTTTCATCCTGGAGATCGGCACCGTGACCATTACCGATCCGCTCGGTCCCGACGCCCATGGTTACTGCTGCTACGACGACGGCGACGTCGATTACTACAACGCCCCGGTTTACAACTGGATCGAGATCAATCCCGATCTCCCTGGTCACGACTACGTAGGAAACCCCATCCCGCTCAACGACTCCGGCGATAATGGCGCCATCTGGGATCTGGACTTTGAGGATGAGGTCCTGGCGTTCCTTTTCCGTTTCTACGGGGAGGAGTATACCAGCATTACCATCTGTTCCAACGGCTGGATCTGCCCCGGCGGCACCGACAACAAGTCATTCATGAACTGGCCGATCCCCGGCCCGGGCGGTCCCTCCCCGATCATCGCGCCCTTCTGGGACGACCTCTCCATGTCGGGAGGCGATGTCTTCTGGTATTTCAGTGAGCCCCAGCATTACCTCGTAGTGGAATGGTCGCAGGTGCGCAACGACTACAACAACGCCGAGGAGACCTTCCAGGTGATTCTGTACGATCCGAACTACTATCCCACCTCTACCGGCGACAGCCCGATTCTCTTCCAGTACAAGGAGGTGAACAATGTCGACGTCGGTTCCTATTCCAGCGGCTGGGTCCTGCACGGTCAGTACGCGACCGTCGGCATCGAGGACCCCAGCGGTACCATCGGCCTGGAGTACACCTTCAACAACAGCTATCCCACAGCGTGCAAAGAGCTGGAAAATGAGATGGCGCTGCTGTTCACCGGATCGCCCGTACTGCACGAGGGGCCCTTCCTGGTGCTAGGCGAGGTCGTGATCGAGGATGCCGGCGACAACGGCCAGATCGATTACGGCGAGCAGGTAAATCTTCAAATTGCATTGAACAACATGGGGCAGGAGACCGCCAGCGGTGTCAGCGCTACGCTCTCCTCGACCGATCCCTATCTCACCCTGACCGGGACAGTTTCCGGTTATCCCGATATCGAGAGCGAAAGTTCCGCATTCAACCTGGTCTCCTTCAGCTTTGATGTCTCGCCGGAATTACCGGACGGTCATCTGCTCCCGTTCCAGCTCCAGGTCACCTGTGGTGAGGAGGTCTGGGACCTGAACTTCACCCTGGCGGGCAACGCGCCGGTCGTCCAGTATGCTTCGCTCTTTATCGATGACGACGGCAACCATGTACTGGACCCGGGCGAGACAGTCGATATCATGGTAACCTACCGGAACATCGGCGGCTCTCCGGTCGAGAACGTCACCGCCCAGATCGCCACCGAGGACGAGTACCTGACCATCAACGTCGCCGACTGGGAGTTCGAGATCATCCCGGCGGGGGGCAGCCAGACGGCGGTCTACAACGTGACCGCGGACGCAGAGGCGCCGGTCGGACATGTCGTGGAGGTGAACTGGACGGTCGCCGGCGACAACGACTACACTGCCACCGGCATCATCGCACTCGCCATCTCGCAGGTTCCGGTTTACATGACCGAGGATTTCGCCAGCTGGCCGCCGGACGGCTGGAGCACCACTTCCTCCTCCGGGCAGATCAACTGGGGACATTCCAACACTGCCAATGCGGGGGGCACGGCGCCGGAAGCGCTGTTCTTCTGGAATCCCTCGACCGTTGCCGTTCAGCGTCTGATCTCGTCGGTGCTTAATACCCTCGGTCATACCGAGCTGGAACTGGAGTTCAAACACCGGGTTTCCCATTACAGCGGCGCCTACGCGTTACGGCTGGAGACCACCAGTGACGGCGGCGCCACCTGGCATGAGGCAGCCAGCTGGCCCAACGCCGATCTGGGTCCCCGCACCGAACAGCTTATTCTCAACACCGTCGATGTCGGGAGCGAAGCCTTCCAGGTCGCCTGGGTTTTCGACGGCGATTCCTACAACATCAACGACTGGTCGGTCGACGATGTGGTGCTGGGATCGATCGGCTACGGCCTGATCGAGGGTACCGTCATCCTGGACGGCGGTGACGGCGTGGTGACAGAGGTGCTGATCACGGCGGGTGATTTCGCGACCAGCCCGAACGCGCAGGGAGACTACCTGATGTTCCTGCCGGCCGGCACCTATGACGTAGCCGCCAGCCTGGAGGGTTACGAAAGCGAGATTTTCGAGGATGTCGAACTGCCGATTGATGGGACGATTGTGCTGGACTTCACCCTCGTGCCGTTGCAGGGAGTGGAAGAGGCAGCCGTGCCGCTGGTCACCTCGCTGACCGGCAATTACCCCAATCCATTCAACCCGGAGACCACCATCGACTTCGGCCTGGCGCGTGACGCCGCCGATGTGCGGATCGCGGTTTACAACATCCGCGGGCAACATGTGAACACTCTGGTGAATGGCCCGTTGCCGGCCGGTTACCACCAGGCGCTCTGGCGCAGTACCAACAGCAGCGGCAACGCCGTCGCTTCCGGCATGTACATCTACCAGCTGCGGGTGGACGGCCAGCTGATCGGCACGCGGAAGATGGTGTTGATCAGGTAGCGAATGTCGATTAATCAATGAGGGGGCGGGCAATGTGTCCGCCCCTTTTTTTTGCGCCCACCCAGCTTTCCTCCATATCACATCATCCCTGTGACTGAAATCACGTCTCCCATCACTCAACTGCATTAGTTTATCTGGTGAATGAAGCAGTTGAAGGAGATAGCTATGGAATCTCTGAGACAGTCAACAGTCCCGCATTCAGATATGGCTTTCAGCAACGGTTCACGTAACAGGCCCGGCGAGGAGAGAAAGACTTCCCCTGAACAAACCGGCCAGCAGGCCGTAAATGCCATGACGAGATGTGAAGAGCTGCTGAATCTGGTGCACTGCAAGAGGTTGGTAGCAGAGATTGTCGGTCATATCGACAACTGTCCGACCTGCCAGGAACTGATGAAGACACTGTAGATGTATATTACGGGGATTCGACGAAAGACTTAATCTGATACACCTGATTGAAGACGCGACGTGTATGATGCCCTGATATTATGTTCTCAGCGCTGCGGTGCTGGGAGCGATAAACAAACGCCGGACTGCGCACGAGACAGTCCGGCGTTTTTTGATAGTTTTCACTGAATAGCAGCTTTGAGTGCCTAGTCCCGGTCAGAGTGTGAATCCCTCTGAGGATTTGGGCTATTCGAATCGAGCATTGGCACACTTTGCATTTCAAGGCAACTTTATCATTTCTGACTGCAGTGACGAAGTTGATTTCAGGGATTTGCTATCCTGCATATGCGGAAGCCCAAAGCATAGCTTGAGTTCTCCGGGAAACTACTTCTCCTATATGTAGAGGCGATGCCATCGAGTGCATAATCAGCAAACTGACCGCCCTTCCTTCGACGTCTTGGCCCATCAGCCTCTCCATAGGGATCCACTTGGGGCTCACCACTATACCCTTCAAATAGATCACATCTATCACCGGTCCACTCATATAGATTTCCTGACATATCAAACAAGCCAAGATAACTCGCCCCAAGTGGATAAGATCCGACAGGTGACGTCCAGCCGATACAGAGAGCATTTCCTTGGGGCCAATAGTTGGCTCGATTGCAATCAGGTCCCTGATTCCCCCAAGGATAAGTGCGCTCATCAGGATAACGCGCGGCATATTCCCACTCAGCTTCAGTAGGCAAGCGATATCCTTGCGCTGTGTAAGGATCATGGTCGCTACTTTGGGCCCAATTTCCTTGATAGAACGGCTCGAAACCTTCCATCTCGCTTCGCCAGTCACAATAGCACGCGGTGCCGTACCAGGTAACCCGCTTGACAGGATGGTTTGCTGGATTATAACCGTTGGGATAAGCATATCCCGGTCCCCGCTCACCGCCATCCCATGTTCGCGCACTCAGACTAAACACATCGTCTGAAAAGGTGATTTCGCAGTGATCATTTGCCATCTCGAGTAATGGATATCCATAGGCATACACGGTTCCATTGGAAACCTCAACATAGCCCCAATTATAGGCACATTGCAGAGCTTCCATGTATTCCTGGTTTGTCACTTCATAAATGCCAATGTGATAGTCATGAGTTAGGGTTACTTGATGTTCAGGCGAAGTCCAATAAACTCCATCTCCGCTGTCACCCATGGTGAATGAGCCAGCTGGTACTGTGACATGATCCCATGGCCTGTCATATGAAGAACAAATACAGACACTGACTTCGTTCGCGTCGTTGTAGACTACCCAATCCGCCTTTACTACAGCATGAGCGACCAGATAGACATTACCCGATAGATCGTTAATGTTGAAGATGTGAGTTGTTGCATCAGACAAATTGTGGGCAATATATGGATAATGTCCTGGAGCTACGGAGTAGCCGTCTTCATAAAGTGGTAATGGATTACTGCCAATATAGAGATGCACTTCACTCATCACGACACCAGCAAAAGTGTAGTAACTCACAGTTGCTGCTGAACCATCATAATCCAAAGTCATGTAACCGACCAGACGCGCCGCAGCTAGGTCGCATTCAACCGCCTCGATATAAAGGTCAAATTCATAATGTCCAGCAGCAAACGGCCCATTCGTCCAACCCCAGCGCTGGGGGCCATCATCTTCCGGGTCGGTCACATCCAGGTCCAGAAAACAGGTAGCGTATTCCTCGCAGCCGTAGGCAAAGGAGGTACGGCTCTCATTGTGCAATGGCGGCCAGCCGTCACAGGACAAGTGAATGCCGTAATAGGTCGCCCAGCTTCCCTGTTCGACGATGGGCACTCCTGCACCCCAGCCTGTTTCATCAGTGTAGGTCCCGTCACCATTGTCCAGCCGCACCTCTGAATGAGCTGCGATGAAGAGGTCTACTTCGCAGATCGTTTCGTCTCCCTGCAGACCGAATTCAGTGAGTGATATGTACCAGCTCCAGGTTATGTCGCCGGTGATATCGCCAGAATGATAGGGGAAATGACCGATTCGGGGATTGCCCTTGCGAGTCTGGGGCATTTCTGCCAGCGACTCCCCAATCCAGAGATGTGTTTCCATCAACTCCCAGCCACCCGACGTGGTGTAAGTGATGCACAGTTCGTTGGATTCTTCGATGATCTGCACACAGATATCACCTGCTACAAAATGTTGACCCGCGATCAGATCGACACAGCTGTTTTCACCGGTAATCTCGATCGCCACCGGTGACATCTGATGTGAGTCGAAATCATCAACTTCTGCCTGATCCACACTGCAGCCATAGAATAGCGACAAGCAGCTAATAACAGTTAGTACACCTACTGATGTTCTCATGATTCCTCCCAAAAAGTTGTTAAGTCCGAAGAAGTTCAGTTGTTCGTAGAAAGTCCGATCACTCACTGATCTGCCAGGGTGATCACAACAACTATGCCAAGGTTATCGCATGAGGAAGAGCCTCGGGAGGAGAAGAAGTAGACGCGTCTATATTGCTGTATTACAACGTGATAGCTATGAATCTTAGACGGTACTCTTGACAACTGGAATCGAAGTTACTCTTTAACGCCTGAAAATCCATCAGTCCATCTGAAGAACTTTCAAGCGATAAGATTGATGAAATGGATGGTTAAAAGCTTTGTTGGTGAGATGAGAATAGAAAATGGGGCTATTGACAGCCAGCCGTTACGCGCGTAACCTACCGCTCTTCTCCTTCAATCCCTGCACATCGATCCTATACTTACGCACCTTGTGACAAAGGTTATCCAGGCCCAGCTCAAGGTATTCCGCCGTGCGGGTCATGTTAAAGTCCTGTAGCTGCAGCGCTTCAATGATCATGCGCCGCTTGAACTCCTCCTGCCGCGCCTTGAAGCCGGTTGTGCCCGCAGCGGATGAGGCGGGTACGGTTTCTTCCAATGAATGAGCGAGGTAAACATCGCGTTCGTCGATCTGCTGCCTGTCGAGGCTGTATTCGGTGAGGGCGACGGTGCGCTGGATCAGCCCCTGCAGGCTGCGCAGGTTGCCGGGGTAGTCGAGCGACTGTAGATAGTAGATCGCCTGGGGGGTGAAACCGTTGAAGTTCTTGCCGCAGTCGCGGCACTCGCGGGCGAGGATTTCTTCCGCGATCGGAGGGATATCCTGCAAGCGCTCTTTCAGCGCCGGCAGGTGTATCTGGTGGGCGCTGATCCGCATGTAGAGGTCGTTCCTGAAGTCACCGCTGACAACCAGTGGCTTCAGCTCCCGGTTGCTGGCCAGCAGGATCCGGGTTTCGACCCGACGCTCCCTCATTTCTCCCAATCTGTTGAATGTGCGGTGCTCGATGAACTGCATAAGACGCGGTTGATTAACCAGGCTGATGTCCTGTATCTCATCCAGAAAGAGCGTGCCTCCGGCCGCCATCTCCACTTTGCCCGGCTTGTCCGCCACGGCACCGGTGAACGCGCCCTTTATACTCATTCTTGAAAAGAATTTCGTTTAACCCGACAGATAGACTTGATGGC
>CAZFEC010000049.1:0-21076 GCA_964517435.1 uncultured Bacteroidia bacterium | reverse complement strand
TGCCATCAAGTCTATCTGTCGGGTTAAACGAAATTCTTTTCAAGAATGAGTATAAGAAACGGGAATGACGGTAAAAGGCCCCCGTTGCCAACTCTGACAATGATTGCCAGACCTGTCAATCGGATCCGCGTTGCAGCACGCCCGGTGGTGGGATCTCAATCTCTAAACGACTGTAAATAATGGATCGTTTTGCCGGAGTCGCTCTGGAACAACTCTGGCACGCCGCTTGCTATATAAAAAGCGAACGGCTTTGGCAGGCAGTTCATGGAAGCTGGTGAAGGGAGAAGGGGAGTGTGAGCTCCCCTTCTTCTATTGGTGACACCGCGAACATGGCATAAGAAAACCCGACATTTCGCCGGGTTTTCGATTTCATTGAATTTCTTGGGAAGTGCGCACTACTTAGCGAGCACCATCTTTTTCGTCTCCACCAGCCCGCTGCCAGTCTTCAATTGATAGAAATAGATACCGGAGGGCAGATCACCGGCGTCGAAAGTCACCTGGTGGCTGCCGAGGGCCCGCTGCCCATCGACCAGAAGCGCCACCTGACGACCGCCGGCGTTGTACACAGCCAGCGTGACATGGTCCGGTTCATCCAGAGTGAAACTGATGTTTGTGGTCGGGTTGAAGGGATTGGGATAGTTCTGCGCCAGCTCGAAGGTGGCAGGTTCGATCGACGTCGTCATCCCCAGGGAGAAGCTGTCCACAAAAGCCCAGCCGTAGCTGCCCGGAATTGCCTGCACGGTGATGTATTCACCCGTAACCGGTGCGGTGAAAGTGACAACATGCTCTCGCCAGGCTTCAACCGGCAGTGTCGTAGTATAGATGCTGATGCCGAAGTCATTGGCCACGGGGGATACGCCGATTTCCAGGTAATTCGTTTCGTAAGAAGGGCTTTTGCAGTCCCAGAAGGTAAGGGTGTAAGTGTGCCCGGTCAGCAGAGGTTCGGATAATGTCAGAGACAAACCATCCCACAGGTAGTCAATGGAAATCGCCAGCGCAACAAACCAGTCGCCACTCTGAGCCGGACCGAAGCCGCACCAGCTGGCAATGATATCCAACTGGCTGGCCGGGCCGAAGCCGGTCGACCACTCCATGTTGGCGGTGTATTCTTCGTTGGAGATGTTGTAAAGGCATTGCCCGCCGTTATCCTCAAAGCTGCCGTTGAGGACAATCTGGGCGAACGTTCCGGAGCAGCTGAACCCCAGGACGCAGATAGAGAATAGAATCGATCGCTTCATTTGAAACTCCTTAATGTGAATGCAGGTATCAGGGATTAACCGTGTATGTAATGAATATAACGAAAAGGCGGCTAAATATCAACAGGGCACAGAACGTATCGCAAACCAGGTGAGGCAGAAAGTGAGGAAAACAGAAAAAGAAAAGGGGAGCATAACAGCTCCCCTTCTATGTAATCGGTACCTGTATCGATCTCATCACTTCAAAAGTATCATCTTCCCACTCCGCACCGGATCGCCCCAGGCATAGAAGCGGTAGAAATAATACCCGCTCGGCAGGTCGGCCATATCCAGCTGCACCTGCCGTGATCCGGCCGGCAGAACCTGCGTGAATCCAACCGGTATCGATTCCCCCAGCAGATTGTAAACCTCCAGCGTGATCTCCGTCTCACGCCGCAGGGTCAGGTTGAAGGAGGTCGTCGGGTTGAACGGATTGGGGAAGTTGGGACTGATCGCGATCGTAACCGGCAGCGTGCCGCCGTCAATCACCTCCTCGAATTCATAGGTGCCGCCGGCGGCGTGATAGCGCGCGGCAAACTCCTGCAGGTACTGGTTGACGATCAGCGGATTGTAGACCACCACAACATTCTCGTTGTTGGAGTTCTCGGCGCTGCTGGACCAGTTGTGCGAGCCGGTCACCACGAACGGGTTGCCATCCCAGAGATATTCCGCGTCGCTGACCATGTACTTGTGGTGCAGCGTACCGTCCTCAGTGTCCACATGCACATCCGCACCCCAGGCCAGCATCGGCTCGTACTCCGAATACTGATCGTAGCCGGAGTCGAAGACGCCGCGTACCTGGTAGTCGGGGATGGTGGTGTAGCTATCGTAGAGGGCATCGTTGATGTCGCCGCGGGTGAAGGCGAACATGCAGAAGTAGGAGGAATACTGATTGCTGCCGATCAGCTCGATGACGCGGGTGGTGACCTGGTCGCTGGGGGAGAAGTAGGCCTCCGCCCAGTGGTCTCCGATCTGGAAGTGATGCGGCGTGTTGTTGGTCTTGTTCACCCCGAACAGTGACTCGGCCGCGTTCGGCGTCATGGTGTCGCTGCCCCACATCTCGTTGAACTCCAGGGTGTAGGCGAGCGCCAGCGATTGATCCTGGATCTCGATGCTGTTCTGCATGGCGTTGATGCCCATGCCGCCGGCGCTGATCAGGTTGAGCGAGCCGGTCCAGACCCAGTCGTCGGCGGCGGAGGTGGCGTTGCGGGCGTCGAAGATGAGGAACTTGTTGTGCTGCAGGCCGTCGCCGTCATTGTTGCCGTAGCTGTCGTCGATGACCGGGATACCCGCCGCCTCCAGCAGCGCCACCTGGCTCTGATCGTGATCGTCGTCATAAATAAACCGCACTTCCACGCCGCGGTCGTGAGCGTCGATCAGGGCGTCCGCCACCGAGCCGATCGAGAACGAATAGAGACAGGCGTCGATGGAGTAGTCCGTCCCCTCGATCCGCTCGATCAGCCGTACATGCGGATCCGCCTCGCCCCAGGCCTCGTTGCCTGGGACGGCATACTCCGTCTCGACGTCGCGGGTGAAGTAGACATTCATCGCGCCGGTCGAGGCGGGATCGGAGGCGCTGGCGAAAATATACGGATTGGAGATGCTGGTGCCGTTCACATCCGTCGAGGCGATCACGCACTGATAGGCGGTGCCGGCGGTCAGGCCGGAGAAGGTGAGTTCGTGCAGGGTGACCGACTCCTCGACAGTGATGCTGTCCAGCTGGGTCTCGCCGTCGTAGGTGTACAGCACGCCGACGGTGTTGCCGGGCGCTTCCGTGGTGAACTCCAGAGTGACCGCGGTCGGGCTGATCGCGGTTTCTAAGGGTCCGCTGACGATGGTGGGACCGGGCGACTGGTAGATGTCGGCCTGGAAGCGGGGCAGCAGCTGGTAGCCGGAAGAGTAGGGCTCGCTGTAATCGTACTGTCCCGCGCAGGCCACCACATCGAAGCTGCCGGAAGGCGCCGGCGTGCCGGCCAGGTCGCAGTCGGCGTCGATGCGGATCTGGCAGGTGCCGGTTTCATCGGTGAGAGTGTAGTTGTTGTTGCCGCCCCAGGTGGAGGTGTTGACCGTCACGTTGTTGATCCGTACCAGCATACCCTCGTAGGGCTCGTCCTGCGCACTCTGGGAATCGATGTCGTAGCAGGTCAGCACCAGCGGCTCGATCGGGTTGCCGGAAGAGTGCGTCTCCAGCAGAGTGGCCGGCTGGATTTCCGCCAGACCGTTCCACTGGGTCACGGAACCGGAGAGCTCGACGTCGTCGCCGATGGCCACTGCCTCACCGAAATTCCAGTCGTAAACCGCCACGCCGCCGGTCTCATCCTGGATGAAGCTGGGCTGGCCCAGCTCGGTGGCGGCGGAGACGAGACCGCGCAGGAACACCGTCTGCCCCATCAGCAGCGGCACGCCGTTCTCGTCGTTTTCATGGAGCATCGAAATCGCCAGGTGATCGCCAAGCACCGTCAGCACCGGCAGCGAGAGAATCGGCGTCAGCGTCCCCTCCGGCACGGCGGTCTCGACCAGGATCTGGAAATTGTTGGTGATGTTGGGGGGCGTCACCGCCAGGAAGGTGGCGGTGCCCGATATCGCGCCGAAGATCTCCGCGCCGGTGATGGTGCATTCGTTTCCCGTCACGTCGTAAACCGCGTTCTGGAAACCGAGCCCCGAGAGTTCCACCGCGCCGGCCCATTCGAACGACTCCGGCAGGGTGATCCGTACCGCGGCCAGCAGATAGTCACCCGCTTCCACCGTAAAGCTGATATCCTCTTCGAAACCGCCGAAAACCTCCGTTGGAGACACGGTGCAGGTACCGGAACCGTCGATGATCTCGGTCTCCGGTTCCATCGGCGAGGCGCTGTTCTGCGGGAAAACGAATTCGAAGTCGTGTATCACGAAATCGTTCGCGTTGTTGTCGCTGTCGTAGCCATTTCCCTCCAGCTCGTCGACGCCGCCCGGCTCCATCGACTCCGCGGTCGAGGAGGCGTTGGCCTTGCGTTCCACCGAGCCGCCGTCGGGAGTGGTGCCGGCGTCATTGCCTTCGCCACCCTCCGGATCGATCGCGCCTTCCCAGCCGACCCGGTCGATCTCGACATCGTCCGCATCGAGGATGCGCACATGTCCGCCGGAATTACCCAACCCGGGATTGTAATCCCACACCAGGTCCGGCACCGGTTCCACCCCGTCACCGCCCCAGAGGAAGAAGCTGCGCGGAAACAGCTCGGTGCCTGGCGGGAGCGTGATCTTGTCGTGCCACTCGGCGCCGGAAGCGGAACGGTATTCGACCTCCCAGTTGCCGATCAGGACGGTCGTTTCGGTTGGATTGTAGAGTTCGACGAACTCCTCGTTGATGCCGCTGCGTTCATCGTAGCGGACTTCGCTGATGACGACATGATCCGCCTGGGCCAGGAGCGGCAGGGACTGGATCAGAATCATCGCGATAACGGCAGGCAGTTTGATTTTCATATTGCTCCTCAATACCCGATAAGCTTGCCCTCATGCCCCATCTCGGCCAACGCCCTGTGGATCATACGCCCCTTCTCGCGGTAATGCATGAAGGTCGATTTGAATCCGTTCAGGATGATCTTCTTGATCTCGTTGCGGGTGAGGTTAAAGGCCTGTGCTACTTTATAAAGCTCTCCGGAGACGGAGGTGTCCGACATGAGCCGGTTGTCGGTGTTGACCGTGACCCGCACCCCGAAGTCCAGGTAGAACTTCAGCGGGTGTCTGCTCATATCTTCCACCGCGTTGGTCTGCACGTTGCTGGTGGGGCACATCTCGATCGGAATACGGCGGTCGTTGACGAAGTTGAGCAGGTCGCCGTCCTCCCGCAGACGGGTGCCGTGCCCGATCCGGTGCGCGTTCAGGTAGTGCAGCGCCTGGTGGATCGACTCCGGCCCGTACGCCTCCCCGGCGTGAACCGTGCAGTTAATGTTGTTGTTGTGCACCAGGTAGAAAGCCTCGACGTGATCCTTGGCGGGGAAGTTATGCTCCACGCCCGCCAGGTCAAAGCCGACCACGCCGCGGTTCTTGTACGCGACCGAGAGTTCCGCCAGCCGCATCGAGGTCTCCGGATTGATGTTCCGGATGCCGCAGACGATCACGCCGGTATGCAGATCGAAGCGCTGGCCGGCGTCCTCCAACCCCTCCAGGACTGCTTCCATCACCTCCGTCAGGCCGAGACCCTGCTTGATGTGCAGGATCGGGGAGTAGCGAACCTCAAGGTGCCGGCAGTTTTCCGCCGCGGCGTCCTCCGCCAGTTCCCAGGCGGCGCGGTAGAGGTTGTCGCGCGTCTGCATCACGCCCAGGGTGTACTCGAAGACCTTCAGAAGGTCCTCGAGGCTGTCGAATTTCTGCCCCAGTCGCAGCAGCTGCTTCAGTTCGCCGGCGTCGTAGCTCGGCAGGTCCACCTTGCTCTCTTTCGCCATCTCGATCAGTGTATCCAGCCGGAGGGCGCCGTCGAGATGGCAGTGCAGATCGACTTTGGGCAGCTGCTGAATCCACTCGAAAGTGGGAAGCTCCTGCGATGCGCCGCTGGATAGCGGTGCGCCGCTGGAGTCGGAGGTGGTGATCTCAGGTTCAGTGGTCATGGGTGGCTGATTCCTTCTGGGCGTATTGATTGCTGAACGCAATCAGGTTTTCGCCGGCTTTATCGATCAGAGCATCGCTGAGTGTGGCCATCTCCTGCCGGAGTTCGGGCGGCAGGTTGCCGTCCAGGATGGAGAGATGCTTGGTAAGATCGGTGTGAATTCCGTTGGACAGCTCGAAAGCCTTATACAGCGCCAGGATCTGGTGCAGCTCCTGCGTCGTCAGCGAGCCGCCGTAGCCGCCGGTTGTCTCGCTCCCCGTATCGGCCTGATACAGCCGGGGCAGGTACCCCAGTTTGCGCATCTCGGCGACCATCTTCTCCGGGCGGGAATCGGGCTTGAGCAGCACCAGCTGCTCGGTCACCGGCATCAGGAAGTTGACCGACACACGCGCCTGCACCTCCAGCTCCCGCATCAGCAGGCTGTTGGCCGTACGCAGGCAGAACAGATCGCCGTCGATCAGGATGTGCCCGTGGTTGCGGGATGTCTCCTCGATCAGGAAGAGCACGTTCTGCGGTATCTCCTGCCGGGAGTGCGTGGCGAGAAAATCGACGATCTCCTCTTGCGGCATCCCGTCGTCCAGACCGCGGGAGATCGACTTGTAGGTCAGCTTGTAAGTACCGTTGAAGTACTCGGTGAAGCGGGTCAGCTGGAGCACATGCGCCAGCGAGAAGGCGGCCGGAATAAAAATCTCGTAGTTGGACTGCACGATCAGGTCGACCTCCGGGTCCCACTGGATTTCCGGGAAGCTGGTGGCGTTTTCCTGCAGGAGACGGGCTCCGGCCTCGGTCAGCCGGCATTGCAGGGAACCGTCTTCCGGATTGCGGGTCAGGTCGACGATGCCCAGCCAGAAGAGCGGTTTCTCGACCAGGTAATCGATCAGGTTCTGCAGCTCACCCTCATGTTCCTCCCACCTTTTACCGAAATCGAGGCGCGCCAGCAGGAACACCAGGTAATCGACTTCCACCCAGCTGCCCCGCCGCAGGAAGCTCATGATCCAGATCAGCCAGAGCGGATTCAGGTGGCTTTCCCCCCGGTTCTCCAGGTCCTGCAGCGTGTCGAGCTTGCGCACCCCCTTCAGCTTGAAATAGTGGTTGAACAACTGCCGGAACATCTGCCCGGGGTACTTCAGCAGGCGGGTCGCCCGTTTGTAGTTGACGGTCCAGAGGTCGTTTTCGACCTTGAGTACCTGCGCCGCCTCCGCGAAGGAGAAGAGGAAGTCGTAGTAGGCGAAATCCTCCTCCGACATCGAGGGGAAATTGGCGCAGATCTTCTTGATTTCCGCCTTGTGCACGCCTCCCTTCTGGATGGTCGGCACCGCGTTGTGGATGAAGTGGTTGAGCAGCATCATGAAATTCTGGAACAGCGACATGCCGGAAGTCTGGATTTTCCAGGTCTCCGGCTCCAGCGGCTGCTTGACCGTGGGGCAGAGCTGCCAGGGGGGATTATCGAGGCGGAAGTTATATTTGACGGAATAGATGGCGTCCTGGGCCAGCTCGATCCGGACATCGCTGGCGGCGTATCCGGACTTCAGGATCGACTGGTTGTCGTCGGCGCTGAAGACGAGTCCCGAACTGAAGTAGATGTCCTGCAGTGTGTCCAGCAGCTCGTCGGTGCTCAGGTTCACATCGAAATAAGTCAACTGCTTTTTCAGCTTCCAGAGCGGCATGCTGCCTTTGAACATCGCCAGGATCTTGAGGATTTTGCGGGAGTTGAGATCAAAGTAGGAGCCGATCAGCTTTTCGAAACCGGAGGGATCGAGCAGCACTTCGACGAAGGACTTCAGCAACAGGTGCGGATTCCAGGCTTCCGGTTTGACCTGGTAGAATTTCGTGGCCATGTTCTTGAGGCGGGAGATTTCCTCATCGCGCAGGACGTGGCGCAGGCGGTTGCGATAGAAGGAGGGGAGCTTGATCAGCAGTTCCAGGTGGTCGGCCAGGATGACGGTAGGTTTCGATTTTCCCTTGATGGACACCCGCGTCGTCCGGATCAAACCGCCTTCCCGCAGGCTTTTAAGGAGCGCGGCGGCGTCCTGCTTCAACTCCCGCTCGATGACGGCGGTCACTTCCTCCTGGAGGAGCACGCCGCCTTCAGCCGCGATGAAGTAGAGTATCTCCAGCGAAGCGGGATTGACACCCTGCAGGTTCGCCAGTAACCCCAATGCCTGCTTGAATAGGTCCTCTTTCACAAATCTCCCGTTATTCATCGAAAATCAGATCTGTAAAATATAGTCCAATCAACTCCGCTTGTCAAGCTGCCCCCTTGCGGCTTTTACTACAGCTGCTTCCGGACGCCGGGTTACTGTAGATTCCCGGGAGAACTCTTGATTGGAACCTGCGCAGGCTGAGAAAACCGCGCAGCGATTCAGCGATCCGTTTTCAATAGATGATTCTTTCCGGGAATCGCTGTAGATTAATCTCGATCAGTCGCCCTGTCTAAGCTGTATCCCGCCGGGCACGCCGGGCGAGGAGGTACTCGATGAAAATCAGCATCGTCGGTCTGCCGCAAACCGGTAAAACCACGCTCTTCAACGCCCTCACCGGGTCGGAAGTGGAACTGGGTTTCAGCGGCGTCAAAAAGGAGCTCAACCTGGCGCAGGCGCGGGTGCAGGATGAACGGCTGGACCGGCTCCATGAGTTCTTTCTGCCGCGGCGGAAGGTGCCGACGGTTGTCGAATATGTCGACCTGCCCGGCCTGGCGCGAGGCACCGCCCGCGATCAGGGCTTCACCCCCGAGTTCATCAGCAGTATCAAGGGCACCGACGCGGTGCTGTATATCGCCCGGGACTTCGAGAACGAGGAGGCGCCCCATCCGGAAGGGAGTGTCGACCCGGCGCGGGATATCAACATTGTCCTGGATGAATTCCTGTTTTCCGACCTGATCGTCGCCACCGGCCGGATCGAGCGGCTGCAGAAGCAGATCATGAAAGTGAAGGATCCCGCCCTGCAGCGCGAGCTGGACCTGCTGGAACGCTGCCGGGAACTGCTGGAGGAGGAGCGGCCGCTCTCGAGCCTGCAGGTGAACTACGAGGAGGAGAAGAGCCTGCGCAGCTTCGCCTTCCTCACCCGCAAGCCGATGCTGGTGGTGCTGAACGGCGGCGAAGAGGGGCTGGCGGACGCCGGCCGGCGGCTGGAGGAAATCGCGGCCGGCTTACCCTCCCACCTGCAGTTCGCGGCGGTCTGCGGCCGTCTGGAGGCGGAGATCGCCCAGCTGGCGCCGGAGGATGCCGCCGCCTTCATGGAAGACTACGGCCTGACCGCGGCGGCGCGGGACCGTGTGATACAAAAATCGTACGAACTGCTGGGGCTCATCTCATTTTTCACCATCGGTGATGATGAGTGCCGCGCCTGGACCCTCAAGGTGGGCGAGACCGCGCCCAAAGCCGCCGGCACGGTGCACTCCGATATGGAGCGCGGCTTCATCCGCGCCGAGGTCGTGCACTGGGCTGATTTCATCGAAGCCGGTTCGATGGCGGAGGCGCGGAAGCGGGGAACCCTGCGGCTGGAAGGGAAAGAATACGTCGTTCAGGATGGCGATATCATCACCATCCGGTTCAATGTGTGAGGCAGCGTTTGAATCAATCGATCACGAGTGAGTCGTTCCAGCGTTTCCAGCAGCTGCTTTACTCCCTCCAGCCTCTACGCGCGCTCTATCTCGGCTATCCACTCCCATCCACCGTTCCGGAACTCCCGGCCGATCAGCTGCGCGCCGAACTGGACACCCTGATCCGCGACCTGAATGCCAATCCGGAGGCGGCGGCCGTCGTCCCGCTGCTCCAGCGCGTGTCCGAGACAGCCAGGTTGGGTGTTGTACAACGCACTCACCCGCTGGGTTGGGTCCGCTACCTGCAGCAGGGGTTGACCGGAGCCGTCACCTGGTACGCCGGCGAGGCGGGAGCCGCGCTGTCCCTCCTGGTCCGGGAGATCGAGACTACCGCTCCCCAGGCGCTCACCGCGCATCACACCGGTTGCCGCCCGGAATACGAAGCGGCGATCGCGGAGCTGGAGCAGCTGCGCGAATGGTTCGGCACCGACTATCCCGCCCGTGGCGACGATCCCGCCCGTGGCGACGATCTCCGCCGGCAGTTGCGCGCCGCCGCCGTCAGCCTGACCGAATACCGGGACCACCTGGCCAAGCGGATCCCGTTGCTGGATACCGATTGCCGGCTGGGCGCGGAGGCGCTGGCGGAGCGTTACCAGCAGCTCTTCGGCGGTGAACTGGAACCGGAGACCGAGCTGGAGCGGGCCCGGGAGTTCGGACGCGGCCTGTTGAAGCGGCTGCGCCAGGAGTGCCGGACTTTTCACCAGCGTTTCCAGACCGCCGGCCGCACTGACGCCATCCGCTTCTCGCTGCGGGTGTTGCGTGAGGACGCGCCGGAGCCGGTGGAGATACCCCTGCTGCTCAAGCGGAATGTCGAAAGCCAGCTCCGCTTCCAGGCAGTCCAGGGATTGACGCCTTCGCTGGAAGCGCCCCGCACCAGCGGCTACCTGGGCTTCGCTTCCACCCTGCATGCCGCGCCGCAGCTCCATGGCCCCGATCCCGCCGGCCATACCCACATCCGCCTCTCCCCGGTTCCCGGCCGTAAAGTCGTCCAGCTGCAGCGGCAACTGAATCACAATCGCCTGGAGCTGGAAGCGGTGCGGCTGGCGCTGCAGCACAGTCTGCTGCGGGCCTGCCCCCTCCCGGTCGGACTGGACCAATTCCCGCCGCAGACCCTGCGCGGTTTCGAACTCTACTGGCTGCAGCTGTTGCAGAGTAAGGGCTGGCGCAAGGGGGATATCCGCTTCCGGATCGGCGCCGACCTGACGCTGCTGCAGGAGGTGCTGGCCTACATCGCAACGCTGGAGTATCACGCGCTGCGGGAAGACGAGCAGGCGGTGCTGACCACGCTGACGGATGGCAACTGCTTCACCCGCGAGGAAGCGCTGCCATTGATCGCCCGGCTCAAGTACGACCCCTTCCTGGCCGGCGCCGGCTACCCGGTTTTCAGGGAGTTGAAGCGGCTGCAGCGCTACCACCGCCGCAAAAAGCAGGCGGTATTGCCGGAAGCGGAGTTCCACCAGGCCCTGCTCAGCTGCGCCTCGCTGCCGGTGGGTGCGATCAGCCGCAGCCTGTCCCGCCGTCTCCAACAGCTTACCCTGGCTGAAAGCGATTGAAACACCGGCATCTAATACAGTTTTGAGTCACATTATGATGGAAGCTCCCTGGTTGATCGACGGCGTCTGGCTGATTCCCGTGGTGGGTCTGCTGGCGGGCTGTCTGGCCGGGTTGATCGGTGTCGGCGGCGGCATACTCATCACTCCCTTCCTGATTTCGCTCGGCATTCCGGCGCGCTTCGTCGCCGGTACCATGCCGATGGTGGCGATGACGAACGCCTTCAGCACGCTGCGACACCTGAGCCGGCACGAGCAGATCAATCTCCCGCTCGGCGGGCTGCTCGGAATCGGCGGCGCCTGCGGCGGCGTACTGGGCACCCTGCTGGTGCGCTGGCTGCAGATCAGCGGCGATGTCGACCGGATGATCGAGATACTCTTCATACCGCTGCTGCTGATCGCCGTCGTGCGGTTGTTCCTGGCGCCCGACCGGCAGGGGGGAGGCGGCAGACCGACCGCCATCGCCACTCTGCCGCTGCTGCGTTTCTCCACCCCCCTGGTCTCCGAACCGATCTCGTTCCTGCCACTGTTCCTGCTCGGCATCCTGATCGGCGCGGCGTCGGCCATCATGGGCATCGGCGGCGCGATCTTCATGACGCCCGCGCTCATCTTCCTGCTGCGCCTCGACATCAAGCAGGCTTCCGCCCTGGCGGTCATCTACATCTTCATCACCGCGACCGCCAACGCCGTCAACCACGCGGTCATCACCGGGAACAGCGATCTCCTGCTCGGCCTGCTGCTGATGCCGACCGGCGCGCTGGGCGTCGCCGCCGGCGTCTACCTGCGCACGCTGCTGCCGCTGCGGCGAATGAACTGGGTGTACGCCGTCGTGCTGCTGAGCGCGCTGGCGCAGATAGTCTGGAAAGTGCTTCAACCGGCCGGCGGCGTCGCGGCCGACGCAGTTACAGAACCCATGGCGCGGTTCTCGAGCCTCGCTCTCAATCCCTGGCTGACCGCGCTGCTGTCGCTGCTGTTGCCGCTGGTGATCAGCCTCGTTATCTGGCAGGTCAGCCGGCTCTTCAGCGTCCTGCCGCGCAGATCGAAACAGCGGGAAAGCTGAATTCGCCCGCCGTCAACCGTGCCGGTCAAAAGCGGAGGAGAAAATGGAAGAGAGATATCGCACGCTGGTCGGCGTGATGGGTTCCGGCGCGACGGAACAGCCGCCCGCGGTCGAGCAGCTCGCATTCGAGGTGGGACGAATGATCGCCGCCAGGGGGCTGGTGCTGCTGACCGGCGGACGCGGCGGCGTGATGTATCACGCTTCCCGCGGCGCCCGGGAAGCGGGCGGACTGGTAGTCGGCGTTCTGCCGGGACGCGACCTGACCGACGCCAATCCCTTTGTCGACATTCCCATCATCACCGGTATCGCCGATGCCCGCAATCTCATCAACATCCTATCCTCCCGGGTCATCGTGGCCTTTCCGGGGGGCGGCGGTACGCTGTCGGAGATCGGTATGGCCCTGAAGAACGACATCCCGGTCATCGACTGCGGCGGCTGGGGCCTGCGCAATTCGCTGCAGCAGCTCGATCAGCTGTTGCACCCCGCCGTGGACCTCTCCGCGGTTGAAAAGCTGCTCGACCGTTTCTGCCGCTGACGCGGTGCCGAAACTCGCCCAACCGCATGGTACTGTTTGCATGATCGGCAGCTGATCGGTATTTTTTCCCCTCATTGACCCTGATGAGTTGCTGGAAGGAACTGCATGCGAAGCTATCCGGAACTGCCGTGGCAGGGGGGGGCGGGCTTTGAACTCGGTTCATCCGTGAGGACGGCGATTGGCCGCCGCCTGGTCGGTTTTGCCGTAGCGCTCTCAATTCTGCTCGGGCTCAGTGCCGGGCGGCTGGCGGCCTGTGACATCCTCTTCCTGACCAAACTCGGTAATGAAAACGAGTACCGCGTCGACGACACCGCCATCGTCAAAGTGACCATACTGCTGACTCACAATAACTGCCCGGAGAACATCCAGGAAGTGGAATACGAGTGCCAGGGGTTGGAGATCATCGGAGCAACCAAGTGGAAAGCGAAGACACCTGACCAGTATGTGCGCCTCCTGAAATGCAGGATCACGGGCACGGAAGATGTGACCCTGCATGTGCGGCGCGCCTGTGAGAAGGAGGGCGTCTACGGAAGCATCCAGCTCAATGTTGTCCAGGAATAACCGGTTTGATCATGCTTAAAAGCACACCACCGCTCTCTGAAACGGCCGGCTTCCGGCTCGCCACAATCCTGCTTACGCTGGGACTGCTGTTCGCGGTGGTCAGTCCGGTGGAGGCGGAAGCCGCTCCAGCCTGCGCGGCAGAATCGGATACCCCGATCGAAGTACTCGACGCCTCCACCGGCTCCGACGAGTTCTCCGAATTCGGCGACGCTGAATTCGAGGGCTTCGGCGAGGAGGATTTCACAGAGGAGATCACGACCGGCCCGGTGCATCCGCCGCGGAAGGGCTTCTGGTGTACCGGCACCTATTACGTCCTCGCGGCTCTGCTGTTGACGATCATCGCCGGTATCCTGGTCCGCTTCCAGGCCACGCGCAAACTCCGCTATCTGGTTCTACTCGCTTCGCTGGTGGTGCTCGGGTTCTATCGCGGCGGCTGTCCCTGCATGATCTCCGGCTTCCAGGATTTCTTCTTCTGGCTGATGGGGCAATCCATCCGGTGGCACAAGCTGCTCTGGTTCCTGGGGTTGATTCCGCTGGCCTACCTGTTCGGCAAGGTCTGGTGCGGCTGGGTATGCCACCTGGGGGCGTTCCAGGAGTTCCTCTACAAGGAGAACAACCTGAAGTTCCTGCAGAGCAGGGGCTTTCAGAAGGGACTGAAGATCACCCAGTACGTCGCCACCGCGGTACTGACGGTGCAGGTCTTCGTCACCAGAACCAACATCTTCATCCACTACGATCCCTTCAAGGTGGGTTTCAACCTGCTCTCGCCCCGCCCGCTCGGCTGGGTGCTCCTGTTTATCCTGCTGCTCTCCTCGCTGCTCATCTACCGGCCCTTCTGCCGCGGTTTCTGTCCCATCGGGCTGGTCCTGGGCTGGATATCCAGGATCCCCGGCGCCTTCCGCCTGCAGAAGACCGCCTTCTGTAACGCCTGTACGCTCTGCCGGAACAAGTGCCTCTCGCTGGCGATCGATGAGAACTGCGTCATCGACGAACAGGAGTGCATTCTCTGCGGTGATTGCCTGGAATCCTGCCGCCGGAACGGAGTGACGACTTCCGTGCCCGGCCCCGCCGGCAACGAACCCGAGAACACGCGCTCATGAGAAGAGTGATCCTGCTGCTCCTGCTGTTTCTGCTCAATTCGCTGGCGACCGCCTCCGAATGCCGCAGCAAAATGGGCTCCTGCTACAAGCCGTTGATCTCCGGCTTTCCGCTGGAATGGGCGGCGGAGCTGAATTCGAGCGCCGGACGTCTGGAGGGGAGTTCGGACGGCGAGTACAGTTTCATCAACAACCATCTGTTTCTGGGGCTGGAGACCAGTCTGGGCCGAAACCGCCTGCTGCTGGAGCCAGCGTTGAAATTCTGGTGGAAGTCCTTCAACCCGGGCGTCACTGGCAGGGCTTCCATCAAGAAGCGGCTCGGCCTGCGGGAGCTGTTCTACACGCGGGAACTGGCCCCCGGCAACCTGACCCTCGGCCTGCAGAGCATGCGCTTCGCCAATTCCCTGTTGCTGGATGAGCGCATAGTCGGCGCCGGCCTGCAGAAACCGTTACCCTGGTTTGAGCTGAATCTGAAGAGCGGAACCGGCTCCACCCGGTTCGGCCGCATGGGGCGTTTCTGCGCCAATCGGCATCTCTATCACCTCTATGCCGGGCAGTGGCCGAGTGAACAGGCATATGTGCCCTTCGAGACCGGTTTCGTAGCCGCCGCGATAAGCTGGCAGCCCGGCTATTCGCCGCCGGAGGTGGTGGGATTTGAGACAGGTTCTGAAGATGCCGGGACGACGGAAGATTTCGGCGGCGAGTTTGGCGATGAGTTTGGTGACGAATTCAGCGACGCGAATTTCAGCGACCTGGATGAGTTCGGCGAGTTCGAAGCGGAGGCAACCGAGGCTTCCCTCATCGAAAGAACCGTTAATAACGCCGGCTTCATCTTCATGAGTGAGTTCGGGAGCGGTTTCGCCGCGGAGCGCTACTACTTCGGCCCTCTGTTGACGCTCAAGCTCCCGGCGGCGCTGGAGCTGCAGACGGAGCTGCTCTATCAGCTGGCGCCGGAGGAGCAACTCCTCGCCTACCGGGTGCAGCTCTACCGGGATTTCTTCTGGCCGAACTGCGGGATGACCACCTTCGATTTCAACTACTTCGGGACCGCGCCGCTCGACGAGAGGGCGCGTTTCCGGGCCGCCTTCAGCAACCTGTTCGCCGGCGAACTGCTGCGCCTGAATACCGGTGACATGCCGCTGGTGCAGCTGGGGGTCAGATACAGGTGCCACGAGCTGCCGCTGAAGCCGATGCTGCACCTCAGCGGCCTGCTGCAGCTGGATCATGAGCACGCCCGTGAGCTGGATCTGCACTTCAAGCTCTCGCTGTACAAGCGGATGCAGCTGCACCTTTTCTACTGCTGGGTGGACACGAGGCCGCTGGAGACGGTCGCCACGCTGGCCAGAGCTGAGCTCCGTTGGACTTTTTAACGAGTTGGTGATGACTGATCTGAGCAATAAACGAACCATGGAACCGCTGGATGTCAACCGGCGCGATCCGGTCTGCGATCGGCGGACATTCCTGCAAAAGAGCGGCCGCCTGGCGGCCTGCGGAACCGTCCTGGGCCTGCTGGCGGCCTGCGAAAAGTGGAACCTGGGTCTCTTCGGCTATGAGATCGATGCCGGGAAATGCATCGGGTGTGATGACTGCCGGCTCGCCTGCCAGACCGCCGGCTACGACGCCATCCGCCTGGCGCAACGATCGACCTACACGATCGACCCGGAAAACTGCGCCTGCTGCAGCGAGTGTGTAGCCGTCTGCGAGGATGAGGCGATCACGGTCACGCCGTACCACTACGAGATTGTGCAGCAGAACTGCATCGGTTGCGGCGAGTGCATCGAAGCCTGCGCGGAAACCGGCAATGCCATTCCCTGGCTGGTGGATTATTACCATGTGCGGGGAAGCTGCATTTATTCGCATCCGACTCACAGTTGCGGCGCGCCCTGTATCACGGCCTGTCATGAAGCGGGTTACGATGCAATCACGATCAATCAGAATAACGGCAGGGCGCAGATCGACACGGAATTATGCCAGCGCTGCGGAGAATGCTACTTCGTCTGCCGGGACGAAGCGAGCGACTCCATCAGCACCGCTAAAGCGGACGCGATCGACCAGGAGGCCTGTACTCACTGCAACGACTGCCATGACGTCTGCGAATTCGAAGCGGTGTCGCGGACCGAACCGGAGGGCTTCACCGAGCCGGTCATCGATCAGGCAAAGTGCAGCCTCTGCGGAAACTGCATCATTGCCTGTCCCGACGACGCCATTTCGCACCAGCTGTTCAAGGCCAGGATCGAACAGAGCGCCTGCTACGCCTGCGGCAACTGCTTCGACAGCTGCGAGTACGACGCGATCAGGGAAGTGTGATACAATTGATGCGTATTTGCGTTGCGCGTATCTGCGATACGGGCTGTTTCAACGATTCCTTTCACGAATTCCAATCTGATGTACGACGGAGGATGGCGATGAACAAGTTACGGATCGCGCTGTTTCTGATACTGACTACCGGTGCGACGGCCTGCGGGCAGACCGGCTGGTCCCAGCAGTCTTCCAGCACCTCCTCCAGCCTCCGCTGTGTGCACTTCACGGATCCGGATACCGGCTGGGCGGTCGGTGATTTCGGAACCATCGTACATACTGCCAACGGTGGCGCCACCTGGAGCGCGCAGACTTCCGGTACCGGGTCTCATCTCCGCGCCGTTTTCGCCGCTACTCCCGACAGCGTCTGGACGGTGGGATTTTTCGGCACGATTCGTGCAACCAGCGACGGCGGACAAACGTGGATCACCCAGACCTCCGGCACGCCACGGAATCTGAAGAGCATCTATTTCACCGATCCGCAAACCGGTTGGGGAGTAGGATATCAGGGGGTCATAATACACACGGTAGACGGCGGCAACAGCTGGAGTAGTCAGACATCCGGCACCGGGGCAATCCTGCGTTGTCTCTGCTTCGTGAACGACTCCACCGGTTGGGCGGTAGGCTCTGGCGGAACCATCCGTCGCACTGTCGACGGGGGCGAAACCTGGGTGGCACAGAGTTCCGGTACCTATGCCGGTCTGCGGGGTGTCGATTTCGTGAATGACACCACCGGATGGGTCGTGGGCGATAACGGTATGATTCTCTTCACAGCTGACGGCGGTGCCACCTGGTCGCAACAGGCTTCCGGTACCGGCGTGGTCCTGAAAGAGGTCTGCTTCGTTGATGAACAAACCGGCTGGGCGGTCGGCTACGCCAACACCATTCTGAACACCACCGACGGCGGTTTCATCTGGTGGCCGCAGGAGACAGACCTGTGGGGCAACTTCAAGAGCACGTCCTTCGTGGACACCCAGCAGGGCTGGGCCGTTGGTGACGCCGGCATTATCCTCCATACTGCAACAGGAGGCGAAACACCACAGGTGACGCCGGATTCCGCGCCAGTCACCACCTCGCTGCTGACCAGCTTTCCCAATCCCTTCAATCCGGCGCTGACCGTTGAACTGCGCCTGCCGGCGGCGGGGGAGGTGATCCTGTCAGTACTGGATATCGGCGGCAGGCTGGTGGAGGAACTTCACCGCGGCGGCCTGGTGCGCGGCGAGCACCGGTTCGAATGGCGGCCCGGAACACGGGCGGCGGGCGTTTACCTGCTGGAGTTACGATCAGGTGAAGAGCGGGAAGTGCGGAAGGTGTGTTATCTCAAGTGAGATCTTATTCTATCTTCTCTCGTTTCACATTTGACTCTATCACATATTTGTTCATTTACTGAAATAGTGTTGTGACTTATCCGAATGTTCAGTAAATTCTAAGCAGTAAAGTGCCGAATCATTAATCATACAAACCCGGAGTTTTCAATGCAGCGTTGTGCTACAATTATAGCCTTCATAGGCTTACTATGCTTTGCCGGAACGGCTGAAGCGGTCTACCAGGTGGGGCAGCAGGTTACCACCAATTTCACACTCTACGATGTGTATGGCCAACAGCATTCCCTGTTCGATTATCAGGGGATGTGCGTCATGATGAATTTCTTCACATTGTCTTGACCGTCCTGCAATACGGAGGCTCCGTATATGCAGACTTACCATGACACTTACGGTGACTACAATGTTAAAACCCTGATGATCTGCGCCGAATCGAACAGCGCCAGCCAGGTACTGAGCTGGTTGAACAGCCACGGCGTAACCACCGTCACCGCTCTGCTTAACGGCGGTGGTGCCTACTGGCAGTACGGTAACGGCTACGTACCCTACAATGTCTTCCTGGACAGCGATTTCATCGTTCGCTATACCGCCAGCGGCTTCAACACCGGCTACTATAACACTTGGTGCAACCTGGCCGAGCAATACGGCGGCAGCTGTGAGTATCCCACCTTCGAGGATCTCACCAACGATATCGTGTTGGATGAGAACGGTGACGGTTTCCCCAATCCGGGCGAGATCTGCGAGATGACCCTCACGGTCTCCAATAACAGCAGCTGTCCGAACGCCACCGGCGTCACCGGCACGGTTACCAGCGCCGATCCCGACATCACCATCCTCAGCGGCGGCTTGACCTTCCCCAGCATCCCGGCCGGTGCTTCGGGCACCTCCGACAACACCGTCATTTTCATGGTCGATGGTGGCGCGGCGCCGCAAGTCGCCACGTTCGAGGTCGCGATGGACGCCAATGAACTCGTCGACCCACAGGTACTTCACGGAGAGATCACAGTCAGCGATCCCTGCGATGCACCTACCGTCAGTATCAGCTACACCATCCTGGAGACGATGGCCTTCGCTACGCTCTACATCAGCGGTGGCAGCGGTGTTGAACATATCATCGAGAAGTCTGCTGAGCCCTTTGACGGGTTCGAACTGCTCGGTATGCTGCCTAACACTCCCGACAATGTGGAAACCTGGACCGACCTGGACGAAGGCCGCTGGTTCTACCGGGTTAAGTCGAACTGTCCGTAACGCGGATCCGGAACGGAGTGAGCCTGGGCTCACTGCCGAATTTGATAGACTTGAAGAGGGGGCGTTAAGGCGCCCCCTTTTTTATATAGCTTCTACTCCAATCTCTCGAAGACAGCTTCCTGATCACACGCGATTGCATAAATTGTTGCTCGCTTCATTGCGTGGGCAACGCTTCAGCATTAAATGTCCTTTACGATCCTGGAAGAACTATATATCACTATACTTACTACAAACGTCATTCCCGCGTAGGCGGGAATCCAGAAGCAGTCAAATCATGAGAATCCCATGTGCAACCATCAATGGTTAACAAAGGAAACAAATACAGGTGCAAGCAGCGATTTAATCAGGCAGGTCTGGAAACACAAGTTGATTGAATCACCATGTTATAGTATGCATCAACTGGTTTATGTCGCCGCGAATGTTGAAGACAATGGATTCCCGCCTGCGCGGGAATGACTTTTTGGAAAAGGGGAATGACGTTTTTGCGGTTCGGGAGATTCCGTCTTTCCGGAAACGGACATTTGTTTTGAATACCGGCATTAACCGACGGTTCTCCGGTATTATTCCAGTTTGCCTTCCTCCGCAGCTCTCACTATCTTCGAAGAGCCGACCAAAGTGAAACAGCAGGGGACAGATCCATGAGAAATCCCATTGTTTTGACACTGCTTTGCCTGTTGCTCCTCACGTGCGGAGCAAAAGCGCAGTATGCGGTGGGCGACACGGTAACGACCGATTTCACTCTGGAAGATGTATATGGCGAATGGCACTCGCTCTTCGATTACGAAGGACAGTGCATTATCATCTATTTTTTCGCTACCTGGTGACCACCCTGTTGTTCGGATGGTTCCGAACTACAGCAGTTTCAGGACCTCTGGGGGGGGAGTCTCAACTTTAAAATCCTGATGATCGACACTGACGATTATGACACCGCGGATTATCTGCTGGGATGGATGTCGGATTGTGGCATCGAAACGGTTACGGTTCTGCTTGCAGGTAATGACGTTTTCCATGAATACCACGACACCGGGATCATCCCCTGGACAGTATTCATCGACCAACATATGGTGGTTCAATTCACAGATCCCGGATTCGATATCTACGATGTAGAAATCCTCGTGGGGCAATACTGCCAATCTCCAATCCCTCGCTTCGTGAATCTCGTCTACGAGCTTTCAGATGATGGCAACGGGAACGCCCATCCAGATCCAGGCGAGACTTGCGAACTCATTTTTACACTTGAAAACCATCCCTACTTTGCTGATGCCTTTAACGTTCATGCTGAGCTGTTCAGCGACGATCTCGACGTCGATATCACAAATCCCTACTGTGCTTTTCCTGATATCCCGAGTGGTGGCAGTGGAACCTCCTCCCCAGTGGAATTCTTTGTGGACCCTGAATTGGAACCACATATAACGGATTTCACCCTCGCCGTATTCGCCGACAGCCTTGCGGAACCTCAAACCTTTGAGTTCTCGCTTGGTCTGGGACATCCTTATTGGCTGGTTGTGGATGATGACGGCGGAGAAAATGAAGCGGAATGGGTGATCAACAGCTTTCAAGATCTCGATCTCTATGTTGATGTTCAGGCTGGTAGTGATTCAATAGAACAGAGTGAGCTTGATCAGTATGAAGCCGTCTTCTGGATCACGGGAACCAGTGAGAACACCCTGAATGATTGGGATCAAGCTGCCCTGACCGGGTACCTCGAGAACGGCGGTGCATTACTACTCTCCAGCCAATACCTGGGCGAAGACATTGGTGATACCCCCTTCTTCAGCGAGGTGCTGCACGCGGAACATACTACCGACAACATGCTCTACAGCTGGGTTGACGGCATCCCCGGCACCCCTATCGCGGAAGAGATGGAATTCCTGCTGGCAGGCAGTGCCGATGGCGCCGCCAACAGCGTTTCTCCAAGTTCGATGATACCGCTGGCACCTGCGGAAGCCTTCCTGAAGTACAGGGATCAGGGCGAGTACGCTGGCAC
>CAZFEC010000048.1:0-21492 GCA_964517435.1 uncultured Bacteroidia bacterium | reverse complement strand
AAACAGCTTTTTCAATGAGTTCTATGCGAAATTCTTTATGAGAATCGGTATAAATCGTCAGAAATGAACCTAAGACGATCTATGGCATCATAATAGTCGGATCATGTGTCGCAACGGCCACATGATCATTTAGAGCAATCGAGTCAGAAATACTGACTAGACAATTCCAAGAAAGGAGATCTCAATTGCCACGTGCGTATCGCAACTATATTCCAGGTCAAATATGGCACATCACACATCGCTGCCATGACAAAGAACCCTTGCTTGGATTCGAAAGGGATCGGCAGAATTGGATCAACTGGTTGAGTTTAGCGCGAGAGCGCTTCAGCCTGCAAGTACTGAATTACATTGTCACCTCTAATCACATCCACTTGTTGGTCATGGATGAAGAGCCGGGGGCGATTTCAGGATCGATGCAACTAGTCGCCAGTCAAACCGCACAAGACTACAATCGACGTCACAACCGGAAGGGTGCGTTCTGGGAAGATAGATATCATGCCACTTCCATCGCGGGCGAGTCGCACTTGATGAAATGCCTGATTTACATTGATCTGAATATGGTTCGTGCAAGTGTGGTGCGGCATCCCGCTGAGTGGGCGCACAGTGGATACGTTGAACTGCAACAGCTTTCCAACGGGCGAAGGATTCTCGCACGCGATAGGTTGCGGGATCTGCTCAGTTGCCCGTTAGAAAGAACGTTGAGAATTGTCCGCAGCCAGTGGATAGCTGAAGTCTTGGAGGCTGGAAACCATAAACGTGAACCTGGTTGGACTGAGTCAATTGCGTACGGTAGCAAAGAGCACGTCCAACAGACCAAGGCTCTGTTGGAGGGAACTTTCTACCGCCGGAATTTCCGAGAAATTGCCACTGATAGCGCTTGGATGCTCAAAGAGGACATTTTGCCGTACGAATAGTTAATTCTATGTAATTCAGATAAATAGGAAAGTTTTTAGGCGATTTCCGGTGTTATTCTTTAGATAACATCAACTTAATTTGGTCCGACCCCATGTTTTGTTGTTTTATAGAGAGTTAGCCGCCGGCATGCGATCCCGGACGGCAATGGCGGCGTACTTGAGCATTTCCGCGAGGGTGGGATAATTGAAAACGCTCTCGATGAAGTATTTGTAGGTGCCGCCGAAATGCATCACGGTTTGTGCCACGTGAACCAGTTCCGAAGCCTGATCCCCCAGAATATGGACCCCGAGCAGTTTACCGCTTTCCACATCCACCAGCATCTCCGCCACTCCCTCCAGAGTTCCCAGGATGGCGCCGCGCGCCGATTCCCGGTAAAGGGACGTGCCTTTAACATACTGGATCCCCTGCTCCTGCAGATCCAGTTCGGTCGCCCCGATGTAGGAGATCTCCGGAATCGTATAGATTCCGACCGGATGACTCTCCATCAGCCAACTCGCCCGGTTGCCGCAAGCTATGTTACCGGCGATCCGCCCCTGTTCGAACGAGGTCGAAGCGAGCGCCGGGGAGCCGATCACATCGCCGGCAGCGAAGATGTTGTCGCTGCTGGTCCGGTAATCCCCGTCCACTTGGATCACACCGCGTTTATTGACGGCAATTCCGATTCCATCCAGATTGAGTTTTTCGCTCGCCACCCGGCGATACTCGCAGAAGAGCACCATCTCCGTCTGGAGACGCTTGCCGGATTTAAGTTAGATTTCGACCTGCTCTTCCCCGTTCACCGCCGCGTGCATAACCTCATCTTCCAGGTAGAACCGCATCTGCCGCTCGGTGAAGTGGTTTTGCAGCTTCTCATGCAGCGAGGGATTCAGAAAGGGTAGAAAGGTCTCCCGTTTCTCGATCAGAGAAACCTGGGTGCCGATGACGGAAAACATGGAAGCCAGTTCGGTACCGATGATGCCGCCCCCCACCACCGCCAGCGTCTTGGGAACCTCCGGTATCGCGAGTACATTGTCGGTGTGAAATATACGCTGTCCGTCGAACTCTATACCTTCCCGCAGGTAGGGCACGGTACCGGTCGCGATGACGAAGCTGGTTCCGTCGATGCTTTTCAACAGCTTTCCGTCATCATCATAGACGCCAACCTGCTGCGCCGTGTGAAACCGTCCCCAGCCGGGAATCAGATCCACACCCCGTCGCGACAACCGCTTGCTGATCGCTTCCACTTTTTTGCTGCGCACCCAGTCAACCCGCAGTTTAAGGTCATCCATGGTTGGTCGATCCAACACGCCGAACTCCATGTAACGTTCACGGAAGTTGGTTAGCTGGACCACCGCCTCCCGAAAGGACTTGGTCGGGACTGTGCCGGTATGGGCGCAGAGTCCACCGATGAAATGCGGTTCCACCAGCGCCACGCTTTTACCCAGCTTTCTGCCGGCCAGTGCGGCCTTTTCCCCAGCCGGTCCGCAGCCGAGAATGACGAGATCGTATGTTGCTGTCGACATGGTTTCACTCACTTGTGTATCACAACCGTGAAATTGGGTCAAAGGCAGAACTATCTAACACATGATCGCCAATGCTGCAAGGAATATGCGCCCGATATCAGCAGGCGTTTTCGGTACCCGCTCTCCATGCTGCGAGAAGGCAGGGCTTTTGATGGAGACATCAATCGCCTGTTCGATTGTATAAGCTGGACCGATCCCGGCAGGCTTGCTAGGGGAGTCTCCCCACCGGCAGGATATAGAGCGCTGTTGCTTCCGGCGGCAGTTGCAGCAGCCGGGCTACCTCCTCCTCGCGGAACGCCCCCATGGTAACGGTGCCGAGGTCAAGCGCGACAGCCTGCAGGCAGATGTTCTGAGCGGCGTGGCCGCTCTCCTGGTGGACATACTGAATACCGCGTTCGCCATACTTCCCTGTTGTGCGCTCGTAGATAGCCGTAATTATGATATCGATCGCGCCAGTGCTGATAGCCCGCTGTCCCAGCGACGCCTCGGCCAGGTCGGTCCGCAGATCGCCGGTGGTCAACCCGGTCAACTCCTGCTCCTGTGGGGCATAATGATAGATGCCGGCCGGTAGATTCTCCACATTTCCGACTATGAGGTAGATCTCCAACGGGTAAAGACCGCCGGCCGAGGGTGCGGTACGCCCACCCCACTCCCTGGTGATCCCCTGAGCCGCCCACAACAGTTGGGAGACCTCCGTCAGGGTCAGCGGTTCAGAAGAGTAACTCCTGACGGAACGCCGCTGCGCCAGACATTCCTCCAAGGAAACACCGCTGCTGAGGTTCGGACCGGGAAGCTTCACCACCACATCTTCCGCCGTTGTGTCTGCGACCAGCAGGATAGTGAACAACAGCAGATAAACGCGAGATTGCTTCAACAGATTGTGAACTCTAAGCATTCTTCCTTCCAGGTTTTGTATCGATGGCCAAGTGGATCCACCGGAAAATAGGCAGGATCTCTACTCCAAGCAAGTCGGTATTACGGCGTTCTGGGTCGCACCATAGAAAAAAGGGCGCCCTTCTGGCGCCCTTTCACAAGTTGCTAAGCAAGCTATCTGATTACTTGATCAGAATCATTTTGCGGGTTGCAAGGTAATCACCAGCTTTCAGAGTGTAGAAGTACACACCACTCGGATAGCTGCCCGCGTTAAACTGCACTTCATGGGATCCCTGGCCCATTTCATGGTCAAGCAGGGTGACCACTTTGTCTCCGCTGAGGTTGTAAACCGACAAGTCGGTTACACCCGGTTCCGCCAGGCTGAACTCGATGGTAGTGGTCGGGTTGAACGGATTGGGGTAGTTCTGCGCCAGGTTGAAGATGGATGGTTCAACCTCGGTTCCGCCGCAATCGTAGGTGAAGATGAACTCGGCTTCGTAATTGCCGCAGTTAACGTAATAACCACCAATAGTTGCGTAGTAGGTACCCGCCGGCAGATCTGCCTGAATGGTGGAATTGTAATCATTAATCGGCTCAACAGCGCAATAGTACTCGTCATCATTGAGGATGAGAATGTCCAGGTCCTCACTGACCAGCATGATCGTGGTGTCGAAGTCATTCATATTCACACCGTTACCTGGATCATAGCAGGTGCTGAAATAAACAGTCCCGGGGCAGTCGAAGGTGAAGGTGAACCAGTCATCGCCTGAACTCAGTGAGTAATTTGAACACCACATATCACCGAAGGCAGGATAGCGCCACCAGTCCTCAGGATCTTCCGGTGGATGGGCGTCATTGGGATAGATATTAGTGCAGATGCAATAGGGATACTCGAGACAATGATAGGTGTCGATGTTGTCAACATCGTGGCAGGTGTAGCCGCTGTGATAGTGATACGCGATGTTGGGATCGAGCACTGTTGCGTCCAGCGGCCCTACTCCACCTTCATCCACGTAATTAGCGGGTGCTTTACGGGCCGGGAAGAGCTGATCTTGCATCCACTCCGGAATCGGCTGGTGGGAGCGTTTCAGTTGGATGTACTTTTCATTGAGATCGTCGGCATTGGCGGTCGGAGATGTTGCCGACATGACTGTCAGCAACCCCAACGCCACAGTCAGGCATAAAATGCTTCTAACGATGTTTTTCATGGAAATCCCTTTGGTTTTGCTGCGTCTGTTGCTATAGATGTGATTAATTGAATCGGTTGTCGATAGAATTCGCACAATTAACGTACTGATTAGCGCAAGAATCATACCTTGGGAATATTTGCGCCTACGTCACGTATCGATAGATTTCGTCGTGTTTTACGATACTGATTGAATGTAACTTGTTAGAATCTGAACAGTATCAGTTTCAGACAACAGCATCATTTCCTGGTGGCACTGTAGCAGCCTGAGTTATGCCGATTCCAGAATGAAGTGCTCCCCATGATTGTCAAAGTTCCATACGCTGAAAGATGGTGATACGGAATGACGAAAATAGTTATACCAGACTACAGTTCCTGTGGTGTAGTTGTAGATGTCGCACAAAAATGCACTTCTGTCGGCCGGCAAACTCTATCACATAAGTCGTCGATACGGATAACAGCGATTCCACGAAGCGGGAAATGAGATGAAATCAACATCGGAAAGCACACTGAGCAACAGTGGGGATGAAACCCTTAACCAGCTGCGTCAGGAGATCCAGGCAGTGGATCGGAAGTTCGCCACTCTGCTTTCACGGCGTCAGGAGCTGGCCCAGCAGATTCTGCTCCGTAAAGTACAGTTGAAACAACCGTTGCGCGATTTCACAGTGGAGCAGCAGGTGATCGAGCGTTTCGCCGCTTTTTGTCACGAACAGGGAATTGAGGCGCGCTGGGGAATAGACCTGGCTAATTTCCTGATCGGCAAGTCTCTGGAAGCCCAGAGTAACCTGCTCGAACAGCGACGGCCCGGTAACCGGCTGCGAGTGCTGGTAGTCGGTGGTCTGGGTAAAATGGGCAGCTGGATGTGTAGCTTTCTGCACAACCAGGGTCATAGCGTCCAGGTCTTCGATCCTCAACCGGGCGCTTGCGCTTTTCCGCGCGTCGCTAAACTGGAGGCAGGAGTTGTCGGCAGTCAGGTCGTCGTCGTTTCGGTACCGCTGCGAACAGCGCCCCATGTCCTGACCGACGTGCTGATGGCACAACCCACCGGCGTGGTCTTCGATATCTGTAGTCTAAAAAAAGAGGTAATGCCGATCCTGCAGCAAGCTGCCAATCAGGGATTGCTGGTAACCAGTATTCATCCCCTCTTCGGTTCCGGCATCACTACGCTCCACGGCCGCAATATAATCCTCTGTCCCTGCGGTCAACCAGAGGCTGACGCTCTCGCCACCTCTCTGTTCGCCGAGACGGCAGCCAATCTGATGACCCTGTCACCCGAACAGCACGACCGCCTGATGACTCTGACGCTTGGCTTCAGCCACACTCTTAACCTGCTTTTTGCAAGGGTGCTCACTGTTTCCGGAGAGAGTTTCGAAAGTTTAATGAAAGTCGCCAGTTCCACCTTCGCCAGACAGGTAAACACTACACTGGAGGTTGCCGGTGACAATATGGAGCTTTACTTCGACATCCAACGCCTGTCTGCTTATGAGGAACTCTTCCAGACCCTGTCTCAGGAGCTGGGACGTCTCCATCGCCTGGTGGACAGCGATGAACGTTCAGCGTTCATGCAGTCTATGGGGGAGGTGGAAAGCTATTTCAGACAGCAGACTGAAGGTATCTCCGTTGACGAGACTGAGTAGTCCGGTCAGACTACACCGGGCAGCAACCGAGACCCGGTATTCTTCATTATCACGGGAGCAGTGCGAACTTCGAAGAGCGTCTCGCAGTGGATTGAAGCAGAAAGCACCGGCGCCGGCGAGCTCCTTTCGTTCGCTTTTGAGAATGGTAGGTAACATGCATATTATGCACTAAACTTTCTAAACGACTATTTCGAATTGAGGCGGCTGGTAAGTCAGCCTGTCAGCTTATCGTCAAAGCATTAGAGGAAACATCATGATTATCGTCCTGAAGAAAGAGGCCACCCGCGAACAGATCGACGGCGTACTGGAGCTGATCAAAGCACAGGGATTGAAACCGCTGCATATGCCTGGTACGGAGAAGGTGGTGCTGGGAGCGCTGGGTGACGAGCGGAAGCTGGCCGGACTTCAGCTGGACAATTTCCCCTTTGTTGAGGAAGTCCTGCCGATTCTGACTCCTTATAAACTCGCCAGCCGTGAACTCAATCCGACGGAAACGGTTCTGAAGGTGGGTGAACAGGCTGTCGGCACACCCAATTTCACCGTGATCGCCGGCCCCTGTTCGGTGGAGAGCGAAGAACAGATCATGACAACGGCGGAATTTCTCAGCAGTCAGGGAATAAGGTTCCTGCGGGGCGGTGCCTTCAAACCCCGATCATCCCCATATGCGTTCCAGGGGATGGGGGTGGATGGCCTGAAAATACTCGCCGCCGCCCACCGGCAGTACAATCTGAATGTCGTCACGGAGGTGATGACCGCCGACGAGGTGGAGGTAGTAGCGCAATACGCCCAAATTTTACAGATCGGCGCCCGCAACATGCAGAACATCAGGCTGCTGGAAGCGGTGGGAGCTACCGACACGCCGGTACTGCTGAAAAGGGGCATGTCTGCCACCATCGAGGAGCTGTTGATGAGCGCGGAATATGTACTGGACAAGGGCAACCGGAATGTCATTTTATGCGAACGGGGCATCAGGACTTTCGAGACCGCATATCGCAACACGCTGGACCTCACGGCGGTCCCGGTCCTGAAACAGAAGACGCACCTGCCACTCATAGTCGATCCCTCGCACGCGGCAGGGTACCGTGAATACGTCATGCCGCTGGCGAAAGCGGCACTGGTGAGCGGTGCCGACGGCATCATCGTGGAAGCCCACCCCGATCCAGTACAGGCGCTCTCCGACGGGCGGCAATCGCTCTTCTTCGAGCAATTGACCACCCTGATGAATCAACTGCGCGGTCTGGCCAGTGTGGAGGGTAAAATCCTGCCATGAAACTGCAACCGGGAACCTTTGAACCGGTTTACAAAGTGCTGGACGGTGTAGTCGACCCGCTGGCACTGTTTGACCGACTGCATCGAGAGCCGCACTCGTTCCTCCTGGAATCGGCGGATACCCTCGCCCGGAGCGGAAACCTGAGTACCGGATGTGTCAATCCCTGTTTGAAAATCTGGGCTCAGGATAATCAATTCGAAATAACCGCCTTAAACAGGACCGGTACCGGATATATCGCCAACCTGGCTGAAGACTTCCCTTTCGCCGACGATCTGATCATCACCGAGAACAGCCTGCGCGGACAGCTGCGCTCCGCCAGCAGGACTCAGGACGAGGAAAGCAGGTTGCTCGAATCGGGGATCTTCGATGTTCTGCGGGTGCTGGCTTTTAAACTGAAGCCGACCGTGCCGTTACAGATTCCCTGGGGCGGGCTCTTCGGTACGATAAGCTATGACGCCATCGATAACTTCGAGCCGCTGCCGGAGCTGGTGCGGAAGCGGGTTCCGGATCTCGAGTTCTACTTCGCCAACGAACTGTTCGTGATCGATCATGTGCAACAGAAGAGCTACCTGCTGGCGAACCTGCCGGTGTTTCCGACGACCGGTGAAGAAGATTACTACCGCTGCCAGGAGACGATCCGGACCTACGAACAGGCCTGGCGGGAGACCGGTGTCTACCCGCTGCCGCCGGCACCCGCGGCCGGTCCTCTCCGCTGCTCGATCAGCGATGATGACTACGGGGAACAGGTCAGGAAACTCAAAGCGCACATCGGTTGCGGTGACATCTTTCAATGCGTTCTCTCACGCACTTTCCAGGTCGACATCGACGCAAAGCCGCTGGAAATCTATGCCAGGTTGAAAGAGATCAGCCCCGGCCCCTACATGTTCTTTTTTGAGAACGACTCCCATACCTTGCTCGGCTCCAGCCCGGAAACCAGCGTCCAGGTCCGTAGCGGTTCCCAGCCCACGGTCATGGTTAAACCGATCGCCGGGACGCTGCCCCGCGGAGCGAATGCCGAGGAGGATTCCCGTCTGGAGTTGGAACTCCTCCGCGATAAAAAGGAGCTGGCCGAACACTGTATGCTGGTGGACCTGGCCCGCAATGACATCGCCCGGATCTCCCGACCCGGCACCCGGGTGACCCCCAGCCTGCTGCAGGTGGAGAAGTACTCGCATGTCCAGCATATCGTATCCTGCGTGGAGGGACAACTGCGACCGGAACTGGACGCCCTGCACGCCTACCGGGCGACCATGAACATGGGAACCCTCACCGGTGCGCCCAAGATTAAAGCGATGGAACTGCTCCGCCGTTATGAAGGTGACAGCCGCGGCGCTTACGGAGGCGCCTTGTGTTACCTGACTCCTGCCGGCGACTTCGATTCCTGCATCATCATCCGGGCCATCGAGATGGCGGAGAACCAGGCTGAGGTCAGGAGCGGCGCCGGCATTGTCTACGATTCCGATCCCCAGCGGGAGGCGGATGAAACCCGGCGCAAGGCGCAAGCCTGTCTGGAAGCTCTGGGAGTAGCGGAATGAGAGTTCTGTTCATCGACAATTTCGACTCCTTCACCTATAATCTGGTGGAGGAATTCGCCGTGCTGGGTTCCGAAGTGCTGGTCTACCGCAACGATCTTTCCCTGGCAAGGCTGGCCGCCGTCCTTAGCGAATTCCAGCCGGGATTGATCGTCCTCTCCCCCGGCCCTTCCACTCCCCAGGAGGCCGGTATCTGTGTTTCACTCATACAAAACTACCAGCGCGAATACCCCATCCTGGGGATCTGTCTAGGGCATCAGTGTCTGATTGAAGCCTGCGGCGGCAGGATCAGCAGTTATACGCCTCCCCTGCACGGGAAGAGTTCCACCGTCACTCACAACGGCGATCCACTGTGGAAGGGTATTCCCAATCCCTTTGCGGCCGGGCGTTACCACTCGCTCTACGGCGCCGAGATCCCCTCCCGCCTGGAGGTGACCGCCTGGGTGGAGGAGATGCCGATGGCGGTTGCCGATCGTGAGCTGCCACTCTATGGACTGCAATTTCATCCGGAATCACTGTTGACGACATACGGTAGCCGGATCATCCGCAACATACTGGAGAAGCTAGATGGACCTGCCGGCACTGCTTAGTAAACTGAGCCGAGGAATCGACCTGTCGGATCTGGAAGCGCATGAACTGATTTCAGCGATCATCGACGGTAGCTTGAAGCCGGCCGGGATCGGCGCCGTCCTGGTGAGTCTTAATCACAAAGGTATCGCGGTGACGGAACTGGCAGCCTTTGCGGAAGTACTCGCCGCCTCCGCGATCAAGATCAATCCCCAGGTAACCGGGCTGTTGGACACCTGCGGAACCGGCGGGGACGGCAGCGGCACCTTCAACATCTCCACCGTCACCGCTTTCGTGCTGGCCGGTTGCGACCTGAACATTGCCAAGCATGGCAACCGCGCGGTTTCCTCCAGTTGCGGGAGCGCGGATCTGCTGGAGGAGCTGGGGGTAAATCTCGACCTGTCACCGACGGCTGTCGAGCAATGCATTGAGGGATCTGGAATCGGTTTTCTCTTCGCTCCCGCCCACCATCCCGCTTTCAAGGCTGTGGTCCCGGTGAGACGGGAACTGGGCATCCGGACCATCTTCAACCTGCTCGGTCCACTGCTCAACCCCGCCCGCTTGACCAGCCAGGTGATCGGCGTCTACGCTCCGGAACTGACGGAACTGTTCGCGGCTACCCTCCAGCGCCGGGGAGTAGCCAGCGCGCTGGTTGTACACGGCGACGGGCTGGATGAACTGACCCTCTGCGGTGTCAATCGCATCTCCCGGCTGCGGGAGGGAAAAGTGGAGACTTTCGAGCTGCACCCGGAGGAGTGCGGATTGCCCGGTTGCCGACTCGTCGAGCTGACTACCGGCACCCGCAGCGAAAACGCAGCGGTTTTTCAGGAAGTCCTGCAGGGTGAACGCTCACCACGCCGGGACATCGTACTGCTCAACGCCGCCGCCGGCCTGCTGGCGGCTGACCAGGTCGCCGACTGGCCGGAAGGGATCAGCACGGCAGCGGCTGCGATCGATTCCGGCCAGGCCTGGAGTAAGTTCGAGGAGTTGCGGAGGCTCAGTCATGATCTTAGCTGAGATCATCGCCAACAAGAAACGAGAATTGCCTCTCAATAGCGATTTCGGTGAGTTGACTCCCTCCCGCCGCAGCCTGGCGGCACATCTGAAGGGCCGCAACAATCTGATCGCCGAGATCAAACGGCGCTCACCCTCCGCCGGGCAGCTGCGCGAGGTCGACCTGGTCGAGGTGACCCGGCTCTACGAGCGCTACGCGGCGGCTATTTCCGTACTTACCGACGAGCGCTATTTCGGCGGTTCCCTGGCGGATCTCACCCGGGTACGGGCTCTCACCGCCCTGCCCGTACTGCGCAAAGATTTCATCATTCATGAATCACAGCTGGCTGAATCGCGAGCCGCAGGGGCCGACGCCGTTCTCCTGATCGTTTCCCTGCTCTCCCCCGCGCAGCTGCGGGAATTCCTGTCAGCGGCTGCCGCCCTGGGTCTGGATTGCCTGGTGGAAGTCCGCACACCGGCGGAGGCTGAACAGGCTGTCGGCTGTGGAGCGCAGATCATCGGCATCAACAACCGGGACCTGGCTACTTTCAAAGTGGATCTGGCTCGCACACGGGAGCTGCGTGAACTCATACCGCCCGACCGGCTGGTGGTGGGGGAATCCGGCTATACCTGCCGGGAGGAGATCGCGGCCGCCGGCACCAACGCTGTCCTGATCGGCACCGCTCTGATGCGAGCGCCCTCTATCGCCCGCGCCCTGGAACTGCTGACGCTTCCGAAAGTCAAGATCTGCGGCATCACCAACCTGACCGACGCGCAGCAGGCTGTCGACGCCGGCGCCGACTGGCTGGGATTCAATTTCGTTGAAGCGAGTCCCCGCTACATGACACCGGCCGCGGCTGGCGAGATCAGTCGCCAGCTCCCCAATAGTGTCGCCTGCGCGGGTGTGTTTGTCGACGCGGATCCGGAGACTGTCCGCCAGACGACGGCTGTCGCCGGTCTGGACCTGCTCCAATTCCACGGCGAGGAGGATCCCGCCTACTGCGCCGGATTCGAACTCCCTGTGGTTAAAGCCTTCCGGGTGCAGACGACGGCGCCGGAGGTTGAGGAATATCGCCTGTTCGGGCGTCTCTTCGACAGCTACGATCCGCAGCGTCACGGCGGCACCGGACAGAGGTTTAACAGCCGGCTGGTAGAGCGGATTCCGGGTAAGATTTTCCTGGCCGGCGGTCTGGATCCGGACAATCTGGGGCTGGTCCGTTTCCGGCCTTTCGCATTTGATGTCGCTTCCGGTGTCGAAGTGGAACCGGGGCGCAAGGATCACGCTCAGGTGATGAGCTTCATCCGCCGCGCCAGGGATCGCACCCGCTTCGGCAGGTTCGGGGGCCGGTTCGTGCCGGAGACCCTGATGCCCGCCCTGGCGGAGCTGGATCAGGCCTATCGCCAGGCCAGCATAGATCCCGGTTTTCAGACCGAACTCAACCGCTATCTTGAGATCTACGCCGGCCGCCCCACGCCGCTCTACCCCGCGCGAAACCTCTCAAAGGATCTGGGTTGCCAGGTGTTGCTCAAGCGGGAGGATCTGCTGCACGGTGGCGCGCACAAAACCAACAATGTGCTTGGTCAGGCTCTGCTGGCTCGCCGTATGGGCAAACAGCGCCTCGTAGCGGAAACCGGGGCCGGCCAGCATGGCATCGCGGTGGCGATGGCGGGCGCCCTGTTCGAGCTGCAGACTGAAATCTACATGGGTGTCGAGGATATGGAGCGGCAGCGGCTGAATGTGCAACGCATGGAGTTGTGCGGCGCCCGGGTGATACCAGCCGTCTGTCTACCCGGTCGCGGCACCCTCAAAGACGCGATCAGCGATGCGTTGCGCGACTGGACGACGAATGTCGAGTCGACCTACTACCTCCTGGGATCGGTGGCCGGTCCTCATCCCTACCCCGCCCTGGTCGGGGATTTCCAGCGCGTTATCGGCGAGGAGGCGCGCCGCCAGGTACTGCAGGAAACGGGACGGCTCCCCAGCCAGGTAGTAGCCTGTGTGGGTGGCGGCTCCAACGCTATCGGTATTTTCTCCGCTTTCCTGGAGGATCCGGAAGTAGCGCTGGTGGGGGTGGAAGCGGGTGGTGAAGGTGACCGGACCGGAGCCACGCTGGCCCTCGGTTCCGAAGGTGTCTTCCAGGGTGCACTCACTTACCTGCTGCAGGACGACGACGGACAGGTCCGGGAAGCGCACAGCATCGCGCCGGGGCTCGACTATCCCGGCGTCGGTCCGCAGCACAGCCATCTGCAGCAAACCGGCAGGGCCAGCTACGAGCGTGTAACCGATCGCGAAGCGGTGGCAGCTTTTGAGATGCTTTCCCGGAGGGAGGGTATCATCCCCGCGCTGGAATCGGCCCATGCCGTGGCCTGGGTGCTACGGAGCAGCTACCAGCCTGAGGATATCGTTATCATCAATCTCTCCGGCCGGGGCGACAAAGATCTGGCCACCATCACCTCCGGCACCGCAGTCGGATCGGAGGAGTAGTGATCAACCTGAACCGCAACCGGCAGCATCCTGAACGGAGCCAAATGTGACCCGTCTCGAACAGCACCTGGCTGAACTCCGGAACCGACAGGAACTCGCTTTCATGGCGCATGTCTACCCCGGCGATCCGGATCTGGGCTTCACCCGCGACCTGATCGACGCCCTCACACCGCAGATTGACATCCTGGAACTGGGGATTCCCTACGCCGATCCGCTGGCCGACGGCAGAGTCTTCCAGGTGGCCTGTCAGCGCGCCCTGGCTCAGGGAGTAACCCCGGCACAGGTCCTGACACTGGCGAGTGAGTTGCGTAGAGACGGATTCGGCAAACCGATAGTGCTGACCACCTACTACAACATAATTCATCGCAGGGGAGCTGCGGCATTTTGCACCGAAGCGTCCGCGAGGGGAATCGAGGCGCTGATCGTCCCGGATCTGCCGTGGGAGGAAGCGGACCGTTTGCACGCGGAAGCCGCCCGGCGTGATCTGCATCTCATCAACCTGGTTGCCCCCACGACCGGCGAGGAACGCCTGCAACGGATATGTGAGACGGCGTCAGGGTTTCTCTATGTCGTCGCGGTTACCGGCGTAACCGGCACGGCACAACAAGCCGGTGAAGGGCTGGACGGTTTGATCCGGCGCATCAGGAAGTTCAGTGACCTGCCGCTCCTGGTGGGCTTCGGAATCAGCTCCCCCACTCAGATCGATCAGTTGCCACCGGTGGAGGGAATCATCATCGGCAGCGCCATCTGCCGGCTTTTCCACAACGACGAGCCGCGCGACTCGCATCTGCGTGCTATTCATTCCTTTGCCGGTGAGATCAAACAGGCCTGCAGTGGCAGTAAGGATTGAGTATGCGAGAACTGGTGATAAAAGGTCAAACCGGATCTTCCCGGATACGGCTCGGAGAGGAGCTGCAGAACCTGCAGCAGTACCTGCCTGACACCAATGCGGTGATCATTACCGATACCAATGTGCGACGGCTCTACGGGGATAGGTTCCCACCGCTGTCGGTGATCGAAATCGGTCTGGGTGAGGAGATCAAGACGCTGGCCACCCTTGAGGGTGTTTACATGGAGATGCTGGCGTGTGATCTCGACCGCTCCTCCTTCGTCGTCGGTATCGGCGGCGGCATCGTACTCGACGTAGCCGGTTTCGCCGCCTCCACCTTCATGCGGGGTGTGCCTTTCGGTTTTGTCGCGACGACGCTGTTGGCGCAGGTTGACGCCAGTCTGGGCGGTAAAAACGGTGTTAACTTCCAAGGTTTGAAGAACATGGTGGGGGTGTTCAACCAGCCGGAATTCGTGATCTGTGATCTGCGGATGCTGCGCACCCTGCCGGAACGGGACTACCGCTGCGGTTTCGGAGAGATCATCAAGCACGCAGCCATCCGCAGCCCCGAACTCTTCGACGCGCTGGAAGCGAGTGCGGAGGAACTCCTGGCCGGTGACCGCGAGGTGTTGGAAGAGCTGGTCCATCAATCCCTCCAGATCAAGGCCGCGGTGGTCAATCAGGACGAGCGGGAACGGGGTCTCCGCAAGATCCTCAACTTCGGTCATACCTTCGCGCATGGTATTGAGGCTAATTGCGGACTGCCGCACGGCGAGGCGGTCTGTGTCGGGATGAATGTCGCCGCCGGCATTTCGGTAGCGCGGGGCTTGCTGGAACCGGCGGCACGGGAGCGGCTGGAGTCCCTCTGCGTACGGCTGCAGATGCCGACAGCGCTTCAGATCGACTACAGTGAACTGCTGACGGCGCTGCGGAAGGATAAAAAGAAAGCGGGGAACCGGATAGATTTCATCCTGCTGCGGGAGATCGGCGACGCGGTGATCGTTCCCCTGGAATTCTCTGAACTGGAAGCGCTTATCGATGAGATGTGAAAGCAGGGCTGATGATGATTGAGTTCCGCCGCTTTGCCGTGTGCGGTAAACCGATACTGCACAGCCGCAGCCCCGATCTCTTCAACGCCTACTTCCAGGCGGTCGGCCTCAAGGCAGCTTACAGCCGTCTGGCGGTCGACTCCGCCGCCGAAGCTTTCGCCCTCTGTCAGCGGTTGGGTCTGCAGGGGATGAACGTCACGGCACCGTTTAAAGTAGCCATGTGCGAGTTGGTGGATGAAGTCGATCCGGACGCCATCGCCTGCGGCGCGCTGAACACCGTCATCCGTCACCGGGAACAGTGGCAAGGCTTCAACACAGATAAACCGGGTGTGATACAGGCTTTGCGGGAGCGCGGTTTCAATCCGGCCGGTAAGGAATGCCTGGTGCTGGGAGCCGGCGGCGCCGCGCGAGCTGCGACCAGAGGTCTGCTGTCAGTAGGAGCGTCCGTCACCCTGATCAACCGTACTTTCAGTCGCGCCGAGGCGGCTGCCACGCAACTCGGTTGCCGGGCGGAGCCGTGGTCGACATTGCAATCACGTCTGCGGGGAGTGCAACTGCTGATCTCCACCCTGCCGGCCGGTGTGTCAGCTGTCGAGAATACCTGGCTGCACTCCGATCTGGTGCTGTTCGAGGCTGCCTATCCCGCCTCCGCTCTGCTCCAGGAGGCAGTTGCCATAGGCTGCACCGTGTTGTCCGGTGAAGAGTGGCTCCTGGCGCAGGCCGTTCACGCGGGCAGCCTGTTTCTGGAGGAGACACCGGACAGTCGGCTCCTGGCGGAAGCACTGGCGCATCCAGCCAGGCGACAGGAACCGCCTGTTATCGCTCTTATCGGGTTCATGGGGACGGGGAAATCCACTGTATGCAGGGAGCTTGCCCGGGAGCTGGATTGTTCCTGCTGCGACCTGGACGGTGAGATTGAACAGCGCTCCGGAAGTGACATTCCCACCATCTTCCGCGAACAGGGGGAACCGGTGTTCCGGAAGCTGGAGACCCACGCGTTACGCCGGGCGGTCGAGGGCGGGTCGCAGATAATCGCCTGTGGAGGCGGCATCCTCAACAGTCCCGCAAATCGACATTTGCTGGCGGAGCGCTGTCTGACGATCTGGTTGTCGGCCTCCCTGGAACGATGCCTGGAGCGGATTGAACCGGGATCACGCCCCCTCCTGGAGGGACCTGCACCGGCAGATGAGGCCGCCCGGCTGTTCAGCACCCGCGAACCGGACTATTTCAGCAGTGCCGATTTAATTATTAATGCGGATAATGGTCTACAACAGGTTACCGGAAAAATCGCCGATGAAATCCGTCACGCCTTCCCCCCTCAAAGGTAAGCTGGCCGCACCGCCGTCGAAGAGCGCCATGCAGCGTGCGCTGGCAGCCGCATTGCTGGCGGAGGGAACCAGCACCATCTGCAATCCCGCCTACTGCGACGACACGCAGGCGGCCCTGGCGATCATCCGCGGTCTGGGCGCGAAGGTGGAACTGGATGAACAACAGGTGGTGGTGCGCGGGGGATTCAAGCCGCGCGATGAAGAGCTGAATTGCGGGGAAGCCGGTTTGAGTCTGCGTATGTTTGCACCGATCGCCGCGCTTTGGGGCAGACCGCTGACCTTCCACGCACAGGGTTCACTGGCCGGCCGGCCGGTGCGGATGCTGGAAGCACCGTTGACGCAACTTGGTGTCCAGTGCGTCACGACGAACGGATTGGCACCGGTCACTGTGCGGGGACCGCTGCGGGGTGGCAACGTGGAGGTGGACGGATCGGTCAGCTCACAGTTGTTGACCGGCCTGCTGATGGCATTGCCGCTGGTGAAGCCGGATTCCGAACTCCAGGTGAAGGCACTCAAGAGCAAACCCTATGTCCAGCTGACTATAGATCTGCTGGCCGAGTTCGGAGTGAAGATCACCCATGACGATTTCACCAGTTTTCGGATCCCGGGTGGTCAAACCTACCGCGCGCGTGAATACCAGGTTGCGGGTGATTGGAGCGGTGCCGCTTTCCTGCTGGTAGCCGGCGCTCTGGCGGGTGAGGTTGAACTGACCGGCATCGCCTACCCCACCGTTCAGGCGGACGGGCGGATTATCGAGGTACTCAAAGCCAGCGGTGCCCGGGTGAGTTGTCGGGAAGAGCTGGTGTCCGTGACCGCTGACCAGCGGCGCTCCTTCAACTTCGACGCGACGGAATGCCCCGATCTCTTTCCCCCGCTGGTCGCCCTGGCGTGCAACTGCGAAGGACGCACCGTCATCTCCGGCGTCAGCCGTCTCCGACACAAGGAGAGCGACCGCGGCCGGGTACTGCAGGTAGAGTTCGGTAAACTGGGCGCTGAGATCGAACTGGTGGATGATGAAATGGTTATTCAGGGCAGCGGACTCCACGGTGGCACCGTGGACCCCCGCGGCGATCATCGCATCGCCATGGCGGCCGCTACGGCTGCGCTGGTCGCGGAAGCACCGGTTAGCATCCTCGACGCAAGCTGTGTGAACAAGTCCTATCCCGCCTTCTTTTCCGATCTGGCAACATTGGGAGGAATTATTCGTGAATAGTTACGGACGCGTTTTTCGACTCAGCATTTTCGGTGAATCGCACGGACCGGCGGTGGGGATTCTACTGGACGGCGTCCCGCCCGGTCTGCCGTTGGAGACGGCTGATTTCGAGGAAGATCTGGGACGCCGGCGGAGCGGAAAGCCGGGGACAACCGCACGTCGCGAACCGGATCTGCCCACTCTGGTGAGCGGAATCTACCAGGGAAAAACCAACGGCGCACCGCTCCTGATCGAATTCGCGAACAGCGATCGCCGTCCAGGGGACTACACCGCACTGAAGGATACGCCCAGGCCGGGGCACGCCGATTTCACCGCTGCGATGAAGTACGACTTCCACAACGACCCCCGGGGCGGCGGACACTTTTCCGGGCGGCTGACGGTCGGTCTGGTGGCAGCCGGGGTAGTAGCAAAAAAGCTGATCCAACCGGTGCGGGTACAATCCGAACTGCTCGAGGTGGGTGGTGAGAAGGATTACACCGCACTCCTGGAGGAAGCGGTGCAGGCGGGGGACTCTCTGGGGGGAATCATCAGCTGCCGCGCGGACGATCTTCCGGCGGGACTCGGCGAACCCTGGTTCGACTCGGTGGAATCACTCATCAGCCACCTGGTCTTCAGTATCCCGGCTGTCCGGGGCATCGAATTCGGTACCGGATTCGCCGCGGCACGGATGCGGGGCAGCCAGCATAACGATCCACTCCTTGCAAGCGATGGCCGCACCGCCACCAATCACGCCGGTGGCATCAACGGCGGTATCACCAACGGCAATCAGTTGGAATTCAGAGTTGCGGTCAAACCCACCTCCAGCATTTCCCGTCCCCAGCGCACCGTGAATCTACGTACCGGTGAAGAGGTGGAACTCGAGATCGAAGGCCGCCACGACAGCTGTATCGCACTGCGGGTGCCGGTGGTAGTGGAAGCCGCTACCGCCGTGGTACTGGCGGATCTGCTGATGCTGAAGGCCTAGGAGCAGGGCGTGACTCCTGCCGCCTGCTGGAGTGCCAGAACCATGCGATCTTCAGCCGTACCCTCAACCGCTTCTCAACAGATAAACTCTGTAGATCGAGACTATTCCGTCAGGCAGAGACGGAAACCGATAGAATTGGACGTTTGTGTCGGGCTGCTGTGGTTCCGGAATGCACAGCGCAGGAAGATCACACTGTTGACCCAACTGACCCCCCGGCGTACTCGAGTGCCACCGTCGGTCGAACCGTAGGGGTCGGTCTGTGCTTCACCCCCGTAGGTGCCGTACCAGTCACCGGTCCACTCGTAAACATTGCCCAACATATCCAGCAAGCCTTGTTGGCTGGCTCCGGTAGGATAGTTTCCGACCGGCGAGGTCCAACCGACACAACTGGTATAATTGGCATGAACACAGGCGGTGGGTGGGTCTTCACCCCAGGGATAAGTACGCCCATCGTCATAGCGGGCGGCATACTCCCATTCCGCTTCGGTAGGCAGACGATAGCCTGTAGCAGTGTAAGGGTCGTGTCCAGCCGTCTGGTCCCAGTCACCCAGGTAGAACTGGGTAAGGCCATCCATCTCACTGCGCCAGTCACAGAAGCAGGCTGCGCCAAACCAGGACACCCGCATTACCGGGTGATCGGCAGATGATTCACCGGCAAATTCACCCTGATAAACGGTTTCCAATGTAAAGATACCCGCGCTGAAAGTAATCTGGCATTCCGGATTACTGAGTTCCAGCAGCATTTCCCCGTAAGCCTGCACACTGTTTACATCAGCAGCTGATCAGCGACAATTAGATTTCCCACCCCCGTTGCTTCATCAGGAAATGCTACTAAGAATAGTTTTAGCTGAGGAAGGATTAGGGGGACGAAGGGCGTAGCCCGAAGGACCCCGAATCCTTTACCAGAGAATAGCATTGAAGAACCTGTCTTCCCATCCCATGCGTTTGACAACCAGCGTAAATTTGTATTACACAACATTCTAAATCCCCAAGGCGTCCATCTTCTCGGGACAAGCAAATACAAGCTCTTGTGCCATGATTGCGCGCCATTCCTTGACTCGTCGCTGAAGGGTACGTAGTTGATTGACAGAATATTTTCTAGGGTATTTTGTGATTAGACCATCAAGCAGTGATTTGGCCGTCGTATCAGGCGCTTCATTCAAGGTGCACAATATTGCATTCCAGTCTTGCTCAAAAGGATCCTGCCTGGTTCGCCAATAGCGTTTCGATTCAACCTTACGATGTGTAGGGCGTACTTCGCCTAATCTCCACTGCTCTGGCAGTTTTGCCAGAAATTCATCAAGACTCCCGCATTTCGGTGCATTCTCTGATTTCGGCGAACAAAGATCGGCCATTAGTTGTTGCGTCTCACGAATGGAGTGAAGCAACTCAATAGGATCCAGGCGCGACTGTGTTGACTGCAACATTTCCTTTGCTTGGGTCGATACCGATTTGTGTGCGAGCAAGCGATTGCAAGGTGTCGAAGGCTTATGATAGCGCTTCATTATACGGGATCCGCAGCGTTCCTTGCTTTTCAGTTTAAAGGATGGCTGGAAGTGATTCACATATAGCCGGACGGCGCCATAAAGTTGCGTAAATAATTTGGCCGCAACGATGCCCGAATAGCGATTATAACCAGTGAAGCGACGGATTACAGCACCGTTTTTCTGTTCAATATAGGCTTGATCATTTTTGTGATACGGCCTGGAGCGGGTAAAATCAAGATTGTTTCGTTGGCAATAATCGTAAAGTGTGTCGTTGATAAACGCCCCTTCATTGTCACTGTCAATCCCAAGAATCGGGAATGGCAGGAACTGTCTGATCTTCTCCAGACCCTCTATGACGAAAGACTGTTCTCGCGCCAGCAACGGTACGGCCTCTACCCAACCGGTACAAACATCTGTAACTACAAGACTGTTGATGAATGACCCCGCCATTGAGGTGCCACCGTGTACTACAAAATCAATTTCAAAATATCCCGGCAACGGATTGTTCCAATCGCTTGAGGTACGAACAGGAATCTGCTTACTGATCTTTCTCACCTGCTTTCGTTTCTGTTTCTGTTTTGAGTGTTTCCTGACTGGAGAGAGCTGACGGTCTATGGTTGAGGCACTGACTTTCATGAGGAGTCTGCGGACTTCGGGGTCAAGCTGTAGATGGCCAAATCGTGTCAAAGACTCAACAAGTTCCGGCATTATTGCCTTTAGCCTTTTACCGCAGATTCTATCAGCGGCTTCCCAGATAAATATAAGTGCTTCGCAAACAGCTTCATTATAGATCCGTGCACTTCGAACAGAGTTCGGGGAATCTTCTGACATTTGGGATTGTCTCACCAGGAGGCGAATCGCATGTTTCCTGTGAAATCCACTGACGGCTGTGAACTCGTCGAGGATCTTTGTTTTCTCCTTCTTCTCAGCAGTTGAATACCGTCCTCTAAGTGCTCGAAGTATCTCCATTTTCGCAGTCGTTCCAATCCGCTTTTCCATTAAGCGCCTCCCTTATTTAGGTAACATTTGAATGAAGCAACGGATCTAATTAAGTAACATTTTCAGTGACGCAATGCGACGGGAGAAATAATTGTCGTTGATCAATTGGGAGGGGCTACGGTATGAGAAGATCAGGATTGCCAATCTGATGATAGTGCTGGAAAAGTCTGAAGCGGATTGCGTTGAACCAACACTTCTCGAACGGATCGCCGAGTTTCAGGAGAGTTACATAAAAAAAGCGACCAAATCACCCGGATAGTTTATCTCGAAAAAACAAGGTGAGCGAAGGTCAGGCCTCTGAACGTATAAGTCATCTCTGATTCCTTGACACCACTGAAATAAAACTGCAATTCTCTAATAGTGATCCACCACGATCTGATAAAACCGCCAGGGTACACCGGGTGAGGTAGTGTCCAGGAAGAAAGTATCCGGTATTACCGCGATTTCGATCCAGCCGCTGTGGGGCTGTTGCGATGTATATACACGGAAGAAGTTGGAGTTGATGATACGGTTCCAGCTGAGCAGGGCCTCTTCCGAGGGAAAGATGATTTCAATATCGAGATGTGGTATCTGGCAGATCTGGTGAGTGAGATCTGAGGTCGTGATAGCCAGCGGCATGTTGTCCACATCACGGAAAATCGCATTGTTGATAGCGAGCGTTTC
>CAZFEC010000047.1:194-22339 GCA_964517435.1 uncultured Bacteroidia bacterium | reverse complement strand
AGAAGATAGAAGACAGAAGATAGAAGGGCGTCCTGAGAGATCGGGGCGCCTTTTCTCGGAATCGGGATCGGTATCGGTATCGGAGTCGGCATCGGTCTCACACATCCGCATTCTGTCTCCTATCTTCTATCTCCTGTCTTCTTTCCCAGCCACTTGGCCACCGCTGCCTGCCACGCTCCCGCACTGCCATCGCCGATGACGGCGAACTCCTCTTTCAGCACCGGCGGCGCGTGGTTTACGACATAACTGGAACCGGCCCAGCGTAGTAGATCCAGGTCGTTGTAGTCGTTGCCGAGAGCGAGCGTATTCCGGTGCGGAACCCCGAGCCGGTCCGCCAGCCAGGCGCAGGCAGTCGCCTTGGTGGAACCGGCCGGATAGACCTCCACCCAGACGGAGCGGTCATCCAGGGGCGAGGTGGCGCGAACGATCTCGAGCGGCGCCAGCTCCTCGCGCAACCGTTGCCAGACGGCCGGCGGCGGATTGTCCGGCGCGATCGCAATCAGCTGACAGGACTCTCCCGGCGCGGTTGTGGTCAGAGGTTCGGTAAAACCGGTGTAGAGGTCCAGCCGCCGCTGGAAATCGGGCGAACCGCCGCCCGCAGCGCTCCAGTGAAAACGGTGGTTGTCCGGAATGGGTGCGTGGACCATGAAATCCAGCTGCAGCTCCTGCAGGAGAACGATCGCCCGCGCGGTCAGCGGGGCCGGAATGCCGCGTTTGAGCAGCAGCTCCTGCCGCTGCCAGTCCATGACGCCGGCTCCCGCCGAGAACACCAGGTAATCGATCGGAAAGTCACGGTCGAGCACCCGTCCCGCCGAGAAGTAAGAGCGCCCGGTGGCGATGACGCGCGGGATGCCCAGTTTCCACAATTGCGCCAGCGCGGTCAGGTCAGCGGCGTTGAACCGGCCGTCGGATTGCAGCAGGGTGCCGTCCAGATCGCTGATCGCCAGCCGCCGGGAGGAATCAGTGGTTCGCATGTTCATACTTCAACATACGCATATCGCCATTATCCCGCCATTTGAACCCGAGGAACCTTGACTGTTCGCATAGTACTTCAACGGCAATTCCTTTGCCACAACGGCAAAAACCTCCCCGCCTCTGTCCCGGACTTCCAAACTTGTCAACTACTCAATTAGCGCGTGCCTAAAGCATAACGGGAGGGATCGTCAAATCACTGATATGGCATACAGTTTGCCTACTCAGGCGTGGGTGATCCCTATCTACGTACGACGACAGCTGAACGGGAAAACGAGTATGATCGATAAGAACCGGCTTAACGAGACCCTGCTGCCGCTGTTGAGCAAGAGCATGGATGCTTACGCGCTGCGGCAGAAGGCGATCGCCAACAACGTCGCCAACGCGGAAACACCCGGCTACCGACGCCTGGAGGTGGAATTCGAGGAACAGTTGCAGGAGGTGATGCGGCGACGGCGGAATACGCTGACCCGCACCGACGTCCAGCATCTGCCCAACCAGCAGGATATGGACGAACTGCCGGTGACACTGAAGGAGACCGACCGTGACGCCGACGGCAATGGCTTGAACAGTGTCGACATCGACCAGGAGATGGCCAGTCTGGCCAAGACCCTGCTCGGTTTTCGCTTTTCCAGCCGGATGACGCGCAACGAATTCGACTTGCTCCGCAAGGCGATCACCGGCAACAGCTACTAGGAGCGGGACCATGATTACCGATCTCAAACAGAACACCGCTTTCCAGAACCTCAACGTGTCCGCCAGCGGACTGGTGGCCCAGCGTCAGCGACTCGACGCCATCAGTCGCAATCTGGCCAACCTGCAGACCACCCGCACCGCGGAAGGTGGACCCTATCGTCCCCTGGTCACCACCTTCAGTGAGCATCAGTTGGGCGAGTTCAGCTCCCTGTTGCGGGAGCGGCAACTGCACCTGGCGGCGACGCACGAGAGCCACCTGTTGACGGAGGCCGGCGAAACCGACACCCACTATCTCACCGGTGTCGCAGCGGAAGTGGCCCAATCCAACCGTCCACCCCGGCTGGAGTACGATCCGCAGCACCCGGATGCCGACGCCGAGGGCTATGTCGCTTACCCCGATATCAATGTCGTACAGGAGATGTCGCAACTGCTCCTGGCCACCCGCGCCTACGAAGCCAATGTCACGGCGATGAAGGCCGGCAAGGAGATCGCTCTGAAAGCGCTCGAAATCTAACCGATAGGTGCGTGATGAAAGTAGATACCACCGCCAGACTGCTGGAACTGCCCTCCGTCGGACAATTGACACTGAAGACGGCGCCCCTGCCGGACCGTCCGTTGATTGCGGAAGGGGAGGCGGTTGAAGAGTCCAGTTTCCGGGAAATAGTAAAGGGCTTCATCGAGCAGGTGAACCAGCAGCAGATCGAGAAAGATGAGATCACCGCCGGTTTTCTGGCCGGTCAGATCGAGGATGTGCACACCGCGATGGTGGCGATGGAAAAAGCCAACATCAGCTTTCAATTCCTGCTGGAAGTCCGCAACAAGCTGCTGGAAAGCTATCGTGACGTGATGCGGATGCAGGTCTGACGCAATACCGGGTACCGACGAATCGATTCAGGGAGCCATGATGCCGGAGAAACTGAAACAGCAGCTGCAGGCGCTTCAAGAGAAGTGGAACCAGACCAGCGGGCGACAGCGCAAGGTGATGATCGGGGGGGGACTCGGCGCCGCGGCGCTCATCTTCCTGATTCTGTTCTGGGCTTCCCGTCCCGATTTCGGCGTGCTCTACAGCGATCTCGCTCCGGAAGAGGCCGGCACTGTGGTCGAATACCTGCAGTCGGAGAATATCGAATACCAGCTGACCCGCGGCGGCGGTACCGTGATGGTACCCCGGCGCCAGCTGTACGAAACCCGCATCAAGCTAGCCGGTAAAGGAATCGCCAGCGGCGGCATCAAGGGTTACGAACTGCTGGATGAGCAGAACACGCTGGGACAGTCGGAACGCTACCAGAAGCTGTCGCAAAAGCGCGCCCTGGAAGGGGAGCTGGCACGGACGATCAGCAGTCTGCACACCGTGAAGCGCGCTTATGTCAAGATCGTGATCCCGGAACCGAATCTTTTCGCCGACGAAAGGCTGGAGCCGACCGCCGCCGTCACTCTGGAGCTGGCCGGCCGCGACTACCTGGACCGCTCGCAGATTGACGGTATCACCCGCATGGTGGCCGGCAGCGTTGAGGGCCTGCGTCCCTCCGAGGTCACCGTCATCGACACCTACGGCAACATCCTGAGCGAAACGATCGACGAAAACACCTCGCTCGGTATCACCAGTTCGCAGATGAAGATGAAGGGGATGGTGGATCAGTACTATTCGCAGCGTGCGCAGCGGCTGTTGGACCGGGTTTTGGGCGGTGACCGCTCGGTGGTGCAGGTGGCCACGGAGCTCAATTTCTCCCAGATCGAAAAAACCACCGAAAGCTACGATCCCGATACCCAGATCATCCGTTCCGAGGAACGGCTGGAAAACAACGAAACCACGCAGGATACCACCCAGACGGCGCGCGAGAGCAGCATCGCCAACTACGAGGTGAACCGGTCGGTAGAACACCTGCTGAGTCAGGTGGGGAACATCACGCGTCTCTCCGTATCGCTGGCGGTGGACGGTATCTGGGAAGAGGACCCGGAGGGCGGAAATGAGCTGCGCTACATCCCGCGCAGCAGCAGCGAACTGGAAGCCCTGACCGAGATCGTCAAGGGTGCGGTCGGTTTCGATACCGAGCGCAACGATCAGATCTCGGTACGCTGCGTACCGTTCGACCGCACGCAGGAGGTGCGGGAAGCGGGTTGGATGACGCGGTGGCAGGATGCGCTCCTCTACAGCGATCTACTCAAGAATGCCCTGCTGGTCGCGGTGGTGATCGGTCTCTTCCTTTTCCTGCGCTCTGCTCTGCAGAACACCCAGCAGGTGATTACGGAACGCCTGGAGCAGGAAGACGCGGTGACAGCCGCCGCGGAAGATGAGTTTGCCCTCACCGGTACCACCGCGGGTCTGCCGGTGGAAGCGATAGCTTTACCGGAGGAGGAAAAACAATTCCGTCAACTTCAGAGCCAGGTGCTCAAGTTCACTGAAACCAATCCCGAAGATGCAATCAGACTGTTGAGAACCTGGTACGTCAGTACGGAGCAATCATGATGGATTACGCCAAGCTCAGCGGCCTGCAGAAAGCGGCGCTGATGATGCTGGCACTGGGGCGGGAACCCTCGGTCAGCCTTTTCAAACAGATGAGCGACCAGGAAGCCGAGATGCTGACCGGGGAGATCGTCAAACTGGGCTATGTCCCCAGCGCTTTCACCCGCCGGGTCGTCGAGGAGTTTCGCGAGATGATGGAAGCGCACGATTACCTGGAGGAGGGCGGTTTCAACTACGCCAAGGAGATCCTGACCGAGGCGCTGGGAGAGACGGATGCGGAAGTGATGCTCAAGAAGGTCAAGAGTGCGCTGCGGATCAGGGGTTTCAATATCCTGCGGGATGTCGACGCCAACCAGCTGTTGACCTTCCTGCAGAAGGAACATCCGCAGACTGTCGCTCTTGTCTTGACACAGCTCTCCGCCACTCAGGCCGCCTCCATTCTGCAGGAGCTGCCGGAGGAGCTGCAGCCCGACATCATCAGGCGCCTGAGCCGCATGGAACGGGTGAATCCGGAGGTGATCCGGGTGCTGGAGAACGTCCTGGAATCGCGGGTCGACCTTTCGCGAGGCGTCTCCAAGCTGGGCGGCGTTAAAACCGCGTCGGAGATCCTCAATCTGGTCGGCGCCAGCACGGAGAAGACGGTACTGTCGGAGTTGTCCCAGTCAGATCCGGTGATGGCCACCGAAATCAAGAACCTGATGTTCGTCTTTGAGGATATCATCGGTCTGGATGACCGCTCCATACAGAAGGTGCTGAAGGAGGTCGACAGCAAGGAACTGGCGCTGTCGCTCAAGGTCTGCTCGGACGAACTGAAGGGCAAGATCCTTGCCAACATGTCCGCCCGTGCCTCGGAGATGATCGAGGAAGAGCTGGAATTCATGCCGCCGGTGCGGTTGCGCGAGGTGGAGGAAGTACAGCAGAAGATCGTCGACATCATCCGCCGTCTGGAGGAGGAAGGCCAGATCGTGCTGGCCAAGGGTGAGGAAGACCATCTGGTCTAACCGCCTCACCGGTGGAATTTAAGAGGTTACCTGTAGACCGACATCATCGGACCCAAGATGCGCATTATCAAAAAGGATAAGATCACACCGCCCCCCGCTCCGGGTATCGCTTCACCGGTGGAAGTGGTAGAGGTGCGACCTCCCATCATCCGTGACCGGCAGCGGCGCGAGGCGCTGCGAACAGCGTTGGAACGCAACCTGCTGCGCCGCGAGGTGCAGCGCCTGCAACGGCGGGTGGAGGAGCTGGAACAACGGCTGGAGACGAGTGAAACCTCCCTGGCGGCGGAACGGGACGAGGCGCATGCCGCGGGCTTGAGCGCCGGCATCGACCAGGGCATCAACCAGGGACAGGCGGAAGCGGAGGAGTTGATCAGCTCTCTGCGGGACCTGTTCGAGGAAGCGCGCCTGCAGCGCCAGGAACTGGTGACTAATACCGGCACCCAGGTGGTGGAGTTGGCGATCGGCATGGCGCGGCGTTTGGTCGGCGAGGTGTTCCGGCTGGATTCGGCCCTCCTAATCGGCGTTATCGACAAGTTGCTGGAAGAATACGCCAACGCCGGTCCCTTCTCGATCGCGCTCCACCCGGACGACCTGGCGTTGTTCAAGCAGAAAGGCTATCCCGAACGACTGCAAGCGGTACAGGCGGAGCTGGTGGAGGCGCCGGAAGTGCCGCGGCATCAGTGTCGCGTGGAGATGGCGCAGGGCCTGGTGGAGCTGGGTGAAGAACAACTGGATGTGATACGTAAGGCGATGATCGAACAACTGGAGGTTAACGGCGGTGAGTAGTCTGCCCTGGCAGAACTGGCAAGGAAGATTGACGGCGATGTCCGCCTTTGCAGTCACCGGTGTGGTGAAACGGCTGGTGGGACTCATCATCGAGTCGCACGGTCCCCGCGGCGCGGTCGGCGATCTCTGCCGCATCCAGCTGCGCAGCGGCGAGTCGGTTCCAGCGGAGATCATCGGTTTCAGCGGCGGTCTGACCCGCCTGCTGCCGCTGACCCGTCTGCAGGGAGTGGCCGCCGGCGACCTGGTCTATCATGTCAGTCAGGGTCAGTGGATCCACGCCGGCCGCAGCATGCTGGGACGCGTCCTCGACGGCTTTCTGGAGCCGATCGACGGCCGGGGAGCGCTGTTCACCCGCCACCGTACCCAATTGAAGAATCAGCCGCCCGGTCCCCTCGAACGGCGCCGGATCACCGAGATCCTCGCCACCGGTATTCGCGTGCTCGACTCCCTGTTGACGGTGGGGAAGGGGCAGCGTCTGGGTATTTTCTCCGGTTCCGGTATCGGCAAATCGGTACTGCTCGGGATGCTGTCCCGTTACGCCCGGGCGGATGTCAACGTGATCGCGTTGATCGGCGAGCGTGGCCGGGAGGTGCGCGAATTCATCGAAAAAGATCTGGGCCCGGAAGGCCTGGCCCGTTCGGTAGTGGTGGCGGTGACCTCCGATCAACCGGCGCTGGCCAAGATCCGCGGCGCCTGGGCCGCTACCGCAATAGCGGAGTACTTCCGCGACCTGGGGCTGGATGTCATCCTGATGATGGATTCGGTCACCCGGTTCGCGATGGCGCAGCGGGAGGTGGGGCTGGCGGTCGGCGAACCGCCCACCACCAAGGGTTACACTCCCTCGGTCTTCTCCCTGTTGCCGCGGCTGTTGGAGCGCTCCGGCACTTCACCGCGTGGAACCATCACCGGTTTCTACAACGTGCTGGTGGAGGGAGACGACATGCTGGAGCCGGTGGCGGACGCGGTGCGGTCGATCCTGGACGGCCACATCGTGCTATCCCGCCAGCTGGCCTCCGCCAACCACTATCCCGCCGTCGATCCGCTGGAGTCGATTTCGCGGGTGATGGTCGATATCGTACCGCCCGAACACCTGGCGGCGGCCAAGCAGATCCTCACTCACATGGCGACCTACCGGGAAGCGGAGGATCTGATCCATATCGGCGCCTATGTGAAAGGCAGCAGTGCGGAAATCGACCAGGCGGTTGAACGCAATCCGGCGATCCGCGCTTTTCTCAAGCAGGATCTGGCCGAATTCAGTGATTTCAACCGGACCCGGGAGCAGATGGGACGCCTGCTGGTATGAAGCGGTTTCGATTTCGCCTGGAGCGGGTGCTACAGCTGAAGCGGCGGCTTGAAAAACAGAAACAACAGGAGCTGGCGCAACAGGTGCAGATTGAGCTGAACCTCGTCGCGCGAGGCGAGCGGTTGGCCGGACAGATGGTTCTTTACTACACCCGCCTGCGCGACCTGCAGGGAAGGGCGTTTCAGCCGGCGACGGCGCAGAGCTTTTACACGCAGATTGCGCTGCTCGCGGACCGGCGTCTGCAAACCCGGCTGCAGCTGGCGAGGCAACGGAAAGCGGTTGCCGCCAAACGGGCGGAGCTGGTCGCCGCCTCGCGGGAACGCCGGTTGCTGGAATCGGTCCGGGAGCGGCGCTGGCAGGAGTATCAGCGGGTATTGAAACGGGAAGAGGAGACCTTCCTCGACGAGATGGCCACGACGCGCTACTTGTGGAGGCAAAGAGAAGGGCAGCGAGATGGCTGAGGAAAAACCGAAAACCGAAGAAAAACCGCAGGAGAAGGTTGAGACTGCGGAGAGCAGCGCACCGGTCTGGATGATCGCAGCGACAGCCGTGGTGGGTATAATCCTGATTTTCGCAACCATGTATTTTCTGCTCAACCATGTGCGCGAAACCTACGTGATTCCCTTCTACCAGATGCGTTATATCCTGGAACAGCGCGCCGACAGTTTGTCCACCGCGGTCGAAGCCGGCATTCCGCCGGAGTTGATCGAGGAGGCACAGGTTTTCCGGGAGCGTTCCGATTCCCTCAGCCAGGTGACGGTCGAGCAGCACGAGCAGATCGGGGAACTGGAAGAACGGGTGGAAGATATCAAGCAGGAACAGCTGGAACTCTCCACCAATGAGGTCAAGCAGCTGGCCGGCATCTTCGGAACCATGAAGGCGGATCGAGCCGCTTCCATCATGGTCAACCTCGACCGGGAGACCATCATCCAGGTACTGATGTCGATCAATCAGCGGGATGCGGCGAAAATCATGGCCGCCATGCCGACCGACAAGGCGGCCGGTATCGCGCGCCAGATCCAGAACCGGGCGGAGCAGCGAGCCACCGCCGGAGGAGGACGCTGATGGAGATCTCCGCCCAGCCTGTCCCCGAGGCAACAGTCAAAAACAGCCCCCGCCAGCAGCCGGAGCGGGAATCCGCCGCCGACAAGCGTCAGAACAGTCTCTTCGCCGCCCTGATGCGGCTGATCGTGCCCGCCGCCTCCCTCTGGCACGACAAGGAAAAACTGGATGCCGCCCTGGCGCAGAACGCGCCGCCGCCGGAACCGGAAGCGGCGCCGCCGGAGGAGCGGCAGGAAAGGGAAACGGCACCGCAGCGGGCGCCGGGAGCGGAGCGCAATCCCCTGCGCCGCGAACCCATGCCACTGCAACGCCCCGGTTTCATCGAACTCAAGCTGAAGCCGGAACAGTGGCTGCCTTCGGCGCGCCGGGAAGTGGAGCCGGGATTGCCGTTTACCGAGGGACAACAGCGTCTGCCGCTGGTTCAGGTACAACGGCTGCCGGCGGTGGCGGTCGTACAGGCGCGCGATATCCCGCAACTGCTCGACGGCCTGTCGGGACGTATCCGCATCATGCTGCAGAACGGCGTCCAGCGCGCCCACCTCCAGCTCGACCCGCCGGAACTGGGACGCCTGGCATTGCAGATCGAACTGAACGGCGCCCACCTGCGGGTCCAGCTCACGGCGGAACGGGCGCAGGTGCAGGAACAGCTGCTGCTCTGGCTGGACCAGCTGCGCGAGAATCTCAAGCTGGCCGGTGTCGAATTCGAACAGGTGGAAGTCGAAGTGCAGACCGAGTCCGGGGCTGAGGACGACTCCTACGCCGAGTGGCTGCAGGAGCCCATCGCCGCCGAGGAAACCGCGGGGGTCGATCTGGACGGCTACCAGGCACGCCGGTTCGGTTACAACTCCTTCGAGATGGTGGGGTGAAACATCAGGAGTGAAGATGGACTATGAAATCCTGCCGGTGACGAGCAATCAGACCGTGCCGAACCAGGTCGATCTGAAGCAGAACCAGGTGATGGGTAAGGATGATTTTCTGCGCCTGCTGGTGACCCAGCTCAATCACCAGGATCCGCTCAATCCGATGGACGGCCAGGAGTTCGCGGCACAGCTGGCGCAGTTCTCCTCCCTGGAGCAGCTCTCGCAGATCAACAGCAATCTCGATCTCTCGCTGCAGAGCGACCTGATGCTCTCCCAGTCGATCGCCAACAACCTGGCGGTGGGTTTGATCGGTCGGGAGGTGCTGGCGCTGGACAACCGGCTGACCGGTGAGGAATCGCAGGTTTACCTGCAACTGGGGCAGGCGGCGGCCGGCGTTACGATCGAGATCAGAAACGCCGCCGGCAACCTGGTGCGCACCCTGACCGGCGGTGAGCTGGAGGCCGGTATCCGCAGCCTGTCGTGGGACGGCCGGGATGAGCAGGGCAACAGCCTGCCCGCCGGTGACTACACCTTCAGCGTCGCGGCGGTGGATGGGGACGGCATCAGCATCGCCACCGATCCGGTACGCTGTTTCCACGCGGCCGGCGTGGTTTATGAGAACGGTATACCCTGGCTGCTGGCGGGCGACCACCGGATCGCCTTCGCCGACGTGCTGCAGGTGATGGAGGCGACCCCGCCTGATCAGGACAATTCTCCGCCGCTGCAGCAGGCACCCTGGGCGGATGATTTTCTCGAATAGACAATTATGCCGCCGGCGGGTCTGACATGCCGCCGCCGGTAGAGCGATCCCATTAGTGTCATTGCATGAGAGAGGAACGAACATGTTGCGATCATTGCGGAGTGGAATCAGCGGAATGCTGCATCACCAGGTGAAACTCAACGCGGTTTCCAACAACATCGCCAACGCCAACACCAACGGTTTCAAGCGGGGGCGGGTCACCTTTGAGGATACCCTCTCGCAGACCATTCGCGGCGCGGCGCGCGCCCACGGTGACTTCGGCGGCACCAACCCGCTGCAGATCGGCCTGGGGGTCGGCACCGCCTCCATCGATACGATTTTCGAGCAGGGCAGCCTGGAATCGACGGGACAGATGACCGACCTGGCGCTGCAGGGGGAGGGCTTCTTCATCCTCAGTGACGGTGCCAACACCTTCTACACCCGGGCCGGCGCCTTTCAGGTCGACGGCGACGGCTGGCTGCTGGGGCAGAGCGGCGCCTACCATGTGCAGGGTATCGTGGCGGACGCGGAAGGCGACCTGCCGGATGTCACGAACCTGAACAACCTGCGCCTGCCGCTGGCGGAGAAAACCGAAGCGCGGGCTACCACCCGGGTTGATCTGCAGTGCAATCTCAACGCCGACGCCACCGGCGCCACCGTCAGCTTCGACAGCGCCCAGACCGGCACCACCGGCATCACCCAGATTTCCGGAACGGCGGCGGACGGCATCGGCGGAACCCATGAGTTGACGATTACAGGCGAGAACGCCACCCGCAGCCGCGTCACCGGCAGCAACGGCACCGGCGTTCCGCTCGACACCGCCCTGACCCTGGCCGAGCTGGGTATCACCGACATCAGTGATCTGGCCGTCTCCGTCGACAACGGCGAACCGGTGCTGATCGTCGGGTTCACCGCGGATTCGACCGTGAACGAGCTGCTCAACGCGCTCAACAGCCAGACCAGCGGCGTCAGCTTCTCGCTGCTGGAAGGGGAGCTTAACGTCGTGCGGGAGCGCTATGGTGACGGCACCCTCTACAATGTCGAACTGACCCAGGGTGATACGGCCGACCTGCTGCAGGTTATCGCCGGTGCGGCCTTGTTGCGGGCGGACAGCGGCACCGCTTCCACCCTCGCCGCCACCGACACTTTCACCGCCTGGGACGGCACCGTCTTCGCGCCGGTAGCGGTTGAACTGGGCGCTTCCAACGCCGGCGAAGGTCGCATCACCAATCTACTCAACCTGGGCGACGGCGGCATCACCGCCAGCGCCGCCGGCGGGCTGACGGCCGGCACCGCCACCTTCACCACCGCCCGCACCGAACACACCACCGCGATCGATGTCTACGATTCGCAAGGCGAGCGGCACACATTGATGATCAACTTCGTGCGGAGCGCGGTCACCAACCGCTGGATCTTCGAGCTGGGGATAGGTGAACCGGCTGTCGGCATGAGCGGCGGCCGCGGTTACGTCTCCTTCAACAGCGAGGACGGCTCGCTGCAGGAGCTGGTTTACGACGGCGGTGCCACCGGTTTCACTTTCAATCCCGGCAACGGCGAGCTGGAGACCGTGACCCTCAATCCCGGCACGCCGGGGCTGTTCGACGGCATCACCCAGACGACCTCCCCCACCACCACCGTCGCCGCCTCTCAGGACGGCTATCCGCCCGGGCGGCTCGATTCGATCGCCATCGACGAGGAGGGGATTATCAACGGCACCTATTCCAACGGCGTCACGCAGGTGCTGGCCCAGGTGATCCTGGCGCAGTTCACCAATGAACAGGGTCTGGAAAAGACCGGGGATTCCCTCTTCCGGCAATCCGGCGCTTCAGGCACCGCGCGGCTGGGCAAGGCGGGAATCAACTACGACACCTCGGTTTTCGCCGGCCACCTGGAGCGGTCGAACGTGGATGTGGCCAACGAATTCGCCGAGATGATCATCGCCCAGCGCGGCTTCCAGGCCAACGCCCGGGTGATCACCACCTCCGACGACATCCTGCAGGAAGCCATCATGCTGAAGCGGTAGGGGGGGTGGTTCGAGTCGGCCTCGGCCTCGGTATCGGGTATCGAGAAGATCATCGATTCCGATGACTTGTCGCCTTCCGACTCGTCGTCAGGCGACAAGCGAACTGACGTTTCCTCAGGTTCATCAGCTTAGGTTCGAATACCCGATACCGAATACCGATGCCGACGCAGAATACATACTCAAGTTATTCGCGTTAATTAGCGTCCATTCGCGGTTCTATATATTAGTCTCCCATGAAAAGTGGTCATCTGAATCGATTTCTCTCCCCACCCCCGAGATTTTCACCCAAAAAGTTTGAGTATTTTCGAAAATCCCCGATAATAGATACAGGGTCGAAACGCCGGCCTGCAATATGTTGCCAGGCTTGCGTTCGGCGCGGTCGAAGCACGGGTAGGAAATGGATCTGTCGACAATCATCGGACTGTTCGTCGGTTGGGGCTTGGTGATGAGCGCCATTCTCTCCAGTCCCGGCTGGGGATTCTTCTTCGATGTCGGTGCCGCGATGATCGTGATCGGGGGCACCGCCGGTTCGGTAATCATCAGTTTCCCGTTCGAATACCTGCTGCGCCTGCCCGCCGTACTGACCAAAACCCTGATGCACAAAGCGCCCAGCAATTCCGCCACCATCGCCCAGCTGGTCGATATCGCCGAGAAAGCCCGCCGGGAGGGCATCCTCGCCATCGAGCGTGAACTGGCCACCATCGACGACGATTTCATGCGGGACGGCATCCGGCTGGCGGTGGACGGCACCGACCCCGATACGATCCGCACCATCCTGGAGATCGACCTGGCCACCTCCGACGCCCGTCACCAGATGGGCAAGGGGCTGCTCAAGGGTATTTCCACCTACGCACCCGCTTTCGGCATGATCGGAACCCTGATCGGCCTGATCCAGATGCTGCAGGCCCTCGACGATCCCTCCCAGATCGGAATCGGTATGGCCAACGCCCTGGTCACCACTTTCTACGGCGCGCTGATCGCCAACCTGCTGGCCATGCCGTTGGTGGGCAAGCTCGATATCCGCAACAAGGAGGAGATGGAACGGCGGGAGCTGGTGGTAGAGGGGATCCTCTCCATCCAGTCCGGCGACAACCCCCGCGTCGTACAGGATAAGCTGAACACCTACCTGGCTCCCAGCAAACGACCGACTGAGGAGTAACGATGGCTAAACGCAAACCGCCGGAAGACGACGATATAACTGCACCAGGTTGGGTCGTCACCTACGGGGACCTGATGTCGTTACTGCTCGTTTTTTTCGTACTGATCGTCTCCTTTTCCACCACTGAACGAGTGAAATTCCGCAAGGCAATGGGTTCCCTGAAAGGGGGCACCAGTTTCCTCGATCCCAACACCGGCTCCTCACCGGTGACCATGGACGAATTCATGAACCAGGAGCAGGAGCTGGAGACCGCCATCGGCGAGTTGGTTGAAATGCTCGAAGCGATGGAAATGGAAACCATGGCCGACTACTACCAGGATGAGCGGGGGATCCGGTTCGTGCTCAAAAGTCCTATCCTGTTCGACGAGGCCAAAGCGGTACTCAAACCGCAGATCCAACCGGTGCTGAACCAGATCGCGCTCATCATCAGCAAATACCCGCACGAACGGGTGATTATCGAAGGACATACCGACGATACACCGATCCGCACCGAGCTCTTTCCCTCCAACTGGGAGCTCTCCGCCGCCCGTTCGATGGCGGTGCTGCAGTATTACTACCGTCAGAGCCTGGTGTCGCCCAGCCACCTCGCCGCCATGGGCTTCGGTGAATTCCACCCCCTGCTGCCCAACACCACTCCCGCCAACAAAGCCCGTAACCGGCGGGTGGAGATCTTCATCGAAAAGGCGATCGACCGGGAAGCGCCGCAACTACCCGGTCGCGACCTGAGCTTGCCGGCAACGATGCCGCCGGAGATGTCTCTGGACACTCAGCCGTAGACACCGCTGAACTCGCCGGAAAAAACTGCCCCATAAGGTGGCGCAATTGCCTTCCGTCGTGCTTCCCCCATCCCTGTAACATTTGCGATCCTTAGAAATAACATATAGATATGATCCTGCGAGCTGCTCCGGCGGTCAGGCATGTTGTTTGCACTAGCTGTCGTGAGTATCTCCAGGCCGATCCTCTGCACCCGGTGCGCCTCGGTTGCTGGTGGGGAATCAGGATTGGATTTGACAAAGGGAGAAAACGGAGCATAAACAATGGGTGCGATCAATAGCCGGAAGCTGATGCTTGGATTGGTCTTGCTGGCGGTATTCCTGGCAATTACCGCGGCTGCATTCTTCACGTTGGAGCACTACTTCTTCAAACGTACCGGTGCGATCGAAAGTGCCGCCGGTCTCCTGGTGGAAGCCGAAACGGACACTGTCGACACCACGGAAGAAACAACGAAGGAAACCGGAGAATTCTACAAGTTCGACGATATCGTCATCAACCCGCTGGGCGGCGTGCGGCGCAGTATCGTCAAGATAGGATTGGTAGGGGAATTCGATCCTGAACATCGTGGTCTGGTTGATGAGCTGGATCTCAAGATGCCGCGCATCCGCAGCAGTCTCCTCAACTATTTGAGCGCGGTACCGGTGGAGGTCCTGGCGGACATTACCATCCGGGAAGCGCTGCGCGACACCCTGCTGCTGCTGATCAATACGGAACTCGCCGACGGCAGTCTGGACGAACTCTATATCGTGGACTTTATACGGCAGTAAAATGACCGGCAAACTACTCAGTAAAAACGAAATCGAGTCGCTGCTGGAAACGATCGGCAAGCCGGACGGCAAATTACGTAAAGCCGTCGTCCAGCCGTTCGATTTCACTCATCCGGACCGGATCGTCAAGGACCAGCTGCGATCGCTGCACAACATCCACGAACAGTTCGGGCGCGCCTTCGGAACCTCACTGTCCAGCTCCCTGCGGGCGATGGTGGAGATCAACCTGGTCACCATCAATCAGCTGACCTACTCGGAGTACACCACTTCACTGGCCGAACCGACCTGCCTGCATGTGCTTAATGCCGACAATGAAGCGGAAGAACTCACAGGCAGCATCACGGTCGAGATGGAACCGCAATTCGTGCTCTTCTGCGTCGACCGGCTGCTGGGCGGTTCCGGTGATGAGCTGATGGACTCGCGCGATGTCACCATCATCGAGCAGAGCATCATTCAGCGGATGCTGGTGACCATGGTGGATGGTCTGAACGAAGTCTGGGAGCCCACCGTAGAACTGAACCTGACCTACGAAAGCATGGCGACCAATCCCCAATCGGTGCAGATCGCTCCGGCCGGCGAGACCATCGCTCTGCTGAGCTTCCGGATTTCAGTCAAGGAGCGCCATTTCCCCTTGCGCATCTGTCTGCCGTACTACCTGCTGGAACCGTTGCTTCCCCGCTTATCCCGCCGCGGTCAGATCGGTGCCGCGATCAAGGAACCGAGTCCCGATGATCGCGATGCGGTGCTGTCGCGGGTCAAGAGTTCGCTGATGACGGTGGAGGTTTGTCTGGGCCGGACCCGGATCTCGGTCGGCGGGCTGATAAAGCTGGAAGCGGGGGATGTGCTGGTGATGGACCGCCGCCGCCATGATCCCCTGGAGGTTATCATCAACGGTGAGGTGAAATTCACCGGTGTACCTGGCCGTCTCGACCGGCGGCGGGCGGTGAAACTGATACACCGCGTCAGAGAAGAGGAAAAGTACATCTACTCAGATCAGTGAGGCGATAATGGACGAACTCAACCAGGAATTCAGCGGCGATACTCTGTCGAAGCTGGAACTGGCCATTCTGAAAGACCTCGAAAGCGGTTTTGCCGCGGCGTCCGCCGATATCCTGCGGACGATCATCAACCGCGACGTGGCGATGGAACTGGTCTCGTCACGGCTCCTGAACGAGGAAATCCTGCAGGAGATGGCTGACGAGATGGTGGGGTTGACCTGGGAATGCCGCAAGGGTCTCCCGGGTACCGTCAGCATGCTGCTGGAGCGGGAGCTGACCGCCCGCATCGTCGACCTGATGATCATGGGAGACGGTAATGTCGAGTTCATGCCGGAAGAGCACCTGGATGGAATCGTCGAGGCGCTCGGCCAGATGCAGGATAACTGGCAGAAGGAGCTGAGCAGCCGTTCCGAAACCGAAGTGGAACTGCACGGCGGCAAGCCGGGCCTGCTCTCGCGGGCGGAGATCGCTCAGCAGTTCGAAAATCAGGTGGTCGTCAGCTTCCGCATCGCGATCAAGGGCTTGCCGGAATACATCTTCTTCAAACTCTACCCGCGCGAAACACTGCAGTGGTTTGCCAAGACCCTCGCCTCCTCCGTCAGCCCGGAAGACCTGGAGCAAGCGGCGGAAGAACCGGCCGCCGACGGCGAAGAGGTCCGCAGCGCCGAGTTCCCGGAATTCACCGAACCGCCGGCCCCGCCGGATGTCATCACTGAGCGAGGCGAGGCGGCGGAGGAACCGGACCAGAGCCAGATCTCCATCATCATGGATCTGGAACTGCCGATCACCATCGAATTGGGACGCACCCGCATGTTGATCCGTGACCTGGTCAAGCTGGGTCCCGGTTCCATCATCGAACTGAGCAAACTCTCCGGCGAGCCGGTGGATCTCTTCGTCAACGAGAAGATGTTCGCCCGCGGCGAAGTGGTGGTGATCGATGAGAACTTCGGCGTCCGGATCACCGAAATCCTCAAAGTGGAAGAGCGGCTGCAACACCTCGCTGAGGCGTAGGGAGCAGCAGATGCGATACCCTTTCCTCCCCGACCGCCGGCTTCGCTTCGGTTCCAAGCCGCGGCGGATTCTCCTCAACCTGCTGTTCGCCATCCTGCCGGTGCTGCCGGCTCTGGCCGCGGAAACCGACGACTTCGTCCCGGAGCAATCTCTGGTGGCCAGCGGTCTCAAACTGCTGGCAGCGCTGGTCATCATCATTGGTCTGATTTACCTGACGGCATTGATCGCCCGGCGTCGCTGGCGCGGGCAGGGACCCCGTAGCGGCATGCGCATTCTGGCGCACCACTACGTCGGGCCCCGCAAGATGATCCAGCTGCTGCAGGTGGGGCAGCGCGGACTGCTGATCGGCGTCACCGAGCGCAGCATCACCCGGCTGGGGGAACTGTCGGAGGAGGAGTTAATCGAATTCCAGGAACAACCGGGCGCCACCGGTGAAATCCCGGTCAGTGGTTTCCAGCGGGTCCTGCGCAGCGCTTTTAACCGGCGTGACGAAAATGCCTAGACACCGCTGGTTGCTGCCCGCGATGCTGCTCGCCCTGTTGCTGCTCCCGCAGCTGGTGCAGGCGCAGGGCGGCGCTCTCCCCAAGTTCGTGATCTCGGTCGAGCGAGCCACCGGCGAACAGGATTACGTGCTGGTCCTGCAGATCCTGTTCCTGATGACGATCCTGACGCTGGCCCCCGCCATCCTGATCATGATGACCTCCTTCACCCGTATCGTGGTGGTGCTGCACTTCATCCGGCAGGCGCTGGGGACGCAGCAGTTGCCTCCCAACCAGCTGCTGATCGGCCTGTCGCTCTTCCTGACCTTCTACATCATGCAGCCCACTTTCGAGAAGGTGAACACCGAGGCGCTGCAGCCTTTCCTGGATAAGGAGATCACACAGAAGGAAGCGCTGACGGTGGCCGGGGATCACTTCAAGGAGTTCATGCTGCGGCAGACGCGCGAAAAGGATATTGCCCTCTTCGTGCGGCTGGCCGATCTGGAGGTGCCGGCGAGCCCGTCGGAGCTGCCGCTCTCCGTCGTCATCCCCGGTTTCGTCATCAGCGAGCTGCGCATCGCGTTTCAGATCGGGTTTCTGGTCTACCTGCCGCTGCTCATCATCGATATGGTGGTGGCCAGTATCCTGATGTCGATGGGTATGTTGATGTTGCCTCCGATCATGATCTCGCTGCCGTTCAAAATCCTGCTCTTCGTGCTGGTGGACGGCTGGAACCTGCTGATCTATTCGGTGGTGGCGGGATTTAAATAACCGGGAATCGTCATGTCTCCGGAACTGGCTATCTATGTGCTGAAAGAAGCCATCTACACCGCGATGATCATCGCTCTGCCGATGCTGCTGGCAGGACTGGTCGTCGGTCTGGTGATCTCCATCTTCCAGTCGGTGACCCAGGTGAACGAAATGACGCTGACCTTCATCCCCAAGATCATCGCCGTCATTCTCACCCTGGTGATGCTTTTACCCTGGCTGACCAACAAGCTGCTGGCGTTCGCCCGGCACATGTTCGAACTGATGCCCGGAGTGGGGTAGTGCAGCAAAACATCATAAGTTCGGCAGGCGCCTAAGATGTGGTTCTCCTTCACGAACCTGGAACTGTTCGCGCTGGTGCTGATCCGGATCACCACCATGATCATGTTGATGCCGGTGCTGGGCTACACCCAGGTGCCGGGTCGGGTTAAGATTACGCTCGGCCTGGTGTTGACCCTGCTGCTGCTGCCGGTGCTGCGGCTGGATCCCGCCACATACGCCGACCGGACCTTCATCGCCTGGGCCGGCCTGGCGCTGGAGCAGGTGGGGATCGGCGTCTTCTTCGGCTTCGTCGCCAACTTCATCTTCATGGCTATTCAGCTCTCCGGGCAGATTATCGGCATGCAGATGGGCTTCGGCATCGTCAACGTGCTTGATCCGGAAAGCGGTCTGCAGGTTTCCACCATCGGCCAGATGAAGAACCTCTTCTTCCTCATCATTTTCCTGGCGATCAACGGTCATCATTACCTCTTTCGGGTGATGACGGACAGTTTCACACAGGTGCCGCCCGGCACCCTGCACCTGGAGCCGGAGCTGTTCGGGGAGCTGGTGCGCATGTCGGGACAGGTATTCTCCTGGGCGCTGCGCATCGGAGTACCGGTGATGGCCTCTCTCTTCCTGACCGAAGTGGCGATGGGAATCGTTGCCCGCACCGTACCGCAGATGAACATCTTCATCGTCGGTTTCCCGGTGAAAATCGGCATGGGCCTGATCCTGTTGATGGTTTCCGCACCGGTGATGGTGGTGCTCTTCCAACAGCTGCTGCGGCTGGTGCGCTTCGATCTGGAGGCGCTGCTGCGGCTGCTGGGCTGACTTTGTCGCGCCGGCGACCGCTTTCACTTGCATCTCTGTCACCGCTCGCTATATTGATTCCTCGCGTTTGGGAATATGCCTCGGCAGGTCCGCCTGTCCTGCAAATTCCGCCGGCGGTACGCCGCTTACCAGCGGTACGCCGCTTGCCAGCGGTTCGCCGCTTACCAGCGGTTCGCCGCTCACGACCCGGCCGGTATCGCACAGGGGGCTGTAGCTCAGCTGGGAGAGCACCACGTTCGCAACGTGGGGGTCGGCGGTTCGAACCCGCTCAGCTCCACTGGGGAGTCCTGCGCAATGGAGGATTGTTAAACTCCGTCAGGACCGGAAGGTAGCAGCGGTACGCAATACCTTTATGTGCCGCAGTGCTCCCCGCTTTTTCGAGGTACCATGTCTTATCTCGTACTGGCACGCAAATTCCGTCCTCAAACCTTTGGCGACGTGGTGGGTCAGGACCATGTCACCCACACCCTCGTCAACGCCATCTCGCATGACCGCATCGCCCATGCCTATATTTTCGCCGGACCGCGCGGAGTCGGCAAGACCTCTATCGCCCGCATCTTCGCCAAGTCGCTCAACTGCAAGGAGGGACCGACACCGGAACCCTGCGGCCAGTGCGACAGCTGTCTGGCGATCCCGGAGGGGACCAACTTCGATGTCATCGAGATCGACGGCGCTTCCAACAACAGCGTCAACGATATCCGCGACCTGCGCAGCAACATCCAGTATGGCCCTTCGACCTACAACTACAAGATCTACATCATCGACGAAGTGCACATGCTGTCGACGGGCGCCTTCAACGCGCTGCTGAAGACGCTGGAGGAACCGCCGCCCCACACCCTCTTCGTCTTCGCCACGACCGAGATCCACAAGGTGCCGATGACGATTCTCTCCCGCTGCCAGCGTTTCGATTTCCACCGCATTCCACTGCAGCAGCTGGTGGAGCGGCTGCGCTACATCTGCGTCAAAGAACAGGTGGAAATCGATGAGGACTCTCTCTACCTGATCGCCCGCAAGGCGGACGGCGGTATGCGGGACGCCCAGTCGGTTCTGGATCAGCTGATCTCCTTTTCCGGTCAGACGATCAGCTCCCAGCAGGTGGTCCACACCCTCGGGCTGGTCCAGCAGGAGCTGTTCATTCGCTGGCAGGAGATCATGCAGCAGCGGGATTTCGACGCCGCCCTGCAGTTCGTCCACGATCTGGTCTTCAACGGTTACGACCTGGTGGAGTTCCTGCACGGTCTGGCGGAACACTTCCGCCATCTGTTGACACTGAAATTGACCGGCAACAGCGATCTGCTCGACCTGCCGGCCGACCTGCGGCCCCGTTACGTCGAATTCGCCTCCCAGCTGGAAGACGGCGATCTGCTCCGCTGTCTCGACCTGGTCACCGCCGCCGTCTATCCACTCAAGAACAGCGCGCAACCCCGCCTGCATCTGGAGATGCTGGTGCTGAAGCTGTTGAAGATGGAGCGGACGATCGATCTTCAGGAGTTGGTCACCGGTTCCGTCACCTTGCCGCAGCCAAAAAAAAAAGCTGACCAGGTCGCCTCCACACCCATAACCGCACCCGCCGCCGTTTCCAGCGGTTCGCCGCCTACCGGCGGTACGCCGCCTGCCGGCGGTAAGCCACCACCGGCCACACCGGACCCGTCCGCCACCACACCCCCGACGACGTTGCGCAACGACGAACTGGACCGGCGCCCCGATCAACGGGTGGAGCAGGCGCTGGCGGACGAACATTTCAACCTGGAGAGCCTGCGCAAAGGGTGGCTGGAGTTTCTCACGCGGGCGGTCAAGAAGAGCCCCTTCCTGGGGGCCTTCCTGCACGATGTCGCTCCCATCGAGGTGGAGGGCAACCGCTGCTGCCTGAAGCTGCCCCGCGACAATCATCTCCTCTGCCAGACGCTGCAGGAGCAGCATCCCCGGGTTCAGGGCTGGCTGCAGGAGTTCTACCGGCTGCCGCTGGTGCTGGAGTACACGCTCGGCGAAGTGGCGGACGAGGAGAAGGTGATCAGCGGCGACCAGGTTCACCTGGACGACCGTTCCCGCTGGCAGGAACTGCGCCGCAACCATACGGAGCTGCGCCTGCTGGAGGAGCGGTTCCAGACGAGATTACTCTAGTTTCGAAAGCAAGAACTCTCGCTAAGATCGCCAAGATCGCAAAGGACGCTGAGGATTTTATTGTTAGTAAAGGGATGGTTCAGACGGATAGAGAATTGAATGAATATGAAGAGGCTTCATAACTCCAAAGCTCCCATAGAATATACTGTCAACCAGCAATAGAACATTCTTGGCGTCCTTTGCGCCCTTTGCGAGAGGTATTCTTCGTCTTAAATTGAGCCATCCATGAACCCAACCCTGCCAAGTATCGAACAAGCCGTCAAGGAGATCTCCAAACTGCCGGGAATCGGTCGCCGGACCGCCCAGCGGCTGGTGCTGCACCTGCTCACGAGGAATGACCTCGAGGAGGTAACGGCGCTGAGCGAGTCGCTGTTGAACCTCAAGCGGCAGGTCAACATCTGTCCGATCTGCTTCAACCTGACGGAGCGGGAAGGGGAGTGCGAAATCTGCGTGGCGCCCGGGCGCGACCGGCAGCTGATCGGCGTGGTGGAGAGCTACGCCGATTTCCTGGTGCTGGAGCAGAGCGGCGAGTACCACGGTTTGTATCACATTCTGGGCGGCGTGATCGCGCCGCTGGACGGCATCGGCCCCGACGCGTTGCACCTGGACGAGCTGGTGGCGCGGGTGCGGCAGGGGGTCAAGGAAGTAATCGTCGCCACCAATCCCACCGTAGAGGGAGAAGCCACCGCCAACTACATTGCCCGGCTGTTGAAACCGCTGCAGGTGGTTGTATCACGCCTGGCGCGCGGTATCCCGATGGGCAGCAATCTCGACTACATCGACTCGGTAACGCTGAGCCGGTCCCTCGCCAGCCGCGAACGACTCTGACCCGGCGCTGAACCCACCCCCCCGCATTCACCCAATTCTGGTTGTAACTGGCTTGACCGCTCCCTATAATAGGTTGGAATGCTGATTTACCCAGCATTCCAACTGCCATTTTGAACTGACAGTTTAAACTGCAGTTCAAATGCCAGATGCTGACTTATGCAGCTTTCCAATTGCCATTCCTAAAGCGCTGCTTGTAAGCTCGACAAGAGATTCCGGACGATGCTCAAAGCAGCGAGATGCTA
>CAZFEC010000047.1:0-94 GCA_964517435.1 uncultured Bacteroidia bacterium | reverse complement strand
AAGCGCTGCTTGTAAGCTCGACAAGAGATTCCGGACGACGCTCAAAGCAGCGAGATGCTAAAGCGCTGCTTGTAAGCTCGACAAGAGATTCCGG
>CAZFEC010000046.1:0-22887 GCA_964517435.1 uncultured Bacteroidia bacterium | reverse complement strand
AGGGTGCATAAAGAAAGCCCGTCCCGGCTGTCCGGGATGGGCTTTTCGTATTTTTGGGGGGGGGATCGCTGCCGCGGCGCGCTACTACATAGACAGTGACGCCGACCTGGTGATCGAGGGCTATTACCCAGGCGCTTACAACCGCACTTCTTTCGGCGTTTACATGGAAGCCTATAACAAGTCGATCAAGGAACTGGGGGAGTTGTACGACGAATTGGATAAATTCCTGGACTGAGACTGATTACCAAGCGAGAACGTATCACGTTTGAGATAGACAAACCCCGCTCGGTTTCGAGCGGTGTTTTTTGTGATACAAAAAGCCCCGGTCTAGCCGGGGCGTCCCAGGTGGGAAATAATGGCGGGAACGTCTAAGAATCGAACTTAGCCGGGACAGTGTTAATGCCCCGCGAACGGCTTTGAAGGCCGCGGCGTCCACCAGGATCGCATCCGCCCCCGGGATTTCTACCTATCCCAGCTTCGCTTTCAACCGCTCCAGCAGACCGTCGAAAGCGCCGTTAGACAACACTGAAATTACCGCATTTTCCTCTAACTCCGAAAGCAAAAACTCCAGCAGCACGTCGACGGAATCGTTCTGACAGGCGGTAACCGCACGCTGTTCGAGGTCGGCGATCAGTTTGACGCAATCGAGCCGCTCCTCAGGCCGGTACTTCTCGCGACGGTGAATGCGGCCGATCGCGACACAGTCCGCCAGGGCCAGCGCTTCCGTCAACTGTGCCTGCAGGATGTTGCGCACCAGCGTGTTGGAGCGGGGTTCGAAACAGACGAGCAGCTTGCGTTCCGGGTACCGCCGCCGCAGCGTCTCCAGTGTAAACCGGATGGCGGTGGGGTGATGGGCGAAGTCGTCCACCAGGATTGTATCACGAAGTCGGGTCGTCTCCAAGCGACGGCGCGGACCCTGGAACCCCGCCACCGTTGTTTGTATCACATCATCACTGATGCCGCCGGCATGCGCCACGGCCGCCGCGGCAGTGAGGTTGAGCAGATTGTGATCACCGATGAGCCGGGGTCGCAACGTGATACACCAGCCGAAGGGGCCCTTGATTACGGCGCTGTCTTCGCTGCTCCAGGCGCCGTGGTAGTCGAATTCCGGTTTCAGCCCGAAGGTAGTCACCGGGCAGTACGCCCGCCCGGCCAGCTCGACGGCTACCGCGTCTGCGCCGTGCACCAGCAGGCTGCCGTTGGCGGGGATCAGGTTAATGAAGCGCTGGAAAGTGGTCTTGACCGCTTCCAGGTCGGGAAAGATGTCGGCGTGATCGAACTCGACGGCATTGATAACCGCCGTCGTCGGTCGGTAGTGGAGAAACTTGGAACGCTTGTCGAAATAGGCGGTGTCGTATTCATCCCCCTCGCTGATGAAGGGACCGCCGCCAGGCGCCTGGACGCTGGCGGGCAGATCCGGAATCACACCTCCTATCAGCCAGCCCGGCTCCCGGCCGGCCTGGAGGAAAAGCGACGCCAGCAGCGCCGAGGTCGTCGTTTTGCCGTGCGTCCCGGCAACGACGATCGACTCACGTCCGCCGATGAACTCGTGAGCGATCAATTCCGGCAGCGAAACCAGCGGCAACCGTTGATTCAGGGCTTCCTCCAGCTCCGGATTGCCGCGCGGGATGGCGTTGCCCACGACAACCCGGTGTTCCGCCCCGGTGATATTTCCCGCGGCGAAATCGTCGTGATACACGATACCGTTGGTCGCCAGGTAGTCCGACATGGGAGGATACACCCCGGCATCGGAACCGGCGACCCGGAAACCCTGTTGGCGCAGCGCCGCCGCCATGCCGCCCATGGCGCTGCCGCCGATACCGATGAAGTAGTAGTCAACCGCACCCGCGTGCTTACCGTGGTCGATGATCCCTCCTCCCGCTGTTGCGGATGTGCACCGGCTTGATCCATCGCCGCCGCCGCCGGCCGTTGTCCGCCATCAGGCTGCCGAAAAGGCTTCAGGCGTAAGTGCAACCACCGGAATTCAAGAATAACTTGCTTAATGATGGCGGGCATGGTAATTTTCCGCAAGACAATAAGAGGGCATGTATGAGCGCGAGCAAAGCAAAGAAGATTCTGATTGTTGATGATGAACAGAGCACTTGTGAAGTGCTGTCCGGTATGGTTGACTCCCTGGGATATCAATCCCTGGTCGCGGAAAACGGTGTCAAGGCACTGGAGATCTTCAAGGAGGAAGATCCGGACCTGGTTATCTCCGACATCAAAATGCCCGAAATGGACGGGATGGAGCTGCTCCATGAGCTTCGCGAAATCAGTCACCGCGTTAAGATCATCATCTTAACCGGCTATCCATCCGCCGATACGATCATCGAGACAATTGAGAACGAAGGTTTCACCTACCTGGTCAAGCCGGTCAAGCTTTCCTCGCTGGAGGCTGTCCTGTTGCGAGCCTTCCAGTAGAGGGCCGGCCGCAGCATCGTTCCATCCATCTAATTCCCGTTAAATGACTACGCTGCCGGTGTAGTCGTACTCCGTCCGCCCCAACTCCAGGCGTGATACATCCACCGATATCGCTCCCTCAGGCTTGATAATTGGCAACCTCAAGCAGTGCTCAATCATGGCTTGACTTCGCGCCGGCGGTTGGGTAATTTTCTACCTATATGTTTAACAATATCATACTTCTGGAGGACTGATGCGCCGTACAGTTTTGGTTATTGCCGCGGTGGTGCTCGCTCAGACGGTGTTCGCTCAATCAGGGAGACTGTTTTCCAACTTCGCCATTAAGTTCAACTACAATATCGGCCAACCTGCGCTGACCTCCATCAACGATGATATCTTCGCTGTTGACGGTTACTTTCTCTCCGGTGACTGGAGCCGGGACCTGCAGGCGGGGCAGGATACTGAAGGCGGCGATCGGTTCGAATCTCCGTTGCTGCTCCACACCTCCCGCTTTCAGAATACGCCCTCCTTTGCCGCCCGCGTTGAAGCGAATGTCGGCTTGCTCTGGTATTTCGGTCTCGAATATAGCCAGGGAGGTGTTTCCGCTCACGGCTACCATGCCTATGCGCCCGGCGGTGAGAACGACGGCTATGTAAAACGGCGGGAAACGCTCAATTACACCTCCACCCTCCTGTATGGAAGATTCCAGATCCGCGACCGCAACCTGCCGCTGTTTGCCTATGTCGGCGCCGGCGGGGGGTACACGACTCTGCAGGTGGAGGGATTGTACCGGATGGGGAACAAATTCAACGCCGACTACATGCAGGAATGGCTGGAGTTCACCAACGATCACAACGGTTCCGCACTAGCCGCCCGCGGCTTCCTCGGTATGGAGTATCGCCTGACCGGGTTCGGCCATCTCTTCCTCGAATGCGGCTACAATTATCAGAATGTCGGCTCCGTGGACGGCAGCACCGAATTGAGGATCAACAATCCCTATCTTCCCAATAACTACGACATGGATCCGGACAACGATATCAGTGAATACTACGGCATGGACGGCGTCCGCCCCGCTACGCTGGATTTCGTTTATGACTTCATCTACTGGTGGGAAGATGCCGACGACGATTACCGCTACGATCCCGGCGAAGAAACCGACACTTTCACCGGCGTCGATCCCTTCGCGGGTACTTACAACGGCGGTACGATCGATTTCGATCTCTCCGGGTTCTACTTCAATGTCGGACTGGGATTCAGCTTCTAGCGTGATACATTTTGGAATGCTGACTAAAGCAGCATTCCAAACACCATTTGGAACTGGCAATGCTAATTGCAGTTCAAATGATGTTCGAGCGAACCGCCTGCGAACATCCAGAGATGATTGCGGGCGGTTTCTCTCTCTGATACCGCTGCCGGGAGTGTATGAGATGTGAAGGGAAAGGCCTGCCATGGCGCGTGACAAACTGATTCTCATCGACGGCTCCGGATTGCTCTTCCGCTCCTTCTTCGCCATGCAGCGGATGCAGCTGCAGACCGGCGACGGCGTGCAGGCCGGCGCGGTCTACCAGTTTGTAGCCACCCTGTTGCGGCTGCTGACTGAAGAGCGGCCCGGCAAGCTTGCGGTCGTGTTCGATACCCCGCACCCGACCTTCCGGCACGAGCTGTTTCCGGAATACAAAGCCCATCGCGCCGAGACGCCCCCCGAGTTGATCGAGCAGATACCGATTCTGGAGAGGCTGCTGGAAACACTGCAGGTGGATGTGATACGTTTGCCGGGCGTCGAGGCGGACGATCTGATCGGCGCTTATGCCGCCCTGGGAGCGGCCGGGGGTTATGAGAGCTGGATCTTCACTTCCGACAAGGACCTGATGCAGGCGGTTGACGACCATGTTCACATCTACAGCCCCCAGCGCGGAGGACAGGTCGAGCGGTTGAACCGGAGCGGGGTGGAGGAGAAATTCGGTGTGCCGCCGGAACTGGTCCCCGATGTACTGGGTCTGCAGGGAGACAGCGCGGACAACATCCCCGGGGTACCGCGCATCGGCGCCAAGACCGCCAGGCAGCTGGTCGGCGAAATTGGATCACTGGAAGAGATTTACGCCAACCTCGACCAGGTGACAAAGCCGTCGGTGCGCAAGTCGCTGGAGGAGAACCGGGAGCTGGCGTTCTTCTGCCGGCAACTGGCGACGCTGAAAACGGATATGGAGCTGCCGGTACCGTTTGAGGAATTGGGGCTGCCGGATCTTACCGGCTCCCAGGTGGTGGAGGTGCTGCGCACATTAGGGTTCAACTCGCTCCTGAAGTACATTCAACCGGAGATCTGCGAGCTGAAACAAGTGTATCACACCGTCCGCTCGGAAGCGGAGTTGGAGCAGCTCTGCCGGCAGCTGGCCGCGGCGACGGAATTCGCTCTTGATCTGGAAACGACCTCCCTCAATCCGCTGGAGGCTGAAATCGTCGGATTCTCCTTCGCCATCGAGGAGGGCGAAGCCTGGTATCTCCCGGCCGATCTGGGGCGGGAGGAGGGAGCCCTTTTCAGTGGCATCGCCCTGCCGGTGATCCTGAAGCAGCTGCAGCCGGTACTGGAAGATGAATCCATCCGTAAGATCGGACAGAATGCCAAGTACGATCTGCATGTGTTGCGCAACTACGACATCCAGGTACAGGGCGTATGTTTCGATACCATGATCGCTTCCTTCCTGTTGAATCCGTCGCAACGGCAACACAATCTTGACGCGCTCAGCCTGCAGTATCTCAACTATACCAAGGTGCCGACCAGCGATCTGATCGGGAAGGGCAGTAAGCAGATCTCGATGCGGGAAGTTCCACTCGAAAGGATCTCCTTCTATGCCTGCGAGGACGCCGACATGACCCTGCGCCTGAAGGGGATCTTCAACGACATGCTGGCGGAAAACGAATTGACGCACCTGTTGGACGACATCGAGCTGCCGCTGCTGCAGGTGCTGCTGGAAATGGAGCGCCAGGGCGTGCGTGTGGATACCGACTGGCTGCGGGAGTTGTCCGATAAGTACGAAAAGCGGCTGCAGGAACTGGAGAGCGAAATCCACTCGATGGCGGGTGGCGAATTCAACATCAATTCGCCGCGCCAGCTGGGGGAAGTTCTCTTCGAGAAGCTGAAACTGCCGCACGGCAAAAAAGGCAAGACCGGCTACTCGACGGATGTCTCGGTGCTGGAACAGCTCGCGCCTCTCGATCCCTTACCGGGGCGGGTACTGGGACACCGGCGCTTGAGTAAGCTGTTGAATACTTATATCGCCGCTTACTTTGAATTGCAGAACGCGAGAACCGGGCGGATCCACACCAGTTTCAACCAGACCATCGCCGCCACCGGCCGGCTCTCCTCTTCCGATCCCAACCTGCAGAACATTCCCATCCGTACCGAAGAGGGACGGGAGATCCGGCGGGCGTTTGTAGCACGGGATGACGATCATATCCTGCTGGCGGCGGACTACTCGCAGATCGAGTTGCGGTTGTTCGCTCACTTCGCCGAGGATGCGGAGTTGATGGAGGCGTTTCAGCGGGGGGAGGATGTTCACCGGGCGACCGCCGCCGCGGTTTTCAAACTGCCGCCTGAGGAGGTCTCCGCCGATCAGCGCCGGGAAGCCAAGGTGATCAACTTCGGGGTGATGTACGGAATGGGATCCTTCGGGCTGTCTCAAGAGCTGGGTGTATCACGTCAGGAAGCGCAGCGCTTCATAGATGAGTACTTCGCCAGGTTCCCGACGGTGAAGCTTTTCGTGGAAAGGACTATTGAAACAGCGCGCGCACAGGGCTTTGTCGAGACGATCTTCAAACGCCGCCGTTACCTGCCGGACATCAACAGCCGCAATCACAACCTGCGCAGCTACGCGGAAAGGGCCGCCGTCAATTCCGTGATACAGGGCAGCGCTGCCGACCTGATCAAGATAGCCATGATCCGGCTCCATCGGCGCTGGCAAACCGACACGACGGAGTTGAACATGATTCTGCAGGTGCACGACGAGCTGGTTTTTGATATCCCACGCCGGCACCAGGCGGAATACGAGCAGATCATACGCACGGAGATGGAACAGGCGCTGGAGTTGAAGGTCCCGGTGACGGTTGATATCGGCACCGGCTCCAACTGGCTGGAAGCGCACTGACTGCGGTGTGTGCTAGGCGCAGCCGCCGGCGGTAAGTGAATCCGCTCACTTGCCGATGCAGAAGCGGCTGAAGATGCTGTCCAGCACCTCCTCGATGTCGAAGGAGCCGTCGATCTTCCCTACCGCTTCCGCCGCGTCCCTCAGGCCGATCACCAGCAGGCTGCGCTCAACCCCCGCGGACAGCTCGTGTGATACATCCTGCAGATGTCGTTTCGCTTCACGGAGTAACTGGTAGTGCCGCAGGTTGGTCAGCAGCACGGCATCATGCGGCAGGGCTTCCCCGCCCGTCAGCCGATCATAGACGGCTGTGAGCAGATCGTCGATACCGGTCCCGTCCGTCGCCACGATCGCCAGCTGCCCCGCCGGCGGTTGCCAACCCTCCCTGAGATCGCATTTATTCCAGACTTCGACCACAGGCGCATCCGGGTCTGCCGCTTGCGTCCGGTCCGCATCTGTATCGGCTTGCGAGCAATCGTGCATCTGTATCACCACGTCGGCGCGATCAATCGCGCGCCGGGTACGCAGGATGCCTTCCTTTTCGACGGCGTTGTCGGTATCGCGGATCCCGGCGGTATCCCAGAGCGTGATCCTTATTCCCCGGATATCGATATCGGCGCTGACGGCGTCACGGGTCGTGCCGGACTCCGGGGTGACGATGACGCGGTCCTCCCGTAGCAACTGGTTCATCAGGGTGGATTTCCCGACGTTGGTCGGACCGGTGATTACAACCTGTGCGCCACCCGCCAGCTTGCCCAGCCGATAGCTCGCCAACAGCTCTCCCTGCGCCTGGAACAGCCCGTCCAGCCTTCGCGCCAATTCCGCATCCGGCGCTGGTGTGATCTCCTCATCGGAGAAATCGAGTTCCGCTTCCAGCAGGGCGTAGAGGTCGATGATTTCGCGTCGCATCTCCCGCAGCCGCTCGTGGAGACGCCCCTCCAGGTGTATCAAGGCATTGCGATGCGCAAAGGCCGTGGTGGCGTTGATCAGCGCTTCCACGCTCTCCGCGCCCGTGAGATCGAGCTTGTCGTTGAGAAAAGCCCGGCGGGTGAATTCACCTGGTTCCGCCGGCCGGGCACCCAGTTCGCAACAGGCCGCCAATAGTTGTTCGACAATGTACGCGGAACCGTGGCAGGAGATCTCCAGCATCTGCTCGCCGGTGTAGCTGTGGGGAGCCTGGAAGCGCGTGATCACCACCTCGTCCAGCCGCTCTCCCGCCGCGTTGGAGATGTGCCCGTGTACCGCCGTGGCGGGAGGGCGCTGCTCCAGCGTCCGGGCACGGTCGAACAGCAAAGACAGGATCCGCCCGGCGGCGGGACCGCTCAGGCGCACGACGGCGATGGCGGCGCGGCCGGGATGGGTAGACAGGGCGACGATGGTATCGGCTGGCTGCATGTTCGGTAGCTCTCATTTCACGAAAAACGGCACCATGACATCAAAACATAACGATTGAATCCCGTACAGAAAAACAGGAAGCGATGACCGCGGCAGCGACGGTATCTGAAAAGGGATTAAAATAACGTCGCGGTGTCTATCTTTAAGATGACCGATTTCGGATGAGGGCCCGGTTGTATTGTGATACATCTCGCCGGAATCGGACTGCAATCGAGGAGTAACTTGCGATACGACGTCACTATCATCGGCGGGGGAATCATCGGCCTGGCTACCGCCATGATCCTGGCGCAGCGGTACGACGCCCGCCTGCTGCTGATCGAAGCGGAAGGAGAGTTGGCCACCCATCAGACCGGCCACAACAGCGGTGTGATACACTCCGGGCTTTACTACCGCCCCGGTTCACTCAAGGCGCGCAACTGTGTCACCGGCGCGGCCGCCCTTTACGATTTCTGCGAAGCCGGGGGCATACCGGCCGAACGCTGCGGCAAGGTCGTGGTCGCCGTGCGGGAGGAGGAGTTGCCGGCGCTGGCGGAGCTGCAGCGACGCGGAACCGCCAATGGTATTGAGGGCATTCGCCGCCTCAACCGCGAGGAGCTGCGCGAACAGGAACCCCACCTGGAAGGCATCGCTGGTTTGCAGGTCCCCGCTACCGGCATCGTCGACTTCCGCCGGGTCGCGCAGGCCTACGCGGAGACGGCGACCGCCGCCGGTCTCGCAATCCAGTTGCACACCCGTCTGACCGGTGTCGTCAAATCCGGTTCGGAATTGATATTGGAAACCACGCGTGATACTCTGCGGACCGGCAACCTGATCAATTGCGGCGGCCTGCAATCCGACCGCATTGCGCGCATTTGCGGACTGAAACCGGGCGTGCGCATCGTTCCGTTCCGCGGGGAGTACTATCAACTGCTGCCTGCCCGGCAGCACCTGGTGCGCAACCTGATCTACCCGGTGCCGGATCCCCGGTTCCCGTTTCTGGGTGTGCACTTTACCCGCATGATCGACGGCAACCGCGAAGCGGGTCCCAATGCCGTGCTGGCCTGGAAGCGGGAGGGATACAGCCGGCTGAGTTTCTCGCTGCGCGATAGCTGGGCAATCCTGTCCACGCCCGCCTTCTGGCGGATGGCATTCAAATATGCGCGGGTGGGACTGGTGGAGCAGCACCGCTCCTGGAATAAAGCGGCCTTTGTCAAGGCGCTCCAGCGGCTGCTCCCCGCTATTCAGCCGGAAGACCTGGCGCCGGGCAACACCGGGGTGCGCGCCCAGGCGCTGGACCTCAAAGGTGGCCTGCTCGACGATTTCCACCTGCTGGAAAAGGAGCGCATGCTGCATGTATTGAACGCGCCCTCGCCCGCCGCTACCGCTTCTCTAAGCATCGGCGCGGAACTGGCAGCCAGAGCGGGGCGCAACTTCGGTCTGCGGGAGCGATCCTGATGCCCGTTCGGAACCGGCGTGATACAACCGGCAGGGAGCACCCACCACAATCAGACAACGATTATTGAGGGAGAGAAGATGATATACGGTGAAACACTCGATTTCAGCTCCGAGGGCTTTTCCGATCTGATCGATGTGACGGCTCCGGTCCAGGCGGTGATCGCCAGGTCCGCCGCCGCCGCCGGTATCGTGAACGTATTCGTGATCGGATCGACCGCCTCGGTCAGTACGATCGAATACGAACCGGCGCTGAACACCGATATGCGGGAAAAGCTGGAGCAGTTGGTTCCCAGCTCGGAACCCAGTCGTCACTCCGCCACCTGGGGGGACGATAACGGCTTTTCGCACATGCGGGCGACCCTGATGGGACCGGGGATCAATGTGCCTTTCGAGGAAGGCCGCTTGATCCTGGGCACCTGGCAGCAGATCGTGGTCATAGATCACGACAACCGTCCCCGCACGCGACGGATTCACGTACAGGTGGTGGGAGAGTGACCCTCCCCTTGTCTTTCCGCCCGCGGAACGATATCTTGCGGTATAAGCCATAAGGTTGAACCATGCGACGATTAATTCCCCTCCTGTTACTGGCAACGATCTGCCTGCAGGCACCGGCCGCTTTCGGCACCGTGATACACAAGATTGAGATCAGCAGCGCCATCACGCCGCTGACGGCTGAATTCGTGGCTCGCGCCGTTGAGGACGCTACCGCCGCCGAGGTAGAGTGTCTCGTGATACAAATGGATACCCCCGGCGGCTTGATGAAGTCGATGCGTACCGTGATCAAGACCATCATGGCTTCCTCGGTACCGGTGGTGGTCTACGTGGCACCCGGCGGCGCCCAGTGCGCGTCAGCCGGGGTGTTTATCACCATGTCGGCTCACATCGCCGCCATGGCACCGGGCACCAATATCGGCGCCGCTCACCCGGTGACTATCGGCCAGCAGGCGGACACCAGCGAGGTGATGCTGGAGAAAGTGACCAATGACGCCGTCGCCTACCTGCGGAGCATCGCGGAGAAGCGGGGGCGCAATGCCGACTGGGCCGAAGCGGCCGTGCGTGAGAGCGTCTCCATCACCGAGCGGGAAGCGCTGGAGTTGAACGTGATCGATCTGGTTTGCGTCAGCCTGGACAGCCTCTTGGCTGATATCGACGGCCGGGAGGTCGACACCGTCTACGGCAAACGCGAACTGAACACAACCGGCGCTACGGTCGATGTCAGAGAGATGGACTGGCGGATGCGGCTGCTGGAGGTGATCACGGATCCCAACATCGCTTACATCCTGCTGTTGATCGGTATCTACGGGATCTTCTTCGAGCTGTACAACCCGGGTGTGATTCTGCCGGGCGTGGTGGGTGTGATCTGTCTGATCCTCGGGTTCTACGCTCTGCAGATGCTGCCGGTAAATTACGCCGGCCTGGGACTGATCCTGTTCGGGGTGATTCTCTTCATAGCCGAAATCAAGATTACCAGTTACGGCCTGCTCAGCGTCAGCGGTGTCATCTCGCTGCTGATGGGATCGATCATGCTGATAGATTCAACGGAGGAGTTCATGCGGATATCCTGGTCGGTGATCATTCCCGGCGTGGTCTTCACCGCGCTGTTCTTTCTGTTCGTGATCGGGTTGGGCTTCCGGGCCCAGTCCCGGCGCAAAGTCACCGGCTCAGAAGGGATGGTCGGCGAAATCGGCGTCACCGAAACAGATATCGATCCAGAGGGCAAGGTCGCCATCCACGGCGAACTCTGGACCGCCACCAGCCGCGAACCGATCGCGGCGGGTACGAAAGTGCGCGTGACCGCTGTGGACAACCTGGAACTGGAGGTCGAACCGTTTGTCAATTGATGTGATACAAAAGAGAGGCGCCGCCCGGCGGCGCTGAGAGGAGGGACGTAAATGGTCTATCTGCTAACCCATCCCGGTACTATCCTGATCATCGTCATCGTCGTCTTCATCCTGGCCAGTGCCATCCGGGTACTCCGGGAATACGAGCGCGCGGTGATCTTTCGACTGGGACGGCTGATCAACACGAAGGGGCCCGGCCTGATCATCCTGGTTCCGGTGATCGATCGCATGGTGCGGGTCAGCCTGCGGACCGTGGCGATGGATGTGCCGCCCCAGGACATCATCACCCGCGACAATGTTTCCGTGTCGGTCAACGCGGTACTCTATTTCCGCGTGGTCGATGCTTCCAGGGCGATCGTCGAGGTGGAGAACTACCTGATGGCCACTTCCCAGCTGGCGCAGACAACACTGCGCAGTGTACTGGGGCAGTCGGAACTTGACGAGCTGCTGGCGGAGCGCGACAAGATCAATCACGAGCTGCAAGGCCTGATCGACAAGCAGACCGATCCCTGGGGGATCAAGGTCTCCATGGTGGAGGTAAAGCACATCGACCTGCCGCAGGAGATGCAGCGGGCGATGGCTAAGCAGGCGGAAGCGGAGCGCGAGCGCCGCGCCAAGGTCATCAACGCTGAGGGTGAATTCCAGGCGGCGGAGCGGCTGCGCGAAGCGGCGAGTATCATCTCCGCCCATCCCGAAGCACTGCAGTTGCGCTACCTGCAAACCCTGACGGAGGTGGCCTCGGAGAACAACTCCACCACCATCTTCCCGGTTCCGGTGGATTTATTCAAGCCGTTCCTGAGGAAATTCAAGGGCGACAGCGACTAAGCCGGCCGGTTTTTTGTTCGAATCGAAGAGGGTGGTTGCCCGGAAGTGCAATCACCCTTTTCTTGTGTGCCTGTGTATCACAACATGCTGAGGAAAACATGCAACTCCCGACAGTCAGGTTTCGTGTAGCACTACTCTCAGCAGTGCTGATCCCAAGTCTGTCGCTGTTCAACCAGGGAGAGCCGGTGAACGCCAAACAAGCGCCGCCTGATGCCAGGCCCGTGCCCCAGGTAATGAAGTATCATCAGGACGAACTCGTCGATAACTACGCCTGGCTGCGTGACAGGGAAAACCCGGAAACGATCGCCTATCTGAAAGCCGAGAACGCCTACACCGCGGCGGAAATGGCTCACACAGCCGTCCTGCAGGATAGTCTGTATCACGAAATGAAGCGGCGCATTAAAGAGACTGACCTCTCCGTACCGATGCAGATCGACGGTTATTACTACTACTCCCGCACCGAGAAGGACAAACAGTACGGTATCAATTGCCGGCGGCGCGGCAGCATGGAAGCGCCGGAAGAGATACTGTTGGACGAAAATGCGATGGCGAAAGGCCACGATTACTTCTCTGTGGGTACCTACCAGGTGAGTCCCGACCATAACCTGCTGGCTTTCTCGGTCGATACGACGGGCGATGAGACCTACCATCTTCTCATCAAGGACCTGCGGACCGGGGAGGTCCTGCCGGACCGTATCGAACGGGTAGACGACGCCGCCTGGGCGACCGACAACCAAACGCTGTTCTATACGACCCTGGACGCAGCTCACCGACCGCACCAGCTGCATCGCCACCGGGTGGGCGAGGAGGTGGAACGCGACCGGCTGATCTATCGCGAAGAGGATGAGCGCTTCTGGGCGGGAGTGCACCTGAGCAAAAGCCGCGACTACCTGTTTCTGACCCTGGGCAGCAACATCACCTCTGAAGCCCACTATCTGCCGGCGGACGATCCGGACGGGGAGTTCCGGCCGATCGAGCCGCGCCGCCAGGGCGTGGAATACTCTGTATCACATCATGAAGATTACTTCTACATCGTAACCAACGATCAGGCGATCAACTTCCGCCTGCTGCGCACGCCCGTGACACAACCTTCGCTGACGCAGGCGGAAGAGGTTATCCCGCACCGGCCGGAGATCATGCTGGACGACATCAGCATCTTCCAGGATTACCTGGTGATCTACACCCGCGTGGAGGGATTCCGCAAGATTCAGGTGCAGCAATGGCGGGAAGACGTCGTCCACACGGTGCAGTTTCCGGAAGGGGAGCCGGTCTACGCAGGCGGCAGCGGCGGCAATCCGGAGTTCAACACGCGCACGTTGCGACTTTACTACACCTCGCTGGTGACGCCCCCGAGCATCTACGATTACGATATGGAGGATCGCAGCTGGGAGCTTAAGAAACGTGAAGAAGTGCTGGGGGGATTCTCATCGCAGGAATACCGGACGGAGCTGCTCTATGCCAAAGCGGCCGACGGCGCCTCGATCCCGATCTCACTGGTCTACCGCCGGGGCGCACTCTCGAACGGCCCGGCCCCGTTGCTGTTGTCCGGCTACGGTGCCTACGGCGCCAGCTCCGATCCCTACTTCTCAAGCGCGCGACTGAGCCTGCTCAACCGGGGCATGCTCTGGGCGATTGCGCATGTCCGGGGCGGCGGCGAGATGGGGCGGGCCTGGTATGAAGCGGGGAAATTCCTGCACAAGAAAAATACCTTCTTCGATTTCATCGCCTGTTCCGAACGCCTGGTGACGGAAGGCTATACCGCCAGCGACCGGCTGGTGATCTCCGGCAGCAGCGCCGGCGGGCTGCTGATCGGTGCCGTCATTAATGAGCAACCGAATTTGTATCACGCCGCTGTTGCGGACGTTCCCTTCGTCGATGTCGTCAACACGATGATGGATCCGACGATTCCCCTCACCGTCATCGAGTACGAAGAGTGGGGTGACCCCAACCAGCCGGAATACTACGAGTACATTAAGTCGTATTCACCCTACGACAATGTCTGCGCGCAGCAATACCCCCATCTGTTGATCACGGCCGGTCTGAACGATCCCCGCGTCGGCTACTGGGAGCCGGCGAAATGGACGGCCAAACTACGTGATACAAAGATCGGCGACAACCGGCTCTACCTGCGTACCCAGATGGACTCGGGCCATGGCGGCGCTTCCGGCCGCTACGATTACCTGAAAGAGATCGCTTTTGAATATGCCTTCTTACTCGATGTACTGGGCCTGGCGACAACCGCTGCAGGCGCTGATTGACGGCGTCTGCAACGGTCTAAAATGCGCTGGGACTTCATCAAGCTTGACTTGTTGCCTCATGAATGCTATTATGGTCGAGCAAAATGAGAGCCCTCTACCATGGGGCAAGCGTAGACACTAGGAGATGCAGATGCGAATCGATAATCACAATTGCACAGCTGGGCTGTTTGAAGCCCGTCTGCGTTCGTGGTGCAAGGCGCTCATTTTCAGCTGAACAGGTGTCAGCACAGCTTTTGCCACGGACAGGCCTGATCCGTGGCTTTTTTATTTTAAGGGTCGCGGAGCAGGAGTTTCGCGACCCTTTTCTTTTGTACGGGAGACGATGTGTCAACACAAAACCTGAAAAAACAAGAACAACGCGGTAAACTCACTCATCTCTGGCGGTTGATGCAGGGCAAGCGATGGCGCTATGCCAGCGCCATCAGCGCCGAAGTGCTGGGCACCGGTTTCGCGTTTCTGATCCCACTCGTGATACGTTTCACGATCGACTCCGTCATTGGCGACGAGCCTTTCTCGCTGCCCGTGTGGCTGGACGCGATTTTGCAGCAAATGGGCGGAAGGTCGACTCTACAGACCACCCTCTGGCTGGTCGCCCTGTTGATGGTAACACTGGTACTGCTCCAGGGCGTCTTTACCTATCTGAAAGGACGCTGGGCCGCTGCCGCTTCCGAGTCGATTATCAGACGGCTGCGCGACCGGCTTTACGACCACCTGCAGCACCTGCCCTTCGCGTATCACGCCCGGGCGGAGACCGGCGACCTCGTGCAACGCTGTACTTCCGACGTGGAAACCATCCGCCGTTTCCTGGCGGTGCAGGTCGTCGAGTTGGGGCGCGCGATCATCATGCTGGGCTTCATGGTGCCGATCATGTGGAAGCTTCACCCCGGTTTGACCGGGATCTCGATGATCAGTGTGCCGTTGCTGCTGGCCTTTGCCTATCTCTTCTTCCGCTGGGTGAAGAGCGCCTTTCAGGAGGCGGATGAGGCGGAAGGTGCGCTGTCCGCCGTGCTGCAGGAAAACCTGACCGGCATCCGCGTAGTACGCGCTTTCGCCCGGCAGGAGCACGAGATCGCCAAGTTCGAGAAGCGCAACGTGCGACTGCGCGATCACTGGACCCGCCTGTTACGGTTGCTGGCATGGTATTGGTCGGTCTCGGATTTTATCGTCATGTCGCAGGTGGCGGCGGTGTTGATCACCGGTACGATCTGGGCGGCCCACGGCGCGATTACGCTGGGCACTCTGGTGGTCTTCGTGACCTATGAGAGTATGTTGCTCTATCCGGTTCGCCAGATGGGCCGGGTGCTGACTGATCTCGGCAAGACCTTCGTATCGCTGGGGCGGATCCGGCAGATCCTGGATGAACCGCCGGAAGAGCAGGATGTATCACACGGCTTCACACCCTTGCCCCGGCTGGCGGGTGAAATCGAGTTTCGCAATCTCTCCTTCAGCTACGATTCGCAGGAGCCGGTCCTGCACGATATCAGCTTCCGGGTGAGAACCGGTGAAACGGTCGCGATTCTCGGACCAACCGGTTCCGGCAAGTCGACTCTGGTCAACCTGCTGCCGCGGCTGTTCGACTACACCGAGGGATCCATCTTCCTCGACGGCAGGGAGCTGCGGGAATACCCGCGGCATGAAATCCGGCGTCAGACCGGGATCGTGCTGCAGGAGCCGTTTCTGTATTCGGGTACACTGCGCGATAACCTGCGCTCCGGCAAACAGGATGTGCACGACGCCGAGATTTACGAAGCCTCCCAAACCGCCGCGATTCACGACGTGATACTTTCCTTCGAGAAAGGATACGACACGCTGGTCGGTGAGCGGGGAGTGACGTTGTCCGGCGGGCAGAAACAGCGGGTGGCGATCGCACGCACGATCCTGCGCGATCCCGCCATCCTGATTCTCGACGACTCGCTGTCGGCCATCGATGCCGAGACGGAAGTCCGCATCCAGGAAGCCCTGCGCAACCGTCGCGGTCGGGCGACGACCTTCGTCATCGCGCACCGTCTGAGTACGGTGCAGGAGGCGGATTTGATCCTGGTGCTGGAGGAGGGCCGTATCACGCAAACCGGTAAACATGCGGAACTGATCGCGCAGGAGGGATTGTATAAACGACTCTGGTCGATTCAGAACGGCAACAGTCAACCTGAACCGGATGCAACCGGGAGGTAACCATGTCTCACACATCATTCCAGGAAGAGGACTATACCAAGCGCTTTGACATCGGGCTCTGGCGCCGGGCGCTGAAGTACGTGCTGCCGTACAAACGCTATGCCTATGCTTTAATCGCCGTCATGGTGGTGATCGCGATGCTGGAGGCGATTCCCCCCTTCCTGACCAAGCAGGCGATCGACCTCTTCGTCGTACCGGGACAGCTGGCGGGGCTGGGCTTGTACATCGCCGCTTACGCCGCCGTCGTTCTCCTGATAGGGTTGGGGATCTGGCTCCTGATCATCATCGCCGGCAAAATCGACGTCTGGGTCTGTTACGACATCCGGCGCGCCGGTTTCAAGCGGCTGCAGGAACTGGATTTTTCCTACTACGACCGCACGCCGGTCGGTTGGCTGATGGCGCGTATGGTTTCCGATTCCGAGCGTTTGGCCGACACGATCGCCTGGGGACTGGTCGACCTGGTCTGGGGTTTTTCAATGATGATCGTCATCGTCGGCGTCATGCTCTATCTCAACTGGTGGCTGGCGTTGATCGTACTGGTGGTCGTGCCGCCGCTGATCTGGGTGAGCGCCTTCTTTCAGAAACGGATCCTGAAAAGCTACCGGGCGGTACGCAAGACCAATTCCCGCATTACCGGCGCTTTCAACGAGGGCATCATGGGCGCGCGCACCACCAAGACGCTGGTCCGGGAGCGTGACAACCTGAAACAGTTCTCGACGCTGACCACCAAGATGTACCGCTCTTCCTTCATGGCGGCTGTGCAGTCATCGCTCTACCTGCCGCTGGTGCTGGTGCTGGGCAGCATCGGCGCCGGCCTGGGGGTCTGGTTCGGCGGCAGCGGCGTGATCGCCGGAGTCGTCACCTACGGTACGCTGGTCGCATTCATCGCTTACGTGGAGCGGTTCTTCGAACCGGTACGGGAGGTGGCGCGCATCTTTGCCGAGCTGCAAAGCGCCCAGGCCGCGGCAGAGCGGATCTTCGCCCTGTTGACGACCGAACCGAAGATCGTCGACAGTCCGGAAGTCCGGCAGTTGCTGGAGGCGGCCACGACGGATGTATCACGTTCTGAATCCGTGGATGTGCATCGGCTTGCTTTCCCGGTACTGACCGGCGCGGTGGAGTTCGCCGGCGTCAATTTCGCCTACGAGGACGGTACGGAAGTGCTGCGCGATTTCAACCTGCGGGTTGAGCCGGGCGAGACAATCGCCTTGGTCGGCGCTACCGGCGGTGGTAAGAGCACTATCGCCAACCTGGTCTGCCGCTTCTACGAACCGACTGGTGGCCGGGTGTTGATTGACGGTGCCGATTACCGCGAGCGCAGCCTGCACTGGCTGCAGTCCAACCTGGGCGTTGTGTTGCAGACACCGCAGCTCTTCAGCGGTACCATCCGCAACAACATCGCCTACGGACGGCTGGCGGCGACCGACGCCGAAGTCGAAACGGCGGCGCGTCTGGTGCAGGCGTGGCCGTTCATCACTGCCATGCCCAAGGGTCTGGACAGCGAAGTCGGCGAAGGGGGCGGCTTGCTATCTACCGGACAGAAGCAGTTGATCTCTTTCGCGCGGGCCGTGCTGGCCGATCCGCGCATTTTCGTGATGGACGAAGCGACATCCTCCGTTGACACCGAGACGGAGCTGCTGATCCAGAAAGCGCTGGAGCGACTGCTGACAGGGCGCACCAGCTTCGTGATCGCGCATCGCCTGTCGACGATCCGCAATGCCGACCGGATCCTGGTCATCGAGGACGGTCGTATCACGGAGGCGGGGGATCACGCCGCCCTGCTGGAGCTGGGGGGGCGGTATCACGACCTCTACACCCGCCGCTTCGAATCGGACCGGATCGATAAGATCCTGCACTAAAAGAAAAGGGGCACCTCGCGTGCCCCTTTTCAGTATTCTTCCAAGCTGTTTTCCTTCACATCAACGTTTTCACCATCTTGATGTGAGGAATGCCGATTTCGTCGAACTGCTCTCCTTCCGGATGGTAACCGAGATGCGCGTAATATTCGTGCACCACCCAGCGCGCGTGGCAGAAGACCGAAATCAAGCCCGACGCGGTCGCCTCCCGTTCGAGATGTCCGACCAGCAGCCTGCCCACGCCATGTCCCTGGTACTCCGGGTAGACCGCCATCTGGAACAGCTTGCCAGTGGGCGGGCGGGGATGAAAGAGCACGCAACCGATTACCCGCTCCCCCTCCAGGGCCAGGAAGTGGCGTGAATCAGCCTCGTAGGGAAACAGCTCCGTGCCGCCGGGCATGTCGAGCGGTTCCCGCAGCACCTTCACCCGCAGTCGTCGCTCCTCGGCGTAGAGGGGGTCGTCGGAGGTGATTTCGCGGATGTTGATCATGGGTGAACCATTTGATGTGAAGAGGGGCGGTTTACATTCACATTCCACATCTAATGGACTGCCCGGATAAACAATGTGCCCATGACCGGAAGGTCGTGGTAACCGCCCCCTGCAAAGATACTAAACGTTCCTTCATCGTTCTACTCGAGGCTGCCCAATTCCGCCTCGACCGCTTCCAGGATCTCACAGGACTTGACCAGCGCCTTCATGGCGTTATGGTCGTTATATAGCGGTCGGTCGACATCGAGGAACTCGACATGCTGGCGTATCACGTCATGGGCAACCCGCACACCGGCGCCGGGCGTGAAGTCGCGGAAATCGAGCGCCTGCGCCGCCGCCATCAATTCGATACCGAGCACGCCGTAGGCGTTGTCCAGGATCTGGCCGTTCTTGAGGGCTGTATTCATCCCCATCGAGACGAAGTCCTCCTGGTCGGCCGCCGCCGGGATGGAGGCGATGGAAGCGGGTGCCGAGAGGATGCGCTGTTCCACGATCTGCATGTCGGCGGTGTACTGGCTCAGCATCAGACCGGAGAACATGCCGGCTCCCTTGGTCAGGAAGGCGGGCAGGCCGACGCTGAGGGCGGGATTGAGCAGGCGGTTGAGCCGTCGCTCCGACAGCACACTGATCATGGTGACTGCCGCGCCGACCATGTCCATCGGCAGCGACACCGGGGAACCCTGGAAGTTAGCGCCGGTCAGCGTCAGCTTCTCCTCCGGGAAGAAGATCGGATTGTCGCCGACGCCGTTCAGTTCGATCTCCACCTGCCGCCGGGCGTGGACGAGGGCGTCATGCGCCGCGCCGATCACCTGTGGTGTGGAACGCATCGAGTAGGCGTCCTGCACCTTGCTCTTGATTTTACCGGAGAGCAGGTCGCTGCCTGCGATCATTTTCTTGATGGCGGTGGCGCTGCGTACCGCTCCCGCGAAGCCGCGCACTTCGTGCAGCCGCACATCGTAAGGCTTCAGATTAGCCTTGAGCGCCTCCAGGCTCATAGCCGCCGCGATCTCCGCCTGCTTCAGCCAGCGGTTGATGTCGTAAATGTGCAGCGCGCTCATCGCCGTCAGCAGGTTGGAACCGTTGATAACCGCCAGGCCGTCGCGCGCCTGCAGTCCCGGGACTTCAATCCCGGCGCGTTCGAACGCCGTCTTGCCGTCCAGCCGTTCCCCCTGGTAGAAGGCTTCGCCTTCGCCCATCATCAGGAGCGCGATCTGCGACATCGGCGCCAGGTCGCCGCAAGCGCCGACCGATCCCTTTTCACAGACAACCGGGGTCACGCCAGCGTTCAGCATCTCCAGGAGGGTCTGCGTGATCACCGGGCGGCAACCTGAGTGTCCGTGCGCGTGCACATTGACGCGGGCCGCCATGGCGCCGCGCACATGTTCCAGGGGCGCCGGTTCGCCGATACCGGCGGCGTGGTTGTAGATGAGGTAGCGCTGGAACTGCTTGACCTGTTCGTCGTCCAGCACCACCTCGGAGAATTCCCCGATCCCGGTGTTGACTCCGTACATGATCTCGCGCGCTTCGATCTTGCGCTCCAGTAACTCGCGGCAGCTCGTGATACGCGCCAGGGCGTTGGGGTGCAACTCCACCCGCTCTCCCTGCCGGGCGATGCGGACCAGCTTCTCAACGGTCAATCCGGTTCCGTCCAATGCGATCGTCATTTCTATCTCCTGAAAACTCTATGCGTAAATGTGATACAGTTCAAACCATCAGGGATAAGCCGGCTCGCCTTTACTCCGGCAAGTATCCCCGTTCAACCGCCTCCGCGATCAACTGCCGGGCATACTCCCAGAGTTCCGGCGCCCCGTCCACAATCTGTTGATTACGGGCCGCTACCTGCCGGCTGTTGATGCCGTGGCGTTGCCAGGCGCCGCCGCGGTCGGCGAAGTTGCTCAGCATCGGCTGCAGGCGGTCGACGGATGCGGCGAAGCGGGCGGTGGTGGTTTGGCGTTCCTCGAACTCCTCCCAGAGTGCCCGCAGCTCCGCGGTCTGATCCGGAGGCAGCAGACCGAAGATCCGGTCGGCCGCCTCCCGTTCCCGCTCCGGCTTACTGGCTTCGCCCTCTTGATCATAGGCGAAAGTATCACCGGCGTCGATCTCCACCAGATCGTGTATCACGACCATCTTGAGCGCCTTGAGCGGATCGAGTTCGGATTGATCGGCGTATTCATTCAGCACGATGAGCATCAACGCCAGGTGCCAGGAATGCTCCGCGTCATTTTCACGCCGCTCCCCGCCCAGAGCGCTGGTCCGGCGCAGCACTCCCTTCAGACGCTCCGCCTCCAGGATGAACTCCATCTGGCGTTTCAATCGTTCATCGACCATTCCATTCGTCCTGAATGTGATACGCCGCACCGTCATCCGGCAGTTCCGCGCGGATTGATTTCCCGGCGTAAAGATTGATGAAATAACAACAGCGGGGAGACTAACGCAAACAGAGTTTCACCCGCCCCTCGAATTCGGGTGACCTGCACATCCGGCGGCTTTCATGTATCACGCTCTATCGTCACTCCGGCCAGCCGCGTGGAAGACTTCTGCAACAGGATGCCGGCCACGATCAACGCCAGACCGAGGATGGCCGTGAAGTGGATGATCTCACCGACGATCAGCCTGATCCAGATCAGCGAGAGGAAAGGGGTCAGATAGACGAAGTTGAGGGGCAGGGCGGGATTGCGGGCCAGCGACAGCGCGCGCAGCCAGCAAAAGAAAGTGACGCCCATTTCGAACAGGCCGATGTAACACGCACCGGCTATCGCCGCCGGGGAGGGTGGGGTGAGACCACCGCGCAGCAGGACAATGACGATGAGATAGAGGGTCCCCCAGCTGAAGGCCATCGCCAGTTTGAGTAGATCATGCCGCCGGTCGCGCAGGTTGAACATCCAGAACAGCGCCCAGACCACGGTGCTGCCCAGCGCCAGCGCCACCCCGGTGCCGTCGATCGCTTCCAATCCTGCGAAACTGCCGCGGGTAACGACCAGCACCACGCCGCAGTAGCTGATTACCAGAGCGATCGCTTTGCGCGGCGTGATACGTTCACCCAGCAGGGGTGCCGCCAGCAACATCAACATCAGGGGCCAGGTGAAGTTGAGCGGCTGTGCCTGCTGAGCGGGTAACAGCTTGTAAGCGTAGAAAAGCACCAGGTAGTAGAGCACAGGATTGAGCGCGCCCTGCAGGGCCGATCCGGCAATCTGCCGGAGTGATTGACCGCGAACGGCCGCCACGCCTTGAGTCGACAACAGCAGGATCCACAGCGCCAGCGCTGAGATGAGCGAAGCCAGCAGCAACAGGTCCGGTACCGGCAGCGTACGGAGGGTCAGTTTGAAAGCGGAGGCGACCGTGGACCACAACAGGATCGTCACCGCAAGATAGAGGTTGGCGCGGCGGGGATCAGTCATGGTGGTGATGCGGATCGGTGATGGCGACCTGCACCGGATGCGGGTTCAGCAGGCGCGTCAGCTCTCGGGGCGTCATCGCCACCAGCAGGCCGCGCCGGCCGCCGTTGATGTAGAGCCGATCCAGGATCAGGATCGACTCCTCGCAGTAGACCGGCAGCTCGTGGCGCGTACCGAAGGGGGAAGTGCCGCCGACCATGTAACCGGTCTGCCGGTGAGCTTCCCTGGAATCGCAGGGGTGGATCGACTTGACGCCCAACTGTCGCGCCAGCTGGTGAGTCGAAACCTGGCGATCGCCGTGCATCAGCATCAACAGGGGCTGTCCCTGTGAATCGGCCAACACCAGTGTCTTGATCATACAATGCTCGTCGACTGCCAGCGCCTCCGCCGCCACCGCGGTCCCGCCGTGCTCCTCGTAGTTATAGAGGTGCACCTCGAATTCCGCCTGGCGGGCTCGCAGCCAGCGGATGCCGATGGTGACGGGGATTTTGTGCTTTTTCATACGCTGATCGTCTTTGACAGCGATTCGACTGACGCAGGACCAACACTTGAGTGACGCGGGTCTGATGCTCTCTGAAGATGAGAAACCCAGCTCAAAAGTTCAATATCATAGTAGTGCCAGTAAGAATCGACCGAATCAATCTGGCGCTTTGTCAGCAATATGCTAAACCGATGCCTAGGA
>CAZFEC010000045.1:0-22992 GCA_964517435.1 uncultured Bacteroidia bacterium | reverse complement strand
GCAAGCTTTTTCTCGCAGTTATTTTAATTGCAGGCAAAAAACCTGGTGATGAAGTCAACGAATGCAGGCGGGAGTGGGGAAGGAGGCGCCACCGGTTTCAGGTGGGACGGAAACGCCTGCCAACAGGCTCTGGCAAACGGGTTGCCGCTTACGACGACCGGTTCTTAACCTCTACGGGCCGTTGCAACAACTTGACTTATACGAGATAAATACCTATCTTCCATCGAAATCTGAGCGACGCTAAGTCTGACGGATTCATTATCCTTGAGCGGGTGCAAAGGTACTGCCCGAGGCGAATAAGACACCTTTGTGATACAAAGTCACCTCGCCGGAGGGGATTTCTGATTTCAGATTAGGAGGGAGTTTTGGCACGCCATACTGTTACGGGACGAAGTGGCGCCCGCCATCATGAACCGGTGGAGATAATGCAGCTGATCGCATTTCCTGAACCCCGGAAATACCTGAAGCACATTCGCCAGATCTGCTCGTCGCGCAAAATTGATCGACGGCGCACTCACAAAACCGATTAACCGCAGGATTAAGACACTATCCCACGCTGTTCGTACACCACTGCGGCGTTACCTCTCGATAAGCCGCCACATTATCAATACTTCATCTGAATAGACGCTGCTTGCCATCATCCAGAAAAAGAAAAACCCGCTCGTGGCGGGTTATTTCAAAATGGTTCACTATGGTCAGGCGGGTGTCACTTCTTGACCTTCGCCTCCAACAGCTGCCTGATGTAGGCTGAGACCATCATTTTCTCCCGTTTGGCTGCTCGCTGAATGTTGCGTGCCAGAGCGGCGGACACCCGGATGTGGAGAAATTGGTCTTTCAGTTTCGGTTTGGCCGGAGCCTTCTTGGCGGGAGCTTTCCTGGCGGCTGTTTTGGCTGCGGGCTTTTTCGCTGCCGGTTTCTTGGTGGTTTTTTTCACGCCGGCTGGTTTGGCCTTGGCGGCAGTCTTCTTCTTGACTACGGTCTTCTTGGCCGGCTTTGCAGCAGCTCGTCTGGGAGCGGCCTTGGTGGTTTTTTTCTTCGCAGCTGCTTTTACAGGTTTCTTGGCGACCGGCTTCTTCGCTGCTCCCTTTTTGGCGGCTGCTTTGGGGGCTGGTTTCTTCTTTGCAGTAGGCATTGGATTCCTCCGCTTGCGTTATCTCAAATGCTCCTGAAATCCTTCATCTTCGCTGGTGGAGTTTCTGCAGCTCTTTCCAAAACCGGCTGCTCGAGTGTCCCTCCAGCCCGCAATTCTACTCGCTACGCTTCAAAGTATCGGTTACCGCTTTTCTTGTCAAGTGATACATGTGGTTTGTATCACCCTGGAATATTACAGGAACCGGCTTCCTGCCTGCCTCGGCAGCGTTATTCGAATATCGATCCTCAACCTGAGTGGATTAAAACAGACATATGTCCGTATTGAAAGCCAGTTCAATAGTGTATCACAACGAACCGACGGCTCTTCAACGCTTCATCATGATCCGGGCTGTCACAGGGGGGTATCAATCCATGTGATACAAACAACTCAGTTGAGCTGATTCACCTGAACACTGGGAAATTCCCGTTTCATCAGTTTCAAGAAACGTGAGACATGCGACCTGCGCACCCTTACCTGCAGCCTGATGTCATCACCTTCCTCCCGGGTGTCCAGGATCTGGTAGTCACGTTGCGCCACCGCCAGGAACGCCGTCGACGCCTGGTTGATGAGCAACCGGTATTCAGAGAACTGTTCGGTAAAGAAACCGGTCACTCTTTCACGCAGCTGGCTCAGGTTCAGCCGTTTCAGCGCACTGACGAAGACGGATCCCGGATATGCGTCCGCCAGATCGCGGAACTTGGCTTCGCCGGCGGTAGGTTCGTCGATCTTATTGAACACCATGATGACTCGCTCGGGTGGAATGCTCATCTCCTGCAGCAGCCCCTTTACGGTGGCAAGGTGGTCGGTAAAACGGGGATGGTTGAGATCGACGATGTGCAGCAGCAGGTCCGCCTGCAGGGTCTGTTCGATCGTGCTGCGGAAGGAAGCGACCAGGTGATGTGGCAACTTGCGGATGAACCCCACCGTGTCGGTAAACAGAACCGAACCGATGCCGGGCAGGTGACTGGAACGGGTGAAAGGATCCAGAGTGGCGAACAGCTGATCCATCACCAGGGCATCTGCACCGGTCAGCGCATTCAGCAGTGTCGACTTCCCGGCATTGGTGTAGCCGATCAGCGATACGTGGAGTTCCCGCCGGCGTCGGCGGGACTGGGTGTTGCGTATACGCGATATCTTCTCAAGTTCGATCCGCAGCTGCTTAATGCGGGTGCGGACCAGCCGGCGGTCGGTTTCCAGCTGCGTCTCGCCCGGACCGCGGAGGCCGATTCCGCCCTTCTGGCGCTCCAGGTGCGTCCAAACGCCGGTCAGGCGCGGCAGCAGGTAGCGCAGCTGCGCCAGCTCAACTTGGACTTTGGCCTCGCGGCTCCGGGCCCGCTGTGCGAAGATATCCAGGATGATGTTAGTTCGATCCAGCACAATCAGATCGCTGATCACCTCCAGGTTCTTCACCTGACCGGGACTCAGCTCTTCATCGAAAATCAGATGTGTCACACCGTGTGTTACCGCCAGTTCAGCGAGCTGAGTGACCTTACCGCTACCGATGAAAGTTCCCGGATCGAGCCGCGTCATTTTTTGTATCACACTGTCGACAATGGTTAGTCCGACTGAACCGACCAGATCGGCCAGTTCCGCGAGGTGTTCCTCAACCATTAGCATGTTGCTGTGCGGGGTCCACACCCCGACCAGGATGGCTTTTTCCATATTCACTTTCGTCTGGAACTGATTCCCTCAACCACGAGCAGCAGCAGCGCCGCTGCCAGAGCATAACGCCACAGCTCTCTTCCCCAACGCGCGTCACTGACCACGGGCAGCAGGGGTTCGGCGGGTGCGATGATGCTGGCCGTCTCCCCCAGGATATCCGCTAGTTCCATCAGGGCGGCCAGGCTGACATCTCCCTCCCGCGGATCTAGGTTCAGGGTGAGTAGTCCTGCTGTTCGTCCGTCGGCTTTAACCGCGTAGTTTCCCGGTTCCAGGTTGGCGGGACACAGCAGAAGGTCGCCGTTGAGCCTGGTCAACACCTCGGGGAAATGAATGAATTCCGCCGCCTGCAGCTGCCACTGTCCGGCAGTGAAAGGAAAAGCCAGAGCGGGAGCGGTACCGGCAATGGCCTGCTGGCGGTTGCCGCGCCGGCTGCCGGCGACCCATTCCATCCCGCGGAACATCAGAGGTGCGAAGAGCCCCTTGCGGTGGAAGTCCGCCGCTTCGATATCGAGCGGAACGCTGAAAAACAAACAGGATGCGCTTTCCCGCTCGCTGAGCGCCGCGAAGGTCTCGCCGGTAGCCAACCGTATGACGGCTTCTACACTGTCGCTCGGCAGATAACGGCAGTAGCGGGTAATACGGGGTGATTCCAGCGGCTCCTCGCTTTCGAACAGCGGCTGCAGGAACGGGTGCTGCCTGTCGATCTCGCCCCACTCGATATATTCGCGGGCAAAATCACGCGAACTGACGATCTCCGTCAGGAGGGGCAGGTCCAGATATCTGGCGGCCAACTGGGAGCCGGAGCGGGGATCGTGCCTGCAATCAGGGAAGTAGATCACGCCGGCGCCTGCCTGCCGGGCGCGTTCCACCCGGCGATAAACTGCTTCAGCGGGTGGAACGCTGTTGAGGACGACTACATCCACCTCGTCCAGAGCACGACTCTGTACCGCCGCACTCGTCAACAGCTCGATCCGCGTCCGGCCGGCCCAGCTGGAGTCGGGTTGCAGCGCGGCGGCGACAATGCGGTTGGCGGTAGGGGAATCGCCGATAACTGCGACGTGATACGTTTCGGGTACGAACAGCGAGAAGTAACGGCGATTGTCCCATTTCAGGTCGGCATCCTCAATCTCGACATAACCGGCGAGGTAACCCGGCTGGTGTAAAGGCAGCTCAAACCGCAGCGTCTGCCGGCCGGCCGGTGGAATTGAAGCCGTACGCTCCGCCACCCGCTGGTCTTCCAGGAATACCTCTACAAGTACCTGTTCGCGACCGGTCGTGCCGTAGTTGACCAGGGTTGCATCGAGACTGAAAGGTTCCCGCAGGGACGGCAATTCCCCGGCCGCGGCAGCTTCCACCACGGCCAGGTTCTCAGGCGGCAGCGGATAAACCGGAACCAGAAAAACCCGGGCGCCGGTTTCAGACGCCAGCTGCCGCCAGGCTTTCACGACCGCCGGTTCCCAGCAGAAATCGGAACAGATGTAGACTTCGCGATTCAGATCGAGTGACTGCAGGAGCAGCTCCAAGGTCATCTGAACGGCCGAACCGGCGTCGGCCGGCCAGGGTGCCGCGGCCAGGGCGTCGATGGTCTGACGGGCGGTTTCCAGGCTACGCGTCCGTACACCTTCTTCGCTCTCGCCACTTAAGGGGAGGATCGTCAGCTGATCGCCGTCGGCCAGGCCGGTCAATATCTCCTGAGCCCGCTGCTTGATGTGATACATGTTGTCGGAAATCAATGTGGAAGCGGTGTTATCGACGATGATCACCGCGGCGGTCTGTTGATGGGCGCTGCCGCCCGCCGGCAGGGAGCGCAGGGCGGGTCGGGCAAAGGCCAGCACCAGCAGCAGCACGATCAATACCCGCAGAAGGAGCAGCCATAATTGCTTGAACTGCAGGCGTTTGATCTGCTTGCGCTGCACCTGCTTCAGAAAACGCAGGGTGCTGAAATCCACCGTGCGGATCCGGTGCAGGTTCAACAGGTGGATGATAACCGGTATAGCCGCGGCGGTGAGGGCGAAGAGAAACAGCGTGTTGAGAAAGGTCATCGCGCGTCGGCTCCTGAGAGGATTGGTTGTATCACGTTGCCGGGATGCCTTGGTTGATCAAAACGCCGGCTACCCGTAGAGAATCCTCTCTACGAGACTGACGAGCAGATGTCCGAGCATGATGTGTATCTCTTGAATGCGGTTGGTGTCATCCGAAGGTACTGTGTAGCAGGTCCCCTTTCCCTCCAGCTCGCCGCCCCCCTTGCCGAGGAATTGTATCACGTGCAGGTTGCGTTTGGCCGCCATCTCGACCGCTCGCACCAGGTTGGCGGAGTTGCCGGAGGTGGAGATCGTCAGCAGAACATCCCCGGGACGGCCGAACGCCTCCAACTGGCGGGTGAAAACCTGCTCGAAGCCGTAGTCATTGGCAGCGGCGGTCAAGGTGGAACTGTTGGTGGTCAAGGCGATCGCCGGCAGAGCGGGTCGCTCAAAATCCCCGGACAACCGCACCACCAACTCGGTGGCCAGATGCTGCGCATCGCCAGCCGAACCGCCATTACCGCAAAGTAGAATGCGGTTGCCCCTTTCGATAGCCTCCGCGACCTGGGCGGCGGTGGCAACCAGAACGGCGGCCTGTTGCCGGACCCAATCCCGCAACGACAGAGTATCGTCAACGGCAGCTGTAACCAGCTGCTCCAGCGCGGCGGCGTTACTCTTGTCCATAATCAGCTCGGGTGAGGTTGGTGAATTCGCGCAGGCGGTCAGGCGATACCTGCTGTTCAAAGGAGTTGCCGATCACCAGGATATCGGCACCTGCGTGATACAAAGCTGCCGCCTGCTCCAGGTTATCGATCCCGCCCCCGATGATCAGCGGCACTTCCAGGTTGGCCTTGACCTCACGCACCATAGCCGGGGGAACCGACTGCCTGGTGCCACTCCCCCCTTCCAGGTAGATCAGACGCATACCGAGATATTGCCCCGCCAATGCGTGTACGGCGGCAATATCCGCTTTTTCAGCCGGAACCGGCCAGGTGCCTGAAACGAACTGAACGGAGGTGAGATCCCCTCCACCGACCAGGATATAACCGGTCGGAATTGCTTCCATAGCGTGTCGCTTCAGAAAGGGAGCCGCCTTGACGTGCTCGCCGATCAGGTATTGCGGATTACGTCCGGAAATCAGACTGAGAAAGAGGATGGCATCCGCCAGCTCCGTCAACTGGGTAACATCGCCCGGAAACAGCAGCACCGGGAGTTGTGAGTGACCCTTCACCGCTCCGACCACCGCCGCCAGCGAGCTACCGGTCAGCAGGCTGGACCCGATCAGCATCGCGTCCACGCCGGCCTCTTCTGCCTGCGTGGCAAGCTGGATCGCCGCCTCCGGTGTCACCCGGTCGGGATCCAGAAGAATGAAGAGTAGTTTCTTGGTTGAGAGAGTCGACTCGATCCAATCAGCGATAGCAGTCTGCACGATGCCTGCTCCCCTACAGTAAAGACTGTAGCTGTTTCTCCAACAGTTCGACTCCACGCGTGGCCAGTAATTCCAGACCGGCGCTGTTGTTGCCGCCGGCTTGCGCCAGGTGTGGTTTACCGCCCCCCTTGCCGTCTACGAGTGCGGCAACCTCGCCAATCAACTGGCCGGCTTTCACTCCTTTACTCACCAGCGAATCGGTAACCGCGAGGATCAGGAACGGTTTCTCATTCTGGATTGTAGCCAGGAGAACCACTCCCCGTTCCATCTCAGCACGCAATGCGTCGGCCAGCTGTAACAGCGCCTTACGGTCGAGTGCCGGATCGTAGTGTGATACAATGGCTACTTCACCGATCCGGGTGGCGTTCTTAATCAGGTCGGTCGCCAGTCCCTCACCGAGACGCTCCCGCAGCCTTAGTACTTCCTTGGCCAGGTCCTGCTTCTCGCCCAGCGTCTTCTGGAGCTTCTCGACCTCGTCGGAGCCATGGCTGCTCAGGAGATCGCGTATCGCCAGCAGGCTGCGTCGTTGCCGTAAAAAGTACTCCCAGGCGGCGCCGCCGGTCAGCGCCTCGATCCGCCGCACTCCCTGGGCCGCCGCCGTTTCCTGGCGGATGATGAAGAGTCCTACTTCACCGGTGTTGACGACATGCGTGCCGCCACACAACTCCGTCGAGAAACCGGGTAATTCAACCACCCGTACCTCGTCGCCGTACTTCTCACCGAAGAGAGCCGTCGCTCCAGCGCTGATAGCGTCCGCATAGGCCATGCGCCGGGAGTTAACAGGCAGGTTCTGGCGTACCCGCTCATTGACGATTTTCTCCACCCGCTCCAGCTCATGGGGTTCCAGCTTCTGATCGTAGTTGAAATCGAACCGCAGATACCCGGGGGCCACCAGGGAGCCTTCCTGGCGCACCTGGTCCCCCAGCACCTGCCGCAGCGCCGCCTGCAGCATATGCGTGGCCGTGTGGTTGGCGGCGATCGCCTGTCGGTATTCCGGATTGACGCTGGCTTTGACGGTTTGATCCGGTGTCAAGCGTCCCACCAGCTCACCTAAATGCACGATCCAGTCACCCAGGTACTGCGTCTCACGTACATCGAGATGCCAGTCCTGCCCCACAATAACACCATGGTCACCGGTCTGCCCGCCGCTCTCCGCGTAGAAGGGAGTGCGATCCAGAACCAGCGCCGCCCGCCCGTCATCCAGGAGAATATAAGCCGCGATTGCCGCAGTGGCGGTCAGTTCCTCGTAGCCGAGGAATTCACTGCGCTCCAGCGATTCGACGATCGTCCAGTTCTCTTCCGGAATTTCGCCGGCATCACGCTGGCCTTCCCGCGACTGCTCGCGTTGTTGCGCCATCGCCTCTTCGTAACCGGCGACATCCACCGCCAAACCGGCTTCCGTCGCCATCTGAACGGTGAGATCGAGTGGGAAACCGTATGTATCGTAGAGGCGGAAGGCGGCGGTACCGTCGATCTGCTGCGTGTCGCCGTGCTGCACATCCGTGCAGACCTGCCGGAACAGCTCCAGCCCTTTATCCAGCGTACGCCCGAAGAGTTCCTCTTCGCGCCGTATCACGTTTGCGATTGTCTCACGCCGCTCGACGATCTCCGGGAAGTGTTCACCCATCTCGGTAACAACCACCTCGACCAGCTGAAAGACAAAAGGTTCCGCGACGCCGAGTTCGCGACCAAAACGGGCTGCCCGCCGCAGGAGCCGGCGCAGGACATAGCCCCGTCCTTCGTTGGACGGCTGGACGCCGTCGCCGATGGCGAAGGTCAGCGTCCGCACATGATCCGCGATGACGCGATGCGGTTTGCCCTCCTCCTCGCTGTAGGGAACGCCGCTGAGCTCCGCTATCGCGGTTATAATGTTCTTGAAGACATCGATATCATAGTTGGAGCGAACTTTCTGCAGGATGGAGGCCAGCCGCTCCAGTCCCAGCCCGGTGTCGATATGCTTTTTAGGTAACGGTGAAAGAGCGCCGTCGCTGTCCTTGCTGTACTGGATAAAGACCAGGTTCCAGATTTCGATGAACCGGTCGCAGTTCAGGTTGACGAAGCAATCGCTGCCGTCAGCGGGATTAAAATCCTCGCCGCGGTCGTAGTGAATCTCGCTGCAGGGGCCACAGGGACCGGTGTCGCCCATCTCCCAGAAGTTATCCTTGCTGCCGAAAGCCAGGATGTGATCGGGGTCGACATCGGTCAGCTCCCGCCAGATATGCTCTGCTTCGTCGTCCCGGGGCACGACAGCGTCGCCTTCATAAATGGTGACGTAAAGACGTTCCTTCTCCAGGCCCCATACCACCGTCAGCAGCTGCCAGGCCATCGTGATCGCTTCCTGTTTGCCGTAGTCGTCGAACGACCAGTTGCCCAGCATCTCGAAAAAGGTATGATGATAGGTGTCCTCGCCGACCTCCTCCAGGTCGTTGTGTTTCCCGGAAACCCGGATACACTTCTGAGTGGAAGCGGCGCGGCGATAAGGCCGAGAACCGGTACCGAGGAAAACATCCTTGAACTGATTCATACCGGCGTTGGCAAACAGCAGCGTGTCATCGTGGGGCAACACCACCGAAGAACTGGGGACGATTTCGTGTCCATGCTCGGCAAAATAATCCAGGAACTGCTGGCGGATATCTCTGGTTAGCATCGGTCGGTATCCCATCATGTTCGGTGGCGGTGTCGAAGCGACCGGCCAAGTGCAAATCGGAGCTGGTAACGGAACGCGGCGCTGGTTTGTATCACGCGGATCGCAGCTCTGCGATGTGATACATCCCGCGTGTTGCGCACAGGTCATTAAAATTAGGTCGCCCTCGCAGTAGTGTCAAGCTCCGGCTGACGGTATGCTCAGGAGTTCCCGCGATGAGCTTGGTTACAGCAGTCCTTTCACCAGGCTGAGGCGGCCTTTGGCAATCACGCCCAGCGGCCGTCCTACGAACTGCTCCCCGTCGAAGGGGGTGTTGGTGCTGCGGGAGAACCCGTTCTCCACCCGGTAGGTCCACTCGGCGCGGGGATCGATCAGGGTGAGTTCGGCGCGCCCGCCCGGTTCAAGCTTCACTTCCGGCAGCGGGAAAATCCGGCGGGGGATCACGGCGACCTGCTCGATCCATTGATTGAGATTGATCACTCCCGGTTGCAGTAGTTCGCGCCAGGCCAGTCCCAGAGCGGTCTCCATCCCGATGATCCCGAAAGGAGCATAGTCGAACTCGCGGCATTTATCCTCCCAGGTGTGCGGGGCGTGATCGGTGACGATGATATCAATGGTTCCGTCGCTGAGCCCGGCTTTAACCGCGGCGACGTCAGCGGCGGAGCGCAGCGGCGGCGACATCTTGAAGTTGGGATTGAAACTGGTCACTTCCGTGTCGGTAAGAGTGAAGTGATGCGGCGTCGCTTCCGCTGTCACCCGCACACCGCGCGTCTTGGCCTCGCGGATCATCTCGACCGAGCGCAGCGTGGAGACGTGCGCCAGGTGGATGGCGGTGTTGTCGTATTCCGCCAGCAGCAGCTCCCGGGCGGCCATGACATCCTCCGCCAGGGTCGGGATGCCGGTGAGACCGAGCCGGGTTGAGATCTCGCTCTCGTTCATTACACCGATGCTGAAAAGGGAGTTATCCTGGCAGTGTGATACAATCGGCAAGTTCAGCATATCGGCGTACTTCATGGCGTTTCGCATCACGGTGGCATTCTGAATGCAGTTGCCGTCGTCGCTGAAACCGGCGATCTCGGTTTCCGCCAGATCGGCCATCTCGACGATGTTCTCCCCGGCCAGGTTGAAGGTGATCGCCGCGATCGGGTAGATATGCACCGGCGCCAGGCGGGTGCGTTCACGGATCAACTGGGCGACGCCGCGGTTGTCGACTACCGGCGCCGTGTTCGGCATGGCGCAGACCGCCGTGTAGCCGCCGGCCAGTGCGGCCTGCGCGCCGGTGTCTAATGTCTCACGCGTCTCGAAACCCGGCTCCCGGAGGTGTACATGCGCATCTACCATACCGGGAATCACCAGGCGCTTACTGAGGTCCAGCTCACGGGCTTCCGCGTCGACGAGCGCTTTGCCGACCTTGAGGATCCGTTCCCCTTCCAGCAGCAGATCGAGTTTGTCGTCGAGTCCGGTCTGGGGGTCGACGACAAGAGCGCCCTTCAGCAGCAGCTTGCCGTATTCCTGTGTTTCAATGCCTTTATTCATGAACCGCTTTCCCTCCCAACAGTAAGTAGAGGACCGCCATACGAACGGCTACGCCCCAGGTTACCTGTTCCAGAATCACCGAGTGCTCGCTGTCCGCCACATCACTGTCCACTTCCACGCCGCGGTTGATCGGACCGGGATGCATGATGGTAAGTGGCTTGCGCGCGTTCTGTTCCAGCTTCTCCCGCGTGATACCAAAGTAATTACGGTACTCCCGCGTGCCGGGGAAGAAGGAGCCCTGGTGACGTTCCAGTTGGATGCGCAAAATGTTGAGCACGTCGCTGTTGCGGATCGCTTCTTCAAGGTCGGTGTAGACCTCGACCCCGAGCCTTTCCACATGCCGCGGCAGTAGTGTGGTCGGTCCGCAGACCGACACCCTGGCGCCCAGCTGCTGGAGCCCGAAGATGTTGGAAAGCGCCACCCGCGAATGGAGAATATCACCGACGAGGGAGACGCGCAGACCGTCAAGAGTTCCATGTTTCTCGCGCAAGGTCATCATATCCAGCAGGGCCTGGGTGGGATGTTCGTGCGCACCGTCCCCGGCGTTGATCATGACGGCATCCAGGTGCTCGGAGAGGAACTTCACAGCGCCCGGCGTGCTGTGCCGCATCACCACCGCGTCGATTTTCATCGCCTCGATATTGCGGGCGGTATCCAGCAGGGTCTCCCCTTTCTGCGTGGAGGATGTCGCGGCGGTGAAGTTGACCGTATCGGCGGAGAGCCTCTTCTCAGCCAGTTCGAACGAGATACGGGTGCGGGTGGAATTCTCGAAGAACAGGTTGACGACCGTGACGCCGCGGAGGGTCGGGACCTTCTTGATCGGCCGCTCCAGGACATTCTTGAATTCACGTGCCGTATCGAGGATCTCCTCGAGTTCCTCCCGGGACCAGGTCTCCAGCCCCAACAGGTGTTCATGCTTCAACATCGTCATCCTCCTCGGCCAGCTCCATCAGGTAGACGGCGTCGCTCGCGTCGCTCTCCCGCATGTGGACCTGCACCTCCTCACCCGGGGCGGTCGGCAGGTTGCGTCCGACGAAATCGGCCCGGATCGGTAATTGTCGATGCCCACGATCGACCAGCACCGCCAGGCGAACGAACTCCGGCCGGCCGATATCCATCACCGCGTCCAACGCCGCCCGGATGGTACGTCCGGTGTGGAGCACATCATCCACCAGCACCACATGCATTCCCTCCAGCTCGAAATGAATATGGGTGCCGCGCAGCTCCGGCTGCTTCAGACGCGCCCGGAAATCGTCGCGGTAAAAGGTGATGTCGAGGCGCCCCATCTCCGGTTTGACATCCTCGAGGTTTTCGATCAGCGCGGCGATCCGCTCCGCCAGATAGACACCGCGTGTTTGAATACCGATGATGGCCAGCTTTTCGACACCGCGATTCCACTCCAGGATCTCGTGCGCGAGCCGCTGGATGGTCCGCTGCATACCCTGCTCATCGATCAGACAGGCCTTCTCATTGAAAGTCATTGCACCTCCTGCGCTGCTACTGAAGTATAAGTATCGAGAGGCCGGCGGTGGCCGATTGCGGCTGGTGATGTATCACACGCAACGGCGTGAACATGCGACCGGAGCGGAGTTCGGCGAAGCATATCACTGAAAAACGAGAGCTGGTGAAATGGAGATAAGAGTCGGGCTTGTAGACGCTGCCGCGCGATCATCTTCCTTGACGCCTCTCGGGACAGAATTAAAGGAAAACGGGTTTGGAACGGTTTGAATTGTCATCCACAAGATAGGCCGCGACCGGTGCGTTGCAACTGATTTCGCTGGTCGCAGACAGAAACCGAAACGACGCGTCCACCGGCGGCATCAGATCTCCGGATGTTCGGACTCCAACGGCGCATCGGGTGGCTGCGCCAGGCGCCGGTCCCAGCTGTCCCCCCGCCAGGCCTGCAGCAGTGCCCAGATCAGGCCCGGCACCAACAGCCAGATCCCCAATGCCAGTGTCAGTTGCCGGGCGTCGAAGAGCCCCGCATCCAGCAGTGTCCCGATCAGCCAGTTGGAAACGGCGATCGCTACTGTTAACAGCGCCATTTCCGCCGCGAATACCCTTCCGCGATAAATATCCGGCACCATCAGCTGCAGAATCATGGTCGAGAACACCCACATGAGCGACCCGCCGATGTTCGCGAGGAAAACCCAGAGCATACCGCCGGTGAGATGTGATACATGACTGAAACCAATATAGGCGCAACCGTTGATGAGGAATCCGAACGCCACCACCCAGCGTATCAACCGGGTCGTCTCCGGGAAGTAGCGCCGTACCAGCACCGGCCCCAGCGCGGCGCCGAGCCCTCGGGCCGCGTAAAGCAGACCGAGCGTCACCTCGCCGGAATAACGCACCGCCAGGATATCCTCACCGAATATCGTCATCAGCAGCAGCAGACCGCCGGCGACACCCCAGCCGAATTTCACCATCACGGTCGCCAGGACGGTGGGATTGCGCCCCAGGAAGCCGAGTCCGCCGATTACATCGGAGAAGCCAAGCCAGCGGAGTGCTTTCTTGTGGGCGAGGTGACTGCGGGGGACGCGCGCCCGTCTGATGAACCAGGCGGAAACCAGGAAGGTGGCGCTGTCAAGAATGAATACGGTTTTAAACCCGGCCAGGGCGATGGTTATACCGCCCAGGGATGCGCCGAGGGCCAGCATGATGCACCAGGTTGCCCCGCCCAGGGCGTTGGCGATCAGAAGCTGGTTGCGTGATACAACATTCGGAATCGCGGCGGAACGGGCGGGATCGAAGAAAGCCGCGACGCTCATCGACAGGAAAAGCACGGCATACAAAAGCCAGATGTCCTCGCCACTGCGTACCAGCAGAAAGAGCAGCACGATGCCGGCGCGGAGGATATCGGTCGTAATCATTACCGTCTTGCGATCGAGACGGTCGGCGACGACGCCGGCGGCGGGGCCGAGTAGAAAGGAGGGCAGCATACGGGCGATGAAGACGCCGCCCACCATCAATCCGGAGCCGGTCAGTTGATGTACCAGCGTCAGCAGCGCAATGGAATTGAACCAGTCGCCCAGCAGGCTGACGACCTGCCCCAGCCAGAGCAGACGGAAGTCGCGATTCAGGCGCAGCAGGCGGATGTATCCAAGCGTACGAGTCATAATGGTTGAATCGACCGATCGGACTCTCAGGCGGAGTCGGGTTGATCTTTCGTCGGTGATCGCGGCGCCCGGGCGCGCCAGATCAGTACCGCCACTCCCAGTATTATCATACCGAGGCAGAGCAGCTGACCCATGCTGAAGATACCGAAATACAGGCCCAGGTGGGCGTCCGGCTCCCGCACGAATTCGATCAGGAATCTGGCGGTGCCGTACCCGATCAAATAACAACCGGTCAGGAATCCGCGAAAAGGTCCGTGCGGACGCAGCAGCCACAGCAGTACAAAGAGCAGCAGCCCTTCGCCGGCTGCTTCGTAAAGCTGGGAGGGATGACGCAGCAGTTGCAGCGGGTCCTGCGGAAAGTACATGCCCCAGGCGCCCGCGGTTTCCCTTCCGTACAGCTCGCCGTTGATGAAATTGCCCAGCCGACCGAATGTGTAGCCCAGCGGTACCACCAGCGCCGCCAGATCGCCCAGCCGCCAGAAATCGACTTTCCTTCCCTGCCTCCGCCGGCGGCGGGCAAAGAGGTACAGCACGACGATCACGCCCAGCAATCCGCCGTGGTAGGACATACCGGAAATACCGGTAAACGTGATACCGTCATCGAAGCTGAACGGCGAGATGATCGCCAAAGGATGCCGCAGGAACCAGATCGGATCGTAGAACAGCACGTAACCCAGCCTGCCGCCGATAATGACACCGAGCAGGCCGTAGAAGAACAGGTCCCCCATCTCGCCGGGTGTAATGACCGTTTCACCGCGACGCAGGCGGTAGCGCACCAGCAGCCAGGCGAGCAGGAAAGCCAGGACGTACATGACGCCGTACCAGCGGATCTGAAAGAAGCCGAGGTCGAGAGCGACCGGATTAAGCTGATAAGGCAGGGTGCGCCAGGTCATGGTTTCCTCATACTGTGTGATACAAATGGAGATGTATCACGTTATCATTATGGATCCGAAAACTGCGGCGTGCCGCGTCTCAGAGGATCGCTCCTTCCAGGTGCAGCAGATAGGCTTTCAACTCGACACCGCCGGCATAACCGACCAGTTGCTGGTCCTTACCGACGACGCGGTGGCAGGGGATCAGAATCGGCAGCGGATTCAAGTGCATTACCTGGCCCACCGCCCGGGCTGCGCGCGGTTTCCCTACCCGGCGCGCCAGACTGCCGTAGGAGAGGGTGGTACCGTAACTGACCTGAGTGGTAGCCAGTAACACTTGTCGCGAGAAAAGGGGTTTGACCAGCGCCAGATCGAACGGTACCTGAAAGTAAACCCGCTGACCGCGCAGGTACTCCTGCAGCTGCAGGCGACAATGCTCCAGCACCGGGTGATCATCCGGCGCCGGCTGTGCTGTTTCGGATTCGATGAGGGGGGACGGAGAACCGATGCTGATCTGCAGCAGCGCCGTCTCTGCCGCCACTAGGTAGACTTCACCCAGGCGCCGGTCGCGGAATTTCAACCAGTACATGCTACCTCCTCTCAGAAGCTGATCCGCCAGCGTAACTGGTACACCAAGTCCAGGCGGGACTCCACCCGCACACCCCAGGAATAAACCGCCCCGGTTTGCAGCAGCAGGTGATCGCCCCGCTTAAGCTCCAGGCGACCATTCAGCTGCTGCAGGTTGCGGCGCAGATCCCGGTCAGCCACCCCGCTGCCGCTGTAATCCCAGTCGCGACGCTGCAGGTACTGCAAGATAGCATGTGCCCGCCAGTCGCGCACCAGCTTTTTCAGCCAGCTGCAGCCTCCCTCGAAGTCGGTGGCGCTGTGCGAGCGGTATTCGACATGCTGCTCGTAGTCGTAGAGTCCGCCATCTTCGTAGCCGCCGGCGAGGAAGCCGCGGATGGTATCACCCGGCGCGGAGCTATACTCGCAGCTCAAGCCGCCGTGGAAGCCGCGTTCGATGTAGCTGCGCAGATCGGTGGCGGATTCGAAGCGGTAGTGCCGCCAGGAACTGACCATATCCAGGCGCCCGCTCAGGGCCAGACGCGGCGTGACCGGATAGCGGAACTTGTCCTCCAACAGGAGGTTGACCGCGTCGTGATTGTTGCCGCTCTGATCCGCGTAGATGTAGTTGAGTTGACGTGAGCGGAAAATGAAACTGAGATCGTTGGCAAGCCACCGGGTGCGGAGACAATAGCGCAGCGAACCGTGCCACTGCCGTTCATCGCGGTAGTCGCGATCGGTGACTTCGTTTCTCTGCGCCCCTTCACCGTAGAGGTCGGTATCGTGACTCAGCTTGTCCACCATACCGGTAAGCTGCAGCGAATCGCCGAACCAAAGGGGGAATTCACTCTCCAGGCGCAGCAGGTTGCGCTCGATGCCGGAGAAACGCCGCTCGCCGCTGAGGGTGGCCTCCGCCGTACGTCGCTGGAGGGCGAAGGTAGTACGCAACTGCAGTCTACCGTAATGGTAGTGGTGGCGGAATTCCTGTTCAAAGCCGAGACGATCGTGGTTATCGGCCGCCTGTTCCAGCCGGCTGAGCGCCAGCGAGGTTTTCGCGAAGACGGTGGTGTAGCGGTTGACGCGATAAGCCAGGTCATTGATCAGTTCCTCCCGCAAAGCCCGACGGGGTGTGGCGACCCCGGCCAGTGCCTGGGTGGATTGATCGTAGTCGACGAGAACGCCCAGCTGATCGCTGACCTGCTCGTTCAACTGAAAGCGCCCGCCGCCGGTCAACCGCGCCTGCCGTTCGCGGCAATGACCGGGATTCTCCATTACCGCCAGCAGGCGGGCCGTCAACGGACCATCCCGCTCCGCGCTTACCCGCAGCGCCGGTCCCTGCCCCCGGCTGGTGTCCCGCAGGCGGGAAACCACGCCGCCGGCGGCATCCAGCTGCGTACGGTGCCAGTGCAACCGTCCTCCCGCCAGGAGAGTGCCGTCGAACAGTTCCCGGCCGCTGCGTTCGTGATAATAATCGCTCTGCTGCCACAGTAACAGGCTCGCCGCCGTGTGTACCGGCCGGGTCAGAAGCAATCCCTGGCGGTTGGCCTGCTTAAGGTGTGCGGTGGTCAGGTTGTGAAAGCGGTTGTAATCGCTGTGCAGATGAAACCGGATTCCGTAGGCGGTTGTATCACGCCAGCTCACCGCCGCGAAGGTGCGACGGTCGGCCGGAGACTGGCTGGAACCGAGCAGGAGACTGTCGGCGTCCATAGTTGGAGCGGCGCCGGCGGGATGACTCCGCCAGAGGCAAAGGAGCGCCAGCAACGGCAGGAGACACGCCCGGCTACTCCAACTGCGTGAGGTCATCATCGATTTCGTCCAGGCTGAGCGAACCGGCGGCGATGATCAGCCGCATGGCGTCCGGTACGGTCAAGGGGATCCGCTTCACCTTGCGTTTAGGGATGAACAACAGGAAACCGGAAGTGGGGTTGGGAGTGGTCGGCAGGAAGATCGAATAGCAATCCTCCGGCAGTTCGCGCTGCATCAGGCCGCGCGTATCCTGGGTGATAAAGCCGATCACCCAGCTGTCCGGTTGCGGGTATTCCATCAGGACGGCGTCGCGAAACATGTCCTTCTGGCTGTCTCCCAGCACCGCCTCGCCGATCTGTTTGACGGAGGGATAAATTTTGTTGAAGATGGGGATCTTCTCGAACAGCCGCTGCCAGAAGGAGAGGATCTTGTGTCCGAAGTAATTCTTGGCGGCGATCCCGGTCAACAGTACCAGCAGCAGCAACGCGATCAGGCCGCTGCCGGGCACATAGAACGGAAGCACTTTCAGCAGCCAGGGTTTCAGGATGGCGTCCAGCTTTTCGAAAAGCAACCAGAGGATCCAGATGGTAATCGCCAGCGGTGCCAGTACCAGGACTCCGGCCACGAAGGTCCGCCGGAGCCAGAGAAACCACCCATTATTCGCCATTCGCAGCGCCTCCCGCTATCTCGAATTCATATACGGTCTCACCCGGGTAGGTAAAACCGAAACGCCGCGCTTCTCGTTCGATAGCGAAGGGATCCTCCGCGCGCAGCGCGTCAATCTGCTTCTGGTAGTAGTCTATCAGCAGGTTGAGGGAATCGATGTTGTGTTCCAGCGCCGCCACCCTGACCTTGCTGCGGAAGTAGGCGATCGGACCGTTGTCGCTGGGTAAAACCAGCAGCGCCAACAACAGCAGCGACGCGAGCAGACCGAACCAGCGGCGGCGAGCCTTGGCTTGCATGATGTGCTACCAGATTTGCCCGAAGTAGCGGGCCTGATCCAACAACTCCTCCTCGATGCGGAGCAACTGGTTGTACTTGGCGATGCGTTCGGAGCGCGCCAGCGAACCGGTCTTGATCTGGCCGGCGCTGGTGGCGACCGCCAGGTCGGCTATCGTCGTGTCCTCCGTCTCGCCGGAACGATGCGAAATGACGGTAGTGTAGGCGTTGGTGTGCGCCAGGCGGATGGTGTTGAGCGTCTCGGAAAGCGTGCCGATCTGATTCGGCTTGATCAGGATCGAATTGCAGATACTCCGCTCGATCCCCTCCAGCAGCCGCCGTTCGTTGGTGACGAACAGATCGTCACCAACCAGCTGCACCTTGCTGCCCAGGCGTTCTGACAGCACCTGCCAGCCGTCCCAGTCATCTTCCGCCAGACCGTCTTCGAGCGAAATGACCGGGAAGCGGCTCAGAATGCCGTCGTAGTAGTCGACCAGCTCGACCGCGCTGAAGCGTTTGTCTTCCGAAGCGAAGTAGTAGAAGTTCTCCTCTTCATTGTAGAAGGAGCTAGCCGCCGCGTCGATGGCAATGAAGATCTCCTCGCCCGGCCGGTAACCGGCCTGCTCGATCGCCTGCAGCAGCAGATCGAAAGCCTCGTCGTTCGATTTCAGGTTGGGACTGTAGCCGCCCTCGTCCCCGACGGCGGTCTGGTAGCCTTTCGCCTGGAGAATCCCGCGCAGGGCGTGGAAAGTCTCCACCCCCATCCGCAGCGCCTCGGAGAAGGTCTCGGCGCCGCGCGGCATGATCATGAACTCCTGGATGTCGACATTGTTGTCGGAGTGCTGTCCGCCGTTGAGCACATTCATCATCGGCACCGGCAGGATGTGCGCGTTGACGCCGCCGATGTACTGGTACAGCGGCAGGTCGGCGGCGGCGGCGGCCGCTTTCGTCACTGCCAGCGAAGTCCCGAGGATGGCGTTGGCACCCAGCTTACCCTTGTTCTCCGAACCGTCCAGCGCCACCAGCGCCGCGTCCACTTCCCGCTGCTGGCTGGCGTCCATGCCGACCACTTCCGGTCCGAGCAGTTCGTTGACGTTGCGCACCGCCTGCTTCACCCCCTTGCCGCCGAAGCGGGCGGCATCGCCGTCACGCAGCTCCACCGCTTCGTGCACGCCGGTGCTGGCGCCGGAGGGGACGATCGCCCGGCCCGCCACCTGGCTGGCCAGCAGGACCTCCACCTCGACGGTGGGATTACCGCGGGAGTCGATCACCTCCCGGCCGTGGACATCGATAATCTCAAACATGTTTCCTCCCGCGGATTAGGGTTTACAGGCTGTGCCTGTCGGTACGTCTATCGGTGCGCTAGAAAATTGGGCAATTTGGATTTGTTACACAACGGTTCTCTGCGTGAAAGCACTCGCAATTACCGTTCATCGATGGTGATTTGTTTCGTAAATATACCCATCGACCTGTGGGTGGCCAAAGGAGTCGCTATGCGTGGAACGGTTTCATTCTATCTATTCCTGTCGTTTGCAGTTGCCCTGACAGCCTGCGGCGAGGGCGGCAGGCAACCGGATCAGCTGGATTTGCAGAGCGGCTGGCGCTTTCAAACCGGTGATGACCTGGCTTATGCCCGCGCCGATTTCGACGACTCCGGCTGGGGCGAGATAGCTGTCGACCAGACCTGGAACAGGCAGGGACTTCCGGAATACGCGGGTTTTGCCTGGTATCGCATCAAGGTGATGATACCCTCCTCCCTCAAGGCGAACGCGGTACTGGCAGACAGCCTGGTTTTGAACCTCGGCCGGATCGACGATTTCGACCAGGTGTTCCTCAACGGACGCCTGATCGGTGAAAACCTGAACAACATCCGGCAGCCCACCGAACCGACTACCGCTTTCAAGGATTTGAACTATTCCTTCTGGCATCTGAACCGCCGCTACACGCTGCCGTCGAATGACAGCACCATTAACTGGGACGGGGAGAACATGATAGCAGTCAGAGTCTATGACTGGGGAGGACTGGGTGGCATCTACTCGGGTGATTTGAACATTCGCATACCGCGGGAAAGCGATTATCTCACCGTCGACATACGCAGCGGTGAATTTGAGAGTGAAGGAGATCGGTTCAAGAAACGAATCAAACTGGGAAACAGTTCCTCAGGCTACGATATCGACGGGGAATGTGAAATCAGGGTGGTGAACAATATCACCGAGGAGGTGGTTTTTCGGCAGAAGACGCCGCTGAGAATCTCCCCCGCGCAGGAAAGGGAGGTATCCTTCAGTATCGACAAGCCGCGGGAATCAACCACGATTCACTATCAATTTGCGGTGGACGCTGCGAGTGATGCCAGGCTCCTGAGCGAAGGCGTCCCCTACATCCTGACGCCGTCCCCGGGTGAGAAACCGCGAATCAACGGCGCGCTCATCTACGGACAACGTGCGAAAAGGCCGTTTCTTTACAGAATCGCCGCGACGGGCGAGCGTCCGCTGGCGTTCGCCGCCGCGGGATTGCCGGCCGGTCTGGAGCTGAACACCGAGAGCGGTATTATCACCGGCAGCGTGGAAACAGCGGGCAGCTATGAAGTGAAACTCACCGCCGCCAATCGACATGGTTCGGATCAGAAGACATTGGAAATCGTGATCGGTGATCAACTGGCGCTGACACCGCCGCTGGGCTGGAACAGCTGGAATTGCTGGGGGCTGAGTATTACCCAGGAGCAGGTTTATGCCGCGGCCCGGTCCTTCATCGATCTGGGTTTGGCGGATCACGGCTGGACGTTCGTCAATATCGATGACGGTTGGGAAATCAAAGGGGATTCCGAGGCACCGCAGCGAACTCCCGGGGGGGAGATACTTACCAATGAGAAGTTCCCCGATATGCGGAAGCTCGGTGAGCAGATCCACGCCCTCGGCCTGAAATTAGGGATCTACAGTTCGCCGGGCGATCTCACCTGCGGTGGTTACACCGGCAGCTATCAGCATGAACAGCAGGACGCCAGGACTTTTGCCGAATGGGGAGTCGACTATCTGAAATACGACCTCTGCAGTTATCGCAATCTGATGACTGATCAGAATGCGGTTGAGGAGCTGCTGCCGCCGTATCAGCTGATGCAGGAAGCCCTCAGCCGCATCGACAGAGATATCGTGTATTCAATCTGTGAATATGGCAACGGCAGGGTCTGGGAATGGGGTGAGAGCGTGGGCGGCAACCTCTGGCGGACGACCGGAGATATCTGGGACGATTGGGACAGGCTCTACCAGATCGGTTTCGGCCAGGTCGAGGCTGCCGAGTATGCCGGTCCGGGGCACTGGAACGATCCCGACATGCTGGTGCTGGGTTGGATCGGTTGGGGACCGGATCTCCATCAGACGCTGTTGACACCGGATGAGCAATACACCCATGTGAGCTTATGGGCGCTCCTCTCGGCGCCGCTGCTGCTGGGTAACGACCTGACCCGGATGGACGATTTCACGCTGAATCTCATCACCAACGATGAAGTGCTGGCGATCGATCAGGATAGACTCGGCAGGCAGGCCATCCCGGTGATACGCACGGAGAATATCGAAGTCTGGCGGAAGGAGCTCGCTGACGGGAGTATCGCTTTCGGAATATTCAATATCGGAGACAACAGGCGGGAGTATAATCTCGATCTGAGTCTGCTCGGGATTGAAGCGGAGGTCACGCTGCGGGATGTATGGCGACAGCAGGACGTCGGCAGGTATCGGAAATCATTCGGAATGACCCTGCCTGCGCACGGTGTGGTACTGATGAGGACGGTTGGAGAGTGAGTATCCGCCTCGATGGAAATGGTGACATTCTGGGGTGAGTCAGGTGGTGCGCTAAGCCATGGATCGAAGCACTTCACCCTTGACCGGGTTCTCATCATCACCATAGATTTGTGCACCTATGGTAGGTGTGATTGTGTCAATTCAACGCCTTGGTTTGATATCAGCTGGCAGCGAAAAACAGCAGAATCTGAAGAATTTTAGGCACGATTAAATTCGAGCATCCTTCTAATTTATGGCACTACTTCAGCCGTTTTCACTACTACCCGAAAGAAAGCCCGTTCGGGAAAGACGGAGCAGGAAAAGACGATTCTGCAACCGCTAGTTTGAAAGCATGTCTGCCAATCATCTACTGCGTAAGGATTGGAAGAACTTTGAACCATATATTCCACTGGAATTATTAGCGGTTGCCCGATTATGTCCAGTAGAATAGGTGACCAGAAAAGCTCCAAATCCCCACTCGCATGCCTGATAATCGTCAGGTCGTCGATCGGTTCTGGAATCTGTGGATATCCGAATTGGGGTACTAGCACATATACCGTGAGTTGTGGATCGGACGCGAGATAGTCAGCAATTTCATGATAATCATTAATTTCGCTCAATATATACAAAATCGTATCGCCAGGGGACCAAATCCACGGTAGAACCGTAAGTAGGCTATCTGCATCAACCAGCCTTGCGAATCGTTCGGGAACATTTGGTATCTCATGTTGTGTCAATCCAATACTGGCCCAGTTGCAAGTATGTCTTCTTTCCAGTAATTCAAAATGCGAAGTAGGTACTCGGCCTCCAAAACACATTGTGTCAGATGGATTAGATTGGGAAGGAATATAGTCCCAGAACTGATCGTTGCCGATTGCGGTTCGAAAGCCAGAAATGCTGAGAGAGAGATCCCGATATATCGGCGTGTTTAAACCACCACCATAGATGAAAAGGCACTCATAGTCTTCATCGATCGAAGATGCTAATCTGGCCACGAGACCTGATGCCTCACGCTTTATTATTGAGTTCTTCCACTCGAAAGCAGCAGAAGGATCAGCATCCCAGTACAAAGAAAATCCATCTGCATCATAGTGCTCACAGTTGAGGAACCGTACGATTCTATCATCTGGATCTACTGATTGAAAGTAGATATTATCATACTCGCTGTCAGTAGTCGAATCAGCTATAACACTCTCTACGACAATCAGACTATCGCAATCATGAACCAATATTAGTGATTGCCCATTATGAGCGCTGGTTTTGTATATCACGCATTCGTCGATACATAGATATGTATTTCCCTTTATACAGAAACCGCCGCCCTTGATTTCGCAATTCTTAAAGGCAATGTTAGCCACATCTTCCAGTACAAAAGTATAATCATAATCGCTGCAATGTAGGTTCTTGAATTCATAGTTGGCAGCAACCGGAGAACCTATCCCCATATATCGGATCGAATCAGGCCATGGATTCGTCAAAGTTGAGCCATTTCCGTCAACAGTAATTAGTCGCTTCTGATTAACCCTGCAACGTAGTAGAGAATCAATTGTTTACAATG
>CAZFEC010000044.1:0-25856 GCA_964517435.1 uncultured Bacteroidia bacterium | reverse complement strand
AAAAACAGCTTTTTCAATGAGTTCTATGCGAAATTCTTTATGAGAATCGGTATAGCGTCTATTCGCGTCCATTCGAGGTTTGTTTCCGTATTACAACATCCCATTCAACCGCCGCGCTTCGGTTTTGATTTCCTGTGCCTGAGCGCGTTCCGCCGCTGTCAACGCCGGGAAGATGCTGTTGTTCTGCAGCAACGGCTCCGCCATCTCCTCCGGAAAACGCTCCCCCAGCGGCGTCCCCGGCACCGGCGAGAATTCGCTCAGCGAAATGCGCGCTCCCAGCCGGTGAACCAGTTCGAGCCCTTCCCGCAACGCTTCCGCCCTGAAACCGGGCGCGCCCAGCAGCAGATAGACCATGTATTCACCCCGCTGGTAGCCGGCGCGCCGCAGATTGGCGACCGCGGTTTCCAGCTCCGCCACGGTGACCTTCGCGTGCCAGTCGGTGGCGCCGGCCGTTTCCAGGCTGAGCACCGGCAGGTTGAAGCCGCTCCGATACAGTAGAACAGCCGTCTCACGGTCGAGAAAGCGGGCGTGCAGACCATTCGGAGTGTGAAAGTGCAACGTCTGTCGCCAGGTCAGAACCTCCTCCAGGAATCGATGTAAATGATCCCGGTCGTAGAGCAGGGCGTCATCCAGCCAGGCGAAATGCCGCAGGCCGCGTCCCGACAGCTCCCGTATTTCCGCCAGCGCCGTCTCGAGGGAGCGTTGCAGATAGTCGGTCACCAGTTGATGCTGGGCGCAATAGTCGCAGCGGAAAGGACAACCTTGCGTGAGCCGGAGGACGGCGTAGGGGGAACGGGTGTGGAAATCGAAACAGAGTGGCTCCTCGAGCAGCAGCTGCTGTGAGCAGGTCGTCGCCAGTCCCATTGTTTCGGACAGCCGCTCCAGCTCCCGGTTGCCGATAACCAAGTCGGCCCCGCTGCCGGCGGCGTGTTCCGGCTGCAGGGTGGCGTAGGTTCCGCCGAGGATCACGGTCGACTCCGGCCAGCGCCGCCGCAGGAGCGCGATTGCGTCCCAGACACCGGGGTACCAATAGGTCATCCCGCTGGAGATGAGGATGAAATCGGGCTGCTCCCCGGGCAGGGTCTCCTCGAACTGGCTCAGCGGCAGACCGTAGCGCCGCCAGCGTCGCGATACCCCGGCGAGTGGCAGCGGTTTGGGCAGTTCCCGGCTCAGGTAGCGTCCCGTAGCGTCCGGCCTGGTGTCAGCCTGCCCCGGAAGCAGCGGGTGATGCCGGTCCAGCAGGTCGATGAGATCGACGCGGAAATCCTCCCGCCTCAGCAGAGAGGCCAGCTTCATCAGCCCCCACGGCTGCAGCCAGAGATCGTAGGCGGCGAAGTCGTAAATCCAGGGATTGATAAGCAGAGCCGATGGCATGAGTATGCTCTAGCTGAAAACCACTAAACCACGAATGAACGCGAATGAACGCGAATGGTTAAAATCCTCGGTACGTACAGTATCTGATCCAGATCTCGGCAGATTTATGAGTGGTACAAGCTTATCTGGAGATGAATCTATTTCAAAGTACACATCATTGCGACGACATCTAATCCTGGTAATGATGCTGATTCCCAAGATCCATTATTCGTCTTCATTCGCGTTCATTCGCGGTTCTGAACTCACTCTGGAAGAAGAAACGGCAACCCTCGCCAGGCTGCCGTTTGTGTATGATCTTGATATCACAGAGATTACAGACTGTAGATCCGTCCGAATTTCTCCCGCGTATAGTCCAGGAAAGGCTGAGCGGAAATCTCGCCGCCGGTCACCCGGTGTACCAGCTCCGCGGGATGGAATTTGCGTCCGTGACGATAGATGTTCTCGGTAAGCCATTCCCGCAGCGGCGCGAACTCTCCCCGTCCGATCTGCTCCTCCAGATCGGGCAAAGCCTGCCTGGCCTGCAGGTAGAACTGGACCGACAGCAGGTTCCCCAGCGCGTAAGTCGGGAAATAACCCATCAGACCGGCCGACCAATGCACATCCTGCAGCACGCCGTCGGCGTCGCTGCCGGGCCGGATGCCGAGGTACTGTTTCATCTTGGCGTTCCAGGCTTCCGGCAGGTCGGCCACCGCCAGATCGCCGCTCAGCAGTTCCCGCTCCAGATCGAAGCGGAGGAAGATGTGCAGATTGTAGGTTACTTCATCCGCTTCCACCCGGATCAGGCTCGGTTCAACCAGGTTGATCGCCTGGTAGAACTGCTCGACCGTCACCCCGGCGAGCTCCGCGCCGAACAGCTCCTGCAGTTGCGGATAATAGTGGCGCCAGAAGGGCTCGGAGCGCCCGACCAGGTTTTCCCAGAGGCGGGACTGTGATTCGTGAATCCCGAGGCTGGTACCGGTGCCCAGCGGCGTATTCTCCAATTCGGAAGCGACATTCTGCTCGTAGAGGCCGTGCCCCCCCTCGTGCAGGGTGCTGAACAGGGCGCTCTTCATATTGTCGGCGTAAAGGCGGGTGGTGACCCGCACATCGTTGCGGGAGAAATTCGTGGTGAAGGGGTGAGTCGACTTGTCCTGTCGACCCCGCTTGAGATCGAAACCGATCGCCTCGAGCGTCCGCATGCCGAAATCCCATTGCCGGTTGACATCGAAATCGCGTTCCAGGAAGGAGCTGTCGATCTCCGCCTGACGAGAGGTAATTTCCCGCACCAGCGGCACCAGTCCTTCACTGAGGTCGTTGAAGATGCGGGCGACATCGTTCGATTTCATGTGTGGTTCGTAGAGATCGAGCAGGGCGTCGTAGATGTGATCCTCCCAGCCCAGCAGTTCCGCCTGGCGGCGATTGAGTTCCAGGATCTTCGCCAGCCACGGCTGGAAGGAAGCGAAATCATTCTCCTGGCGGGCGGTACTCCACACCTCCTGTGCCCGCGAAGTGGTACGCGCCATCTCTTCAACCAGTTCCGATGGGATCTTCCGTTCCTTCTCCCAGTCTTCCCGTACCACCTTGATCAGGCAGGCTTCGGCGGAATCAGGCGGGTAGTCATCCGGATTAAGCTTGGCGAGCAGATCACCGGTGCTGTCGGCGATGAAAAGCTCATGCGCCATCTTCTCAAGCGTTGCCAGCTGTAACGACCGCGCCTCTGCTCCTCCCGCCGGCATATTGACCTGTTGGTCCCAATCCAGCAGAGCGGCGGCATGCTCCAGGTGCTGGATTTCCGCCAGGCTCCGTTTGAGTTGCTCCAGGTGGCCACTTTGAGTGTGGTCCGATTTCGAGCCAGCCATGGTATCTCCATTTTGGTTTCGGGCCGGTCGACCCGGTTTGTCAGAATTGCCTGAAATTATACAAAAAGACAGGCAATACCCACAAAAAAGTGCTTCCAGTGTCGTTTAGCCCCAATCGGCATTACGAATTCCGAATTATTCTATCTTCTACCCTCTATCTCCCCCATTTTCCCCCATTCAGTACATATTTGTTTACAAATTGTAAGGCAAAATGCTATATTTCCATTAGTTGATCATCCTATCTTCTTAATAAACAAGTGATCCTGAAACTGGCACATTTGTTGTAGTTAAATTTTGTAGATAATGTACGCTGCGAGCGCTCTTTCCTCTCAACAACAGTTGCTTCAGCACACTTTTCGCCCGGCGCAGCAGCGGATTCACAAGTTTGGAGGTTCACAATGTTAAAACGATTCGCGCTTTTCAGCCTGCTTCTGCTGATGGCTGCGTTCATCACCCAGATCCAAACCGCCCTGGCCGGTGACGTCTGGTACAAAGGCGGCAATGATTTCACTGAACGGGAGTGTCAGGTCTGGTATTTCCAGAATCACCTCGATGAAAAGTGGAACATTGAAGAGTTGGGTCTGGTGCCCGGAAATCCTGATGAGGAAGACCGGGGTCCCTCCGAGGATGACGGCGGCGTCGTGCTCTGGTTCAATGATGCGATCTACTGGTGGATGTTCCCTTCAGACAGAGGAAAATAATCGATCATGTATAGATTCGACAAAAATGGGAACCTCCCTGCCATAAGTCGAGGTTGTCATTACTACCAGGAACACCGCTACGAAAAAGCAGTCCCCCGCTTGGAGCAGGAACTGGCTGAGACGCATGACGTCAACCAGAAGAACTACCTCCGCTTTTTCCTGGGGAAAGCCGAGTACCATCTCGGTGAATACCGCAAAGCCAAGCGTCACTTCCTTACCGTCAGCAAGTGGGCCAGCAGCAACAATGAAGCCGAGCTGCGTTTTGCCTGCGTGACCAATCTGGCGATGCTGGAGGTGGCACAGAGGAATCACGAAAGAGGATTGCAGATTTTCGAGCGTTTGATTCCCGTCTATCGCGATAAACTCTCCCCGGCACTCATCGGCCGGCTGTATTGCAATACCGCCCTCGCCCTGATGAGTGTGAAACGCCAGTCCGATGCTGAAGAGTATCTCAATCTCGCTCAGGAAATGGCGACGGAGAACGATGATCGCGATCTGGAATTGATGGTGCTCTATTTCCGGAGCCAGCTGGACGTCTCGCGCCGGAAGATCCCCGCTGGTATCAAGACTTTGCGTCAGGCATTAGCCCAGGCTAAAGAGATCAAGGACGATTACTGGGTAACCCGCATCAACTGGAAGCTGGGCAACGTACTGCTGCGCGACGACAAGCAGGATAAGGCGTTGACCTATCTCATGCGCGCCGTGCGGGTCAGCAAGAAGCACTCCTACCGGGTTATCACCGCCAACTGTCTCAATGACTATGCCTGGGCGCTTCACCTGCAGCAGAACTACCAGGAAGCGCGTAACTACGCGGAAGAAGCGCTGCAGACGGCCCGTGAAACAGGTCTCGCCACCCAGAATTTCCATGATACGCTGGATAAGATCAATTCTCACATCGACGACAGCCGGGAAGAGGATGACCTGATCGGTGAGATCGAGCGGGAAAGCGCCCGTGAGTTCGGTATCATCGGTGTCTCCGAAAGCATCACGAACGTCATCGAGAGCATCAAAACCTTTGCCGATTCACGCGATCCGGTGTTGATCTACGGCGAAACCGGCACCGGAAAGGAACTGGTCGCGCACGCGCTCTACACGGAGTCGGATCTACGGGATAAGGTATACATCAAGCGCAACTGCGCCGCCATCCCGGAAACGTTGATGGAGTCGGAATTCTTCGGTCATGTCAAGGGCGCCTTCACCGGCGCGGCCGCTAATCGCAAGGGTATCTTCGCTGAAGCTGACGGCGGTACCCTGTTCCTGGATGAGATCGGGGAATTGCCGCTGGCGATGCAGGCGAAGCTGCTGCGGGTGCTGGAAACCGGTGAGTTCTACAGCGTCGGTTCGACGGCGCTCAATCGGGTCAATGTCCGCATCATCGCTGCCACCAACCGTAAGCTGGACAACGACATCAAATCCGGTAAGTTCCGTGAGGATCTCTTCTTCCGGCTCAACACCATCAAGATCGACATGCCGTTGCTGCGGGAGCGGCAGGAAGATATCACTATTCTGATCAATCATTTCCTCTTCCTGCTCAACGACCGCTACAAGAAATTCTACAAGCGGTTTACCGATAACGCCCTGCAACTGCTTGAGAATTACCATTTCCCCGGCAATGTGCGCGAGTTGAAGAACATCGTTTCCGCCGCATACCTCTCGTCACGGGGACGTCTGATCCACAGTTCCGATGTAACGAAATTCCTGCAACTGGAGACGCAACCCGCTCCCCAGGCTGCGCCGCAGACCGTGCCGGAAGTCGAGTCGGTCCCGCCCCCCAACGCGGTGCCTTTCTCGGCCGTTGACAGCGAGAAGGGAGGGATTACCCTCAAGGAATATGTCTCCCAGGCGGAAAAGGAATACCTGATAGAGGTATTGAAGCGAGCGGATACCGTCAACAAGGCCTGCAGTATCCTCAAGATCTCGCGTCCGACCTTCTATCAAAAGCTGAAGCTATACGATATTAAGCTGAACAACCGTCGTTTGTACTGATATCGTCGGTTGCCGAAGCGTTTTACCAAACGACGGCAAAGTAGCGATTACTATCGTTTACTATGTTTCTTGTTTGAAACCGTCGTCTGTACTAAACAACAGCGATTGTGAACCTTCGATTGAGAGGCGGCATTCTGCGGATTGCCGCCTTTTTTACTCTCACGGGATTTTCCAGGGTGACACAAGTTTGGACAGCCGGAAAAGTATTGAACGTGTAACCCGGGGGAACTAGCTTTAGTTCTCATCAACCGGGGCAGGGCGATGCCGGTCCTGATACCTGCGTCGTCACCTCAAACTGACCAAGCCTCACCCATCTAATCCAAGGGAGTGTGCGATGGACTTATCGACTCGTATGGCGCGTCTCGGCACCGAGACAGCTTTTGAAGTGTTGGCCCGTGCCAAAGCCCTGGAGGCGGGCGGGCGCTCGATCATTCATCTCGAAATCGGCGAGCCGGACTTCGAAACGCCGCCGAACATCGTCGAGGCCGCCAAGCGGGCGCTGGACGAGGGATTCACCCATTACGGACCCGCCGCCGGCTTACCGGAGTTCCGGGAAATCATCGCCGCCGAGGACCGGCGGGTGCGTCATTCCGACTGCCATTCCGACGAGGTAGTGGTGACCCCCGGCGCCAAGCCGATCATGTTCTTCACCATCATGGCGCTGGTCAACGAGGGAGACGAGGTCGTCTACCCCAATCCCGGCTTCCCGATCTACGAATCGTTGATCAACTTCGTCAACGCCCGCCCGGTACCCCTGATGCTGCGGGAGGAGCACGAATTCGGTTTCGACCTGGACGAGGTGGAGCGTCTGGTTTCCGACCGCACCAAGCTGTTCATCATCAGTTCGCCGCAGAATCCCACCGGCGGCGTCGTGCCCCGCAGCCAGCTGGAACGCATCGCCGAGCTGGCGGTCAAACACGACTTCTTCATCCTGACCGACGAGGTCTATCGCGACATCCTCTATGACGGAGAGCACTTCAGTATTGCGGAGGTGCCCGGCATGCGGGAACGCACCGTCATCCTGGACGGTTTCTCCAAAACCTACGCCATGACCGGCTGGCGGCTCGGCTACGGCATCATGCCGGACTGGCTGGCGACGCAGGTCGCCAAGCTGCAGGTCAACTCCAACTCCTGCACCGCTTCCTTCATCCAGCGCGCCGGCATGGAAGCGCTCACCGGCCCGCAGGACCAGGTGAAGGTCATGCAGGAGGAATTCCACCGCCGCCGCGATCTCGTTGTCGCCGGCCTCAACCGGATCGACGGGATCACCTGCCTGCTGCCGCGCGGCGCCTTCTATGTTTTTCCGAACATCAAGGAACTGCCGCTCAATTCGCGCGAGCTGGAGACCTATCTGCTCAGCGAAGCGGGCGTGGCCACCCTTTCCGGCACCTCTTTCGGCAGTTTCGGGCAGGGTTACCTGCGTCTGTCCTACGCCAATTCCATCGAGAACATCGAGGAGGCGTTGCGGCGGATCAGCGATGCCGTCGCCAAACTCTAACCTGAATCCGAGGATTTAAATGCCTGAAGTCCTTCTGCAGACACCCTTCCATTCCCGCCACCTCGCACTCGGCGCCAAGATGGTGTCTTTCGCCGGCTACGACATGCCGGTCTACTACAGGTCGATCCGGGCGGAGCATCTGCATGTCCGCAACCAGGCCGGTATATTCGATGTATCACATATGGGCGAGTTTATCGTCAGCGGCAGCGACGCCGCCGCTTTCATCGACAGGATGACCGTCAACAACTGTTCCCGCCTGGCGGTCAACCAGGTGCAGTATTCCGCCATGTGCTACGAGGACGGCGGCATCGTCGACGATCTGCTGGTCTACCGTTTCGAAGATTACTACCTGCTGGTGGTCAACGCCTCCAACATCGCCAAGGACTTTGACTGGCTGGAACAGCACCTGGCGGGGGATGTCTTCCTCGAGGACCGTTCCGCCGCTTTCGGCCTGCTGGCGGTGCAGGGACCCCGTTCCCTCGAGCTGCTCGACGGTCTGACCGAGCTCGATCTGGCGGCGATACCCTACTACCAGTTCCAGGTGGGCAGGCTGGGCGACACGGAGCTGATCTTCTCCCGCACCGGTTACACCGGCGAGATGGGTTTCGAACTCTACGTGGCGACCGAGCGGGCGCTCCCGGTCTGGGATCTGCTGATGGAGGCGGGCGCCGGCTGCAACCTGCTGCCGGTGGGCCTGGGCGCGCGCGATTCGCTGCGCCTGGAGATGAAATACTGTCTCTACGGCTACGATATCGATCGGACTACCACTCCGCTGGAAGCCGGCCTGGGCTGGATCACCAAAACCAGGAAGAAGTCCGACTTTATCGGACGCGACGTGTTGCGCCAACAGCGCGAGGAGGGGGTTGACCGTATGCTGGTCGGCTTCGAATTACTGGAGAAGGGCATTCCCCGGCCGGGCTATCCGGTATTTATCGACGACGTCGAAGTAGGGAACGTGACCAGCGGCATGCTGTCTCCCTCCCTCGACAAGGGGATCGGGCTGGTCTACCTCCCGGTCGCCCAGGCGGTGGAGGGGCAGAGGCTCACCATCGAAGTGCGCAACCGGAGGCTGGCGGCGCAGGTCGTACCGACTCCGTTTTACCAGCCGGGGGGGCAGACCTGATGCGGCTACAGACCTTTTTCACCCTGCCGCAGGTCAGCCCGGAGGACCTGGAAGGCCAGATGGTGGTCGTGATCGACGTGCTTCGCTCCACCACCACCATCTGCACCGCCCTGCGCAATGGCGTCAAGAGTATCATCCCGGTGATCGATTCGGCCGAGGCGATCGAGATGAAAACCCGCCTCGGCAAGGATAACATCATCCTGGGCGGCGAACAGGACGGCTTGCTGATCCCCGGCTTCGATCTGGGTAATTCCCCGGCGGAGTACGAACCGGAGATCCTGACGGACAGGAACCTGACCTTCGTCTCCAGCAACGGCACCCGGGCTATCTTCAAGGCCAAACCGGCTGCCTGTACCGTGCTCGCCGCCCTGGTCAACCTCACTCCCGTCGTCGGTTTCCTCAAGCGCAACGCGGAAAACGTCACCATCATCTGCTCCGGCAAGGAAGACCGGTTCAGCATCGAGGATGCTGTCTGCGCCGGTATGATCGCCAACCGCTTGATGGCCGATACCGCCTGGCGGGACGCGACTCTCAACGACGCCGGAATGGTGGCGTCGCTCCTGGGTCGCCGGTACGAGGACCGGTTGCAGGAGCTGCTGGAAAACTGCGATCACGGCCGCTATCTGGCCACGATCGGCATGGCCACCGACCTGGCGCTCTGCGCCGCCGTCGATTCGGTACCGGTAATACCGGTGTTCAGAGAAGACCGTATTGAGCTGATCGCTGAAACGAACGGTTGCTGAGGCGCGCCCCGCAACCGCCAACTACTGCTGATTGCATGACACGAAAAAAGTCGAAACCGCGTCGTAAGAAATCCGCTCCCCGCCGGAGTGAGACCAGCCTCTTCATCCTGCTGCTGGCGTCGATCACCAGCGCCTTGGTCCTGCTCTCTCCCTTCTGGGGCGACCAGGCGGGTGCCGGCGACAACCAGATGGGGGTGTACGGCATTCAGCTGGCGGACGCCGTAGCCCGCTACACGGTGGGGCGCTATTTCGCCTTCCTGTTGCCGGTCGCGCTCTTCCACTCCCTCTTTCTGCTGATCTTCCGGCGCCGTCGCCAGCACCGCTGGGGACTGCTGGCCGGCCGCTATCTGCTACTGGCGCTGGCGGGCGGCATCCTGACCGCCGGTATCGTGCTGCTGCGAGGCGAGTGGGCGACACCGACAGCGAATCCGGAAGTCCTGTCCGGTTTGCTGTTCTACAACCTGCAAGACAACGTGCACGACGTCATCGGCAAGCTGGGCGTCATCCTGTTGATGGTGGCCACCGCGGGTGTCGTGCTGATCGCCCTGACCCGACTCTCTTTCTCCGGGATCATGCGCGCCGTCGGCAAGGCGCTGGGCTGGCTGCTCAAACTGCTGGGCCGTGTTTTGCTGTTACTTGTCAAGGGCGTAGTGAAATTCAGTGGCTGGCTGGCCGACCATGGCGGTAACGCGGTCCGCTCCGGCTGGACCCGGTGGCGGGCAGCTGCACAAAAACGCCGGGCACAGCGCGAAGAGCAGCGTGAAGCAACTCGCCTGCAGAAAATGGCGGAGCAGTCGGCGGCCCGGGCTGAAGCCACCACCGCTGAGGCTGCTGTCACATCGACACCGGCGACCGGGGAATCCCCGGAGGTTGATACACAGACGGTACCCGAGCCGGTCAAACCGGAACCGGCGGCGGAAACGGAGCCGGCCGCTGAGACGGTCGCTGCCGAGACGATGCCGACCTCCCCGCCCTCCTCATCGGAAGGGGAAACGCAACCGGAGGCGGAACCGCCCACTCCTGAGCCGGAACCGGAACCGGAGTCCCCTGCACCCCGTGATACCGAGTTCAGCGTGGAGGAGGAGTTCGTCGAGGAGGAGGTCCTCTACGAACAGCTGCAGCGCGCTTTCGAGAAGGAGTTCGCGTTGCCTTCCGTCGATCTGCTGCAGGAGGTCAGCGAGGAGCGTGTTCACCACATCTCACAGGAGGAGATGAAGGAGTCGGCCGCCACGCTGGAAGAGCAGCTGCGCCACTTCCATGTCGACGCGCACGTCGTGCATGTCGCGCCGGGACCGGTCATCACCCGCTACGAACTGGAACTGGCGCCCGGTGTCAAGGTGAACAGCGTCACCAACCTTGCCGACGACCTGGTAATCGCGATGAAGGCGGACAGCATCCGCGTAGTGCCGCACATTCCCGGCAAGGCGGTGGTCGGAGTGGAACTGCCTAACCCGCGACGCAACATCGTCTACCTGCGCAATGTCATCAATACCGACAAGTTCGCCCAGGGTGAATCCCCGCTCCTGATGGCGCTGGGCAAGACCACCAGCGGGGAGGCGTTCGTCGCCGACCTGCGCCAGATGCCCCACCTGCTGATCGCCGGACGCACCGGCGCCGGCAAGTCGGTCTGCATCAACGCCATCATCGCCAGCATTCTCTACCGCGCCCGGCCGAACGAGGTGCAATTCGTGCTGATCGATCCCAAGATGATCGAACTGTCCGACTACAGCGTCATCAAGGACTTTTACCTCTGCTCGCTGCCCGGCCTGAAGGAGGAGGTGATCACCCGTCCCGACAACGCGGTGCACATCCTCAACGCCGTCGGTGAGGAGATGGAAAGGCGCTACCTCTTCCTCTCCAAGACCGGCTTCCGCAACATCCAGGAGTACAACGAGGCGGTGGACGGCGGTATGCTGACCACGCTGGACGACGGCTCCCGCGCGGAACGGATGGTCTACATCGTCGTCATCATCGACGAGTTGGCCGACCTGATGCTGGCGGTGGGACGCGACATCGAAGGCCCGATCGCCCGCCTGGCCCAGAAGGCACGCGCCATCGGCATTCACCTGATCGTGGCTACGCAGCGCCCCTCGGTCGATGTCGTCACCGGCGTGATCAAAGCCAATTTCCCGGCCCGCATCGCCTTCGCCGTCCGGCAGAAGGTGGATTCCCGCACCATCCTCGACATGATGGGCGCCGAAAAGCTGCTGGGCGACGGCGATATGCTCTATCTCGGACCCAGCAATCCCGAGCTGATCCGCGTTCACGGCTCCCTGATCACCGGACGGGAGATCCGGAGTATTCTCCAGCATGTACGCCAGCAGTCGCGCCGGTTCGAGAAATTCGAACTGCAGGATATCCAGCTGCAGCCGGAAGAGCAGAGCGGCGCGGCGCTGGATGAACGGGACCCGCTTTACGAACAGGCGCTGGAGATCGTCGTGCGCACTCAGCAGGGATCGATTTCGGTATTGCAGCGGAAGATGAAAATCGGCTACAACCGCTCCGCGCGTATCATCGATCAGCTGGAAGCCGCCGGGATCGTCGGTCCCGCCGACGGCAGCAAACCGCGGGAAGTCCTGGTCGATGCCGATTTTCTCGATGCCGATCTCGGTGACCTGGATGGATAGACATACATCACGGCTCCGGACGCTTATCCCGACCCTCTGGCTGCTCGCCACCTTGACCCTGACCGTCTACGGCCGGGAAGGCGGTGGCGAGGATGACGCGCGCTTTACGGTGCTGACCGGGCGCTATCAGAGCCGCGGCGCCACCGACTGCCTGCATCTCACCTTCACGTATCACACCGTCAGCGAACTGCTGGGCGGCGGCGAGACCATCACCGGCGAGATCTGGTACGATCGGGAACGGTTCCGCCTCGCGGCGGCGGGCAACCTCTATCTGTGCGACAGCCTCGCCTTCTACCAGGTCTATCCCGCCAACCGGCAGCTGCTGATCGAGCGGATTGACCGCCGGGAGGAGGCGGCGCATCCGGCCGGCCTGCTGGGGCGCCTGGAGGACTCCTTCCAGCTGCTCGCCGTGGAGGAGCAGTCGACCGCTACGCGCTGGCAGCTGGCGCCCCGCCGCGAGGGCTGGCTGACCCAGGCCTGGCTGCAGACGGCGGGCGAGCGTCTCACACTGTTGGAATTGACAGACATCAACGGCACCCTGACCGTGATACAATTAACCGCCGAGGAACGCCTCAGCGCCATTCCCGACACCCTTTTCCAGCTTCCCGCTCAAACAGCGGACTATGAAATCATCGACCTGCGTGGAACGTCGCATTTGCGGGGAACGTCGCCTTCGCGAGGAACGGCGCCTTGAAAATCAGAATTTTCGCCACCACCCTGATCAGCCTCTTCTTTCTCTACCTGTTCATCTACCAGCCCGATCTGGAGGGCTTGTGGAGCGGCGAACACGGCCTGGCGGCCGCCCTCTTCGGCCGGACCCGGGTCAACTGGCATGACCTCTGGCAAACCCTGCGGCAGATCGACCTGCGGTTCCTGGCAGCGGCGGCGACGGTCTTTATCCTTAGCGAGCTGATCCGCACCTGGCGCTGGCAGATCCTGGTGCAGCCGGTGAAGCGCACCGGTTTCCATCTGCTCTTCGCCGTCATGAACATCGGCTACATGGCGAACAACCTGCTGCCGCTGCGGCTGGGGGAACTGATTCGCGCCCACCTGCTGGGGAAAGAGGCGCGGATATCGCGCGTCTCGGCGCTGGCGACGGTGGTGGTTGAGCGGGTGCTGGATATGCTGGGGCTGCTGGTGCTGGTCTGTCTCACGCTGCTGCTCTTCCGCTTTCCGCCCGGCACTATTCGCCCGGAGGTAGCCATCGGCCTGGGCGTTGTGGTGGTGTTGCTGCTGCTGTTGCTGCTCTCCAGCATCTTTCTGCGGCGTCTTTCGCTCAAGATCGCCTTCAGCCTGGCGGAAATCCTGCCGCGCGGCTGGCGCCGCCGCTTCCTTAAAATGATCGATTCCTTCCTGGACGGGCTGGAGATCCTGCGCAGCGCCGGTCACTACGGCAGCATCCTGCTGTCGACCGTTCTGCTCTGGCTCTGTTACCTCGGTATCTCCTGGCTGACCTTCTACGCCTTCCACCTGAACAACAGCGACTATCCGTTACTGGTCGGCAACCTGGCCATGGCTTCACTGGTGGTGCTGACGCTCAGCTCAATCGGCATGGCCATCCCCGCCGCCCCCGGCGCGGTCGGCACCTACCATGCCTCCACGCAGCTGGCGCTCTCATTTTTCGATATTCCGGGCCGGATCGCGGTACCATTCGCCATCATACTCCATTTAACTTCATATATGATCTTAAGCCTGCTCGGCTTTTATTATCTCTGGTCCATGCAACTCCGGTTCAAGGATATGCGCAAAGAAATCAAGGGGTGAACTTTGAACGAGCGACACCTGGAGCTGAGTGATTACTACCGGATCTTCTATTCCGGACGCTGGTACATCATCCTGGCGCTACTGCTGACGCTGGCCTTCACGATCTATCTCAATTCCAAGCTGGAGCCGGTTTACCGGACGACGGCCACCATCATGATCAAGGGCAACGTGCCGGAAGGGAACATCTTCCTCAACCAGGAGTTCGACCTCCCCGCCAAGATGGAGGACCAGCTGCAACTGTTGCGCAGTCGCAACCTGGCCCGCAAGGTGATTCAGACCGCCGCCGCCTCGCAGTGGGCGCACACTCTGGAGATCCTCCACTCGCCGACGCGAGCGCTGACCGAGGAGGAATCGATCAGCTCCCTGAAGCGCCGCCTCGCGCTGGAACCGGTAAAGAACTCCAACTTTATCCACATCAGCGTGGAAGCGGGCACTCCCTTCGAAGCGCAGTATCTCACCAATACCGTGACGGAGGAATTCTACCTCCAGAATCAGGATTTCAGCAAAGGGCGTTTCACCGAACTGAAAGTCTTCCTCCAGGAACAGATCAATATTGTTTCGGTAAAATTGCAGGAGGCGGAAGATCAGTTGCGCGGTTTCAAGGAGGAGCATCGCGTTGCGGTGCTGGACACCGAGACCTCCATCCTGGTCCAGTCGCTGGCCAACATGAAATCGCAGCTCAACGCCATCCGCATCGACATCCGCGCCAACGAGGAGGCGCTGCGCAGCCTGCAGGAGCAGTACCTGCAGGGTAAGAGCACGATGGTGGAGGATGTGATACAAACCTCGACGCCGGTCATCGAGGAACTGCTGGCGCAGATCGGCCGCAAGCAGACGATGATCGCCAATCTCCAGACCAAGCAGAACGAGCCCGGCTCGCAGGAGATGATCCGCAAGCTGGAGCTGGAAATCAAGCAGATCCGCGAAACGCTGGCGGCGGAAACCCGCCAGCTGGCGGAATCGGGTCTGGGGGTCGGCGATCCGATCAAGAATATGCAGGAGCTGTTCGACGAGATCATCGATCTGGAGGTGGATAACAAGACCCTGCTCGCCCGTGAAGAGGCGCTGGTCCAGGTCACGGCCATCTACGAAGCGAAGCTGGAAGAACTGCCGGAGACCAGCCTGCAGCTGGCGCGGCTGGAACGGGACCGCGAGCTGAACGAGAAGATCTACTCCATGCTGATGGAGCGTTACGAGGAAACCCAGATCCTGGCCGCCGGCAAAATGGGATCGGTGCATATCATCGACCGCGCCATCAACCCCGTCTCGCCGATCAAACCGAACAAGCGTCTCAACATCATCCTCGCCATCATCGTCGGTCTGCTGCTGGGAGTCGGTTTCTCCTTCCTGCTGTTCCTGTTCGACTCCAAGGTGCGCACCGTGGAGGATGTCGCCCGTCTCGATATCAAACTGCTGGGGACGGTGCCCTTCATCGACGCCCAGAAGATCGAGCGGCGGTTGAAGGAGGTGAAAGACACGCTGGAACCGATCGAGGAGAAACGGGTCTCCTCCAAGCTGATTACCCACTTCGCGCCTAAATCACCCATCTCCGAGGCTTACCGTTCGCTGCGGACGAACATCATGTTCTCCAACGAGGAGCAGCCGCCGCAGGTGCTGCTCTTCACTTCGAGCGCCGTGCAGGAGGGCAAGACCCTTACCGGCGCCAACCTGGGAGTGGTGTTCGCCCAGACCGGCGAGCGGATGCTGATCATCGACTGTGACATGCGGCGGCCCACCATGCACCGCATCTTCAGCCTGCGCCGTACACCCGGCCTGGCCAACCTGCTCAGCGGCGACTGCACGATCGATCAAGCGGTCGTGCCCACCGATATCCTCAATCTCTCGGTACTGCCGGCTGGCGAGATCCCGGCCAATCCCTCAGAGCTGCTGGCGTCGCAGAAGATGCGCGAGCTGCTGATGGAATTGCGCGGCAGCTACGATCGCATTCTGCTGGACACGCCGCCCGTGGTGGCGGTGACCGACGCCGCCATCCTCTCCCGGCTGGTGGACGCGGTCGGGGTCGTGATCGCCTCCGGCAAGGTGCACCGCCGCGAAGTACGCAACGCCTTCCAGCAGCTGCACAACGTGCGCGCCAGCGTCATGGGGGTGATTCTGAACAGCCTCAACATGCGCCAGCTCTATGGACCCTATTACTATTACTACCATTACTACAACTACTATTACTACTACGGATCCGACAAGGAACGACAAAAGAAGCGCCGCAAGCATTCCAAACGGCGGCGTAAAGAGCTGGCGTGAGCGCCCCCATCTCACTCCGGCTGACCGCTTGTGCCAAAATCAATGTCGGTCTCGATATCCTGGCTCGACGTGACGACGGCTTCCACGAGATAGATACGCTGCTGGTGCCGATTTCCCTCGCCGACACGCTCACTATCGCCGTGGCTGACCGGGAGCGGTTCAGTTGCAGCGATCCCGGCCTGCCGCTGGATGAGCATAACCTGGTGGTGCGCGCTCTGCGCCTGTTCCAGCAGACTACCGGGAGCGACCGGAATTTCGCTATCCACCTGGAGAAGCGTGTGCCGGCGGGAGCCGGCCTGGGTGGCGGCAGCAGCGACGCCGCCGCTACGTTGAACGGGCTGAATACACTCGGCGCGGAATCCCTGTCCGGTGAGGAACTGAGCCGCCTAGCCGCCCAATTGGGCTCGGATGTTCCCTTTTTTCTGCGGAGCGAATCCTGCCGCGCCGGTGGACGGGGTGAAATACTGAAACCCTGGCCGTTCCCGGCGCTGCACGGTCTGGTGGTCTTCCCCGGCTTCAGTATCAGCACCGCAGATGCTTATCGTGCCGTCGATTTCTCCTTGACATCAGCTAGCCGTTTCGGCAATTTAAACGGTTTTGAGATACGCGGAATCGACTGGCAGCTCTGGCGCGACACCATCAGCAACGATTTCGAACCGGTTATCTTCCCGCAGTACCCGCAACTGGCTGAATGGAAGCGGCGGCTCTATGCCACCGGTGCCGGCTATGCCGCACTGAGCGGCAGCGGTTCCGCCCTCTTCGCTCTTTTTGCAACCGCGCAGACACGGGATGAGGCTCAGAAGGCTGTCGCGGATCAGGGACAGGTCTTCGCCATCTCGACATGATTGTCGCGCGGGTGCAAGCGACAACTGATGGGGCGTCGTCAAGTGGTAAGACACAGGGTTTTGGTCCCTGCATTCGGAGGTTCGAATCCTTCCGCCCCAGTTTGGCCGATGCTTGCACTGAATGACGTTTTGAATATGCTGTTCGCTGCATCGGCTGATAGTATTGCTCACGGAGTCCCCGGTGATTCGGGCATCTTTATCCGGCAATACCATTACCCCGCCGCCCGCCACAGCGGTGCGGTCCAGAGGGCTTCGAGGCGAAAAACCAAGGGAGGGAGCTGTTTTGCAGGTATTCGCAGGGAGTTCGAATCCAGGTCTGGCCGAGGCCATCGCCAGCAAGCTCGGCCTGGAACTGGGGAATGTTCATTTACAGTGTTTCTCCGATGGCGAGATGGCCATCAAATACCGCGATAACATTCGCGGCAGCGATCTTTTTATCATCCAATCCACCAGCCCGCCGGCGGAAAACATCATGCAGCTGTTGCTGATGCTGGACGCCGCCCGGCGCGCTTCCGCCCGACGGGTGACCGCGGTCATGCCCTACTTCGGCTATGCCCGCCAGGACCGCAAGGATCAGCCGCGGGTGGCGATCGGCGCCAAGCTGGTTGCCGATCTGCTGGTCTCCGCCGGCGCCGACCGGATCCTGACCATAGATCTGCATGCGGCTCAGATCCAGGGATTCTTCAACATTCCGTTCGATCACATCTACGCATCGACGGTGTTCATTCCCTACTGGCGGTCGAAGCAGCTGGAGAACCTGACGGTGCTGGCCCCCGATATCGGCGGCATCAAGATGGCCCGCGCCTACGCACGTCGTCTGGACGCGGACCTGGCGGTGATCGATAAACGCCGCCCTGAAGCGAACCGCTCCGAGATCATGAACATCATCGGCGAGGTGGCGGGACGCAACGTGCTCATTCTGGACGATCTGGTGGATACCGCCGGAACCGTCACGCAGGCCGCGGCGGCTGTGTTGGAGCAGGACGCCAAGTCGGTGCGCTGCGCCTGTACGCATCCGGTACTCTCCGGCCCGGCGCTGACGCGGATCGGGGAAGTCGGCATCAGCGAATTCACGATCACCGACACCATCCCCCTGCGGGAGGACGCCGCTCCGGGGATGTTCAATGTGATTACGGTAGCGGAGGTCTTCGCGGAAGCGATTCGGCGGATCCACGAGGAGAAATCGCTCTCATCGCTGTTTGTTGAGTAATCGATAACAAAGACAATAAAAGGCAATACAATGGCTAAAACACTGGAACTCAAAGTAGAAATCCGCACCACCACCGGCAAGGAAGCTTCACACGCGGTGCGCCATACCGGTGCGATCCCGGGCGTCTACTACGGGTATAAAAAGGAAACGGTCATGTTCACGGTTGACCGGCATGAACTGGAGAACACGCTGCGCCAGCATCCCCGCATCATTCACCTCCTCACGGAGCAGGACGATCTGGGCGAGTGCGTGGTCCGTGAACTGCAGAAGGACCCGGTGACCGACGTCCTGCAGCATGTCGACTTCCTGGCGCTGCATCCCGAGTTGAAGGTCAGCGTGATGGTGCCGCTGGAACTCACCGGCGAACCAGCCTGCCTCAAAACCGGCGGCCGGCTCAATGTCTTCCAGCACAACCTGCGCATCCGCTGTCTGCCGGAGCACCTGCCGGACTTCCTGACACTGGACATCTCGGAGATGGAGAGTGATTCCGCCATTCTGATCCGTGATCTCGACTTTCCCCACATCGAAGTGCAGGAACCGGTCGATGCCACGGTAGTGCGGATCACCATACCGAAGGCTGAAGAGTAGTTTTGAAGCTGATCGTCGGTCTGGGCAATCCAGGTGTGAAGTATCGTTTTACCTGGCACAACCTGGGCTTTCTGGCCGTCGAGGAGGCAGCCCGGAGGCTGAAAGCGGACTGGAAGACCGGACGCGGCGAATACCTGACCGCAGTGGGTACGCACCAGGACGAGAAGATCGTTCTTATCAAACCGACCACCTTCATGAACCGTTCCGGCACTGCCTTCCAGCAGGCGGCCGCCTTCTACCAGGCGGAGCTGCCGGACACGCTGGTCGTCTACGATGACATCGCGCTGCCATTGGGCACACTGCGTCTGCGGCCCACCGGTTCCGCCGGCAACCACCGCGGTCTGGAGAACATCATCGAGCAGACCGCGACCGAAGAGGTGCCCCGCCTGCGGATCGGCTTCGACCGGGGCGTCGCGAACGGCAGCCTCAGCCACGCCGTGCTGAGCATCATCCCGCGGGGCGAGATGGAAGTGGTCAAAGCGGCCATCGACAAGGCGGCCGACGCGATCCTGTTTTTTATCGAGCAGGGCATGACGGAATCGATGAACAGGTATAACACCCGTTTGCAGAACTCTGACTAACAGCCAACAGGGAGAATAGGGCATGGAAACAGTTCTCTACACAGTTATCGGACTTGGTGTACTGTCATTGCTGTTCGCCTGGTATCGTTCCACCTGGATCGGCAAACAGGAGCCGGGCACCGACCGGATGCAGGAAATCGGCAAGGCGGTACGTGAGGGCGCGATGGCGTTCCTCTCCCGCGAGTACCGCGTCCTGGCGATCTTTGTGGTTATCGTGGCAATCATTCTGGCTCTGTTCTATCCCGGCGCTAACCGGGTGGTGGCGGTTTCCTTTGTCATCGGCGCCATCAGTTCGGCACTGGCCGGCTTTTTCGGCATGCGGGTGGCGACCAACGCCAACACCCGTACCACCCATGCCGCACGTAAATCGCTCAACGCCGCGCTGCGGGTTGCCTTCAACGGCGGCAGCGTGATGGGTCTGAGTGTGGTCGGGCTGGGTGTGTTCGGACTGGCTCTGCTGTTCTTGATCTACACCGCTATCTGGGGCGTTGAGGGGAATACCATCAGCAGCCTGGTGCTGCCGGTGCTCTCCGGCTTCAGCATGGGCGCCAGTTCCATCGCGCTCTTCGCACGTGTCGGTGGCGGTATCTACACCAAGGCGGCCGATGTCGGCGCCGACCTGGTCGGTAAGGTGGAAGCGGGCATCCCGGAGGATGATCCCCGCAATCCCGCCACCATCGCGGACAACGTCGGCGACAACGTGGGCGATGTGGCCGGCATGGGTGCCGACCTGTTCGAGTCCTTCGTCGGCGCCATCGTCAGCGCCATGATCCTGGGCGCGGCTGCCACCATCGGCGGCGCCTTCAACATGAACCTGGTAGTTCTGCCGCTGCTGCTGGCCGGCACCGGCATCGCCGCTTCGATTATCGGCACCTTCTTCGTGCGTACGAAGGAAGGTGGCAATCCGCAGGCGGCGCTCAATATCGGTACTTTCGGCGCCGGCATCCTGATGCTGATCATTGCCTGGCCGGTGATCCACTATTTCGTGCCGGAAGCCTACACGCTGGGGGGCAGGCAGTACTGCGCCCTCGGCATTTTCCTGGCCACCACCGCCGGTCTGATCGGCGGGTCCGCAATCGGCCTGCTGACTGAGTACTACACTTCCGAGGCTCGAGGTCCCGCTCGCGGCATCGCCGAGGCCTCCAAAACCGGTCCCGCAACCAACCTGATTGCCGGACTGGCCGTCGGCATGAAGAGTACGGCCTTACCTGTTATTGTTCTGGCCGCTGCTATCATAGTTGCTTTCTGGCAGGCGGGTCTCTACGGTATCGCCATCGCCGCCCTCGGTATGCTGGCCACCACCGGCATCCAACTGGCGGTCGATGCCTACGGTCCGATCGCGGACAACGCCGGCGGCATCGCCGAGATGGCCGGTCTGGAACCGGAAGTACGCCAGAAGACCGATAAGCTGGATGCGGTCGGCAATACCACCGCCGCCATCGGTAAAGGCTTCGCCATCGGCTCCGCCGCGCTGACCGCGCTGGCGCTGTTCGCCGCTTTCCGCGAGACGGTCGGTGTCACCAGCATTGACGTCACCGATCCCAAGGTGACGGCCGGTCTATTCATCGGTGGCATGATGCCGTTCCTTTTCTCCTCACTGGCGATGAGCGCTGTTGGTGAAGCGGCTTTCGCCATGATCGAGGAGGTGCGCCGCCAGTTCCGCGAGATTCCCGGTCTGATGGAGGGCGAAGCGAAGGCTGATCACGCCCGCTGCGTCGACATCTCCACCACCGCCGCCATCAAGAAGATGATCGCGCCGGGACTGCTGGCCGTGATCACACCGGTCCTGTTCGGCCTGCTGGGCGGTGCCGAGATGCTGGGCGGGCTGCTGGCCGGCGTCACCGTCACCGGCGTGGTGATGGCACTGTTCATGGCCAACGCCGGCGGCGCCTGGGATAACGCCAAGAAGTACATCGAGGCGGGCAACATCGGCGGCAAAGGCTCCGATCCCCACAAGGCGGCCGTGGTCGGTGATACGGTCGGTGATCCTTTCAAGGATACCGCCGGTCCGTCGCTCAACATTCTGATCAAGCTGATGTCGGTGGTGTCGCTGGTGATAGCGCCGCTGCTGGTGTAAGGAAAAAGAATTGCGGGCCTCCCGCGAATGACTTGGCTGCCATTTAAGCAGCAATTAAATTAACTGCTCGAAATGGCAGTTTGAATGCCGCCTGGGTCGGCATTCAAAGCAATACCTTTCCAACTGCAAAGGTGGTTGGACATTAGACCGAAAGGAGCAAACATGCGCGATTACGAAATCCTGTTGGTAATCGACTCCGGTTTCGATGAGGAACATGTGGAGCCGATGCTGACGAAGTTCGCCGATCTGATCAAGAGTGAGGGAGGCGAAATCGTCAGTACCGACACCTGGGGCAAGCGCCGCCTGGCCTATCCCATCAAGAAGAAGACGTATGGCTACTACGTCATACACTATGTGAAGATGCCCGGCACGGCGATCAAACCGATGCGCCGGATCATGGACCGCACCGAAGAGCTGCTGCGCTACATGTTTATCTTTCTGGATAAGCGGGATCTGCATCTGCGCGAAAAACAGGCTGAGATCAACCAGAACCTGGCGCGCCAGCAGGCCAACCGGCAGCAGAAGGATGAGCGTCGTAAGGTCGAGAAGGCAGAAACCCGCCAGGAAGGAGCCCCGGAATGATCGGAACCAGGAAACGCATCTGCCGTTTCTGCGAGAACGGCATCGTCTATATCGATTACAAGGATGAGAAGCTGCTCACCCGTTTCACGACCGAGAACGGCAAGATCATCCCGCAACGGGTTTCCGGCACCTGCGGTCATCATCAGCGCATGCTGGCACGCGCCATTAAACGCGCCCGCATCGCGGCCATCATCCCGTTTGTTTCCAACATACCACGTTAGGAGTCGATCATGAAGATTATCTTACGGCAACCGGTGGAAAAGCTGGGACAGCCGGGCGAAATCGTCTCCGTCAAGAGTGGTTATGCCCGCAACTTCCTGATTCCGCAGGGTTTCGCCTATCCCGCCGAGGGCGGTTATCTCAAGCGCTACGAGCAGGAAAAGAAGAAGCTGGCGCAGATCAACCTGCGTCTGATCCATGATGCCGAGCAACTGAAGGCCCGTCTCGAAGAGGAAACCATCACGTATACCGTGAAGGTGGACGAGGAAGACAAACTGTATGGTTCGGTCAATCCGCACGAGATCCTGGTCACGCTGGCGGAGCGGGGGCTGGAGCTGGAACGCAAGCAGCTCGGGCTCGATCATCCGCTGAAGGAGCTGGGTGAGTTCATGGTGCCGATCAAACTGCACACCGATGTCGTCGCTGAGATCAAGGTCATCGTCACGCGGGAAGGCGGCGAGCCGGTGGCGGTGGAGGGCGATACCGATGCCGAGGCCGATACCGACGTCGAGACGATGGATCGGAGTTCGGAATCGGAATTCGGTGTCGATACCGATAGCGATACCGAGGCCGAAACGGAAGCTGAGGCAGTATCTCGGGATTCGGAATCGGTAATCGAGCCCGATACCGAGGCCGAGGCCAAGGTCGAGGTTGAAGCTGAACCTGCAATCGAACCCGCGACCGAACCTGAGGTCGAGGCCGATTCTACCGAAAAGGCCGAGGATTCCGAAGAGGAGAAGCCGATCGAGTAGGGCACGGTTCAACCAGCTTATTGATGACAATGAACCCCCGGCAAGTTCGGGGGTTTTTTGTGGGGTTGTCTGAATCACAGATATCACTGATGTCACAGATTACACGGATGCGTTATCGCAAGCATTTTGCGTCTTAACCGGTTCTCAAATTAATGTCCGCTTCCAGTAAGGCAAACCTCCCTATTCATAATAACGTCATTCCCGCGCAGGCGGGAATCCAGCGATAGTATCTACAAAGCGGGCAGCGCTATTCCTCTCAAATCCGACTGAATAGTTCGCATGTATGATTTCGCAATGTGTTCGATTTCGATTACCGGCCAGGATTTCTGCACCTAGTAGTATCATCAATTGAATACCACTGGATTCCCGCCTGCGCGGGAATGACGTAAAGGAAAGACAGGAATGACGTGGAAGAAGCTGTCTGCGTAATCAAGCTGATTACATTTGTCTGACAAAGTCTGTACCTTGATCTAGAAACCAACGGCTTGACAGATCACGACCTCCAACCCGCGGGGGGACCATGGGCATCGCCACCGACATCGTAATCATTGTGATCGCGGCTTTGGTTGGTGGCTTCTTCGCCAACCTGCTCAAGCAGCCGCTCATCATCGGCTACCTGCTGGTGGGCGTTCTGATCGGTCCCTATACCCCCGGAATACACGTTTCCAATACGCACGACATAGAAATGCTGGCCGAGATCGGTGTTGCGCTGCTCCTGTTCGCCCTCGGTCTGCAGTTCTCGCTGAAAGAGCTGAAGCCGGTCCGCAAGATCGCCCTCATCGGCACCCCGATCCAGCTCATCCTCACTATCGCCTACGGTTACCTCATCGGCCAGCTTTTCGGCTGGGAGTGGAAGCCATCGCTCTGGCTGGGAGCGCTGATCTCGCTCTCCAGCACCATGGTCGTGCTGAAAACGATGATGAGCAGGGGATTGATGGGCACCCTTTCCAGCCGGGTGATGATCGGGATCCTGATCGTACAGGATATCGCGATCGTCCCGCTCATGATCATTCTGCCTCAGCTCAATGATCTGCGCGCGGGAGCGGCGGTACTGGGACTGGCCGCCCTGAAGGCCGCGCTGTTTCTGATCCTGATGATCTTCCTGGGGACGAAGCTGATCCCCAGGCTGGTGAGGTATATCGTCAGCTGGAATTCGCGCGAATTCTTCCTCCTGACCGTCACCGCGATAGGACTGGGTGTCGGTTACGGCACCCACCTGTTCGGGCTGCCCTTCGCTTTCGGCGCTTTCGTCGCCGGCATGGTATTGAGCCAGTCCGATTACGTCCATCAGGCGCTGGCCGATATCATCCCCCTGCGCGACATTTTCGGACTGCTGTTCTTCACCTCCGCCGGCATGCTGCTGAATCCCGCCTTTCTGCTTTCTCATCTGCAGATGGTGGTGGTGGTTATTCTGCTCGTGCTTTTAGGCAAGGGGGTGATCTTCTGGATTCTGAGCAGGCTCTTCGGTTACGGCAACGTGATTCCGATCGCGGTGGGATTGAGTCTCTGCCAGGTGGGGGAGTTCTCCTTCGTGCTGGCGCGGGTCGGACTGAACTCAGGCTCGATCGATACGGAACTGTACTCGATCATCCTGAACACCGCCGTGGTGACGATGTTCCTGACCCCGCTCCTGGCGACCCTCACCGTTCCGCTCTACAATCTGAAGAAGTCATGGTTCAAGACAGACGCGCTGCAGACGGTGAACCTGCCCCAGTCAGGCTTCAGGGATCACGTGATCATCGTCGGCATCGGGCAGGTGGGCCGGACTATTACCGGTATCCTGCATCGCCTGAAGCAGGACTTCGTAGCTGTTGAACTGGATAATCGGAAGCTGGAGGAGGCGAAGGTGGAGGGCATTCCGGTCATCTACGGGGACGCATCCCAGAGTCTGGTTCTGGAGGCTGCCCAGGTCAGTGACGCGAGGCTGCTGATAATAACCATCGATTCCGCGCCGGTCTCAAACTCGATTGTCAATCAGGTTCGTAATCTGCATCCGCAGCTGACGGTTGTCGCCCGGGCCACCAGCGTTGACCACATGCTGGAACTGCATCGACGCGGTGTCTATGAGGTCGTCCAGCCGGAACTGGAAGCCAGCCTGGAGCTGACCCGCCAGGCGCTGCTGCATCTGAACATCTCGCTCAGGAAGGTTCACGATTTCGCTGATGTAGTACGGAAGGAACTGTACGCTCCCCTGTATAGCACCGACGAATACTACCGGACGATTTCACAGCTCAAGACCGCTTCCCGTGGTCTGGACCTACACTGGGTTTCCATACCGAAGGCGAGTCACATTATCGGCAGTGCTATCGGCGCGCTGCGGATTCGCAGTGAAACCGGCGTCACCATCGTGGCGGTTATCCGTGAAGGTCAGTTCCACTCCAATCCCGGGCCTGAATTTGAGTTTGAGCGGAACGACCTGGTCGGTCTGATAGGGGAATTCCAGCAGCTCCAGGCTTTCAAGGTGTTTATGGAACCGGCAGCGGAGGGGGAGGGGGACGCTTGATGAAGAAGACGATTCCCCTCCTTGCGCTATTCCTGCTCGCCTCCGTTGATCTGCGGGGGGATGTGATTGAGATTCCGGGGGATTATCCTACGATTCAGCAGGGGATTGATGCCGCGGTTGCAGGTGACACGGTTTTGATTTTGCCGGGTACCTATGTCGAGGAATTGGAAATAAATCAGAAGGATCTCACGCTGGGCTCGCATTTCCTATTTACAAACGATACGAATTACGTCAACACGACCATTCTTAATGGGGATTCAACATACCATATTCTCACTTGCAATGGGCCACACCAAATCCAAGTCAAAGGATTGACCTTCTTACACGGTTGGGGAATTTATACAGGTGACAACAACCAGTGGTTTGGTGGCGCAGTTTCAGCCTTCGATTCGACGGAAATCGACATATATAAGTGTAAGTTCATTGCAAACAATGGGTACCATATCCCCGGCATATCCGCCTATAACGCCTGTACTGTCCAATTAAGATACTGTCTGTTTCGTGAGAATAGCGGTACCTCTACCCGGCTTCTGGTTAATCAAGGAGCAAGAAGTACCACAATTATCGGTTGTGTTTTTGTTTCCAA
>CAZFEC010000043.1:0-26195 GCA_964517435.1 uncultured Bacteroidia bacterium | reverse complement strand
GGCGGCGCTGCTTGGCTTTCTACAGCTGAACCTGATTCTGCCCCTGCTGCCACTGATGATCCCGCTGGGACTGGCCGGGCTGCTGCTCCTCTGGCGCTGCCAGCACCGGGAGGAACAGTACCAGCTGCGGATCGAATCCAGCCTGCGCAGCTATCTTTCCCCGCCGCTACTGAAGCGGATGCAGACCGATTCCGACTTCCTGCGGAGTGGCGGCACCCGCAAGAAGATCTCGGTGCTGTTCAGCGACATCGTCGGCTTCACCGCCTTCTGCGATCGGAACGAGCCGGAGGAGGTGCAGAGCATACTGGAGGAATACTTGGCGGTGATGGTGCGGATAGTTTTCGAAAACGGTGGCATCATCGACAAGTATCTCGGCGACGGTCTGCTGGCGTTTTTCGAAAATGAGGATGAGGTCGAGCACAGCCCCCACCGCGCCGTGGCGTGCGCCGAGCGGATGCAGAGCACCGCGCGCGAGCTGCGGGAGCGGTGGACGGCGCAGAACCGCTACGACCTGCACATCCGGGTGGGGATCACCACCGGATACGCCGCCGTCGGCAACCTGGGCACGCCGGAAAAAGTCGACTACACCATCATCGGTTCCAAGGTCAACCTGGCACAGCGGCTGCAGTCGGAAGCGGAGCCGGATGAGATCATCATCGACCGCGACAGCTGGAGCCGCTTGGAAGAACAGCCGGAATGGCGGGAGCTCGGCGAGATCAATGTGAAGGGATTCGAGACACCGGTGGAAGCTTTCAAAAAGTAGTTCAGCCACCGTGTCTGATCGAGCAATCCTCACCAGACTAATAAATATGGACTGTAGTATTGCTAGGAAATAATGGCCAAATCAACTCCACACTTTCAGCAGCAATACTATGAACCAATGTCCTGGCGGTACATTCAAACGGACATTATTAACGAGCATTGATATAAATCGACTCTCTACTACTACACCGAGGTAAGTCGCTTGCTGTAGGAGGTATCGATGAAGTGTGCAACTGTTTCGCGAGCGGGATGGGGCGCACTGCTCCTTTTGCTGGCCACCGTAAACTTCACTTTCGCCGCTGGTAACTCCCACCGCGAACCGGATACCCTTTACGTCTCGACCACCTACGGTGATCCCGAGGCCAGCGGCGCCTGGAACGATCCCCTCGATACTATTCAGGGGGCTATCGACCAGTGTGTCGCCGATGAAATAGTGCTGGTGGAAGAGGGGGAGTATATAGAGAGCATAGACTTTCTCGGCAAGAACATTGTCGTGGCCTCCTATTATCTCACGACTCATGATTACGATTACGTTCACACCACTTGGATCACCAATTACTTCACAGGTTGTGTCGTTACTTTCGCCAACAGTGAGACGAATGACGCCTTGCTATATGGATTCGGGATTTATGATGGATTAGGCCAGTTCAACGCCGATCCGGAGCTGCAACGTGGCGGCGGTATCAGTTGCATCAACAACTCCAACCCGCGTCTGGAATATCTGCAACTCTACGGCCACCAGACCGACGGCAGAGGTGGTGCTATTTACTGCTACCAATCGAGTCCAGTATTATATGATATCATTGGTGATGATAACGGTGCGGCTTCGGGAGCCTTCTTGGGGTGCGTCTATTCGAATCCGATCTGCACGGCCCTGATGAGCATGAGCACCACTGCAGGCAGTAGCATCGACCTGTTTTATTCAACCGCTTCTTTCTCATACCTCACTCTGCAGGAGTCAGCCGGCTGGTGCGGTATAGAATGCTCCGCCAGCGATATGACCCTGGACAACGCTACAATTCGCGATAATGATCTCGGCATCTATATGGATTGCGGGCATGTCGTCCTGAACAGCTGCATCGTCTGGGATTCACTTGCGATAGACATCGGCGGCGAATGCAGCGATGACATCCTCGATGTGGACTACTGCGACATCCAGGGGGGAATCGGTGGTATTACCGGTCAGGAGAACGCCACTGTCAATTGGGGTGTCGGCAACATCGACGCCGATCCGCTCTTCTGTCCCTGGCCGTCGATATTCTCCCTATATACGCACTCACCCTGTGCCGGCACCGGCTATGAGGGCAGTAATATGGGCGCCCACGGCGCCAGCTGCGAACCTCCAGAGGGGCCGCTCCATGTGTCAATTAGCGGTTCTGACTACTCCGGCGACGGCAGCGAAGGCGAGCCCTTCGCCACCATCCAGCGCGGCGTCAGTGTGTCGGTTGACGATGACACCGTGCTGGTGGAGGATGGCACCTACGTCGAGCAGATCGATTTTCTCGGTAAGGATATCACCGTCGGTTCCCGGTTCCTGCTCGACGGTGATGAGAACCACATCGATAACACGATCATCGATGGCGACGCAGCAGGTTGCGTGGTCACCTTCGCGGGGGGGGAGACCATTGCCGCGCGATTATCCGGGCTTTCGATAGTAAACGGCGTTGGATCCTGGGACAGTCCGTTGCTCAATCGGGCTGGTGGCATCAGTTGTGTGAATAACTCCAATCCAGCACTGGATCACCTGGAGATCATTAACAATATAGGCTACGGTAGAGGCGGTGGTATCTACTGCTTAACTTCCGCTCCCTATCTTGACAATATCCTTTTCTCCGGGAATGAGGGGACGTTTGGTGCAGTTATGTATTTCTGGGATGGCGATCCCTATTGTCAAAACATTACTATTGAAGAAAACACATCAGGTTTAGAAATAATCACATTGGACAATTCTTCACCTACGTATTACTATCTGACTCTCGCTAACAATACAGGCACAAGTTTTTTCTGCCATTTCAGTACCCTCACACTTGACAATGCCACCATCGTCAATTCCGGCAACATATTCTGCGAGGATTCGGACGTTTACTTAAACAGCTGCATCATGTGGGACATTACCTCTGCAATCGAATTCAGTGGTGAAATGACCGGCAATTATGCATCCATCATCTATTCCGACATCCAGGGGGGGAGGGTGCCATCCACACCAATGGCGGCGGCACCTACGACTGGGGCGACGGCAACATCGACGCCGATCCGCTGTTCTGCGATGCACCAAACAGCGATTTCACCCTGTATGACAATTCCCCCTGCGCAGGTGCCGGATGGGAAGGTTCCGACATGGGAGCGCTTGGCGTTGGGTGCGTAGCGATTGAAGGGCCGATCTACGTCTCCACCACCGGCTCCGACGTCACCGGCGACGGCAGTGAGGGCAATCCCTACGCCACCATCCAGCATGGCATCAACCAGGCGAGTGGCAGCGATACCATCCTGGTGGCGCCGGGAACCTACGTGGAGAACATCTGGATGGGAGCGATGAACTTCACGATCGGCTCCTATTTCCTGACGACAGGTGATGAAAACTACATCGACCAGACGGTGATCGACGGCGGCGGGGTCGATTGCGTGGTTTCCTTCCTCGGCGAGACCAGTAGTGCTCGTCTCAGCGGCTTCACGATAACCAATGGGCTGGGAGCCGACAGTGAAGTTCCCGAGTCTCGTCGCGGTGGCGGTATCAGCTGCATGAGCCAGGCCAGTCCCAGCCTGGAATGGTTGAAACTGATCGACAACGAGTCCCCCGCCTCCGGCGGGGCGTTCTATTGTTATAACTGTAGCCCCACGTTGAACCGGATCACCTGTACCGGCAATACGGCGGAATCCGGTTCCGTGCTGGATGGCATTTATGCCAATCTGGTCTGCGATTCACTCCTGGCTTACGATAACCCGGGTGCATACGGGATCAATCTATATGAAGGTTTTGGCGTCTATTTATCGAACCTGACGTTGGTCAACTCAGGCACTGCTTACGGCATGGTAGTTTGGGGATCCCTGTCGTTGAATCATGCCACCCTGTATGGGAGTGGGACCGGTCTGTACATGGACTGCGCTGAGGTTAATCTGAGCAACTGCATCGTCTGGCATCCCACACCGGTTGAGATCGGCAGTGAGTGCGCCGACGATGTACTGACGGTGGACTATTCCAACCTGCAGGGCGGTCAGGGTGCCATCCAGGGCCAGGCCTACGCCACTATCAACTGGCTCGACGGCAACATCGATGCCGATCCGCTGTTCTGCGATACGCTCAATGACGACTTCACTCTGTACAATAATTCCCCCTGCGTGGGTACGGGAGATGGTGGCTCCGATATCGGTGCGCACGGTGTCGGTTGCAGTGCCCAGATCGGACTGATCTATGTCTCCACCAGTGGCTCCGACGTCACCGGCGACGGCAGCGAGGGAAATCCCTACGCTACCATCCAGCACGGCATCAATCAGGCGAGTGGCAGCGACACCGTACTGGTAGAGGATGGCCTCTATATCGAAACCTTCAACTTCGAAGGTAAAAATATAACCGTCGCCTCCCGGTTTCTGTTGGACGGCAACGAGAATCATATCGATGACACCGTCATCAACGGCGCCGGAGCCGGCTGTGTGGCGACTTTCGCCAATGGGGAAACCAGTGCCGCCCGGCTGGCCGGCCTTACCCTGACCAACGGTTATGGACCCACCTCGCCGGAGCCGGAAGACTGCCGCGGTGGCGGCATCAGCTGTGTCAGCGATTCCAGTCCCATCCTTGAACATCTTGTGCTGACCGGCAATTTCAGCGCCCAGTACGGCGGCGGGATCTACTGCTGCAGCTCCAGTCCCACGCTCAACTCCATAATCATAAACAATAACGATGCCGGTGATGGAGGTGGACTCGCTTGTCTCTATGCACATCCGGATATCTCCGATCTGGAGATCTACAACAACGGCGATACATATCAGATCCTGCTGGAATTCTCCGATCCGGTTGTCACGTACACGACTGTCTACAGCGATGTGCGGACCTCTTCCGCGATACTCTGTTACAACTCCGGTCCCCAACTGGATCACCTCACCATCCGGGGAACCGCAACCGGGATCACCTGCCTGGATGCCAGCTATCCCGTCTTGAACAGCTCCATTCTCTGGGACAATATCACTGAAATCGAATTCATGACGGAAGGTGCCCCCTGTGCCATCAATATCATCTACAGCGATCTGCAGGGTGGGGAGAGCGCTGTCGAAACCAACGGCAACGGTATGGTCGACTGGGGAGCGGGTAACATCAACAACGATCCCCGCTTCTGCGATCCGGCCGCAGGCGACCTCACACTGGCGCAGAATTCCCCCTGTGCCGGTACCGCAGAGGGCGGAACCGACATGGGGGCGCTGGAGGTAGGCTGCGATGCGATCGTCGGGATGCTCTATGTGTCGACCGCCGGATCGGACACTACCGGCAACGGCAGTGAAGGCAACCCCTACGCCACCGTTCAGCACGGGATCCTGCAGGCGGCCGCGGGTGACACCGTAGTAGCGGAGGATGGCGTTTACACGGAGAATATCGATTTCCTCGGTAAGGATATCACGGTCGGTTCCCGGTATATGATCGACGGGATCTCCGGGCATATGTACAATACCGTTATCTCCGGCGGCGACTCCACCTCCTGCGTCCGCTTTGTGAACGGTGAGAGCGGTGACGCCAGATTGATCGGGCTCGCCTTGATGGACGGGCACGGGCGCGCCGCCGGCCTGCCGGCGGATGTCACCGGCGGCGCTGTCACCTGCAGCTACGGTTCCAGCCCCTATCTGGAGCGGCTCTACATCATGGGCAACGAGGCGGACAGCTACGGCGGCGGCATCTATCTGCACGGCTCGTCGCCGACGCTGAACAACATTCAGATCTATAACAACCAGGCGCAGCTGGGCGGCGGTATGACTTGTGTCCAGTCCCATCCCAGTCTTATCAACATAGACCTGACGGTCAACAACAGCGTGGATGGCGCCCAGATTCTGCTGATCGACTCCGATCCCATCTGCAGCCTGCTGACCATCCGAAATTCCGACCGCGGCTTCGTCTGCGAGTCGTCGGATCCGGTTATCGACCACTCGACACTCTCCGGGCTGGAATACGGCATCCTCTGCAGCGACGCTTCCCAGCCGCAGCTGAGCAACTCGATCCTCTGGGACAACCAGCACGAGGTTTGCTTCGATCCCAATGGCAGTGCCAATCATATCACTATCACCTGGTCCGATGTGCAACTAGGGGAGACCGGTATCGAGACCAACGGTAACGGCACCTACGACTGGGACGGGACGAACATCACCCTGGATCCGCTCTTCTGCGAGCCGGGCTCAGACTACCAGTTGGCGGATAATTCTCCCTGCCTCGGCAGCGGTGAAGGGGGCAGCAATATGGGCGCCTGGGGTCAGGGGTATTGCGGCGATCTGCACCGCTACTGGTGGGTGGCCACCACAGGCTCCGATGTGACGGGGGAAGGCACGGAGATCAATCCGCTCGCCACCATCCAGGCGGGTATCGACCAGGCACAGGCCGGGGATACCGTGTTGGTCGAGGAGGGAAGTTATGCCGAGAACATCGACCTGAACGGTAAGCGGATCACGGTCGCCTCCCGCTATTGGTTGGACAATGATCCAGCGCATATCGAACAGACGATCATCAATCCGGATCTGGAAGGTTCGGCAGTAACCTTTGCCGGCGGCGAGACCGACTCGACGCTCTTCTGTGGCTTTACGCTGATAGGCGGTCACGGTTTGGGGGCGCCGGAGTTCGAAAATTGCACCGGCGGCGGCGTGACTATCAAGGGGGGCGCCTATCCGACACTCTCGAACCTCTACCTCATCGACAACTACGCGGAGAGCTACGGCGGCGGCATCTACTGTTGGGCTTCCAGCCCGACGCTGATCGATATTGCACTGCAGGAGAACAGCAGCAGCGTGCAGGGCTGCGCGGTGGCCTTCATCGCCGGTGATCCACAGTGGATGGGTGGTTCGGTGATCAGCTACGGTTTCTACAGCCAGATCTATCTGAAGGAATCCGATGCCGGGCTTGCCCAGCTGCTGATCTACGGCAGCGGCACCAGCGGTATCTATTGCGAAGCGGCCGAACCACAGATCGCCAACTGCACATTGACAGACCTGGATCAGGGTCTCTACTGCACCGAGGGTTCCTATCCACAGCTGAGCAGTATGCTGATCTGGGACAACCTGCAGCAGGTGGTTTTCGACGCCGCCGGAGCTGAGAACCAGATCTCGGTAGCCTATTCCGATATTTTCGGCGGCGAGGAGGGGATCGAGACCAACGGCAACGGCACGGTCGACTGGCTGGAAGGCAACATCTTCGCCAATCCACTCTTCTGCGATCCGGAGAATGATGATTACACACTGGCGGACAACTCCCCCTGCCTGACCGCAGGCGAAAACAGCACCGACATGGGTGCGCTGGGCGCCGGTGACTGCGGCAGCGTTTACAGCTATATCTATGTCTCGACGGAGACCGGCTCCGATACCTGGGGCGACGGCAGCCAGGAAGATCCTTACGCGACCGTGCAACGGGGTATCGAAGCGGCGATACCGGGTGACGCGGTTGTAGTCGAGGACGGTGTGTATTACGAGAGTATCGACTTTCTGGGTAAGAACATCACCGTTGCTTCCCACTACCTGCTGGACGTCGACAGCACGCATATCACCGGCACGGTCATCGACGCGGACGGCGAGAATCGCGTGGCGATTTTCGCCCAGGGCGAGAGCTGGGTGGCGCGGCTGGCGGCACTGACGCTGCAGGGCGGCTGCGCCGACCACGGCGGTGCGATTCTGTGCGACGGCGCTTCTCCCACACTGGAGTGGCTAGTGATACAGGATAATTTCGCTACCGGCAACGGCGGGGCGATCTGCTGCCTGAACAGCGCCGTGCCGGAGCTGACGCAGCTCTATCTACAGGGCAACCAAGCGGAGGGTGACGGTGGAGCTGTCTACCTGGACGACTCCGATCCGGTGCTTACCGAGCTGATCCTGACCGGCAACAGCGCCGGAGGGAGCGGCGGCGGCATTTTCTGCAACGACGGCTCCGATCCAGTGTTGACTGCCGTCGAGATCAGCGACAACAGCGCCGGCCTGGACGGCGGCGGTATCGCCGTCCAGGGGCAGCTACCCCGGCGTAACGGCGGTGGGAACGACCAGCATGAACGAACACTGTCCGCGCCGCAGCTGACGGAAATTACCCTCGTCCGCAACAGCGCCGGCGGTGACGGGGGCGGCCTCTGGTCCGGTGCTGAGGGCCAGCCGCTGCTGGAGAACTGCGTGGTAGTCGACAACCTGGCGGCCGGCCTGGGCGGTGCTTTCTACAACAGCGACGCATCGATCCTCGTGATCCTGCGCGCGACGGTGGCGGGCAATGTCGCTGCCAGCGGTGGCGGTCTGGCCTGTGCCGGCGGCGACGTCGGTATCACCAACTCCATCCTCTGGAACTACTCCCCGGTCGAGATCGAGCAGAGCGGCGGCACGATCACCGCCACCTGGTGCGACATCCGCTACGGCTGGACGGGTGACAACATCATCAGCTACAATCCGTTGTTCTGCGCCCCGGACGTCGGGGACTACACGCTGGCGGCGAACTCCCCCTGCCTGGGCGCCGGGGAAGGGGGCACGGACCTGGGCAGCCTGCCGGAGGGCTGCGAGGCGCGTACTACGATCTACTTCGTCTCGCCGGACGGTGATGACGAAACCGGCGACGGCAGCGAAGCGGACCCCTTCGCCACGGTACAGCACGGCATTGACATGAGCAGCAGCGGCGACACGGTGATCGTGGAGGAGGGGGAGTATATCGAGAACCTGCTGATCGTCGGCAAGGAGATCCACCTGGGCAGCCGCTTCCTGCTGGATGGGAACTGGGATCATGTCGACAACACGATTCTCAACGGTGGCGGCGGGCAGCTGCGCAGCGACTCCGCCAGCGTGATCTCCTTCCTCCCCGGTGGGCATCCGCTGGCGGCTCCCTGGGTGGCGGGTTTCACGATCACCAATGGCACCGGCTGGCTGCTGACAGAAGAAATCGGCGACGATGTCGTTACCCGGCGGGTGGGGGGCGGTCTCTTCATCCGTGAGATGCAGCCGAATTTCAAGGGGAACAAGATCCAGGATAACGATGACGACGATCCGGCGGGCGGTATCGACGAAGGCGGCGCCGGCTGGTGCTTCGGTGGCATCCCCAACTTCGGCGGCCCGAACGGTCCCGGCGGTTTCAATCCCGGCCGGAACACTTTCCGGGATAACTACGCTGCCATCGGCAAGACCTTCCATATGGTGATAGCGGAAGGTGCGGAAGTAATCGTGCACATGGACAGCTGCGACTTCGATGTCTACAATTTCGATGAAGAAGCGATTTCACCTTACTGGGCCAGTTCCAGCCTGGGGGATGTTTTCACCTTTGTGGGCGGCACCGGCGCCGACAGCGCCCTGGCGCATGATGTCTGGGTGGCCCCCGACGGCGATGACGACAACAGCGGTTGGGCGGATTCCCCGTTCCGGCACATCGACTACGCGCTGAGCCGGATCTGGGGCGAGGAGGCAAATCCGGTGACGATCCATGCTGCTTCCGGTGTCTACTCGGCGAGCACTACCGAAGAGACGCTACCGCTGCAGCTGCTGGACTGGGTTTCGCTCGAGGGTGCCGGCAGTGCCGGCACTATTCTGGACGGTGAGGGACTGACTGGAATAGTCCTCTTCAGCAACAGCTTTGGATGCAATTGTGGCGGTTTGACCCTGACGGGCGGCGTCGCCGGTTGTGGCGGCGCAATTTACTGCCGCAACTCCTCACCCCACCTGTACGACCTGCGCCTGACGCAGAACAGCGCCGTGACCGGTGGCGGACTGGCTTTGCTGGCCGGTTCAGAACCGCTGCTGGAACAGGTCGTGATACATGAGAACAGCGCCGCGCTGGGTGGCGGCATCTTCCTGTCGGAATCGGGAGTGATCTTCGAACCGGTCGATCCCCGCTGCAGTGTCTACCTGAACGAGGCCGACTTCGGGAGCGACCTCTACAGCGACGGCCTGGTGCCGGTGGCGGTGGTCGTGGACAGCTTCACGGTAATCAATCCCTCCGATTACTACACGCATCCGCTGTCCGCCTATACCTTCGATATCTACCACGGAGCGCTGCCCGATCTCTACAACGGCACGCTTCACGTCAATCCCGAGGGCGACGACGGCAACAGCGGCACGGCGCCGGAGACGCCGCTGCGCACTATCGGATACGCCCTTTCCCGGATCTGGGGGGACACCGGTCATCCCAACCTGATCGAACTGGCAGCCGGAACTTACAGCCCTGGCACGAGCGGTGAACTTTTTCCAATACGTCTGATAAGTCACATCTCGCTGCAGGGTGCTGGTGTGGTTGAGACCATTCTGCATGCTGGAAATCCCGATCCTCCAGAACCGGTGATCATGGCTGACCGCAACCTCGACCTGACCCTGGAGCGGCTGACGATTTCCGGCGGCAGTGATGGCGGAATGCGCTGTCGTCTGGAGAGCGAACTCTCACTGACGGAACTGCTGATCACCGGTAATGCCGGCTTTGTGGGGGGCGGCGTTTATAACTCCGGCTCACAACTGATTTGCGACCGGCTGACGCTGACCGGCAACAGTGCCGATGAAGCGGGCGGAGCAATCTACTCCGCGGGAGAAGCCGTGCTGGAGGTCATCAACAGCATTATCTTGGCCAACAGTCTCCCGGAAGTGTATCTGAAGTCCGGTACGGGCGAGATCACCTACTCCGATGTGGGCGGTGGCTGGGACGGCGAAGGCAACCTGGACTGCGATCCCCGTTTCTGCAATCCCGCTGCCGGTGAGTACACGCTGGCGGCGAACTCGGTCTGCCTCGGCAGCGGGGAGGGGGGTGTTGACATGGGTGCTTTTGGTGAAGGTTGCGACGCCATCACCCGCAGCTGGTACGTCACCACCACCGGTTCCGACGGCGAGGGTGACGGCAGCGAAGGCTCACCCTTCGCGACCGTGCAGTATGCAATCGATCGCGCCAGCCACCAGGATACAGTGCTGGTGGAGGCGGGCATCTATGTAGAGAATATCAATTTCAACGGTCGCAATGTCGTGGTCGGGTCGCATTATCTGCTGGACGGCGACTGGGACTGGATCGATGAGACCTTCCTCACCAGTAACCAGAGCGGCACGGTGGTGACTTTTACCGCGGGTGAGACGACTGCTGAACTCTGCGGATTCACGATTACTGGCGGTCTGGATGAGAACGGCGGCGGGGTCTACTGCGACAACGGTGCGGCGCCAATCCTGCGCAACCTGGTGCTCTGCAACAATACCGCCCTGGAGCGGGGCGGCGCGGTTTACGTTCAGGACACCGCGTCTCCCACGCTGCTGCATGTCACCGTCTACGGCAACCTGGCTGTCGAAAGCGGCGGTGGTCTCTACTGCGCGGATGAATCGCGAGCGGTGGCGGTCAACTCCATCTTCTGGGGCAACAGCTCACCCGGGGGTGCGGACGAAATCGGCGGCGAGGAGGATGTGGTCTGGGCGTTCTACTCTGATATCGCCGGCGGTTGGCCGGGGGAAGGCAACCTGGACGCCGATCCGCTCTTCACCGACCCGGAAGCATGCGATCTGTGGCCGCAACCCGATTCTCCCTGTCTCGAAGCGGGCGTACAGGACACCTGGTTCCTCTGCGCCCCGGGTGACACGATCTGGGTGCCGCCGTACACCTTCCTGAACCAGGCGCCGGACCTCGGTGCGTTGGAGGTCGAGCTGCAGAAACTCTCGGACCAGCCGCAGCTGCCGCAGCGCTTTGCCCTGCATCAGAACTACCCCAATCCGTTCAATCCCACTACCACCATCCGTTACGATCTGCCACGGTCGGTGCATGTGAAACTGGAACTGTACAATCTGCTGGGACAGCGGGTGGCACTGCTGCTCGATGAGCGTGTGGAAGCCGGCTACCGGCAGGTGATCTGGGACGGCCGCAATGCCGCCGGCAACCAGGTCGCCAGCGGTCTCTACTTCTACCGTCTGCGAGCTGGAAATTACACGAAAACCAGGAAGATGATGCTGTTGAGATAACCTGAGAGGCGTCAGCTGAGATTCGGTTGACCTTGGCGCTATCAACGAGACAATATTGAATGACCAACCTCTGTCACAACCACGCAGGTGACTTAAAGAGGAGATGTCATTGTGAAGTGTACTACAGCTCTTTCATATGTTATTAGCATGCTCCTGCTGTTGATCAGCGCCGGTAGTACCGCTTTCGCTGGCGATTTCACCTACCGTGATCCGGACACCCTTTACATCTCAACCACCGGTTCCGATATCACCGGTACCGGTTCCTGGGATAACCCCTTCGCCACCATCCAGCACGGCATCAACCAGACCGTAGTGGATGAAGTGGTGCTGGTGGAGCCGGGGACCTACGTTGAGAACATCGATTTCGGCGGAGCGAACATCACCGTCGGCTCCCACTACCTGACGACAGGCGATGAGGACTACATTAACCAGACGGTAATCGACGGAGGTGGTCTGGCCTGCGTCGCCACTTTCGCCGGCGGGGAAACGAGCATCGCCCGTCTGTCCGGCTTCACACTGACCAACGGTTTCGGACCCTGGGCTGCGGACCTGCCGGATTATCGCGGCGGCGGTATCAGCTGCGTAAACGGCTCCAATCCCACGCTTGACCACCTGTTCATCTGGGACAACATGAGCGTTCTCTATGGCGGCGGTATCTTCTGCCATGCGTCAGCTCCCGAAATCAGCCATACGACCATCACCGGCAACACCTACGCGGTGCATGGCGGCGCGATCTACATCTCCAGCGCCGCTCCGAATCTTACCAATCTGACCGTTTACGACAATATCTCCTCGCAGAACAATGAGATCGTTCTGGATCTCGCTTCACCTGTGATTTCTTATCTGACACTCTGGAGTGAAAACAACACAGGTATTGACTGTGCCACCTCTGATCCGGTTCTGGATCATGTGACCCTCTTTGAGACCGACGTTGCAATACGCTGCATTTGGGGAGCACACCCGACGCTGACCAATACCATTCTGTGGGACAACAATCATGAGGTTACTTTCCATTCCGAAGGCACCGCCAACTCTATAAATATCGACTACTGCGACCTGCAGGGAGGACAGGGCGCCGTGGAGACTAACGGCAACGGCACCCTCACCTGGGGTGCGGACAACATCGATGCCGATCCGCTCTTCTGCGATCCCCAGACCGGCGACTTCACGCTGGCTCTAGGTTCCCCCTGCCTTGGTGCCGCCGACGACGGTACCGCCATCGGTGCCTGGGAATTGGGGGAGTGCGGCACCCCACAGAATGTCATCCATATCGCCACCACCGGTGACGACCTCACTGGCGACGGCAGCCTCGACAATCCTTATGCCACTATCCAGCACGGCATCGGCCAGGCGATAAACGGGGATACAGTCCTGGTGGCAGACGGTACCTATGTGGAAAACATCGACTTCAGCAGCAAGGATATCACCGTCGCCTCCTGGTTTCTGCTGAACAGCAATGTGAGTCATATCGACGATACCATCATTGACGGCGGCGGTATTGACTGTGTGGTGGCATTCATCAACGGCGAGACCGCAGCGGCTATTCTGTGCGGTTTTTATATCACCAACGGGTACGGCTCCGACGAAAACGTTCCCTATGACTCACGTATGGGCGGCGGAATCACCTGTCACAACAGTGCTCCTACTCTAACCGACCTAAAAATTCACACTAACGACACAGCAAATGACCTCGGCGGTTGCGATCACTGTGCAGGATGGGCGGGGATTTACTGCTATTATTCCGAACCCTACATCGCCAACTCCTCCGTGAGCTATAATGATGGCGGTGGCGTGCTGCTGTACCACTCCGATGCGGTAATCCTCAATTGCTCCTGTATATGGAATGATGATGAAGACCAGTATGGTCTCGAAGCTGTTGTCTACCTCCTCAATTCGAATCCGCAGATTTCCTGGACCCATCTGCGGGGTCACAAATACTCTACCGGACTGGTCGCCGACGCGTCTGATCCGGTTCTGGACCATGTGACAATCGGGAAGAAATTCGGCGGTTGGGCTTATTCAACCAACAGTATGTATCTGAAGAATGGGTCACACGTGACGATGACCAACACGATAGTCTGGGGTATAACCTCCTACTATTGGATGATGCCGATTGCGTTTGACAATGTTGGGACATCGAACTCGATCAACATTAGCTATACCGATATTCAATTGGGTACAAATGGCGTCAATACCAACGACAACGGCACCGTTAATTGGGGAGAAGGCATTCTCGCTACGGATCCCCGCTTCTGTGAGGGCGACGTCTTTCTGGCGGAGAACTCCCCCTGCGTTGGGGTCGCTTCGGATGGACTTGATATGGGGGCCAGGGGAATTGGGAGTGTGGTGCGCTGGGGCGCAAGATCTATGTTCAGCCTGGAGGAAATGATAATCTCTGGTGTCTCCCCTGGGGTAAGGAAACTTCTGGTATCCTGGCCAGTATTACTGGTGCGATCAATCACGCTGTCTGGTCTGATACTATAGTTGCCTTCGATGCTACCTATTATGAGAATGTAGACTTACTCGGTAAAGACATCACTATCACTTCCCGCTATATCGACGACGGTGATTTTATGCATGCCACCAACACCATCATCGACGGCGGCGATTCCACCTCCTGTGTTCAGTTCGTCAGTGGTGAAAGCAGTGCGGCGCGGCTCTATGCCCTTACCTTGACCGGCGGTCACGGCCGGGTCGAGGGTGCACCGGAGAACATGACCGGCGGGGCGATCACCTGCAGCAACGGTTCCAATCCCATCCTGGAGCGGCTCTACATCTGGGGCAATCAGACCGACGCCTACGGGGGCGGCATCTACATTCACGAGTCGTCACCGCTGCTGACTAATCTCCTGATCTGGGACAACAGTTCGCTTCTGGGTGGAGGGAGTATCGCCTGCATCCTGTCCGATCCGATTATTGACTACGTGAGAATGAACGCCAACAACAGCGCCGATCCGTCTGAGATCTTCCTGCTCAACTCCAGTCCTGCCTGCAGCCTGTTGACGATTTATGATTCCGGTAGTGGTTTCACCTGTGAGAATTCCGATCCCATCATCGACCATACAACCATCTACGGCCTGGAGTACGGCATCGTCTGCAGTGACGCTTCCGAGCCCCAGTTGAGCAGTTCGATCCTCTGGGACAACCAGCATGAAGTCTGGTTTGATCCGGCCGGCGCTCCCAACCAGATCGACATCGCCTGGTCCGCCGTCCAAGCTGGTGAGAACGGTATCGAGACCAACGGCAACGGCGCTGTCGCCTGGGATACGACCAGTATCGCCTCGGATCCGCTCTTCTGCGATCCAGCCGCCTCGAACTTCCGCCTGGCGGACAACTCCCCCTGTCTGGGCAGCGGGGAAGATGGCTCGAACATGGGCGCCTGGGGTCAGGGCAGCTGCGGCTCGCTGAACCGCTACTGGTGGGTGGCGAACTGGGGCGACGACGCGACTGGAGAGGGTACGGAAGCCAGCCCGCTCGCCACCATCCAGGAGGGGATCAACCAGGCGCAGATCGGCGATACGGTGATGGTTGACGAGGGAGCCTATGTCGAGACTCTCGATTTCGGCGGCGCGCAAATCACGGTCGCTTCACGCTATCTGTTCGACGGCGATCCCGTGCATATCGATCAGACACTCATCGATGCAGACCATATTGCTTCCGTGGTAACCTTCTCCTCCGGCGAGACTGGGTTGACGGTCTTCAGCGGCTTCACGCTAACCGGCGGCTTCGGTGAAGGTGCGGTGCAGTTTGAAGACTGTACCGGTGGCGGTGTGACGATCAAAGGGGGTGCTTCACCAACCCTCTCCAACCTGATTATCGTGGGCAACTATGCGGAATATTACGGCGGCGGCATTTACACTTGGGCTTCCAATCCAATTCTTATCGACATTGTATTCGATAATAACAGCTGCGACCTGCAGGGTGCCGGCGCGGCGTTCCTCGACAGCGATCCGCAGTGGACCGGCGGTACGCTGATCCGCAACGGTGTCAACAGCCAGGTCTACCTGAACGGTTCCAACGCCGAACTGTCCTACCTGCTGATCTACGGCGACGGCACGACAGGCGTTTTCTGTGAGATATCGGAACCCTTGATCGCCAACTGCACGCTGACCGACCTGGATGAAGGCATCTACTGCACAGATGCCTCCTACCCGCAGATCAGCAGCCTGCTGCTCTGGGATAATGTCCACCAGGTCGTTTTCGATGCCGCCGGGACCGAAAACTACATCTCGGTGACTTTTTCCGACATCTTCGGCGGTGAGAACGGCATCGAGACCAACGGTAACGGCGACTACTTCTGGCTGACCGGCAACATATCGGCCAATCCGCTTTTCTGTGATCCGGAGAATGACGACTGCACGCTGGCGGATAACTCCCCCTGCCTGACCACGGGTGAAAACGGTACTAACATGGGCGCGCTGGGTGCCGGTGATTGCGGTGACGACTACAGCTACACCTATGTTTCCGCCGCGTATGGTTCCGACACCTGGGGTGATGGCAGTGAAGAACATCCCTACGCCACCGTGCAGCGGGGAATCGAAGCGGCGCCGCCCGGCAACGCGGTGGTGATCGAGGATGGCGTGTATCACGAAAGCCTCGACTTCCTGGGTAAGAACATCACCGTCACCTCCCACTACCTGCTGGACGCTGACAGCGATCATATTCTCAACACGGTTATCGACGCCGGCGGAGCGGGGCGTGTTGTTACCTTTAATCAGGGTGAAAGCGAGGTGGCGCGGCTGCAGGCGCTGACGCTGCGGAGCGGTTCGGCTGACAACGGTGGCGCGATTCTGTGCGACGGCACCTCCCCTTCGCTGGAGCTGCTGGTTATAGAGGATAGCTACGCCAGCGGTGACGGCGGCGCGCTTCACTGCGTTGATGCCGATCCGACTCTTACCGACCTGATTCTGACCGGCAACAGTGCCGGTGGCAGCGGCGGTGGTATCTACTGCACCAACGGCTCCGACCCGGATCTGAACGGCGTTGAGATCAGCGATAACAGTGCCGGCGCAGAGGGCGGCGGTCTCGCGGTGGTTGGCACTCCCACGCGTGGATATCGAGGTGAGTTCGACAACCGTACCGTTTGCGCGCCTGTCCTGACGGATGTCTCAATCCTCCGTAACAGCGCCGGCGGTGACGGGGGTGCGATCTGGATCGGTATGGAAGGTGAACCACAGCTGGAAAGCTGCCTGGTTATCGACAACCAGTCAGACAATCTGGGCGGCGCCTTCTACAGCGGCGAAGGCTCGCAGCTTACAGTCAGTCGCTCGACGGTGGCGGGCAACGTGGCGACGAGCGGTGGCGGTCTGACCTGCGACGGCGGCGAAGTGGAACTCACTAACTCGATTCTCTGGAACCACGCGCCGGTTGAGATCGAACTTACCACCGGTACTGTCACGGCCGCCTGGTGCGACATCCACCAGGGGTGGACTGGTGACAACATCATCAGCTACAACCCGCTCTTCTGCGACCCGGATACGGGCGATTACACGCTGGCAGCGAACTCACCCTGCCTTGGAGCAGGTGAAGGAGGCACGAACCTGGGCAGCCTGCCGGAGGGGTGCGAGGCACGCACGACCATCTACTTCGTCTCGGAAGATGGCAGTGACGAAACCGGTGACGGCAGCGAAGCGGACCCCTTTGCCACGGTACAGCACGGTGTCGATGTCAGCAGCAGCGGCGACACGGTGATCGTGGAGGACGGGGAATACACTGAGAACATCCTGATCGTAGGCAAGGAGATCCACCTGGGCAGCCGCTTCCTGCTGGACGGCAACTACGACCATGTCGACAGCACGATTCTCAACGGCGGCGGCGGACAGTTGCGTACCGATTCGGCCAGCGTGATCTCTTTTCTGCCCGATCTCCACTCGATGCTCACCCCCTGGGTAGTAGGACTGACCATCAAGAACGGTACCGGCTGGCTGGTCGAGAAAGAGGTCGGCGATGAGAACATCACGATCCGGGCCGGCGGCGGTCTCTTCATCCGCTACATGAAGCCCGCCTTCCGCGACAACACGATCCGTGATAACGATGACAACGACCCGGCGGGCGGTATCGATGAGGGTGGTGCCGGCTGGTGCTTCGGAGGCGGACCCAACTTCGGCGGACCGATGGGGCCGAACGAATTCAATCCGGGCGGCAACACCTTCCGGGACAACTACGCCGCGGTCGGCAAGACCTTCTACATGGCGTTGGCGGAAGGGCAGGAAACGACAATCCACATGGACAGCTGCGATTTCGATATCTACAATTTCGATGAAGAGGCGGTTTCCCCCTACTGGGCCAATTCGAATCAGAGCAGTGTGTTCACCTTTGTGGGAGGTACCGGTGCCGACACCGCCCTGGCGCAAGATGTCTGGGTGTCGCCCGAAGGTGATGACGATAACAGCGGCGAAGCCGGTTCCCCTTTCCGGCATATCGATTACGCTTTGAGCCGGATCTGGGGTGAGGAGGAAAATCCGGTTACGATCTACCTGGCGCAGGGCACCTATTCAGTAAGCGAGACCGAGGAAACACTGCCGCTGCAGATGCTGAACTGGGTGTCGCTGGAGGGCGACGGCAGCGCCGACACCTTTCTTGACGGAGAAGAGGTATCGAACCTGATCGTCTTTGACAACAGTATCGGTTCCGACTGCGGCGGTCTGACCCTGACTGGCGGCGCGGCGGGCAGCGGGGGCGCGATCTATTGCAGTAATTCCTCGCCGCATCTGACAGATCTGCGTTTAACGCAGAACTCCGCCCTGACCGGCGGGGGAATGGCTGTAATAGCCGGTTCCGAACCGCTGCTGGAACAGGTTGTGATACAGGCCAACAGCGCCGCGCTGGGCGGCGGCATTTATATGTCGGAATCGGGAGTGATCTTCGAGCCGGTCGATCCCCGCTGCAGCATCTACCTGAACGAAGCTGGTTTCGGCAGCGATCTCTACAGCGACGGGTTGATGCCGGTAGAAGTAGTCGTGGACACTTTCACAGTGTTGAATCCCTCCGACTACTACGCGCACCCGCTGGCTGCCTATACTTTCGATATCTACCACGGCGCGCTGCCGGATCTCTTTGACGGTACGCTTTATGTCAGTCCGGAAGGGGACGACAACAACAGCGGCACGACACCGGCGGTGTCGCTGCGCACAATCGAAAGAGCCCTCTCCCGGATCTGGGCCAACGCCGAGAATCCCAACCTGATCGAACTGGCGACGGGCACATACAGCGCCGGCACTAACGGCGAAATCTTCCCGCTGTGTCTGGTGAGTCACGTTTCGGTGCAGGGTGCGGTCGTTGAGGAGACGATTCTGGATGCGGAAGCACCGGATCCGCCGCTGCCGGTGATCGTAGCGGACCAGAGTATCGATCTCACTCTATCAGGAATGACCGTTACCGGCGGCAACGACGGTGGCCTGCGCTGCCGCCTGGAGAGCGACCTCGCACTGGCGGAGCTGCTGATCACCGGCAACGAGGGGAGCGAAGGGGGCGGTATCCACAACTCCGGTTCGCAGCTCATCTGTGACCGGCTGACGCTGACCGGCAACCACGCCGCCGAAGCGGGCGGTGCGATCTGTTCGGAGGAAGAAGGCGCCCTGACTGTCGTCAACAGCATACTGTGGGATAATGGTTTCCCGGAAGTGTATCTGAAGTCCGGTATGGGCGAGATCACCTACTCCGATATTGGCGGCGGCTGGGATGGCGAGGGCAACCTGGACTGCGATCCCCGTTTCTGCGATCCGGATGCCGGAGTGTATACACTGGCGGCGAACTCGGTCTGCCTCGACGGCGGTGAAGGTGGAACCGACATCGGCGCTCTGGGCGAGGATTGTGACGCCGTCACCCGCAGCTGGTATGTCTCCGGCACCGACGGTTCCGACAGCGAAGGTGACGGCAGTGAAGCTGTGCCTTACGCCACCATACAGTATGCCATCGATCGCGCCAGCCACCAGGATACGGTACTGGTGGAGGCAGGTGAGTATGTCGAGAACATCAACTTCAACGAGCGCAATGTCGTGGTCGGGTCTCACTATCTGCTGGACGGCGACTGGGGCTGGATCAATCAGACCTTTCTCACCAGCAACCAGAGCGGTTCGGTAGTCAGTTTTGTCAATGGCGAAACGGCGCCTGCCGGGTTGTGCGGATTCACGATCTCCGGAGGTCTGGATGAAAACGGTGGCGGTATCTATTGCGATAACTCCTCACCTCTGCTGCGCAACTTGATCCTCTACGGCAACACCGCGCTGGAAAACGGCGGTGGCATCTATGCGCAGAATGGCGCCTCGCCTGATCTGCTGCATGTGACCGCCACTGAGAACCTGGCGGTTGATGCAGGTGGCGGTCTCTATTGCTCGGATGAAGCGCAGGCGGTGGTGATCAACTCCATCTTCTGGGACAACGCAGCCAGCGGCGGTGCGGATGAGATCGGCTTCGATCAGGACACGGTTTACGTATTCCATTCCGATGTGGCGGGTGGTTGGCCGGGCCAGGGTAACCTTGACGCCGATCCGCTGTTCACCTGGCCGGAAGCGTACGATCTGCTGCCACTGCTGGGCTCCCCCTGCATCGACGCCGGCGTGCAGGACACCTGGTTTATCTACGCGCCGGGCGATACGGTCTGGGTGCCGCTCTATGACTTTCTTGACGAGGCGCCGGACCTGGGGGCGCTGGAGGTGGATGTGCAGGATCTGATGAACCTGCCGCAGTTGCCGCTGCAGTTCGCCCTGCACCAGAACTATCCCAATCCGTTCAATCCCAGTACCACCATCCGTTACGACCTGCCAGCGCCGGCGCATGTGAAGCTGGAGCTGTACAACCTGCTGGGACAGCGGGTGTCGCTGCTGCTGGACAAACGGGTGGAAGCAGGCTACCAGCAGGTAATCTGGGACGGCCGTAACGGAGCCGGTAACCTGATCGCCAGCGGCATGTATTTCTACCGTATACAGGCGGGGGACTTCCGTAAGGTAAGGAAAATGATGTTGATACGTTAGAAGACGTTGCAGTTTCGCATCGCGAAACTGCAACGACTAAGCCGAAGATTGATACTACTCAAACAGCGGAAGCGAATGAGATGATGAAGAACGTGATACACCTGCTGACCGGATGCTGTTGCTGCCTGCTCCTCTGCGGGCAGACTACCAGGACGGTGGAAGTGGCGGACAGCCTCTGCGGTCAAGCCGGCAACCTGATGAGTGAGGGTCGACTGGGCGAGGCCGTGGAGGCGCTGCTGGAGGCGGACGCTATCTACTCGGACCTGTCACTGCAGGCGGAACGGTTGGAGCGACTGACCGCCGCCGGCAAACGGCTGGCACAGCGCCACGGCGACTGGCGGAGCGCCCAGAGGGTGCTTGAACCGGCGCTGGAGGCGGCGATCGCCCTCGGTGATTCCGCCGCGCTCAGTTATCTGGAAATGGTCCTGGGCATCGTTCATTTCCGCCAGGGAGACCATGCCGTGGCGATTGAGTTGATGGAGGGCGCTCTCACCTACTTTGAATCAGTCGGCGACAGCCTCAACCAGCAGAAAACCCTGATCAACCTGGGCAACAGCCATCTCTTCATGGCTGATTACTACAACGCGGAGCAGCGGTTCGTCCGGGCTGCCAATTTGGCCGCCGCCCGCGGTGACAGCTTGATTCTGGCGCGCGTCGCTCAGAACAGCGGCTTGCTGCATTTTCAGCAGGGACGCTACGGAGAGGCGTATAACGACTACATTCTGGCATTGGAAATCGGCGGCGACCGCCTGTATCCGCTCGATCGCGGAGAGATCGATAATAACCTGGGGATAGTCCATAAGGCCTACGGGGACAGCGCCCGGGCGGCAGCGCGTCTGGGCGCGGCACTGGCGACCGCGGAGTCGCTCGATCACCGCGATCTGAAGGCGCGCGTGCTCAACAACCTCGGTCGCCTGGCCTGGGCGCACGGCGAACACACCCTCGCCGCGGATTATTTCGAGCGATCGCTCGCCCTGAAGCGGGAGATCAATAACCGCCTGGGTGTCTTCAACACCCTCTTCAACCTCGGTTCATTCTACCAAACACGCGGTGACACCGCCCGAGCCTGGGAATACTTTCGGCAGGCGGAGGAACTCAATCAGACCCTCGGGTATTTCCTGGGCGAAGCCAGGCTCCACTACGCATACGGGAAACTCCAGCGTGACGCCGGTTTCCCGGAACCGGCGCTGGACCATCTGCGACAGGGCAGCAAACTGGCGCAGAGATTGGCCGCTGACGATGTGCTGTACGCTTTCTATGACACCGAGGCTTCCTGCCATCTGCTGCGGGGTGATACGCTGGCGGCGATCAGGGCGCTGGAGAACAGTCTGGAACTGATCGAGAACATCCGCAGCGGCATCGACATCGAAGCGGACCGGGAGCTTTTTCTCACCAAAATGCTGCCGGTCTACCGGGAGCTGCTGCAACTGCAGCTTGCCGGCGGTGATCGACAGGGCGCTTACGAAACCTTCGAACGGATGAAGGTGCGCAACCTGCTGGATATGCTCGATGGCGCTTTCCTGGTGTTCGAGACGGAGATGACCAAGGCGGAACTGGCGCGCAAAGCCGAACTGGAGAGCAACCTCAGGCTCGTTAAGCAGGAGGTAAGGCAGCTGCACAGTGACGGTACCCGCGGCGCCGCGCCGGTGATCGATTCGCTCGTCCTGCGGCAGCAGCGGGTGCGAGGCGAACTGCTGGCTTTCGAAGATGAGCTGTTCCTGCGACACCCGGAGCTGCAGCTGCAGATGGGGAAGGGGGAGCCGATCGGTTTCCGGGACGCGGCTAAACTGTTGAACCAGAACGAGGCGGCGCTCTGTTACCTGGTCGAGGAGGAGACGACAACCTGCCTGGTGCTGCGCAACCAGGGGCGGCGCCAGTACAGCCTGACACCCTACCGGCTGCAGGTAGGGCGGGAACAGCTGCGCGCCAGCGCCGCCACTATCCATACCGACACCGATTTCTTCGAGATGAGCCGGCTCTACACCCAGCTGATCGATCCGGTCACCATTTCACTGGAGGGGGTGGAACGGCTGTGCATCATCCCGGATGCTTATCTGCATGCGCTGCCGTTCCAGGCCTTTCTGAATCCCGCCACCGAGCGCTTCCTGATCGAGGACTACGCAGTTTACTATGTCTATTCCCTCAGCACGCTGGCGGAGTTGCGCGCAACCGGCACCGCCGGACGGGAAACGGTGCTGGCGCTGGGCAATCCCGACCTGGGGGAGCAGGGGATGGTGACACTGAGCGGTGTCTTCCAGGCGCTGCCCGCTTCCGAGCAGGAGGTGCAGGCGGTGGGGAGCATCTACGGCGACCGGGCGCAGCTCTTCCTGCACAACCAGGCTTCCGAAAGCGTCTTCAAACAGTATGCCGCCGCGCATGGCCTGCTGCACCTGGCCACTCACGGCCTGCTGGACGAGGTGAATCCGCTTTTTTCCGCTTTGCTGCTGAGCAGTGACAAGGCGGAGGACGGCCTGCTCACGGCGCGGGAGATCATCACCCTGGAGCTGAACGCCGACCTGGTGGTGCTCAGCGCCTGCGCCACCGCCAGGGGGGTGCTCTCGGAAGGGGAGGGCATGCTGGGCTTGAGCCGTGCCTTCTTCGGCGCGCAGGTACCTACCATCATCGCCTCACTCTGGCAGGTGGAGGATGAATCCACCCGCATCCTGATGGAACAGTTCTTCCGAAACATCAAGAACGACCTGCGCCCCGCCAAAGCGCTGCAGGCGGCACAGCTGTATCTGCTCAACCAGACCGAGTACAGTTATCCCTTCTTCTGGGCGCCCTTTCAGGTGTTCGGGGATTGTGAATGAAGCCCGCCAACAGGATGGCTGCCGCGGGCGGAACCTCTCTTTAGCCCCACCATTGAATTCGTTTGCAATTGCGAACCGGTACGCTTTCTTGAATAGCTCATGATGATAGACGACAATTTCTGGATGCAGATGGCCCTCAAAGAGGCGCAGAAAGCCTTCGACGCGGGCGAAGTACCGGTCGGCGCGGTCGTCGTGCAGGGGAGCGCTGTCATCGGGCGGGGGCACAACAGCGTGGAGACGCTGCAGGATCCCACCGCGCACGCGGAGATACTGGCGATCACCGCCGCCGCCGAGACGTTGAAGTCCTGGCGGTTGAACGAGGCGGTCCTCTACGTGACACTGGAACCCTGCCACATGTGCGCCGGCGCCGCGGTTCTGGCCCGGCTGCAGCGGATTGTATTCGGCGCCTGGGATCCGAAGGCGGGTGCCTGCGGTACACTGTCGAACGTGGTTCAGGATGAGCGGCTGAACCATCAGGTTGAGATCGTGCCGGGTGTAATGGAACCGGAGTGCGGCGACCTGCTCAAGCGCTTCTTTCAACGGCTGCGGGTGCGGCAGGCGGAGCAGAAACAGGCGACGCGCGAGGAGAACGGCGGTATCGCCCCGGAAGAACCGGGTGTGAATTGAAATCTACCTGGCGTTATTGAAGTCAGGTTGAGATAGAGATATTGGAGAGGTGCCGGAGCGGTTGAACGGGGCGGCCTCGAAAGCCGTTGAGGACCTTCGGTCCTCCCAGGGTTCGAATCCCTGCCTCTCCGTTAAATATGGTCAAGTATTGTAAAAACAATAGATAATACTTGACTTTTTGAAGGGATTTGCCAAATATTTGCCAAGTCCCTTTTTGTTTGAGGATACCATGCAGATACCGAAGATACGGAAACTAAAAAATCCCAGCGGTCAAATAGTCTACTTCATAGACTACAAGGACCGTAACGGTAAGCGCCAGCGTCCAGTCATAAGTCCACGCAAAGCAGATGCTGAACGAGCTGCGAGGGCGGTTTATGAACAGATGATGGATGGTAAGGTTGGCGTGTTAAATGATCCTACGCCTACCCCAAGTATGTCACTGCAGACATTGATCGATTCCTTCATGCAGAGCAAGAAGCACCGTATCAAGAAGCTGTCCCTGGAACGCTACGATATACATGCACGTAACCTGACCGCGTTCTACAAGAACCATTTCCGTAAAGTAAAGACAATCGACCAGATAAAACGAAACCAGCTGGAAGAATTCATGGAGGACTCAGCGCGCAGGGGGATCAAGAACAGTACTATCAACAGACAGATTCAGTTCGTACGGATGCTGTTCAACTACGCAATCGAAGAGGACTACTTGAAGGAGAATCCAGCTGCAAAGCTGAAGAGGTATCAAGAACAGCATGACAAGCCAATTCAGTTCTGGACTAAAGAGGAGGTGAAGCTGATCCTGGACTCACTACCGGATCACTGGCGACCGCATTGTGAATTTCTTTACCTGACCGGTCTGCGTAAGGGGGAGCTGATCAATCTCACATGGGATGATGTCCAGCTGGACCAGAATGTGATCAAGGTACAGGCCAAAGAGGACTGGCGTCCGAAAACAAACCAGATCAGGACCGTACCGTTGAACAGTCGCGCACAGGCAATTCTGCTGAAGCTGCAGAAGCAGAAAAGGGGAAGGTATGTGTTTACCGGTGTGAAAGGTGGCAAGGTTCACCGTGATAAAATCTATACAGCTGTGAAGTTAACCCTCCGAGAACTGGGATTAGAGGGGCATGTCCACCAGTTTCGGCACACGTTTGCATCACAGCTATCCATGTCTGGTGTTTCACCCCAGGCGATTAAGGAACTGATGGGGCACAGTAGCATCACTATGACGGAGAAGTATTCTCATATCTCGCAGGACCATCTGCAGGCGGGTGTGGATAAGTTGAAGTTGTAACTAAAAACAGCACCAGGTTTCCCCGATGCTGCTTCGGAAGCTACTTCTCTTCCTTCACGGTCTCCATATCGGTCTTCTTACTCTTCCTGCCCAGAATGATCTGAACTATGAATGGTCCGATAGAAGTGATGGCCCGTAGTAATTCACGCATGATGCTCCTCATGGTTTGATTGCTTGTCACCTGGATCGTTGAAGTCACGGTCGTTCACTTCTTTCATTCTTGCCTTAAACTCTGCTCTCATCTCGCGTACATGCTGCAACTCTTCCTTCGTTACTACCCGCTCTACATCCATCGTTACTTCTGCCCACCTGTAGCCGTTCTTCGCAGTGTCCTGCAGCTTGAAACGTGTCACGACTGCAAAGTAGGGCGCACCGGACTTGGCCAGCTTGCGCAGGTGGGATTTCCAGCGTTTGATGCTGGTCGGTGATAGCGGGAAGACTACCAGATTCGGTATGCCTTTGTTCTGCGTCAGGATGAACAGGCGAACCTTGGGTTTGCAACGACCCTTCCCGATAACGGATTCATGACACTTGATACAACTCTCAGCTGGGGGCCCATTATACCGATTCTCATAAAGAATTTCGCATAGAACTCATTGAAAAAGCTGTTTT
>CAZFEC010000042.1:0-29717 GCA_964517435.1 uncultured Bacteroidia bacterium | reverse complement strand
TAACCAACCCGATGAGTCGAAACAACAAAGTACGCTGGATACTGGTAGCCGTCTTCCTCGTCCTGGCCGGCTGGTACGCCTATCCGACCGCCAAGTACTTCACGCTGAGCGAAGCGGAACGGGACACGCTGCAGGTGCAGGGTGAACTGCCGGAGTTGAAGGCGAAATCGCTCAAGCTGGGTCTGGATTTGCAGGGCGGTATGTACCTGCAACTGGAAGTGGACCTGATCCGGTTGATGGAGAACCTGGCGCACCACAAGGATGCCAAGTTCGAGGAGATCCGTGATGAAATTACCGCCGAGATGAACGTCTCGGAGGACTTCTACAACCTGGTGACCACCAAATTTACCGGCGCCGGTGTTGAGCTTAACCGTTATTTCGGCGAACCGCGCCAACCCGACGGTGAGATCATGGATTACATCCGGGAGGAGGCCACCGACGCCATCAACCGCTCGCTGCAGATTCTGCGCAACCGGATCGATGAATTCGGACTCACCGAACCCACCATCATGAAGCGCGGCCAGCGGCGCATCATCATCGAGTTGCCCGGCGTGGATGACCCGCAACGCGCTCGCGCTCTCATCGGCAAGACCGCCCAGCTGGAGTTCACCCTCGTCGCGGAGATGGACATCACCAACAACACCTTCACCGCCATCAACGATTTTCTGAAGGGGGTGGAACCTGATACCACGGCCACCGCGGCGGTTGAAGATACCGCGACGGTGGCGGATGCCGCTCCGGAACCCGCTGCGGAAGAGCTGACCGCCGGCGCTGAAGAAGATGAAGCCGGCGAGAGCCCGCTCACCCAGCTGCAGCAGGAAGAACTGGTGCCGGAAGCGGACCTGACCCGCGGCGTGGAGGAGGAACCGTTCCTCTCCTACTTCGTCAACTACCAGGGCAGCTACGCCGTCTCCGCGGATAACCAGAACGCTGTCAAACGGATCATCGACGATCCGGAGATCGCGGATCTGATTCCGCCCGACCTGCGTTTCATCTGGGGACGCCAGTCCGATCCGGACGCGGACGGCATGCATTATTATCCGCTCTACCTGATCAAGAAGGAATCCTCACTCACCGGTAAGTATCTGAAGAACGCCTATGCCGATGTCGACCAGGGTTATTCCACCGGTCGCGCCGGACAGGCGGTGGTTTCCTTTGAGCTGGACCGCCAGGGCGCCCGCACCTTCGGCGCCGTCACCGGCGATAATATCGACCGCCGTCTCGCCATCGTGCTGGACAACAAGGTCTTCATGGCGCCCAACATCCGCAGCAAGATCCCCCACGGACGCGGCATCATCGAGGGTATGGAAAGCATGAACGCCGCCAAGGACCTGGCGATCGTGCTGCGCGCCGGCGCCCTGCCCGCACCCGTGGATATCATCGAAGAACGCACCGTCGGGCCGTCCCTCGGTCGTGACTCCATCCGCAGCGGCTCCTTCGCCGTGCTGCTGGGGCTGGTGGTGGTCATGCTGTTCATGATGGTCTATTACCGTTTCTCCGGCGTGATCGCCGTTGTGGCGCTGCTGTTGAACATGTTTTTCATGGCCGCCATCCTGGCCGCTTTCCACGCCACGCTGACCCTGCCCGGCATCGCCGGCATCATTCTGACCATCGGTATGGCGGTGGACGCCAACGTGCTCATCTTCGAACGTATACGAGAGGAGCGCCGCGGCGGCAAGACGGTCAAAGCTGCCATCGAAAGCGGTTTCGACCGGGCGTTTACCACCATTCTCGACGCGAATGTCACCACCCTGATCGCCACCCTGGTGCTCTATCAGTTCGGCACCGGGCCGCTTAAGGGCTTCGCCATCACGCTGATGATCGGTATCGTCGCCTCGATGTACACCGCCATCGTTGTCTCGCACCTGATCTTCGATTTCCTGTACGGCAGCCGGGACAAAGTCGAAAAGATAAGTATCTAGGAGCCATCGGATATGCAGTTTCTTATCAACACCAAGTTCCGGTTCATCCAGCATCGCCGTACCGGTTACATCGTTTCGCTGGTCGTCATTCTGCTGGGGATCGGATCGCTCATCTTCCATGGCGGTCCCCGCTATGCCATCGACTTCACCGGTGGCACGGAGATCATGCTCGCCTTCCAGGAACAGGTTTCGGAAGGGGAGGTGCGCGACGCGCTGAGTCAGCTGGGCTTGACCAGCATGGAGGTGAAAGCGATCATCGCTCAGGACGGTAACGAACATGTCGCCATGAAGTTCAGTGCGGAGGAGTCGCTGGGCGATCTCAGCGGCGATGTGCTGAACCAGCTGACCACCAGCTTCCCTGATAATCCCTATGAGGTGCTGACTGTGGACAAGGTCGGTCCCAAAATCGGCAATGAACTCAGAACTGCCGCTCTGTGGGCTATCCTGATCGCGATGTTCTTCATCGTCCTCTACCTGACGATCCGCTTCGAGTTCAAGTTTGCGATCGGCGCTATTGTCGCGCTGGCCCACGACGTGATGATCACGCTGGGTATCTTCTCGCTGATGAACTACGAGATCTCGCTGGCCATTATCGGCGCTTTTCTGACAATCATCGGTTATTCGCTCAACGACACCATCGTGGTCTACGACCGGATCCGTGAGAACATCCGGAAGCTGAAGAACACCGTACCTTACGACGAAGTGATCAACCGCTCGATCAACGAATCGCTTTCCCGTACGGTCATCACATCTTTTACGACGCTGTTCGTGGTTGTGATTCTACTGCTGTTCGGCGGCGACGTGATACATAACTTCGCTTTCGCTCTGACAATCGGGGTGCTGGTGGGAACCTACTCATCCATTTACATCGCCTCGCCGGTTGTGCTGGAATGGCAGTTACGATCTCATCGCCGGGAATTAATCAAGAAAAAGAAATAAAGGAAAGCCTCCACACGGAGGCTTTTTCATGTATGACTGTTTCCGTTTTGACCGGGCTCCAGTGGGGCGACGAGGGTAAGGGTAAGATCGTCGATGTGCTCAGCCGCGAGGTTGATGCGACCGTGCGCTACCAGGGCGGTCCCAACGCGGGGCACACCGTGGTGGTGGAGGGAGTCACAACCGTGCTGCACCACCTGCCGACCGGCATTCTCCACCCGGAAGTGCTCTGCGTGATCGGCAACGGCGTGGTGCTGGATCCCCACTCCCTGCTGGAGGAGATCCGGATGCTCGAGCAGAACGGCGTCGCCGTCGCGGATCGACTCAAGATCTCCAGCGCGGCGCATGTGATCCTCCCCTGGAACCTGGTGCTCGACCGCCTGAACGAAGAGCGTAAAGGGGCCGCCGCGATCGGCACCACCGGCCGCGGCATCGGGCCCACCTACTCCAGCAAGTACTCCCGCAGCGGTTTGCGGTTCGGTCAACTGGCGGATGGAGCCACATTGCGGGAGCTGTTGATTCCCCAACTGGAAGAAGTGAACGAGTTGCTGCACGGCTTCTACCGGGCGGAACCGCTCGGAGACGAGCTGCTGGAGCAGGTTATCGCCGAAGCGGAGCAGCTCGCTCCATATGTGTGTGATACATTCAACCTGCTGCAGGGTCTGTGGCGGGATGGAAAGCAGATCCTGCTGGAGGGGGCGCAGGGCGCGCTGCTGGATATCGACATGGGAACCTATCCCTTCGTCACCTCCTCCAACCCGACGGCGGGCGGTGCCTGCGTCGGCTCCGGTCTGCCGCCCCGCGCGATCGAACGGGTGATCGGCGTGCTGAAAGCCTACAACACCCGCGTCGGTGAGGGTCCTTTCCCGACCGAGTTCAGCGATGACGCCTTTACCCGCACCTTCCAAGAGCAGGCGAGCGAATACGGCGCCACCACCGGCCGTTCCCGGCGCTGCGGCTGGTTCGACGGCCCTCTGGCCCGCTTCGCCTGCCGCCTCAACGGCACTACCGAGTTGGCGTTGACCAAGCTGGATGTACTGGACGACCTGGCGCAGATCCAGGTTTGCACCGGATATGAGGTTAACGGAGAAGTGTTCGACTGCTGGCCGCCCACCGAGCTGGCCAACGGCGTGCGTCCGGAACCGGTGTACGAAATTCTGTCCGGCTGGCAACAGAGTACCCGTGAAGCCCGTACCTTCGAGAATTTGCCTGACGCGGCGCGCAGCTATATCGCCCGCATTGAGGAAATCTGTGAGACACCGGTCAAGCTGCTTTCGGTCGGTCCCGGGCGGGAAGAGATGGTAGGGTAGGGCGTAGGCCTTCAGAAGTGAGGAACAGCGATGGCGGACGAGGAAGCCAAGCGACAAATCATCGAAAAATACGATGCCGAAGCGATCGAATTGAACAACGACGAGTGGATGTCGCGTGGTTCGAACGTGCGGGTGCCGGAGTCGAAAGCTTCGCACTATTTCATCGACCGCAAGGTGGACGCGGCGCTGAAGCTCTGCGGTACGGCATACCACCGCGAGGCTGAAGTGCTGGAGATCGGCTGCAGCTTCGGGCACATGACGTCCTTACTGGCGCGCCGGTTTGATCACCTGACCGCGGTCGACATCTCTCCGCGTTGTATCGAGCTGGCGGCCGAGCGGTTCCAGCGCTATGGTATCACGAATACCACCTTTCAGGTTGACGACGCGGAGCAGCTCAATCAGCTGGAGGACAGGCAGTTCGACATCATCTTCTCTTTCTCGACGATCCGCTATTGCCCCGATCTGGCAGCCGCTCTGAATGCAGTGCGCCGTCGCTTGAAGCCGGGCGGCATCGCCGTCATCGATTTTCCGAACCGCTATTCCCCCTGGCATCTCTTCTTCAAGACGCTCGCCGGCATCAAACCGCATGAACATGACAACCTCTATAATCTCACCGGGCTGCGACACTCCTTCCGGGAAGCCGGACTTGAAATCACCGGGGCTAGCCGCCTGCTGTTTTCCACCAAACGGTTGCCCAACGCCCTGCTGCCGCTATTTTGCGCGGCGGACTTCCTCCTGGAACGGATTCCCCCCTTTCCGTTACTTGCCGGTATCATCATGACCAGAAGTGTTCCGGCATGACCTCGGGATGCATAATCTGGCCACCCTATCCGTTTCGTGCCGGATTCTGCGTAACCGACGACACCGACGCGGCGTCCTTCGAACAGATAAGGGCGGTATACGATTTCCTCCGTGTGCGGAGTTTCCCGACCACGAAAACCGTCTGGCCTTTTGAGCCGATCGACGCCTGCGGCATACCCCCGACCCCGGCCTCGACGCTGCGCGGCGTAACCCTGCAGGATGACAGGTATCTCGCCTACTGCCGCGATCTGGATGAGGCAGGTTACGAAATCTGCCTCCACGGTGCGTCGGCGGGCAACAATCCGCGCGAGGTCACCTTGCGCGCGATCGAATTCATGCAGGAACGGTTTACCGCCTCCGACACTTTTGTCTGTCACGCCAAGAATGCGGAGAATGTCTACTGGGAGGAGAAGGTGACGCGGCGCTTTCCCTTTCGCCAGCTGCTGCGGCGGTTTTCACGGCACCGCTGCTCCGGCGAGGAGGAGACGAGCTCCTACTACTGGGGCGACGCCTGCCGGCGACACCTCAACCAGGTCCGTCTCTACCGTACCCGCCGCTTCAATACGCTGCGTCATTGCCCCGCCATGCCCTACCATGATCGATCGAAACCGGATGTCAACGGCTGGTTCGCAGCGACCAAGCGGTCCTTACCGGATTGCGTCACGGAACCGCAGCTGGAGCGGCTGAAGCGAGAGCGGGGTCTGACGGTGCTTTACCAGTATCTGCACCGCTGGGCCGATCCGGTAAGTATGAAACTGAAACCGGAGTTTGTGACGGCCGTCGAGCGCATCGCTGCCGACGAGGAAATCCTGGTGGATACAGTTTCCCGGCAGATGCAGCGTCTACGGTTGATTCAGGGGCTGTTCCTGCTTCACCGGGGGAAACGGATCTGGCTGGTGAACACCAACCAGTCAGTGCTGCAAAATCTGCAGCTCCTCCTTGACTGCGGTGAAGTTGAAGTTTCGGGAGAAGTGCCAGTGACCGCGAGCGGCCGGACATTAGTTTTCACGGCACTGCCGCCCGGTTCCGTAACCCGCTTTGTCACCTCGCGTCCCGTCCGCTGGCGGGGCCGGAACGCCGTCGCGATCAGATCCGACCGCCAGGTTGAGCTGAAATTGCCGTTCGGCAGGTTGTGGGTGGATCTCTCTGACGGAAGAGGAACAGCGAGCGAAGGTGCCCCCGCTGCCGCGGACAGTAAACTGCGACTGGAAGTAGCGACAGCCGGTACCGGTTTACCGCTCCTTTCAGAGTTGAGCGGTTGGGAGGAGTACCGATTAATCCTGGGTCAGATGTGGATCATAGCCCGCGAGCTGCTCTGGCAGGGACGCAGCTTGGATCCGGACCGCTATCTCGACGACAGCGGGGAGATCCGGTTGGAAGATCATAAGAATTGGTAGGTTCCTTCACTCCCCCAACAACGCTTTCACGAAGTAAAACCGTTGTAGATGACCCTGCACCGACTCAACATAAACGGTGTCGGTCTGCGTGGAGATCAGCTCTGCCTCTTCGGGTGGCAGGTGGGGGGTATCCTGTTTGTAGACTTCGTAAAGCGTCGCCCCCGCAAGGGCCGACCAGCTCAACTGAACGACCTGACCGGTGAAAAAGTGGATGGTCACCTCGGTCATCGGCAGCGGCAGCGGCGACTTCCAGACCCCGCCGGCGTTTAAACCCGCATAGAGATGCGAATCCAAAACCTGCAGCGCGAGCACGCCTGATCCGCTGAGACCGTCGGCAACCGCAGTCCAGCTGACTCCCTGGTCGCTGCTGGCGAAAACGCCCCCCGCATCGGTTCCGGTATAGATTATGTCTCCCGTCGCGGTCAGACAACGCACATGCGTCTGCGCCGGCATTCCGTTTGTACAGGGATGCCAGCTGCCGCCCGTGTCGCTGGAAGCGTAGACACCGGCGGTGGATGTTCCCGCGAAAAGGTTGTCGTTCAGCGCCAGCAGGGATGTGATCACCGTGGTCGGTAGACCGTTGTTAATCGCCGTCCAGCTGGTACCGAGATCGCTGGAAAGGTAGACACCGCTGGTGAAAGTACCGGCGAACAGGTTCTCCCCGTCGGTAGCCAGGGCCGTGATGTTTTCACCCGCCAATTCGATGCCGGTCGGAGTCCAGCTCTGTGCGTTGTCGGTCGAAATGAAAACCCCCTCCTCGCCGCTGCCGGCAAAGATGGCGCCGCCACAGGCGGTGAACGCCTGAATCCAGGCGCTGCCCAGGCCGGTATTGGCCATGGCAAAGCTGACCCCGCCGTTGGTGGAGCGGAAGATACCCAGCATGTCGGTCCCGGCAAGTACCAGCGAACCGTCGGTGTAGATCCCCCGGGTTTCCACGGTCCAGATTGAAGAGATGCGGTTCCAGCTGTCGCCCCCGTCGGCTGACCTGAAGAAGCCGGAGCCGTGCGATCCCGCCAGTAAGGCCGAATCGCTCACTCCGAAGGAGCCCACGCAGGCTCGGAAGGGATTGTCGGCGGAAAGGCTCCAGCTGGCGCCGAGATCTGCTGACCGGTAAATGCGGCCGCTCTTGACGCCGGCGAACAGTCGCGAATCGTCCGTCCCGATCGCCCAGAGGTTCAGTTCGGACAAGCCGGAGTTGGATGTTGACCAGGTTGCCCCCGAATCACTGGACACGTACACGCCTTGCCCGTGTGACGCAGCGTAAAGATTTCCCGCCAGGCTGGTGAAGCCCTTCACGGAGGGGAGATTCGTACCCAGGGGAGTCCAGAGGTCTCCAGCGTCCTCGGAAACGAAAACACCGTCGCTGAGAGTGCTGAGGAACAGTTTCCCCGCGAAGTGGTGGATCGACATGATATTCGGTTCGGTCAAACCGGCGTTGGCGGAGTTCCAGCTCTCGCCCAGGTCGGTCGAACGATAGAGACCGTCGAGATAGGTGCCGGCGAACAGGTTTACACCGTCGGAGGCGAGCCAGTAGACATACTTGGCGGGCAGGCCGTTGTTGACGGCAGTCCAGCTGTCGCCCTGATCAGCGGAACGGTAGACTCCCCGCAGGTAAGTACCGGCGAAAAGCAGGTTGTCATGTGAAAGGAGTGTCTTGACATAAACTCCAGCCAACTCCTCACCTGCCCGTTCCCAGTCGGCTCCCTGGTCGCTGGTACGAAAGACCCCCTCATCCCCGGACAGGAAGAGATAGCCCCCCAGCGTCGTCAGCGACTTGCCGTCACAGCTGTTGAGGCCGCAGTTGCGGAATGCCCACTCCTGACCGCCGTCAGCGGTTGCCAGGACGCCGCCTCCCGTCGCTGCGAAAACGGTGGTACCGTCAGAGGTTATTGAGCGCACATATCCGCCCGGCGGACCGTTGGTTTCCTCCCATTGAGCCAGCGCGGGATCAGGCCGGGTCAATCCGCAAAATAACAGACCAAGAATCCACATATGTACAGATAAGTGAGACATTACTCCCCCCTGAACGCCTCGCTCTCCACATCCACCAGCGCCAGGTTGTCGACGAACCCCTCCAGAAAGAGTGAACCCAGCCGCTGGAAGTTGGGAGACTGGTCGGTGAGGAAGTACTTGCGGTAACCCTCCGACAGGCTCGGATTGAGCAGTTTCTGCTCCTCCAGTTGCGCGGCGACGTAGCGGGCGGTTTCGCGGGCGCTGTCGATCAGCGTGACTCCCTCACCCATCGTGGATTGTATCACGTCGCGCAACAGCGGATAGTGGGTGCAGCCGAGGATCATCGCGTCTACCCCCGCCTCCTGTACCGGTCGCAGGTAGTGCTCGGCGGTCTGAAACGTGATGGGGTGATCCACCATCCCCTCCTCCACCAGCGGCACGAAGAGGGGGCAGGGTTGCGAGAAGGGTTGAGTGCCGGGTGCCAGAGCTTCCAGTGCCCGCTGGTAGGCGCGTGAGTTGATGGTGGCAGTAGTGCCGATGATGCCGATGCGCTGATTGGCGCTGCTCGCGGCCGCTGCGGCGGCGCCCGGCTCGATGACGCCGTAGAGCGGCAGGTCGAATTCCGACTGCAGAGCCGGCAGGGCGGCGGCGGAAGCGGAGTTGCAGGCGACGATGATGGCTTTGGCGCCTTTCCGCACCAGGAAGCGGGTGATTTCGCGGGAGAAACTGATGATCGCCCGGTTCGACTTGGTACCGTAGGGCAGGCGGGCGGTGTCGCCGAAGTAGATGATATCCTCGCCCGGCAGGGTTTGTAATAGCTGTGCCATGACGGAGAGGCCACCGATACCGGAATCGAAAACACCGATCGGAGAAGATCGCAACGCGTTGGTCATTCATCCCTCGCTACTTTTGCCGCTGCCAGCTGCGCTACCAGCTCGCGGAAGTGTTCACCGCGTTCCTCAAAATTATTGTATTGGTCGAAGCTGGCGCACAGGGGCGAGAGCAGCACTGTCTCATCACGCTGCGCGACGACGGCCGCGGCTGCAAAAGCTTCCGCCAGCGTTTCATGTTGTGATACGTTGGCAGGGTTGCCCAGACCCCGCTGAATACGTTCCCGATCCCGTCCGTAGAGATACAGCTGTATCACGCTGCGCTCGAATTGCGCCCGCAGATCCGATAGATCGTCCGCTTTAATGATGCCTCCCGCCAGCAGGTGAACCGAGCTGTCGGCGAAGGTCTGGAGGGCGTAGTTGACCGCGTCGGCGTTGGTTGCCTTCGAATCGTTGATGTAGACCACACCGTCGACTTCGGCAACTGGCTCCAGGCGGTGGGGCAACGGCGCGAAGCCGGCGATTGCGCGGTTAGCCCGCTCCAGATCGCAACCCAGAAACCGGCAGGCCGCCAGCACCGCCATCGCGTTCTGTAAATTGTGCCTTCCCCGCAGTTGATAGTTCCGGGTGGAAAGTTCGCAGCCGGCGTGGATCGTATCTTCCTGCAACCGGACATCCGCCCGCGGATTGTCGATGCCGAACGTGATACAGTGCATACCGGGCAGCCGTGCGGGTAGATCCGCGAAGGCGGGATCGTCGGCGTTGTAGACCAGCGATTCCGCGTGACGCGCCAGGTTGAGCTTGGCGTCAAGGTACGCCTCCAGTGAGCCATGTCGCTCCAGGTGATCGGGGGAGAGGTTGAGCAGCAGCGCCACCGCCGCCGCCCGGGCGGGTTGAAAGCGCTCCAGCTGGTAGCTGGAAAACTCCACGACGAAGCGGGTCGCCCGCGGATGCCGCAGTACGGCATCGCAAAAGGAGTCGCCGATATTGCCGACCGCCGGCGCCTCCTCACCCAGCGATTGCAATACGTGAGACAGAAGCGTCGTCGTGGTGGTTTTGCCGTTGGAACCGGTTACGCCGAGGTAAGGCGTCTCACAGGCGGCGATGGCGGTTTCCACTTCCGAGTAGAGCGGAACGCCTGCTTCCCGCAGAACCGCGATCGCCGGATGATCGCCGGCAAAACCGGGACTCAGCACCGCCGCGTCGAAGCGATCAGCCTGGATGTCACCGGGTGCCGAAATGAAGCCTGGCTCGCCGCCCCCTTCATCGAAGAAAACGCATTCCCGCCCCCGCTGCTCCAGCAGGCGGGCGGCGCCGCGTCCCGAGATGCCGGCACCCAGTATGATTACGGGGCTTTCAGGCAGTAAAGGAGGCAATTATCTCTCGCTCATTGAAGTACATCTTCTCCTCGCCGATGACCTGATAAGTTTCGTGACCCTTCCCCAACAGCAGCACCAGCGTATCCGCACCGGCCGTCTCCAGCACCGTGATGATCGCGGCGGCGCGATCGTGTATCACCTCCGTCTTGCCGGCCATGCAGCCGCTCAGGATGTCGGCGGCGATAGCTTTCGGGTCCTCCCGCCGTGGATTATCGTCGGTAATCACCACCCGGTCGCTGTAGCGGCACGCCAGTTCACCCATAACCGGTCGTTTAGCGCGGTCGCGCTCACCGCCGGCTCCGAAAAGCGTGACTGTCCGTTTGAACCCCAACCGCGCGGTCTCGTGATACGTTTTCTCAAAAGCATCCGGCGTGTGCGCGTAATCGATGATCAGCATCCCACCCTTCTGCAGCCGGAACCGTTCCAGCCGGCCCGGAATCTGCGCCGCATCCGTCAGCAGTCCGGCGGCGTTGGCCAGCGGCACTCCATTGACCGCCAGCGCCGCCAGTGCCGCCAGAGCATTGTCAACGTTGTAGCCGCCCAGCAGGGGTGAGTTTACCACCACGCCGAAACCCTGATAACGCACGGTGAAGCGCGTCCCATCGCTGCTGTATTCGACACTGGTTGCAAAGAAATCGGCGTTTTCGTCCTCGCGCGACAGCGTGATACATCCCTCCAATTCACCCGCCAGCCGGCGGCCGAATTCGTCATCCAGGTTGATGAGACGCTTGCTGGCGGGATTCTGCCGGAAAAGGGACGCCTTGACCGCGAAGTACTCCTCGATATCGTTGTGGTAATCAAGGTGTTCCGGCGTCAGGTTGGTAAAGATCAGGGTATGAAAGTTCAACCCCCGGACCCGCTGTTGAACGATGCCGTGCGAGGAGACCTCCATGATGCAGTGCTGCCCCGCCACGTCGACCAGATAGCGCAGGAACTGCGCCAGGAACAGCGGATCGGGCGTTGTCAATTCGTTCTGAAACCAGGTATCGTCGATCCGGGTCTGGATGGTACCGACCAAACCGATCGGCCTGGTCAGCTGACGCAGCATTTCGAAAAGCAGCCAGGCGGTGGTGGATTTGCCGTTGGTGCCGGTGATGCCGTACAGGGAGATGTCGGCGGCCGGATTGTTAAAAAACCGCTGCGCCAGTTCCGGCAGGCGGTTGCGCGTGTTGTCCACCAGCACGGTCTGGGCGGAAGCAAAGGTGGTGTTGTCGATCACGGCGGCAACAGCGCCCTTTTGTAGTGCCGTTTCGATATAGTCGTGACCGTCCAGCTCCGTGCCCGGCAGGGCGACGAACAAGCTGCCCGAGGTTACCTGACGCGTGTCACCAACGATACGGTTGATCTCCAGTTCGGACAATGCCGCGTCACAGCTGTGCGGAACCGGTTTCAGCAGTTCACCCAGTTTCATCGCGTTGAGTGGAACCTTCCGTTGAATACAGATGACTATGGTGGTGTCTGTGCAGACCGGCTGGGATCATCATTCCGGCAGTCTGCCCGCAGCACCAACCGCACCAGCAGCGAGCCTCCGTTGAGGTGCGGGGCTAAGTTACCCAACCGAGCGGCGCTGAGCAAGTGTTACACCAGCCGTGATACATCATCCAGCGGGAAAGCGAAAAATGACCTGTAAAAACCGGCTGCGGGTTCTATCTTGCACTACTAGCAGTTCCACCTGGCAGAAATCCGGATTGACCCGCCGGCGTCGGAGCAAGCTGGACAGAAGCTGAGGGGTTCAGATTCCCCTGCAATCGAGAGCACAGCTGATGAAAGACACTCCGGTAAAGACGGCTTTGAGACGACCGGTGGAGTGCCGGATTCCGGCACCATCTCTTCATTATCTGATGACCGCCACGCTTTTGGTTCTGGTTTTGTGCGCACCCGGCCAGGCGCAGTACGAACATTTCTTTACCAAACAGGCACCCGGTGTGATGGCGCATCCGGAATGCACCAGCGACTCCAATATCGACGTGATACACTATCAGCTCGACTACTGGATTGATCCGCCCGCGGAGCTGTTCAGCGGCGAGGTCACCGTAACCTGCCGGGCGCTGGTCGACTCCCTGGCGGAGGTGATCCTGAATGTGCGCAGCAATCTGACCGTGGATTCGGTGGCGGCGCCCGGCGTCAGCTGGCAGCGTTACGGCGACAATCTGTTTATCGAGCTGGATCGCTTGTATCACACCGGCGAGACCCTCGCCTTACCGATCTACAATCACGGCACCGGACCGCACCCCGACTACAAAGGACTCTTCTTCAGCTACTATTACGATGTTGAACCGCCGATTCCCGTGGCCTATACCTTAACAGAGCCGTGGGGCAGCGCCGCCTGGTTCGTCTGCAAGGATGATCCCACCGATAAAGCGGACAGCCTGCGTCTCATCTACACAGTGCCGGAAGGTATGACGGCGGTCGGCAACGGCACTCTCATTTCGCAAACTGTCGACGAGGGTACCGTTACCGCAACCTGGGAACAGCTCTATCCCATCTCCACCTACCTGATTTTTATCGCCCTCGCCGACTATGTCAATTGGGAGTGGAGCTGTACGGTCTCCGGCGCGGAAATGCCGTTGCACTTCGACGTCTATCCCGACCTTTATGACGACGCACGGCAGGACTGGCAGGATCTACCCGAAATGGTGGAGTTTTACTCGGAGATCTTTGATCCCTATCCTTTTACGCAACACGGCTACAACATGGTCTCCATCAAAGGCTGGACCGCGATGGAGCACCAGACCTGTACCAGCTATGGTCGTAACTTCATCCAGGGCAACAACCATTTCGACTGCGTGGTGGCGCACGAGCTGGGACACCAGTGGTTCGGCGACCTGGTCACCTGCGACGACTGGGGTGACCTCTGGTTGAACGAGAGTTTCGCCACCTGGCTGGACGCGCTCTGGTTCGGGCATGACGATTACACCGGCTACCACGATCGCCTGCTGGAGATGAAGGAAGAATACCGCAACCGGCTGCCCGGTGTCGCATGCCTGCCCACCTGGGATCCCTCGCTCGACTCGCTGTTCGACGCCCACACCTATCAGCGCGGCGCCTGGATCCTGCACATGATGCGGCTCTACATCGGGGAGGAGCCGTTCTTAGGTTCGGTCAACGTATACCTGGACACCCACGCCTGGGGTACCGCCACCACGGAGCAGTTCCTGGACATCATCTGCGGCGGCCACCCGCTGCTGACCCGCGATATTTTCACCGCCTGGCTTACTTCCTCCGGCCTGCCGCTGTTTCAATGGGGGTGGCGACAGGAGGCGGACGGGCTGCTGCGTGTGCTGATTCACCTGGCGACCCCTCCCTGCCGGGGAGAATACCTGACGCCCTTTACGCTGCGTTTGAACGAGCACGGCTTCATCAGTGAAGAGCAGATTCTGTTGACGGCTCCGGACGGCGAATTCGCCTGGTACCCGGAGAGGGCAATCACACAAGTATGGCTCGATCCCGATCAGGATGTCTTCTGTGATAGAGAGGAACTGCCTTTCGTGGAGATTGAGGCTCTAATGCTGGATGAGGATCGGCCGGAGATGCTGGTGATCGCACCTAATCCCGTTCAGAATCAGCTCCAGATACAGCACACAGGTTGGGACGAACTGGAGGTTTACGATATTCTGGGACGCTTACGCCTGACCCTTCCGCTTCGCGAAGCTGTGGTGCCAACCAGCGCCTGCTTCGATGTCTCGAGCCTGCCCTCCGGTGTCTACCTGTTGCGGGTGGAACGGAAGGGAGGTTACACCAGCCGAAAGTTCTGTATAATCAAGTAACATCGGGGTCGGACCTTGCTATCATGTTGTATTATATGTGGTAACATAGATTCTTAGCCCCTTTTTCGGTCTTAGGCGGGCATTTCTTATACGATTTATTACGGATTAAGAAGTGTCGACTCGTAGCCTGAAAAACTAACGCATATTTTCGGGCTCAAAACCATCACCTAAGGGTCAAAAACAACCGATTTCTCGAGTTAACTAGCTATATTACATGGACATAACAAGGTCCGACCCCGAAGACCCGACCCCGAAGGTCCGCAGGACTACTCTCCCGGCCGCTGACTCTTGCCCTCGCGGTGCCATTTACGGCGCAGGTATGATGCTCGCAGCAGGTAAACCCACTTACGCAGATTGACACCCAGGTGGACCAGCAGGTTGAGAGGCGAGGTGTAGAGGTGAGCCAGGTGCTTGCCGTAGAAGATCAGCATGGAGTTGTGAAAGTTCTGAATCGTCCAGGGATCGGCGTGATCGGTTGAGCCCCCCTTGATGTGGATGATCCGGATGGTGCCGTTGTACATCACCGGCCAGCCGGCCTGCCGGAAGCGATAACAGAGATCGATATCTTCGCCGTAGAATTCGAAATCCTCATCCAGCCAGCCCACTTCCCGCATCGCCTCGCCGCGGATCAGCATGAAAGCGCCCGAGATGGCATCGACCGGAAAGATGTCATCCTGCGAGAGATAGGTCAGGTTGTAACGGGCGAGCAGGGTGCTGCGGGGGAACAGGCGACTCAGCCCGACCATCTTGAAGAAAGCCGCGGAAGGAGTAGGCAGGGAGCGATGGCAGGCCACATCGAAGGTGCCGTCCGGCTTATGCAGGTGAACGCCGGTGATACCGACCTGGTTGTGCTGCTCCATGTAATCGACGGCTTGCTGCAGCGCGTCGTTGTAAAGAACGGTGTCGGAATTGAGCAGCAGCAGGTACTTCCCCGCCGCCCGCTTCAGGGCGAGATTGTTGGCGACACTGAAACCGAGTGGATGCTCAAGTCGCTGGAAATCCACCTCCGGAAACTCCCGCGCCAGCTGGGGACCGGAACCGTCGGTCGAAGCGTTGTCGATCAGGTGTATCGCCGGTTCCAGCTCACCAGCATGTTGCCGGATCGACTGCAGGCAATCTCGGGTCAGCTGCAGCGTGTTGTAATGCACGATGATGATGGAGAGCCGGATCATCGGTTACTCCGCGTCCAGAGCTGACCGCAGGCGGCGTCGATATCTCCTCCCATGTTCTGCCGGAAGGTGACCGGGAAGGGGGCGTCGAGAAAACGCTCGTAGAACGGCAGAAAATCCTCCTTGGTGGCGGCCGGATAATCACCGGTCGCCGGGTTGTGCACGATCAGGTTCAGTTTGGCGGGAATCGCACCCAGCCGTTTGCGCAGAAATCGCGCATCGGCCGGCGTGTCGTTGACCCCCTTCAGGAGCACATACTCGACCGTGACGCGGTGACGGGTACGCGCGGCGTAAAACTCGAGCGCCGCGAACAGCTCCGCCAGCGGATACTGCCGGTTAAGCGGCACCAGTTCGTCGCGGACTTCATCCCGCGGCGAGGAAAGGCTCACCGCCAGTTTCGCTTTCACCGGCGCCACGGCGAAATCGCGGATACGCGGCGCTACTCCCGCCGTTGAAACCGTAAGGCGCCGCTGTGAAAGGCCGTACCCCTCGGCATCGCACATGATCGTCAGCGCCTGCATGACGGCATCGTAGTTGTGAAACGGTTCTCCCATTCCCATCAGCACCACATTCGTGAAAGGCAACTCCAGCCCGTGACGCAGCAGGTGCAGCTGGCCGACGATTTCGCCCACGCTCAGGTTGCGCAGCAGTCCCATGCGTCCGGTGGCGCAGTAGGGGCAGTTGATGGCGCAGCCGACCTGCGTGGAAATGCAGACGGTGCTGCGTTCCTCGAACTGCATGTGCACCGCCTCCACGCTCAGCTCGTCCTCGAGTCCGATCAGGAACTTGCGGGTGGCGTCGAGGCGGGAGCGGTTCTCCTGCAGCACGCGCAGGCGGGTGATGTGATATCCGCTCTCCAGTTCCCGGCGGAACCGGAGTGCGAGATCGCTCATCCGGGCAAAGTCGCCGGCACCACGATTATGCAACCAGCGATAAAGCTGACGATGTCGGAAGGGAGGCTCCGCCGGAAAGAGAGCGGCCAGTTCCGTCACACTCTTGCCCAGCAACGGCTCGGTTCCGGTCTCGTCAGGCTTCATCTCCGCTCCAGGTTGACAAACATACTACATATTTTTTCCCGGCTCTGCCATCATAGTATCAAAGACACTGTTATTTCCGGCCGGGCGGTCGAAAATGCCCGGATGCCGGTTCACATCCCCACCCGGAAAACCGTTGGCACTTTCTCCCCACATGACTATTATAAAGCGTCAATGACGCGTCAATGTCGGGTTATTGACGGGTCAAAAAGTAATGTTCGAAGGAGCAGCCGCCTATATAGATGGATAACCTTCTACGCAATCTCTTCATCCTCATCATCGGTCTGTTTCTGCTGCTGGCGGGTTATTCCGCAGTGCGGGTGACTCTGCTGCACCAGGTTGAGAACGATCGAACCGCCCGGCTGGTCGACCACGATCACCGGATGCAGATTCTCGAACTGCAGGAGCGGATGGATTCGCTGCGTGTCGAGGAAGCGCGATTGCGTGAGATGATGGGGTTGCCGGCGCTGACTACCGATCTCTGGCGTTTCGGTACGGGAGGCGCGGTGCCGATCGATCCGGAGCGTGGCGAGCGGGATCTTCCCCGCCTGGAACAGGAAATCCTGCTGCTGCACAGTTCGCTGGCCGAGATCAGCACCTTCGCCGCCAACACCCGCCTGGAATGGGAGCGGGTCCCCTCGATCCGCCCGGTCAAGGGAGGATACATCTCTTCCCGCTTCGGCTATCGGGACGATCCCTTCACTCAGCGGCGCTCTTTTCACCGCGGCGTGGATTTCCGGGTTGCCCGGGGTACGCCGATCAAGGCGACCGCCGCCGGCAAAGTCGTGCAGGCGAACCGGATGCGCGGTTTCGGACGGGTGATCAAGATCCGCCACAGCGATGATACTGAAACAGTGTTCGCGCATCTGGATAAGATCAAGGTCCGGCGCGGTCAACAGGTACAACGAGGTGATGTCATCGGCGAAGTGGGCAGCAGCGGCCGTTCCACCTCGTCCCACCTTCACTACGAAGTCCGGCGCAATGGCAAGGCGGTAGACCCGCTGGATTACATTATCGACGGGCTGTACGTCGTCGACTGACCGATGGTTACCATCACCCTCATCTCCGCCTGCCTCCTGGGAGTTCGCTGTCGCTGGGATGGCGAGCAGTTGGCGGAGTCCTTTGCCCCCGATCCCGAAACACTTTACATTCCGTTCTGTCCCGAGCAATTGGGCGGCCTGCCCACGCCGCGTCCACGCTGCCGTATCGTCGGAGGAGCGGGTGAGGAGGTGCTGACGGGGTGTGCCAGAGTACTGGAAGTGGAGAGTGGCGAGGATCGCACCGACGCATTCCTCCGGGGTGCACGGGAAACGCTGCGGATCGCCCGCCGCACCGGCGCCGGACGGGCGCTGCTGAAACAGCGCAGCCCCTCCTGCGGTTGCGGCGAAATCTATCACGACGATGAGCTCGGGCCGGGTAACGGCGTCACCACCGCTCTGCTGCGTGCGGAGGGCATTGTCGTCTCCCCTCTGCCCTGAGAAAAGGGACGGCGTAAACCGTCCCTTTTGTAGAAGGAGAAGTCTCGAATACTTCGCGAGGAGTGAACTATCCCACAAAACCGCGAAATACTCTCTCTCAGAGATGCAGCTCAATACCAAAAGGAACCCGGTTTGGGTTTGGCATCTCTGATCCCGATGCCGCCGGGGCAACCTGTCCAGTACCCCTGTAGCGACTTACAGGCTCTCACGCGTCAGCAGCGATGGAAGGGGATCACCACTTCACGGTAACGATCTCACCCCGCCAGCCGCTGATGGTCGCAACCTGAATAAAGCAAATCCTGTGCCAAGCCGGGCTCCGACGGCGGATTTGGACCCCAGCGGCCGCCGTACGACACGCTGACCTGAACGAGAGGTGAAATAACGACACTCCAACATCATGTTTATAAAGGACGTAATATGACGCCCGCCGTAATCGGTGCAATGGTCGCTTTTTCGACACTTCGCGCCGGCGGCACTCACGGTTGAAAATTCTGAGAGTGTAACAGTTGCAAAAGATTAACAGATGAAAGATTCTCACAACAACCTGTCGCGCGAATTTCGCGTCGAAGTGCGCGAACTCCTGGCGGCGATTTCCCCCGAACGGCGCCCGCAGGTGATCGCCACAAGCTGGGAGCGGCAACCGGCCGACGGCAGGCGGGGAATTCTCTTCACCGAACCGCTGGGCGGCAGACCGGTTCCGGAAGTGCTGGACCTGCTGCGCGAGCATCGCGATTTCGGGTCGGTCTTCCTGCTGGCTCACAATCCCGACCCAGGCCACGACCGGCACGTCGACGGCGAGATCTGCGAGGGCGAGTCCGGCAGTTGGGTCTACCGGCCCCTCCGCCAGCTGCTGGACCTGGCCGAGTTGGCGGAGTGCCATCTGCATTTGCCCTGGCGCTGCGGCGACCTACTGCTCCTGGAATTTGAAGCGATACGGCGGGAACCCAGCTGGAAGGATGATCCGCGACGGGGGGAGGAGAAGAGCCCCGCCGATTACGAGGCCAAGTATGGTGCCGGAACGCTCTACAGTCGCTTCAATCGCTTTGAGGAGCCGTGGGTGGCCGACGAAATGCTGCATGCTTTCGACCGGGCACGCCTGGAACCGGGCGATAAGGTCCTGGCACTGGGTGTGAACAGCGGCAATGAACTGGAACTCTTCCGGCACTGGCGGCAGGGGGAGCTGTTCGACAAGCTGCATTTCACCGGTATCGACATCGCCGCCAGCGCACTGGCGGAAGCCCGCCGCCGCTTTCCCGCGGACAACTTCGAATTCATCACCGCTGACCTGAAGCAGCTGCCGGAGCTCGACCTGCCACGGCAAAACCTGATCATGGCCATCAGCGTCTTCCAGAGTTCCTCCCTGTTGAGAGACGAGTTGCTGCGCTACCTGGTGCGGGAGCTGGCGGCACCGCGCTGCACCTTCCTGGTGGGTTTTCCCGATTCGCGCTACTCCCGCCTGCGTCTGTTGCAGGGAGCGGCGACGGCGCACAACATCCGCCCCGACTACAGCAAGCTGGTGAAGGAACTGCGCTACTACACACGCTACTTCGCCTCACATCAATACCGCGTCACCCTGGGCGGGCGCTATTACGTTGTCCTGACGGCAAGTTCGTTTTCTGGAAAGACGGGGGAGGGAGTTTAATTTATTTCCGCCGGTTGGCCGGCTTCTTCAGGGCGGCCAGCCGTTGCGCGACATCGGCGTAATCCTCTTTCAGCTCGAGAATGCGCTGGTAATCCGCCGTTGCCTTGGCCTGCAGATTCATCTCCTCAAAGAGCCGACCCCTTTCGTAAAGCAGCTCGGTCAGCCCGGCGCTGTTGCGGTGCTTCTTCTTGCGGAGCGTCTCCACCAGTGTTTTGAGCCCCATCTGCGTGTCGCCCTTCTGGAGATGGGCGCGCGCCAGGAAGAGGCGGATGGCGGCGTGGATGTCGTGATCGTTGGGCAGATCGGAAGCCAGGTGGATGATACGCTGCCAGGTTTCCTTCCCGGTGCCGGTGGTATAGAGCAATTCCACATACTGCAGCAGTAGTACCGCGTCGGTGGGATCGATGGTGTGTAGATAGTGAGCCTGCTCCAGCGCTTCCTGCAGCTGGCCGTTGCCCTGGTAGGCCTCGACCAGCAGCGCCCGGGCGCCGATCTCGTTTACCTTGACCACGACGGTGATCTCATCGGTAACCGGCAGGGAGGTGGTGGCGAGAATATCGTACTGATGGAACTGCAGCCCGATCGCGGCGGAAGTCTTCAGTGCCTGCTCCAGGTACTGAACCGCTTCGGCGTAGTTATGCTGTTTAAGCAGCAGGGCGCCGCACATGAACGCTGCATCCGGGAAATCGGCGGCGCCGCCGAAATAAGTCAGCGCCTCCAACTCGCGGCCGTCGGCCAGTGCCTGGACCGCCAGTACAAACTGCTGTTCCACGTCGGGAACGGTCATGCCGTCAAAATAGGAATTGTCGAGGGAGGACATCCGCTGCAGATCGATCGGTTGCCGTTTCCGGTTGCGATCGCTGACAGGGGTGGTATAGAAGAGGCCGGTGCCCGGGATCCCCAGAGTGGGCCTTTTGCCGTGATCTCCGGTTGAGATTTTACTTCCGCGTGCACCGAAAGCGAGATGTTCAGTCTGCTTACTAAGGTTCCAGGACATGCCTGGTTCAGCGTTTTCGCTGCGCCAGAAACGGAAACCCATATTCTTATCCCTCCTCATTAGCGCTGATCGCTGGTTGGTGCGATCAGGTTCAGGTAGCTGGAAGGGTATCGTGAGAACCGGTGTTCAGTAACTAGTAGCTTCGACTTGCTGTGAGCCGGTTAACACTTAATCGCGATGCCTGCTGCCGCGAATTTGAGCGGCCTTTCGCGAAGATGGACTATAAACAGGCAGCCCAATCCAGCTTTAAGTAATAATTTACAGTGCTTGTTGTACGACTAATATTCCATACCGTTTCAATAGATAACTACACTCTTCGTATGAAAATATAGTCTTTTTATCGATTAAAGGAAAGTAAAAGTTCTCCTTAAAGACAACTATTTCTATCCCTTCACGCGACCGATAAATTCCCTTCTCCTTTTCTGGCAAAAATGAGCAAGTTACTGGAGGAGAAGCGATCTTATAGTATTGCCTGGAAATAATGACCGAATCCTCTACTCACCCCGATAGCAATACTCAAAACCGATGCATATGGTAACGTTTTCAAACGGGCATTATTTATTAGCATCGGTATGTCAGTTGATACCTGAAACTAGATAGTGGTATTTAGTGGTGATTCCAATAAAAAACATCGCTTTATGGCACTGAACTACCCCAATGTTCCAGGCTGATGAGTGGCCGGCGGCAAGTAAAGGAAATCCAGATCCGACCGATAAAGAGAGTGCGCCCGGATCAGGGGCGCACTCAGGAAGGTAAGCAATTAGCCGTGCAGCGGTTGCTAGGTGATCAGGTTGGCTACCAGCATCGGCAACTGATTGGCTTGAGACAGCATGGCGACACCGGTCTGCATCAGGATCTGCGAACGCACGAAAGTTGACATCTCCAGTGCCATATCGGCGTCACGGATAGTCGATTCCGATGCGGTCGCTGTTTCTGCGGCGATCTGCAGCTGCAGGATGGCGTTGTTCAAACGCTCGTGATAGGAACCGACCGAAGTCCGCTCGCTGTCCTTGGCGCCGATTGCGGTGTCCATCAGGTCGATCGCGCTCTGAGCGTTGGCGGTGGTGGTCAGCGAGGCACCGCTCAGACCCAGCGCAGAGGAGGTCATCGACGCGATGTTAATGAAGTAGTAGTCTTCATTGCTGACGTTGTGGGTGCCGATGTGGAACTTGATGCTGTTGCCGGAGCCGCTGGAGTAGCTGCCGTCGATGAGGTAGAGCCCGTTGTAGTTGGTCACGCTGGCGATACGGGTCACCTCGCTCTTGAGCTGCTGGAACTCCGTGTTGATGTAACCGCGGTCGGTTGAGGTGAGGGTGCCGTTGGATGCCTGCACAGCCAGCGCCCGCATCCGGACCAGCTTCTCATCAATCACCTGCAGGGCGCCTTCCGCCGTGGCCAACAGGTTGATGGCGTAGTTGGCGTTGCGTTCCGCTTCCACCATGCTGGAGATCTGCGCCCGGAATTTCTCCGAGATGGCCAGACCGGAGGGGTCTTCCCAGGCCTGGTTGATGCGCAAGCCGGATGAAAGCCGGTTCACCGCCATGTCCATGGCGTTCTGGTTCCAGTTCAGGTGCCGGCGTGCAGTCAGGGAAAGCACGTTGTGGTTGATTCTCATACTCATGGTATATCCTCCCTCGGGAGTAGTGAATTTGGTTCAAATCTGGGTGGCCGGTAGCGCCGTCCCACTTCGGATCAGGCCAGAAAAAACCCATGCACGAAAATGCCGCGCTAAACTCCTGGCTGGGAACAGATTTAGCGGAACAGTTGTCTCGCTCTGTTGAGCTGAAATCCGGTTTGCCGCCAGCACCGCCGTCACGGTGCTGAAGCCTGGTCGCAATGTTCCTGTATCTTCAATCGGTGGCTTTTGATAAATCTTTAGCTTCCAGACTTCCGGGAGCAGCCCCGGTGCCGGTTCCAGACCTTATAAGTGGCGACAGGCGGTAGAGGGTCGCGGCGGGAGGTGTTTTAAGTCATAAATTATCAGCATGTAAGAGTAGCATCCCGTACGAGGCGCCGGTTCCCGCAGCCCGCACCCCAACTTGCAGGAAAAATGATCTCCACCGCGCAGAGTTCACAAGTTCCTAAGTTGATGTTGTTCTGACATCCGTTGGTGTTCGCTGCAGGAGATGGCTCTCCAAGGGAAACTGTTGAGATTGATGTGGGCGCGGATTATCTTTGTTGCGGACGAAGGCCACTGCCCATCACTGTCAATGAGAATATCACGACAGCTCCCAGGGTTGGGAGCGGCTGGAAATGTATTAAGAGGAATAGTGTACAGGCGGTGAGCCAGGCTCGCCACACCTGCAGGCTTTTCACTCGCTTACGAATAGACACAAGATTCAAGACTGCGAGGTATTCATGACGATTCAAAACCGTCGAGCCGGCAGCGATCGCAGATCCGGTGTTGATAAACGTAAATTCAACGATCCCAATTACAAGGGCCCGGAACGGCGGAGTTTCAAGGAACGTCGCTGCGGGAAGGACCGACGCCTGCAGACCGAGTAATCCGCAACGAATACGGATATCTTTTCTGCTGTTGGGCGCCTTCGTTGAGCGGCCCGAAGGGACCGGAAAGTGGATTGGTAACAGGCTCTTCCCTGTCGCAACCACCCGCATAATCAAAGCTGGATTTCCACGCTGGTGACTACCCCCGTCACACCGCAACGCGCCGAATACATCGCGCGCATCAACCGCGTCATAGATTATGTCACGGACAACCTCGACCGGGAGCTGTCGCTGGACACGCTGGCCGGAGTAGCCAACTTCTCCCCCTTTCATTTCCACCGCATCTTCCGGGCACTGGTCGGGGAGACGCTGAACAGCTTTGTGCAGCGTCTTCGCGTCGAACGGGCCGCCACGCAGCTGACCAGCAACCCGCGGAAATCAATCACCGAGATCGCCCTTGATTGCGGTTTCTCCGGCTCGGCGAGTTTCGCCCGCAGTTTTCGGGAGCGCTTCGGAATGAACGCCAGCCGGTGGCGCGAGGCGGGCGACTCGCTGGAAAGCCAGGTCGTCATGCCTGAAAGCAAGCACGGTCAAACACTCAGCAAGATCCGGAGAGACATCGCCGTCACTTCCAGCTATTTTGATAGTGTCAATCAAAACCAAATCTGGAGGATAGAGATGAGCGATCAATTGCACGCTGAAGTGGAAGTCAAAGAGATGCCCGCCCTGTCACTGGCCTACGTGCGTCACATCGGCCCCTATCAGGGTGACAGCAGTCTGTTCGAACGGCTGTTCAGCCAGCTGATGACCTGGGCCGGACCGCGCGGTCTGCTGCGCTTCCCGGAGACAAAGTCGGTCTGTGTGTATCACGACGATCCCAAAGTCACCGATGAGCAGAAACTGCGTATCGATGTTTGTATCACAGTGCCGGAGGAGACTGAGGTAGAGGGAGAGATAGGTATGATGACCGTCACCGGCGGCAGGTACGCCGTGGCCCGCTTTGAGCTGAAGGGGGATGAATTCCAGCAGGCCTGGAACGCCGTCTACGGCGGCTGGCTGCCGGAGAGCGGCTATCAGCCGGATGACGGCCCCTGCTACGAATTGTATCACAACGATCCGAAGCAGCATCCCGAAGGAAAGTGCATCGTCGACATCTGCGTGCCGGTGAAACCCCTGTGAAAGGCTGGCTTGCGCAGCCTTTCAGCTGCAATACTAAAGCGATGCTTGGGTACACTGAGTCTGATTTCTGGCGGAAATCACAAGCATCGAACGGAGCGGACACCCTGCTGGTGCCGCTCAATTGCGACGCGAGCTGTCGATGCTGGTGTCGCTCAATTGCGACGCAGGAAATCCGCGCACAAAAGTGCATACTAAAAAAGCCCGCTCAAACCTGAGCGGGCTTTGCTTTTTCATCGAGCCGGATACTACGAACAGCGACCTCTACTCCGTGATCACCTCCCGCACGCAATCGATGACGGTACCGTCGCGGTATTCGATCAGCGCCACTACCTTGTCGCCGAGGTTCGGCTTGACGGGCGGGCCGGTGAAACCTTCCGCGATCTCTTTCAGCTCCTCCATCGTCTTCAGTGGCAGATCTGAACCCTGCAGTCGTTCCAGCAGATCCCCGCGCCGCGGATTGACGGCGACGCCGTGGTCGGTCACCAGCGCATCGATCTGCTCGCCGGGGGAGGTCACAGTGACCACATCCTCGACCACGATCGGGAAGGTCTTGCGGTAGAGCGGCGCGGTGATGATGGTCAGCTGCGAATCGGCGGAATCCTGAAAGCCGCCGATGCCGTGCAGCAGCCACCCGTCGGAGTGAGTGTTGACGTTGACGTTGAAATTGAGGTCGATCTCCGTGGCGCCGAGCACCGCCGTCTTCACCAGCGGCGCAAAGCAACCCTTGGTGTGGAAGTTGTAGGAGACGAAGGGGTTGGTGGCGATGTGCTTCTCGTTGTCACGCAGCGATTTCACGCCGTCCAGGTCGAATGCCTGACCGTCGAGAATGAAATCGACCAGGCCTTCGTTCAGCATCTTCACCAGGCCGCCGGTGGAGCCGCCCCGCGCAAAAGCGGCCTTGACACCTTTCTCGCGCATGTACTCGCCCATAAATTCGATGAACGCCAGTGACATGCCGCCGGCGCCGGCCTGGAAGGAAAAGCCCGGCTCATCCATCAGACCGGTGTCGCGTACCAGCTGTGCGGCCCACTTGGCGATCTTGAGTCGCTCCGGGTCGGTCGTGATACGGGTGGTACCGGAGACGATCTTCTCCGGGTCGCCGATCCTGTCAACCGGAACCACCATGTCGACGTTGCCACCCTCGATCGACCAGGGCCAGGTGGGGAAGGGTACCAGGTTGTCGGTGATCACCACCACCTGGTCGGCGTAGAGGGAATCGGCCAGCGCGAAACCAAGGTGACCGCAGGCGGAGGAACCGAGGGCGCCGTTGGCATTGCCGTGCGTATCGGCGGTCGGAGCCGCGATGAAGGCGGCGTCGATGTGCAGGTCGCCGTCCTGAATGGCGCGGTAACGGCCGCCGTGGGAGCGCAGCACCGCGGTCTGCTTCATGCCGCCGACCGAGCAGAGCCGGCCGATCGGGCCGTTCATCGAGCCCAGCACGTGCGAAACGACGCCGTTCTTGATGTGCTCGACCACCGGTTCATGCACCGGGAAGAGGGCGGAAGGTGCCAGGATGATATCGCGCAGACCGCGCTGCGCCAGCTTCTCCAGCACCAGGTTGACGACAAAGTCGCCGTTGCGCAGGTGGTGGTGGAAAGAGATGGTCATGCCGTCCTTTAATTCCAGCCGGTCCAGTGCCGCGTCGATCGAGGCGACCACCTTGTCGCCGTAAGTGGCGCCGGTTGGGATCGGGGGTCCGATTTTACGACCGCTGGGCAGAGTCTTACCCAAGCCCTGGAAAGGGATGAGTTCTCTGCCTTCCACACTGACGGGCACCTGGCGCCCGATCGCGTTGGTGATGAATTCCATTATCTACCTCAACAGTTGCGCTTTCGTAGGTTGTCCGGGAGGTTGTATCACGAATTCCCTCCACTTTCGAGGCCTAATATAGTCGGGTGGATAGCGGATTCCAACAGGATTCCCTCTGCAATAAAAAAGGGGAGGCTTTCGCCTCCCCTTTTCTCATTTATCGTCGGACTTATAAGTCAGATGTTGTAGCCGAAAGAGCTAATTGACCACCACCACCCGGTAGAAGCCATCGTCGGCCGGATCGAAGTTCTCCCAGTGTAACTCCGAAGTGGTAGCGACGGTGGTGAAAGGCCCGTAGGGGTTATCCGCGTATTGGATCTGGAAGGAGCTGTAGGGATAACCGTAGCTCCACACCAGGTAGACATCCCCGTCATAGTAGACGATGTCGAGGTCTTCCACCGGCGGCACGAAGGTCACCTCTTCCAGTCCCATCACCGCGAAGTCGTCGATATTCCAGCCGCAGAACTCCCAGGCGGTGTCGGTCTGACCGATTCCGAAACGCACCCGGAAAGCGGCGTTGCCGTCCGCCCAGCCGGAAACATCCATCTCGATCAGGTTCCAGCTGGTTTCATCGATGGTCGTGGCGAGGTTGGCCCAGACGTTCACCCAGTTGCTGCCGTCGTAGACGTCGATGTAGCCGTGGTCGTAGGTGTTGCGCTCCAGTCCCAGCCAGCGCCAGAATTCGAGCGTGACCGCGGTGTAGTTGCTGCAGTCGATCACGGGCGTGGTCAGCCAGTAGGTCTGGGAGAGGTTGGGGGAGTAATCGCCGTCGCCGCTGGTCAGGTCGTTGCCGATCAGGTAGTCATCCCCGCTGGGGGAGTGATCGGAGGAGGGATCCGGTTCGCCGTAACCATCATGGCCGGTGCCCCCGTTGGCCGTACCGCGCTGCCACTCGCCGCTGCCGCCGTAGCCGGTCCAGCCGAGATCGCTCGAGAAGTCGTCACTGAAAACCTCCACCGGTTGCCCGACCATGATGCTGCTGTAGTTGAAACCGGCGGGAATACCATTGCCGGTGTATTCCCAGGCCAGCTCGATGACGAAGTTGTTCGGAGCGGCGCCGGATACCTCGAACACCACCGGGCTGGTGGAACTGCCGGAGCCGTTCCAGGCCATGTCGGCGAAAGAGGCGCTGTTGTCGATGAAGGTGATGTAGGGACAGTCGCTGCTGACGGTGCAGCTGATACCGGTCACATCCAGGATGCCGGCGTTAACCGCTTCAACATCGATGCTGATGGTCTCGCCCGGTTCGACTTCGCCGTTGCCGTTGCCGGCGCTGTCATCGATGATGGTGCCGGTAGTGACCAGCCAGGGGCCGGCCGCCTTGAAGAGGAAGAGGTTGCCGCCCAGGTTCTCCTCGCAGAGGGTCGGGATGTTGGACGGGTCGGGCCAGAAGCCGTCGGAATAGCCACCGACTTCGGAGGTCACCGCGAAGACTTTAGGCTTGGTGAACTCCTCGCCGTAGGACCAGTCCACCGCATCGCCGTTGGTATAATAGCCGATGGTCTCGTAGCCGTTGCCGTTCAGGTAGCCGTTGAATGCAACCATCGAGTCGGTCAGCGCCGTATAGCGATCGTAATCGGGTTGGCTGGGATAACCACCGTTGTAGCCCCAGGGATGGATGACGAGGTCGGAGTAACTGTGGTAATGGTCGGCCGTGAAGAATTCGACAGATTCCATCAGATCACGCACGGCGATCACACAAGGTTCTGAGAAGGCATAAGGGCCGCGATAGGTTTCGGAATCTGTGTAGGGGCTGGAGCCGTTGTTGTCGTAACCCCACTGGTAGCCGTAATTGCGGTTGGGATCGACGCCGTAAGTGCCGTCGCCGTTGTTGCGCCGGTTCTTGCGCCACATGCCGCCGCCGCCCGGATTGGTCTGGCGGTTGTATTCATAGCCGTCCGGATTGACCACCGGCACGAAGTAAAGCTCCCGGTTGTTCACCAGCCAGGTCACCAGGTCGTCGGTACCGTAGTTGGTGAGCAGGTACTCCATCGTGTGCAGGCAGACATGGATGGTGATCGGTTCGCGCGCGTGGTGGATGCCGTCGATCAGGGTGCGCGGTTCATCCTCGCTGACGCCGGGATTGTCCGATATCTTCATACACCAGAGATGGCGTCCCTCATGAGTAGTGCCGATCGAAAAGCGCTGCGTACAAATGGCGGGATTCATCGCGTACAACGCGTCCATCTGAGCGACCGCTTCGTCGAAGGTATAGAAACCGCCCATATCGCGATCCGGATCGAGACGGTTGCGGTAATACTCCTCGACGCACGCGTGCACGATTTCCATCTCATAACCGACATCACGCAGGGCGGCCAGCTCCGCGGCGGTGAGGATCGCTTCCGGTTGATCGGGGTAGAGTGGCGGTACCAGGTCATAGCCGGATCTCCACAGCCGCTCGATCTGCGCCTGATCTATGTCGGTGAAGCGGACCTGGGTATGGTTCTGATACGGCTCCGCCAGGCAGACGGTAGCGATCAACAGCAGAGATAACAGAGCTAGTGATCTCATCAGGGATTCCTCCGTATTTGAAAAGAATAGTTGCAAGGTGCTATGGTGGCGGCGACGACGCCTGCCGGCGCCGCTGTCAAGTCGTTGGACACATCAGCCATAAAATACCGAAATCTCCCATCAGATACAATCGTTTGCACCCCGGTTGGGGAATTCGTAAGCCGGCGGCGTGATTTGTTTTGGTAAAGCATTGGCCATGCAGTAACTTGAAAGCCGTTCTGATCAATCTCTTCAGGAAACTCATGAAAACTGCTATCTACTGGATACTCGCCCTGCTGATCGCCGGCGCGGCGATGGTTTACCAGAAGCAAACCGGACCGACCTACAGCGTGACCGGTGAAGTGACGCTGGGCGACCGGGTTATCGAGTACGAACTGGCCCGCTCGCACGGCGGCGACGACGATCATCTGGTCGAGATCGAAGTCGGTGATGGTCCTTTTTTCGGCATTCTGGAATGGAAACGTTATCCCACCGGGGATGATTATCACCGGAAAGGCATGACACTTAAGGACGGTGTCCTGACCGGCGTCCTGCCGCACCAACCCCCCGCCGGCAAGATCCTCTACCGCGTGACGGTGGTCGGGTCCAACGATGCGCAACTGATTCCGGACAGTGAAGGTACGATCATCCGGTTCAAGGGAGGAGTGCCGGCGACGGTACTGCTGCCGCACATTCTGCTGATGGTCCTCGCGATGATCCTGGCGGTGCGCACCGGGCTGGAAGCCTTCCGCCGGGATGCTGATCTCAAGACGCTGACGCTGGTGACCTTCCTCGTGCTCTTACTGGGTGGCGGCGTGCTGGGTCCGATCGTGCAGAAATACGCCTTCGGTGTCCTCTGGTCCGGCATCCCGATCGGGTGGGATCTGACCGATAACAAAATCGTCGTGGCGCTGCTGACCTGGCTGATCGCGCTGCTGGCGGTCTTCAAGACGCCCCGGGCCGGGCGCGCGCTGGTGCTGCTGGCGGCGGTCGTCACCCTGGTCATCTATGCCATCCCCCATAGCATGGCCGGTTCCGAGCTGGACTATGCCGCGTACGATTCGCTGGGTGTCATCGACAATATTCCCAAGTGACGATCCTGCCCGAACACGTGGATGGGAAATCGGATTCAAAGGTCCAAATAAAGGGCTAGCGGATGAAGAAACTGTTGATACCGGT
>CAZFEC010000041.1:10545-29859 GCA_964517435.1 uncultured Bacteroidia bacterium | reverse complement strand
AGTGGGCCCACAGGGACTCGAACCCCGGACCAATTGATTATGAGTCAACTGCTCTAACCGACTGAGCTATGGGCCCTGGAAGCGGACCTGCAGCGCCCGTTTCCGGACATCGCCATTTGAACAGCGGCGAAAGCGTCTGTTCCAAGTGGCGATTTGAATGCCGCCATAGTCGGCATTCAAAGCAATTTATCCGGGTGCGGAGGGAAATGCAAGCGGAAAGGGTGGGGGAACCGCTCCAGCGCGACCGTTTCTCGTCACAATTGTTCAGAAGCCGCTCCTGCTTTCGTCCAATCCTACGAATCCGGCATCATGTCTCATTCATAACCCAAGTTGTATCAAGTAATTACGATTCGGTACGCTCTGGCATGGCATTTGCCCTGTGTCCTGACAACAGCCATTAAACGCATGAGGGGAACATGACCGCTGGTTTCACATCCGTTCTGGCAGCGTTAATACTGCTCGTCACCACTTCCATCACCACCGCCCAGACCGGCTATCCGGTAGTCGACACCGGTCAATCCGAATGCTATAACAATACCGATGCCATCACCTGTCCGGAACCGGGACAGCCGTTCAACGGCCAGGACGCCCAGCAGGCCGGCAACCAGCCCAGCTATGCTTTGAGCGGAGACGGATTGACCGTCTATGACAACGTCACCGGTTTGACCTGGCAGCAGAAACCGGACACCGACCTGGACGGCGTACTCGAACCCTATGACAAGCTTTCCTGGTGGGACGCCATGGACCAGCCGGCGCTGCTCAACGGCATCACCTACGGCGGTTTCGACGACTGGCGCCTGCCCGGCATCAAGGAACTCTACTCCCTCATCCTCTTCTCCGGCATCGATCCCAGCGGCTGGGAGGGCGGCACCGAGGACCTGGTGCCCTTCATCGACACCGATTACTTCGATTTCATCTACGGGGATGAAAGCATCGGCGAACGGATCATCGATTCGCAGTACTGGTCCGCAAACGAGTATGTCAGCACGACCATGCACGGCGATCACACCGTCTTCGGGGTCAACTTCGCCGACGGCCGTATCAAGGGGTACGGTACGACTCTCCACGGGCAGGATAAGACAGCGTTCGTCCTCTGCTGCCGGGGGAACGGTGACTACGGCGCCAACACCTTCGTCGACAACGGCGACAGCACCATCACCGACCAGGCGACCGGGCTGATGTGGCAACAGGCGGACAACGGCGGCGGCCTGAACTGGGAAGCGGCGCTGGCGTACACGGAGGGGCTCGACTTCGCCGGTTACGATGACTGGCGCCTGCCCGACGCCAAGGAGTTGCAGAGTATCGTTGACTACACCCGCTCCCCCGACACCCACGGCACCGCGGCCATCGATCCGCTCTTCAGCTGCACCGCCATCACGGACGAGGGAGGCGGCACGAACTACCCCTGCTACTGGAGCGGCACCACGCACGCCAACTGGACCGAAACTCCCGGTTCCGCCGCAGCCTACCTCGCCTTCGGTGAGGCGCTGGGCTGGATGCAGCAGCCGTTTCCCCCCTTCAACTGGGAGCTGATGGATGTGCACGGCGCCGGTTCGCAGCGCAGCGATCCCAAGATCGGCGATCCGAATGACTGGCCGCACGGTCACGGCCCCCAGGGTGATGTCATCCGCATCTTCAACTTCGTCCGCTGCGTACGCGATGCGGTCTCCGAACCGGGCGATCCGATCGGCGATCTCGGCATCAACATCGTCAATCAGGTGATCAACCTGAGCTGGTCGGTCATGCCCGGCGCCGTCGTCTACAATATATACCAGAGTGCGGAGCCCTATGATGACTGGACCCTGATCGGATCAACGCCCAACACGGCCTGGAGCCTGCTGCTCGAAAGCGAACGTGGTTTTTTCAGAGTGACGTGGGAGTGATATAATTTCACCCCCTCCTGCTCCCCTCCCTTTGCGATTAACAAATGCTGTAACTATATTCCAACTATCGATCGCGCATACGGATCGACAACCACTACACATACTATGCACGAAAGCGATCAACACGGACTGGAGATAACTCTGCCCCAAACCCTGAACTAGCCAGCTGCAGCCCGCCTGGAGGCGTTTCAACCCTCCGGCGTATCTCCCGTCTCACCCTATGCGTTGAAAACTGATTAGATATGACACGCCTGGAAAGGACCGCACCATGAAACTCCAGATCAGCCTTATCGCGACTCTGCTCATCGCCGCCACGCTCTGGGCGGGGCAGCCGCCGTTGTCTTTGCGGGGAGAGATAAGCGAGCAGTCGACTCCGGTGAATCCACACGCAGTCAAACCGCACCCGAAGCCGCTGGACGGCAGCTTATCACCGGTCGCGCCCCGTGAGCCGCGCCCGGAAAGGGACGGCGACACCATGGATGACCCGATCCCTATCGCCCTGGGAGGATACGCCATCAATAATACCGAGTACTTCAATGACGATTATGATGAAGTATGTCCCTACAGCGGCTCAACCTCACCCGACGTCGTCTATGTCCTGGACCTGCTCCAGCAAACCAGCATCGAGCTGTACCTGTGTGACTCCTACTACGATACCAAGGTGTATGTTTACGACGAATACCAACAGGTGATGGGTTGCAACGACGATGCCTGCGGTTACCCCTATGGTTATAAATGCCAACTCTTTATCTACGATCTACCTCCGGAAACCTACTACATCATCGTTGACGGCTGGGCAGGCGATGCCGGTGAATTCGAGCTTTGGGTATTCGATATCACCCCGCCTCCGGTGGGCAACTGCCAGGAGGCACATACTCCAGATGAAGAATGGGATGCCTTTATCAGCCACAACGGGGGCGCTGAAGGCAACTACCTGTGGGCGGAGCGTTTCCAGGACGGCGGTATCATCGAGGAGCTGCAGGTCACCGGTTTCAGCCTGGATAGAGAGCAGATTTACTGGTATGAATGCTGGGAAAACCCGATGGAACTGGAGGTTAGCTTTTATCAACATGGGATCTCGCCGGGCGTAGAGGTCTGTTCATATACCATCGAAACCACTCCGCAACTCACCGGTTATACCTATGACGGTTACCTCGGCTATGAATTCAACCTGGTATTGCCGGCACCCCTGGCAATGGAGGAGGGGTGGTTCTCGGTCCAGTCTTTCAATACCTGCTGGTTCCTGTGGGTAACCGCCAGCGAGGGAGACGATTTAGCCTCGGTCAGCATCGATGGTGGACCGTGGGAATCCTATCCCTGGGACCTGAACTTCTGCCTGACCCTCCAGCCGCCCTCGCCCCCGCCGCCGCCGCCCTATCTGGAGGTGGAGCAGCTGGGTGGAGGTGAAGTCTGGCTCGGCTGGGGAGTGCCGGAACCGGGCGTCGACTACTACACGGTTTACCGCGACGGGGATTTCGTAGACACCACCCCGACGAACGAATACTACGACCAGCTGCCCGCCTGGGGAGGTTACTGCTATACCGTTACCGCCACTAACTCCGCCGGTGAGTCAGCACCGTGCGATCCGCAATGTACGGAGTGGGAACCGGAGCAGATTTACTTCGATCCGGTTAATCCCACCGGTATGCCCTACGCGGTCATCGTGCAGGAAGCCTGGCTCGGCACCTCCCCGCTGCAGGCCGGCGATGAGATCGGTATTTATGACGGCGATCTCTGCGTCGGTGCCGGCGTCGTCTGGGAATGGCCGCTTACCATCACAGTCTGGGAAGCGATCGATTATCCGCCGATGCCCGGTTTCACGCCGGGCAATCCGATCCACTACCGGGTCTGGTCCGACGGTGACGCCATGGAATACCCCGCCGACGCCTTCTACCTGACCGGTAACGGCACCTTCGGCCACGGGCCCTACAGCGAGGTGATCGTCAATGGTTGCAACACGCCCATCATCGATCTGAGCGCCGATGCGCACGACTTCGGTGAGGTGATGGTCGGGGAGTCCACCGATTGGGTGTTGTCCATCTATAACGATGGCGGTATCGATCTCATGGTCGATGAGATTACCTGTGACAACAGTATTTTCAGCACCGATTTCATCCCGCCGGCGACTATTCCGCCCGGCGGCAGCTACGCGGTTGAGGTCTATTTCACACCGGACGCGGAGGGCCCGCACGTTGGCACCCTCTCGATCAGCAGCAATGATCCGGAGCACAATCCCGCCACGGTGGACCTGGCTGGCTACGGTACGCCGGTACCGATCCCGGACATCGCCCTTTCCGATTTCGAACATGACTTCGGGGAGGTGCTGCTGGGTGACGCAGCCATCTGGGATTTCACGATGTATAACGTGGGGACCGACGATCTGGAGGTTTACGATATCACGAGCGATCTGGCGGTCTTCACCACCGATTTCGGACCGCGCTTGATCATTCCGCCCGGCAATTTCGCCACGGTGAACGTCACCTTCACGCCGGTCGAGGCAATCGTCTACGACGGTGATCTGGTCATCAGCAGCAACGATCCGGACGAGGAGACGGTGGTGGTGCACCTGGAGGGTACCGGTTTGCAGCCGCCCGCCGGTGATATCGATCTCTCCGAAACCGCCTACGATTTCGGCGGCGTGACGATAGGGGAAAGCGACGACTGGGAACTGCTCATCTCCAATCTCGGTGACGAGATACTCAATGTCACCTCCATCACCAGCGACGAGCCGGCTTTTACCACCAACTTCGTTCCCCGCTTCCCGATTCCGCCGGGCGCCTACGCGACGATCACCGTCACCTTCACGCCGCTGGAGGAGATCGTCTACAGCGGCGTCCTGACGATCGAGAGCGACGATCCGGATGAGCCGGAGGTGACGGTTGATCTGACCGGCGAAGGTCTGGCCGCGCTGCCGCCGACCCCCTTCGCCCTGCTCACACCCTCCGACGGCGCCACGGTCACCACCGCTTCGCCCCTGTTGACCTGGGAGGAATCGACCGATCCGGACGGCTGGGGAGTGACCTATAACCTGTACTGGGATACGGATCCCGACTTCCCGGACCCCGAGTCGGTGGCGGGACTCACCGAAACCGAGTATACGCTCATCGGACTGGAGGATGACACCGAATACTTCTGGCGGGTCTGGGCGCATGATGACAACACGCCCGGCACTCCCTGCGACGCCGATTTCAGCTTCACGGTCGGCGTGCCGGAGCCGCCGCTTCCCTTCAGCCTGCTGGCACCGCCGGACGGCAGTACGCTGGGACCGCCGATCACCTTCATCTGGGAGGAGACCAGCGATCCCGATCCGGGAGATGTGGTCAGCTACCTGCTGCTGCTCGCTCCCGATCCCGATTTCACCGACACTACGCTGGCGGTGGAGCTGGATGCGGTACAGTACTACCTCGACGACCTGGAACCTGGAGAGTACTGGTGGCACGTGCTGGCACAGGACGGCAACACGGCCGGCACCTGGTCCACCGAAACCTGGAGCTTCCTGATTCCGGATGGGATTTTCGACAACCTGCACGGCATCCCAACGCGGTTCGCCATCGTCTCGGTCTATCCCAATCCGTTCAATCCCAGCACCAACATCGCTTTCGGCATGCCGGCCGCCGGCTGGGTCGAAGCGGAGGTCTACGACCTCACCGGGCGTCTGACCGACACCCGCGTGCTGGGTCTCTGCCAGCCCGGCTATCACCAGTTCACCTGGACGGCGGGCGGTTCTTCAGGCATCTACTTCCTGCGTCTCTATTCCGATCAGGGCTGGGAGGATATCCGGCGGATGGTGTATCTGAAATAGGGTGAATTGCTGGTGGCGCAGACGGGACCTGCCGGTTAGATTTATTCGCCGGGAAGAAGTCCAGTAGCGGGAATGAGGTTGTCGATGAAGTTGATCTGGCCGTTGCTGCTGTCGTTGTGCTGCTGGTACGGCGCTGCCGCTTTGCCGGTCCCTGCGTCCGAGGCTGAAGCAATCGCCGGCAACTGGTACGCCGGTCGGTGTCTGGCGCCTGATACGCCCGCGCCTGATCCAGCGACGGTTGAGGAGATCTTTCAGGACGGCCTGCCGGTGTACTACCTGTATACCTTCCCCGCCGGGGGCTTCGTGATTACTCCCGCCGACGATGCCCTACCGCCGATCCTCGGTTACTCCCCCACCAACCGGGTCGCCGCACCGGTGACCAATCCCGCCCTGGCGGAGTGGCTCCGCGGCTACCGCGTCCAGATCGCCGCGGCGATCCGTCAGCAGACCGGCAACCGGGACACCCGCCCCCTCTGGGACGCTATCCTGAGCCGCGATTTTTCCCACTGGCAACGCGACCGCGATGTCGCGCCGCTGCTGGCAACCACCTGGGACCAGAACTATCCCTATAATTCGGAATGCCCCGAGGATCCTGAGGGCCCGGGCGGACATGTCTACGCCGGTTGCGTCGCCACCGCCGCCGCCCAGGTGATGAAGTACTGGGACTCGCCGCTGCAGGGCACCGGTTCCCACACCTACTACCACCCGGCCTACGGATGGCTCACCGCCGACTTCGGCGCCACTACCTATAACTGGCTCGCGATGCCGGACCACAGTTCCAGCCCCGCCGTAGCGCTGCTGATGTTCCACCTCGGCGTTGCGCTGAACATGGACTACGGGCCCTACGGGTCCGGCGCCTACACCTCGAACGTAGCCAACATCCTGCCGCAGTACTTCGGTTACGATCCGGTCTGTCATTACTACAACCGGGACGACTACGCCGACTCCGTCTGGGACGGTATGTTGCGGGAACAGCTGGACAGCGGCCATCCCATGGTCTACCGCGGACACGGCGACAGCGGTGGACACGCCTTCGTCTGCGACGGTTACGAGGGCAACGACCACTTCCACTTCAACTGGGGCTGGTCCGGCTTTTACAACGGTTACTACTACCTGAACAACCTCAATCCCGGCGGTTACACCTTCAACAACTTCCAGGGCGCCATCCTGGATATCGAACCGCTCGGTATGGTCTTTCCCGAGCTGGTGGTCGCGCCGGAAAGTTTCGAAGTGACCGTCAACAGCGGCCACACCTGGAACGAACAACTCACCATCGGCAACATCGGTGAGGGTGTGTTGGAATTCAGTTTCGACTGCGTGCGGGCCGGGCGGGATATCACCGGCACTTTCCTGAGCTGCGATCCTCCCCTCTATCAGGCCGGCACCACCATGACGCTGATTCTCAGCCTCTATAACGCCAGCCTGGACGATGAATGGTTGACCGGCGTCAGTCTCGATTTTCCCTACTGGGTGAACCTGCTCGCCAGCGGCGACTTCGAGGGTGGCGGCGGCGGACCGCTGGTGACCGATAACGCCACCGGCAACGGAGTGGAGGTCACCTGGAGCGATGCGAACGGCGGGCGGGGGAATGTTTACCCCGGCGAAACCGTGACCGCGTTCGTCGAGATCGAGATCGCGCCCCAGCAGAGCGGTACGCTCAATCTCCCCTACACGGTCACCGGCGACGGTTACGGCGCGGATCCGCACCAGGTCACCGGTGTACTCTCGCTCGCGGAGCTGGAACTGCCGGACTGGCTGCAGCTGAGTGTCTTCGCCGGTACGGTGGCGCCCGGCGAAGAGTTGCCGGTGACGTTGACCTTCTCCGGAGCGGCGGTCGCGCCGGGTGACTACAGCGCCGACCTGCTGCTCAATTCCAATGATCCCGACGCGGGGACAGTGACGATTCCGCTCGCGCTGACGGTCGTCACCGTGCCGGACGATACGATCCGGATCGCGATTGCCGCCGGCCGCTTTGAACTGATCTCCCTGCCGCTGCTGCCTGACCAGCTTACCGCGGCGGCGCTGTTCGGCCCCCTGTCGGAGCTGATGATCGCCTACGCCGCCGACGGCGGCATCTACCTGCCGCCCTACATCGATACCATCGGGGAAATTGATCCAACGGAAGGGTACTATCTCTACGTCGACGCCGCGGATACCCTGACCGTCGTCGGTCCGCCGCTGCCACCGGAGACGGTCTACTCGCTGGAAGCGGGGCCCTGGAACTGGGTGGGTTACCCCTTCCTGACGGAAGAGCCGATCGTCGACGCCCTGGCTGAGATCGAACCGGAAATTGTAATCGTGCAGGCCGACGACGGGCGGCTCTGGATACCGCCGCTGGCGGTGAATACCATCGGGAACCTCACACCGGGCGAAGGCTACAGGATGATCGTGACGGAGAATCTGCAGTTCAGTTACAGTGGCCGGGCGCGTGAGCATCCCGGTGGCCGGCCCGTCCGCACGGCTCCGGCAGTCGTCACGCCTTCACTCGCCTACTTTTCGCCGGTGCCGCCGACCGGTCAGCCCTACGCGCTGATTGTCGATCAGCTGCCGGCCGCATATGCTTGTCTGACCGCCGGTGACGAGGTGGCCGTGTTCGATGGTGATCTCTGCGTCGGCGCCGCCGTCTACCAGGGTGAGCGGCTGGCACTCACCGCCTGGCGGGTGGATCCCGCCCGGGATCTCTCCGGTTTTGCACCGGGCCATGTTATCCTACTGCATGTCTGGTCGGCTGCGGAGGGCGAACTGGAACCGGCCTGCGAGTTCCGGCTGGGCGACGGCACTTTCGGCTGCCCGCCCTACAGTTGGGTGGAGGTCACCGGGGAGCTGCTCAGCGTATCTACGCGGTCCACGCCTGCGGTATGCACCCTTTTGAGCGCCTACCCCAATCCGTTCAATCCTGTGATCACGATTGAGTTCGAGCTGTCACGGCCGGAGGCGGTCGACCTGACCGTGTATAACCTCCGGGGGCAGGTGGTGGCACAGCTCACGGCGGAGCGCTTCCCGGCGGGCAACCACCGTCTGGAATGGATCCCGGCAACTGAACTGTCCGCGGGTATCTATTTCCTGCAATTGGCCGCCGGCGAACAGCGCGCGGTCAGGAAGATCAGCTACCTGAAGTAGCCGCCACTGCCGTCCCATCTCTCCTTGCACCCGGCCCGGTTGCCGACGCCGTCAGGGCCGGTTCCCACCTGGCAATCCCTCTTGCCACAAACGGCGGGCGGTCGCGCCCACCGGACCACACTTACAACCAGCGTACCAGTTCCGACGCTGGCTTGCGGGCGGGAGCGGCCGGCACTTCCGCCGGAATTCCAAGTGGAGTAACCGTGGCGACGTAGTGCTCCCGGGGCAGCTCGAGGATCTCCTTGACGCTGTTGCGGTCCATGGCGGCGATCCAGCAGGTTCCCAGTCCCAGCGACCGGGCGGCAAGCAACAGGTAGGTCGCGGCGATGCAACCGTCCTGCTCCACGCGCCTGGTTACCGCCGGATCGGCGGATATCGCCACCGCCAGCGGTGCCCGTGCGATCGGATCGCTGCCGGGGGGGCGGACCGCCGCCAGGGCGGACAACCGCTCCCGGTTTTTGATGAAAGTAAAGGTGCAGGGTTGCCGGTTGCGGGAGGAGGGTGCCCAGCGGACAAGCTCCAGCAGCCGGTCGATCGTGCTGGCGTCGGGCATTGTCTCACGGAAGATCCTGATGCTGCGGCGCCCGGTCAACAGCTCCGGGCCGCTGTCCAGGTCGGGCAGGGCGTTGTCGAAACACTGGAACTCCAGCCGCCTGCCCTCCGGATCGCGGGCGAAAAAGTGATAAATGCCATAGCGCTCGTTGGCGCGTGGTTCCGTTTCCGCTTCCGCCCGGAAATTGTGATACATCTCATCGACCGCGGCCGGCGACGGATAGACGAAGCAGAGGATCCCTCCCGTTTCGATCGACTCCCGCCGGCAGAACCCCAGCGCCAGATTGCCATGTTGTAGCAATACGCAGTCCGCCTGCTCCAGCAGCAGCGACATGCCGACCCGGTCTCTGTAAAACGCGAGCACCTCCGCCAGGCGGCCGGTTCCGAAAAACGTGATACCACTCATCCGGTCTCCTTCTCGCCTGCCTGCAGCAGGTAAGCGTAGTCAGTCTGTACGATTTGCAGCAGCTTCAGCCAGGCGGCTCCGGGCGGCAGCGCGAGCAGCTGCTCAGCCGCGTCCGCTGCCAGCGGCGTACCGTCGGCCTTCAGGGTCAGTTCGCCGGCATGGGTTCCGAGCCGGAGCCGGTAGTTGCGGTTGCTGCCCGTCGCTGAGCCCAGCGGAAGGAAACCGTTGCCGGTTGAGGCGGCGAAAGTATCCGTACTGCTGTACAACGTGGGCTTCTCGCGCCAGGGCGCCCCGGCGTGCGGACAGAAGGTGACGCAGTTACCGCACTCATTGCAGAGACCCTCCAGGTGCAGGATCTGGAAGTGATCCCGGAAAACGTCCTCCCGGCTGACGTCGATGGCGACATTGGCGCGGTTCGGGCAGACATCCACGCAACGGTTGCAGAGCTGGTCGCAGGCCAGGCAGCGACTCGCTTCCTGACGCAGCGTCGCCTCCGTCAACGGTGTCGTTCCGGCCGGTGCCGGCGCGACGCGACGCCGGTTCAGCTCCGCTGGTTCCGGGACGGCCGCCGGCGCCACGGTGGCATAAGGCGATGAGGTGAGATCCAGCTCTTTCAGGATCGATTCCGCCGCCCGGCGTCCGTCGGCGATCGCCTCGACGACAGTGGCCGGGCCGCGCCTGGCGTCGCCCACCGCGAATACACCTTCGCGGCTGGTAGCCAGCGTCTCCGGATCCACCGCGATCGCGCCTGCCGGCGTCAACGTTACCCCCCTGAGTAGCGGCGTGTCGCTGTTCACCACCTCGCCGACGGCGACGATCACCGTGTCGCAGGGCAGTGTCAATGGCGGCTCCGAAGCCGGTTCCACACCGGGGCGTCCGTCGGCGTCCGGGGTGGTAAGCCGCAACGGTTGGCAGCTGAGCCTCCCCGCCTTCAAAGCGACCGGCGCGAGCAACTCACGCCAGCCGATTCCTTCCGTCCGGGCAGCGAGGAATTCCTCCCGGTCGGCCGGCATTTGCGCGGCGGTGCGCCGGTAGATAATCGTAACCTCCTCCACCCCAGGTACCCGGAGGGCGGCGCGGGCACTATCCATGGCGGAGTTGCCACCGCCGATAACCGCTACCCGCCTGCCCAGCCGCGGTCGCTCCGGATCGTGGCGGAAAGCGGCGAGAAAGGACAGGGCGTCGTGTATCACGTCGGAGTCGCCCTCCAGCTCCAGGGGCCGGCTCGCTTCCGCTCCCACCGCCAGCACCACCCGATCGAAACCCTCCGCCCGCAACCTGTCGAGATCGAGGGCGGGATCCGCTTCGAAGACGAACTCAACTCCCAGGCGCTCCAGGAAACACAGATCGCGGTTGATCGCCTCCTCCGGCAGCCGGAAAGAGGGAATGACATGCTGGACCACACCGCCGGGACGTTCCCGTTGCTCAAAAAGGGTTACCGGAACGCCGGTCCGCCGTAGGAACGACGCGGCGGCCAGACCCGCGGGTCCGGCGCCGATGACCGCCACCGGCGAAGCGGATGACGGTGGCGGGACCGTCAACTCCGGCAGGAGGGTGTCTGCGGCTGCTTCCGCCGCCAGCCGCTTGATGTCGCGGATCAGGACCGGTTCGTCGTAGTAGCGTCGGGTGCACTTGGCGGTGCAGATATGGTCACAGATGTAGCCGGTTATATGCGGCAGGGGATTGGTTGCCAGGATCAGTGCCAGCGCATCCGCGGCGCGTCCCTGCTCCAGCAGCCGGATGTAGCCCGGGATGTCCTGCTGAATCGGGCAACCTTCGCGACAGGGCGTGATGCGGCAGTCGAACCAGGGCAGAGCGGTAGCGAAGGCGGACGGACGCTCGTCCCAGAGCGATTTCTGCGCGGCGGGTCGCGAGACGCTTGCTTCGGCCAGGCGTGAGACAGCGTCGGGATCGATCCGCTCCGGCAGGCCGGCGTCGAGTTGCGACTGGGCTGCTTCCGCCATCCGGCGCAGTCGCAGGTAACCGCCCGGCTTGAGCAGGTCGGTCACCACCGTTACCGGTTGAATGCCGGTCGCCAGCAACTCTGCCAGGTTAAGTGCGGAGGCGCCGCCGGCAAAGGAAATCGGCAGCTCACCCTCGAACTCCGCCGCCAGGCGGGCAGCCAGCTGCAGCGTGAGGGGATGCAGCGCCCGCCCGGACAGGTAGACCTCCTCGCCCGGTAGTATTCCCCGCCGGTTCACGACCGGCAGCGTATTGCTCAGCTTGACACCGAACAACAGACTCTTCTCACGCGCGTACCCCTGCAGCCGCCGCAACATCGCCACGCCGGCCTCATACCCGAGATCGTTCGCGAAAGTCTCACCCTTCAACTCGAGGTAACCGAAACCGCAGTCGGTGAGCAGACGACGGACTGCCTGTTCCCCCAGCAGCGTGGGATTCAGCTTGATGTAGGTGTGCAGCTTTTTCTCTTCCAGCAGGTAGCGAGCGATCGCTTCGATCTCCTCCGGCGGGCAGCCGTGCATGGTGGAGAGGGTGATCGAGTCGCTCAGCCGGGAACCGCTGCTCCGGACGGCGTCCCGCCAATCCGCCACCTGCCTGGTCGACCAGCCGCCGTCGTGGAGTTCCCCGGCGATTGTATCACGCAGTTCGTTCCAGCGGGGAAAGGCATCCGCGTGAGACATCCCCTCGATGAAAGCGTCGACGCCGGGGGATTGAATGCCGGCCAGATCGTAACCGACGCTCAAGTTGAAGATGTGATCTGGCCGGGGGTGGTCACCGAGCCGGAAGAACGACTTCAACAGCGGCAGCAGCAGCCAGGCCTTGGCGTACTCAGTCCAGGCCTGTTCCAGCGAGAGTTCGGTCGACCACTCGCTGTTGTAGCACTCATCCTCTCCGTCGATACAGGGCTTGGTGATCTCGAGCTGATCCTGCTTCTGAACGGTCTTCAACTCGAAGAAACGACCACCGCAGAGATAGGCGGCGATGATGTTCTGCGCCAGCTGTGTGTGCGGCCCGGCGGCGGGACCCAGTGGCAGAGCGCATTCACAGCCCGCCCAGCTCCAGGTGTTGGATTCGGGACGATAGAAAACGTCGGCCGGGATCCCGAAAACGGAGCCGTGCAACCGGTGTTCGTCACGGATCCAGCGCAGCAGTTGTTGCGGGGAGACCGGCTGCAGGCGATCGGTGGCCGTGTTCATGCGTCTGCTCTTCCAAACGTGATACAAAGTTGCACCAAAGTAGCCAGCCGACGCCGAACATGCAAGCGGACCACCACCCGCTTGCTAAAGTGAGATATTCTTAACATATATTATTGCTAGGGAACAATATCCGAGTCAATCCACACTCTCAGCAGCAATTTTATAAACCAATGCTCTGGAATTGTGCTCGAACAGACTTTCCTAGCTGGCATTGGCATAATGTTTACTACCGTCTTAGTCATATTACACATCCCAACGACCATTCACGCGCCCGGGAGTCCGTTTGAAGCTCATTGTGCTGGACATAGAAACCGCCGGCGTTCCTTTCGAGCAACTGCCCGAGCGAACCCAGGCTTATCTGCTGCGTTGGAATGAAACCGAGGCGGAACGGGAGGAGACCAAGCGAAAGACCGGTCTCTGGGCACCTTTCGGCGAGATAATCTCGATCGCGCTCTTTAAACCGGATGATACCGCGCCGCAGACACCTGCCGGCGAGACGGCAGGAGAAGCCACCATCATCTACAATAACCGCGGCGGGAACATCGCGGCACTGGAAGCGCCGGAGGAGGGAGTACGGCTGCGCGAGCCGATCGGCGGCGATGAAAAACAGATGCTGGAGACCTTCTGGAAGGGAATCGCAGCCTACGATCGGATTATCACCTTCAACGGACGCGGCTTCGACGCCCCGTTTCTCCTGCAGCGGTCCGTGATACATGGTGTGCGCGCCAGCCGGGACCTGATGCCCTCCCGCTATTACGGATTGAAGTCGCACTACGATCTGCTCGAGGTGCTGACCTTCTTCGGAGCCAGCCGCAGGTTCAACCTGGAGACCTGGGCTGAGGCCACCGGCGCCCTCAATCCCAAGGAGCAGGGCATCACCGGCGCGGAAGTCGCCGACTACTGGCGGGAGGGGCGCATCGCGGAAATCGCGGCCTACAATCTGCGCGATGTGCTGGCCACCTGGCAGCTGTACCGTCGCGTGAATTACGCCATGCCCTGGTTGACGGCCGGCTGAAACCTGACTGTGATACAAACCTGGATTGTTGATATAGGAGCTTTGGATGAAACTGACGATTACCTACTGCAGCGCTTGAAACTACCAACCGCAGGCACAGGTTGTGTCTGATGAAATCAGCCGCTTCCAGCGGGAGCGGGGTGTGAAGATTGAAATCGAGCAGATCCCCAGCGGGAACGGCGTCTTTGATGTCGCACTGGACGGTAACCTGCTCTACACCAAGTATGAGACGGGTCGCTTTCCGACTCCCGGCGAGATAACCCGGAAAATTATTCCACTGCTATGATAGCGACAGGAGTCGCAAATCGCGCGACAGGAGTCGCTGCTGTGATTGAATCATAATCGCCCTAACCGAACCGTACTGGAGGAAACAGTGTATCACAAGGTTAAGGCAATCCTCGGGTTGCTGGTGGTACTTTACCTGTCGGCGATGGCCGCTCCCACTGACTCATTGATACCGGTCACGCGTAACCTGGACCCGGTCAACCATCCGGTGCCGACCTGGGCGGAATACCAGGCTCTGCATCCTCCTCAACCGACTATGTATCACGAAGTCAATCGCTGCTCCGCCGGCATGGCCCCTGAACCCGAACGCACGGAACGCACGCTGCTCATCATCGTCGAGTCCGGCTTAAACCCGCTGATCGCCACTTCGCTGGCGACCTACCAGCTGGACCTGCAATTGCAGCAGTTGGCTTCCGTCCTGGTCGCCTTCAGCGGCAGCTCCGCCGAGGACCTGCGCGATCTGATCCTCGACTACGACGACATGGAAAACCTGGCCGGGGTCTTTCTGATCGGCGACTTGCCCGTTGCCTGGTTTGAAATGTATCACGATTTCGACGACAACGGTATTCCGGATGAAGACTGGATGGCGGAATTCCCCATCGAGCTCTTTTTCAGCGATCTGGACGGCTTGTGGGCCGACAGCGACTTCAACGGGCGCTACGATTTCCACGGCGGGGGAGTGGAACCGGATATCTGGATCGGACGTATCAAAGCGGAAAACCTCAGCTACGCGCAGGCTTCGGAAGCGGCGCTGATCAACCGCTATTTCGACCGCAACCACGACTTCCGGCTCGGCCTGCTCCAGGCGAACGAAACGGCGCTGGCTTATGTCGACGACGACTGGGCGGAGTGGGGTCTTGAATTCGCGGCGGCCCTCTCCAATTGCTGGCAGCAGGTCGATCTGATCAACGATATCAATGCCACCAACGCCCAGGACTATCGCAGCCAGCGTTTACCCGCCGCCTACGAGTACATTCAGGTGATGGTTCATTCCGGTCCCGACGCCCACTTCTTCTATTGGAACGATCATCAGGATTACGAGATCGTCTACAACTACGAACTGCATCCCATCAATCCCACCGCCTGGTTCTACAACCTGTTCGCCTGTTCCAACGCGCATTACGAAGCGGACAACAACATGGGCAGCCTCTACCTGCTGGACAACGACTACTGCCTGGTCTCCGTCGGTTCCACCAAGACCGGCAGCATGCTGTACTTCGAAGATTATTACACGCCGCTGGGTGCCGACAGCACCTTTGGCGCGGCTATGCAGTTGTGGTGGTCGCAGAATGTCGATGTTCCGGGCAGTCCCGGCGTCATGTGGCAGCGCTCCTGGTTCTACGGCATGGTCACGCTGGGCGATCCGGCGCTGAAGGCGTATTATCCCGTCTGCGGACCGGAGGCGTTGCGGATCCATACTTTCTCAAATTCGGTGATGCTGGATTGGGATGACCTGCCTGGCGCCCTGGGTTGGCGGGTGTATTCCGCCGCGACGCCGTACGGCGCGTTTACGGTGGATGAGTCGGGGGTATTCAACGGCAGCAGCTGGCTGGCCCCGCGTCCTGAAGACCAGCGCTACTACAGAGTGACGGCGATATTGCCGTAAACCGGCAGGTCTCTGTACCACAAACAGGGAAGTTTCACGCAGTGAAACTTCTGAGCTTAAGCTGACTGGAAGGAAGCTTAAGCCACTATAGAGTGATGGCGATACTACCGTGAATCCACAGTTCACTGCCCGGATGAAAGGGAAGTATCAGCAGTGATACTTCAGAGCTCAAGGTGACCGCAGGGAACTCTGAGCCGTGACGGCGGTACTACCATAATGAAGTGAGCACCCCAGCGCACCTTTATTTGCGCAACGCCGCCTGCGTAAAGAGGTAGGGCGGTATCTCCGGATCGAATTCGATCGACTCGATCACGATTTGCGTACCCTCGCCCGTTTTCAACATGTCCCGGAAGTACATCCGGCGGGGATACCAGCGTCCCTCCTGCTGGAAAACCTCCGTGATACCGGTCTGCTTCAACAACTTGCCGCTACTGCCGTAGCGCTCCTCCCGCAGTGGCAGCAGGCGCTCCCGGTCAACCCAGATCTTCCGGGTGTGATACGCGGTTTCCATCCCCGCGCGCGTCGTCAATTCCAATACCCAGCAGTCGCGGTTGTCCACCGTGTCGACGCCGCTGAACGTCGCCTGGTAGTACTCCAGCAGCTCCCGGTTGTCCAACAGGTCTTCATAGGAGAGATCGGATCCCATTACCGACTGCCGGAGCAGGTGGCCGGCGATTCGTATCACCCGGTCGGTGCCGGGGTGATAGGTCCAGAGTTGATCTTCCAGTTTCAACATCTTGACGCCCCGTTCGCGTGGCGGCGCCAGGAATTCGGTGAAGGAGTTGCTGTTTCCTTCCGCCCAACTCTGCGCCCGGATAGTGCGACTGCCGCGGCGGGTCTGGATCGTCATACTGAATACGCTCTGCTGGCTGGAGGAGATCATGTTGGCGTCGATCTGCTCCAGCAGCTCTTCGCCGGTAGGTTGCGCAGGCAGCTGTGATACAAATCCCCAGAGCAGCAGGCCGGCGAATACCGTCAGTGGCATAATCCCGCGCGGGTTCATACTTCCAACTCCTTGAACAGTTGAGCGGTCTGGCGCCGGTAGACAGCGAGGCCTGAAATCAGCGTGCCCAGCAGGGGGGAGAGCAAACCGGGAATGAAGCCGATGAAGAAAGCCGCCGGGGTGACCCGCGCCCGCATCACGCTGCTCAAAACCATAGACGCGTTCTTGAAGGCGTAACCGTAGTCGATACCCTGCACCTGCATCCAGTAGCCAAAGCCCAGGCCGATGGCACAGCCCAGCAGCGATCCGACCAGACCGATACAGATCGACTCGTACAGCAGCGACCGATAGAGTTGATGCTTGTTCTCACCGAAAGCGAGCCGGATGCCGATCTCGCCATAACGGCGCAGGCTGCCCATCAGGCCGCTGTTCCAGAGCACGATCGACATGATAAAAACGAATACCGCCACCAGTACGCTGGAAAACATCTGCCACAACCGCAGCATCTGACCGACGATACTCTGCTGGTGCAGGGGCAGCATCCGCGGTGAGAACTCGTCGTCGACATCCTGATAGTGGACGTTGAAATCGACCGCCAGCAGTTCGGCCGCCGCCATATCGTAGAAACCGGAACGGTAGAGCCCCAGTATCTCCGTAGCGCCGTCCGTCAGGTCGAGAAAAGTGCGCGCCGCTTGCAGGTCGAGGATAAATCCGCCACGGTCGATGGCGGGGATCCCGAACTGCACGGTTCCCGCCAGACGGAAATTAGCCATGCTGGTGCTGCCGAAAACCGTCGCGCCGATCAGCGTCACCGTTCCGCCCGGCTCCAGGTCCAGCTGTTGAGCCACCTGTTCGCTGAGGATGATCTCATCCGCGGCGGCCGGCATTTCGCCCCGCACCAGCGAACTGCGCAGATTCAAACGCTCGCTCTCCGCTTCACTGTTGTACAGATCGACCGCCAAACCCAGGGCGGGGCCCTGCGCGCGGGTTTCACCCCGGGCGTCCGGCACATCCAGCAGACAGCCGAAACGGATGCGCGGCACCCATTCCACAGCAGGATGTGCCTCGCGCAGCTCTGCCAGCAGGGCGCCGGTCTCCAACAGCGCCAGATCCACCGGCAGCTGGTGTTCCAGTTTGTGATACGCTTCACTGGTAATGCGCAGGTGGCCGGTCTGGAAAGCCGCGTTGGTGCTGATGGCGTCGTTGCGCATGCCGCTCATGAAGCAATACATGAACACCGATATCGCTACGCCGGCGATGACGGTCAGCACCGGAAACAGGCTGCGGGAGCGGTCGCGCCGCAATCCCTTGATGAGAAAGCGTATCATTCCCGCCTCCCCCGCAGGGCGTCGACCGGATTCAGACGGCTGATGCGACGTGTCGGCAGGTAACTGACGATGGTGACGGCGAGCAACACCAGCAGCGTCGTGGCCAGGACCAGCTGCAGAGTGTACACCGGAAAGAGACGCTGCCCGATGGCGAACTGAAAGCTCTGTGACGCCTCCGGCAGTGCGAAGCCTTTGCTCGCGGTCCAGTAAATGAGCGGCCAGCCGTAGAGCAGGGCCAGCAGCCCGGCGCCGACGCCGTGCAATGCCCCCTCCAGGGTGAACAGGCGGATCAGGGTTCCGCGGGTCAAGCCCAGTGCCAGCATGGTGCCCATCTCACGCCGCCGCCGCCAGATCGACAGCACCTGGGTGTCGAAAACGGCGATCAGCGCCAGGAACAGCAGCAACGCATACATGATCGAAGCGCCGGCCGACTTGGAACGCACCATGGCTCTGAGGTCGGCCAGCAGATAATCGTGGTCGCGGAGGATCCAATCGGTCTCGGTGGTCAACGGTGTCGTGTCGGGAGAAAGCACGACCAGCGTTGCCTCGGAGGGTGCCGCCAGCATCTCCTGCAGGGCCGGCAGGGGCAACCAGACCTGACCGATATCGACGGTGGGCACTGGCGCCTGGAAGACCGTAGTGATCAGGAACTCTCTGGCGTCGAAGACGCCGTTTGTATCACGCCAACGCAACACAATACGATCCCCTTCGCCCAGGCCGATCGATTCCGACATCAGCCGTCCGAGCATCGCCGGCGTCAGGTTCGCCTGCGGGGAGGGCAGGATGGGGGGCAGTTCCAGCGTCTGCTGCACCGGGTCGATCCCTTTCAACAGCACCGGCTGGGGTCGTCCCTCCGGATAGATGGTGCCGGTAGACACCAGCAGGGCGGTTGCCTGCTCCGCCTCGATCAGCCGCCCCAGCGGCGCCGGGATCGGGCCGTGTGCGTCCGGCAGCGACAGCGGATCGTAGGGATCCCAGGCGGGATGCCGGTACTGGCCGCCGCCTATCTCCATGGCGATCATATTATGCGTGGCGTTGATCTGCATCCCCTGGTAGACCCCCTGCGACCAGATGATGGTCACGAAGGAGAGGGAAAGGATGAAGGCGTTAAGCCAGGTCCTGAGGCCTGCTCCCAGTAGATTGCGTATAGCGAGTTTGAATATCATACTTCACCTCTGGGTGCAGACACGCACAACGTTGTCGGCGGTTCCAGATG